>NZ_CCAS010000069.1 GCF_000612625.1 Neobacillus jeddahensis
AACAAATGTCTCAGTCACCCAAAAGCGACTTTATTATCATATCAAGTTATCAACTGAAAGTCAACAACTTTTTTCTTATGATGTTTGCCGTCTCAGTGACGACTTTTACAATATTACAGCATGAATACAAAACCGTCAATAGTTTTTATGTCTTTTTATTAAAATTCATTTCTTTATACACCTTATCACTTGGAGTGGAAATCAACAGGTATTAACAGAGCCTTTGAAAAAAAATAAAGAGCAAATTCACATTCGAATTCGCTCCTTACTTTTACATTGATTGATCATCACAACAAAATTTGTTGCTACTTGACCAGCTCACCCTTATTTCGTGATCTTAATAATTCCTTCTTGCTTCAAATTAACTTGACCTTGTTTTTCAATCACAACTTTTTCACCTTCTGCTAAATTCGTGAAAACAATCGGAGTGATTGTAGAAGTTGCATGTTCTTTAATGTAATTAATGTCAAACTTCAATAAAGGTTGTCCTTGTTCGACGATTTGATTTTCGGTAACTAAGGTTTCAAAACCTTCGCCTTTTAAATTAACCGTGTCAATACCAACATGGATAAGGATTTCAAGTCCAGTATCAGACAAGACACCAATTGCATGTTTGGTTGGGAATAAGTTAACAATCTTTCCGTCCACCGGTGAGACTACCATACCTTCGGCTGGTACAATCGCGAATCCGTCACCCATCATTTTGCCGGCAAATACTTGATCCGGTACTTCAGTAATTGGCTTTAATTCACCTTTTAGCGGTGCTGCAAAAACTTCGTTTGCACGTGCACTTTGTAATGCTTCAGTGTTCGTCGCTTCAGTTTCTTCAGTTGCTTCAGTTGTAGCAACAGGAGCCGTACGAGGACGTTTTCCAGACATGACGTCTTTCATTTGGCCCTTAATTGTTTCTGAACGCGGCCCGAAGATTGCTTGAATATTGTTACCTACTTCAAGCACACCAGCCGCGCCTAATTTTTTCAATTGAGCTTTATCGACATTTTTAATATCGTTAACCGTTACACGCAGACGAGTAATACACGCATCAAGGTTTGCAATATTTTCCTTACCACCCATAGCATCTAAAATATTGGCAGCTAAATCGCCTGAATTGCCTTTACCTGTTGACGCTTGATCTTCTTCTTCTTCAATTTCACGACCTGGCGTTTTCAAGTTAAACTTGCGAATCGCAAAGCGGAATCCGAAGTAATAAATAACCGCAAAGGCTAAACCTACTGGAATAACGATCCATGCGTGTGTTTGTGGGTTGATTAATCCAAATAGGATATAATCGATTAATCCACCAGAGAACGTCATACCGATTTTAACATCTAATAGCTGCATGACCATGAACGATAAACCAGCGAAGACTGCGTGAATACCGAATAGGATTGGAGCTACGAACAAGAATGAGAATTCAATTGGTTCTGTGATACCTGTTAGGAAAGATGTTAAGGCAGCAGATGCCATTAATCCCCCAACAAAAATTTTCTTTTCAGGTCTTGCTTCATGATAAATCGCTAATGCTGCAGCTGGTAGACCAAACATCATGAATGGGAATTTACCAGTCATAAATGTACCAGCAGTTAGGTTTTTCACGTGGTCAGAAATCTGAGCCATAAAGATATGCTGGTCACCATGGATAACTTGACCCGCTTTATTTGTATAACTGCCAAATTCAAACCAAAATGGTGAATAGAAAATATGGTGTAATCCGAATGGAATTAATGAACGTTCAATCACACCGAATACAAATGCTGAAAGTGTTAAATTTGCATTAACCATGTTGTTTGAGAATGCATTCAATCCAGATTGGATAGGCGGCCAAATAACTAACATGATTAATCCTAAGATAATCGCAGTTCCAGCAGTAACAATCGGAACAAAACGTTTTCCAGCAAAGAAGCCTAAATAAGATGGTAATTCAATTTCAAAGAACTTATTGTATAGACTTGCGGCAACAATACCAACAATAATCCCTCCAAACACTCCCGTTTGAAGTGTAGGGACTCCAAGTACACTTACGTAATTAGTACCATTAATTTCTTTTGCATCAATACCTAAAACTGTACCCATCGTTACATTCATAATTAGGTATCCAATAATGGCTGCTAATCCAGCTGTACCTTCTCCACCAGCTAAACCAATCGCTACCCCCACCGCAAATAGAAGCGGAAGATTTCCGAAGACTATATCCCCGGCATTTTTCATAACGTTGGCAACCATTTCAACGCTACTGTTATCTAAGAATGGCGCTAAGTCAATAAGAGCGGGATTTACTAGCGCAGCTCCTAATGCAAGCAAAATACCTGCTGCTGGTAAAAGCGCTACCGGTAGCATCAATGCTTTACCGACTTTTTGCAAAGTACCAAATGCATTTTTAAACATAATTTTTGACCTCCTAATTTATTTAGCTCACAAAGCGTTTACATTATTAAGAAAAAATTCCAACAAAAAAGACATGAGTAAAAGTTTAATTGATTGAAGCTATAGGTATAGGTATAGACTATCCCTAAAACTTCATTTCAATTAATACTTTTCACTCATGCCTGATCGAATCAGTAACACGCAAAATAAATATAATAGCTATTTAAATTTGTTTTGAAGTCTTTGTAAGTGCATCGTTAGATAAACCGCTTCTGCATCAAAGACTTTCTTTTTTAAAGTTTGTTGCATTACTTTAATGAGCTTCCATGCGAGATTATAGCACACTGGATATTCAACTTTCAATAGGGAAGCAATTTTTTCTGGTTCTGCTACTTTTTCACCTTTCATGACCCGATCAATGGCAAAGTGTAGATGGCGAACAATCCTCATATAATCGATACTTTCTTTATCCATCTCAAATTCAAACTGTTCCTCAACCATTTCCACTAGCCTGCTAACTAGCTGTGAATGTTGATTTACATCCGATAAGTTCTTGTTGGTGATCGAACTATGGATATGCAGAGCTATAAAGCCAATCTCCCCGACAGGAAGGCCAATTCCTGTTTTTTCTTTAATATGTTCAACCACGGCTGTTGCTATTTCATACTCATGTCGATAAAGCGCCTTCGTCTCAATTAAAAAAGGGTTCCTCATTTCCATTCCTTGCGAGGCTCTGGTCAGGGCAAACATTAAGTGATCTGTTAGGGCGACATGAATATGTTCATTTAAACTGTGTGTTCGTTGTTTAATTAAGTCAATGGCTGAGATAATAACTTCTAGGTAATCATTATCAATAAATGGAAGCAGTTTAATGTAGTTCTCTTGTTCTTTCTCATTTTTCAATACAAACAACTTTTCGACTGCATCAATATCGATAAAGTCCCCTTGTTTCCGATTGAACCCAATACCTTTACCAATTAAAACAACTTCTTCATAGGAAGGGTGTTCAGCGATTAATACATTATTATTCAACACTTTATCAATTAGTAAGTTTGCCAAACCCTAACCCCCATTTCTACCTTCATATCAATTTGTAATTTTATGTTATAAGAGGTGAATCAGGAAGTCAACGACAAAGATCGACACATTTCTGACTTATAGCAAGAAATTATTCGAATTTTATTCCTCTAAATCCCACGAACATGAACAAAATGGTGAATCCTAAAAGCGCAGCTAAGTCTTTCATTAACGTTCCAGTATGGAGGCTACCACTAATTATTTCTTTAAAGCCTGCCATCGCCCAAGTTTGCGGCACAGCTAAAGCAATTTTTTGCATAACTTCTGGGACCACATCAATTGGCCAATACACGCCGCCGAGCATACAAGTACTGACAATTAAAACAGCACTGATCGCCGATGCCTGCTGCTTCGTTTTGACAATTCCAGCAATCATCAGCCCAAAGCCAACTACACACAAGATCACAAGCGAGGCGAATGGGATAAAATAAAGCAATTTTCCCCAAGTAGTTGAAAACAGTAGGTTCATCGTGGTCATCAGCACTGCAAGCTGAATCCACCCCATACAAAAATAGGCCAGCAGATAGCCTAAACTAATTTGAAGTTTACTTGCCGGTGAAACCATCATTCTACCCCATGTACCACCGATACGTTCATCAAGAATTGTGGATGCCGCACCTGAAAGTCCAAACATCATAAACATAATTGCAAAACCAACGAACAGTAAATTTATTTCCACTAGGTTATTCGTATCCTTTTGGATCATTTGCTTTTCAACCGTCACACCCTTACTTGTTGTGATGGCTGCCAACACCTGAGGAAACGCCTCATCTTCAAATTGAAGGGTGGCTTGATAGGACTGTACCACCAACGCAGCTGTTCCCTCTAAAAACCCGGAAAGCGCTAAATAATCTTCCGATTTCCGTTGAACTATTACATCAAATATTGGCTTCTTCACTCGGACTCTTTCCCCAATATCTGCGGGTAGAACCACCGCAGCCAATGCATCTTGTTCGGCCACATTTTTTTCCGCTTGAGATCGGGATTCCATTTTCCATTCGAAATGGTCATCCTTTTTCAAAAGCTTAACTATTTCTGTGTTTACCTTTGAATCTCCTTTAAGAACAATGTTGACGAGTGGTTTGCTTTGTTCTGAATTCACTGCAATTCCACCAAAGATCCAGCTAAACAATGCTGGCATAACAAACATGAGTACGAGTGAACCAGGGGATTTAAAGAATTCTTTTAAGCGTATGGAAATAATCGTCCAAATTTTAAGCATATTTACCCCTCCTTTCTAGTGAAAGGCGAAATAAGCCGATCGAAAAGAAAGCAATACCAAGGACAATCGATCCAGCAAACGCAGGTAGAATGTCAGAAACCGCAGCACCTGACATTAGCTTCAAATACGTTTGCAAGGCAAGACCATTCGGTAATATTTTGGTCACAAAAACGACCCAATCCGGAAAAATATACAATGGCGCCATGCTACCTCCTAGTGCTGCCATGATCTGTGTACCAAACATACCCGCCACATTAAAAGCCTTTTCCGTCTTGATGAATGAACCAGCTAGTACACCAAGACCGCAAGCATTCACGACGAAGGCAAATGTTAGCAACATAATTCCGGAAAGGGATTCCCCCCAATCGACCCCAAAAATGAGGCTTGTGCCAACAATAATGATGCTAGCTTGCATTAAACAAAGAATGATTAATCCCAGCAATTTGCCGAGGAGATAATTCGGGTACGTTAGGTTTGTCAACAACAGACGTTTAAACACCTCTTGTTCTTTCTCGAGGATCATCATCGAAACTCCTTGAACAACCGTCATAAGCAAAAACATGACACCCATCGCTGCAGCATAATATTGAAACGAGCTAACAGGGATGGTTTTTGCATCCACAGTCGTCTCCTTTAGGAGATCATTTTCGCCATATCCCTCTTGGACAAAAGAATTTTGTTCTCCACCCTGAACCGGTTGTGCTATTTGGGAAACAGCCGCTTCGATTGGAATCGATCGAGAAAACTGTTCAAGTACGTTTTGCACGATGGTTGACTTAATAACGGTGTCAGGCACCGATATGAGTTTCACTTTTGTACCATTTCCGTTCATCAAGGCTTGGCTGAAGTCTTTGGCAATGATAATGCCGACTTCAAGTTTGTGATTTTTTATTCTGCTGTAGAGTTCATCTTCTTGATAATATTTCACTTTAATTTGCTTGGATAATTTTTTTGAAAGGACATCGTCTGTTAGTACTTGACTTAGTGGCCCTTGATCTAAATTAACTACCCCTAGCGTGAATTTCTCAATCGAGATGGTTTCCTCTTCCTTCATCATATCTCCAAAGGCTGAACCGAGAATCGCAATTAAAAGGAGTGGCATTAAAATCAGTGTTAATAGGGCTTTTTTATCTCTAACGATTAGAAGTAAATCCTTCCATGAAAGCCACCAAAACTTCATGATTTCCCCCTCCTAATCCCGTAATTTTCGTCCAGTTAGATGTAAAAAGACACTCTCCAGATTTGGTTCCACGATATTTACGGAGGTTATCTTTGTGCCCGTTTGGGTCACCAACTGAATAAAATCACTTAATATTAATTGCGGCTCCTTATGAAATACCATAACTTGATGATCTTGAAGTTCGAAATTCTTTTCTGGAAAAAATCCTAATAGTGATTTGGTGAGCTTCTCCTCACTTAGGTGATCTTTTTCAATCGTTAGGAAAATCCGTGAATGGTCGCCAATTGACTCTCTTAACTCACGTAAAGTACCAGAAGCAATTAATTGACCGTAGTCAACAATCCCAATCCGTTCACAAAGGTATTCAACTTCTTCCATATAATGACTTGTATAAATGATCGTCATCCCTTCACTGTTTAAACGCTTGACAGTCTCTAAAATGTGGTTTCTTGATTGTGGATCAATTCCGACGGTCGGCTCATCCATAATTAATAATTCCGGTTTATGTAAAATCGCTGCACCGATGTTCACTCGCCGTTTCATTCCTCCTGAAAATGTCTCTACCTTGTCCTTGGCCCGCTCCGTCAACCCGATAATTTCAAGTACTTGATCGATACTTTTCTCAAGTGAGTTACCAGATAAATCATACATTCTACCCCAAAACCTGAGATTTTCTCGCGCTGACATTGACTGATACAGAGCAATCTCCTGAGGGACAACCCCAATCCATTTTTGTGCCTGCTTTGGGCTTTTAATCACGTCGATGTCTTTCATATGAATTTCCCCCGAGGTTGGCGGATACAATCCGGTAATCATATTAATCATGGTCGACTTCCCCGCTCCGTTTGGCCCAAGTAATCCAAACGACTCCCCTTTTTCTACCGTAAACGAAACACCCTTGACAGCCTCAAATTTCCCAAAGCTTTTCTGCAAATCTTGAACGGTCAGCATACTCATTCGTACCCACTCCCATTCCAATCTTTTCCTTCACCCACCATCATACAATTGTATTGTTCAAAAAGTAAGAAAATTAAGCTAACTGTCTTATTTTTGTCAATCTTTTGGTTTAGTCATTTTAAATGGAATGGCTTAGGGGAGATATAAAAAGAAAAAGGGAACTGTGATTGATCAACACAGTTCCCTCGAGTTAGGGTTAGTTCCCTACCATATATTATTTTAAGAAGATAAAGTATAGAACAAAAATGACAAAGAAGAAATACATGATTGGGTTAATTTCTTTTATCCGCCCTTTTACAATCATTGTAATTGGGTAAAAGATAAAACCAACTGCAATCCCTGTAGCAATGCTGTATGATAACGGCATTGCAATCATGGTTAAGAACGCCGGAACAGCAATCTCAAATTTTTTCCAGTCTATTTTCCCTAAAGAAGAAACCATCAACACGCCGACAATGATTAACGCCGGTGCGGTTACAGGTGAAGTTACAACAGATAATAACGGAAAGAAAAAGATCGATAAGATAAAAAGTCCTGCTGTTACTAACGATGCAAATCCTGTTCTCGCGCCCGCCGCAACCCCTGCAGAAGACTCAATGTAAGAGGTCGTGGTCGATGTACCTAGAACCGCCCCAACTGTTGTTGCGATTGAATCAGAAATTAATGCACGTCCTGCACGAGGCAGCTTATTGTCCTTCATAATTCCCGCTTGGTTCGCTACAGCCACAAGTGTGCCGGCATTATCAAAGAAATCAACAAATAAGAAGGTTAAGATAATGCCGAGCATGGATGTCGTGTAAAAAGAACTGTCTCCAAAGGAGCTAAAGGCTTCTCCAAAGGTTGGTGCCAAACTTGGAACAGAATCAACTACTTGATGCGGCATATCAATTTGCTTGAAAATAATACCGACAATAACAGTTACCACCATCCCGTAAAAGACAGCCCCATTAATACCTCTTGTCATCATAATAACCGTTACGACAATACCGAAAATGGCAAGAAGGGTTGGTCCTGCAGTTAGATCACCTAATCCAACAAGGGTTGCATCGTTATTCACAATAATCTTCGCATTCTGTAAGCCAACAAACGTGATAAACAAACCAATACCTGCACCAACTGCATGTTTTAAATCAATTGGAATAGCATTAATAATTTTTTCACGAAGGCCTGTAAGTGTTAATAAGAAGAAAAATACCCCGGAGATTAAAACGGCACCAAGGGCATGCTGCCAAGGAATTCCACTGCCTAAAACAACCGTGTAAGCAAAGAAAGCATTCAATCCCATTCCAGGTGCTAACGCCAAGGGATACTTTCCAAGCAGTCCCATGACAAGCGAGCCAAGGGCAGATGCCAAAGCAGTTGCCACAAATACCGCACCGTAATCCATTCTTAAGGCATCTGGATAATCTGTTACGGAAGCAAGTGATAAGGTTAATGGGTTGACCACCAATATATAAGCCATTGCCAAGAAGGTGGTGATTCCTCCAATAAATTCACGGCGATAATTCGTCCCATGTTTTTCAAACTCAAAATATTTCTGCATGTCTTTTCTTCCCCCTAAAAATCGATCTTAGTAACGCAAAAAACGCTCTGGTATTTGCTACCGGAGCGTCTGACTTTAGGCTGTGTACTAAATAGAGGGAAGATGACACCTCTTTTATTAATAACACTGCCTCGTAGTCAAGCTATTTACGGTAGCTCGGTAGAAACTTTTGGGCCATATTCCCAACATTATACGATGCAATTATATAATTCCCTTAACACATATTTATATTAACAGGTAAAGTACAGCTTGTAAACACAAAATACGAACGATGTTATAAGAAAATATAACATCGTTCGTATTTAAGGGTAAATCTATCGTTTCTGCAGCCTATTCCCATTCAATCGTTGCTGGTGGTTTGCTCGTAATGTCATAGACGACGCGGTTGACATGCGCTACCTCATTGACAATGCGCGTAGAGATCACTTCCAATACATCCCACGGGATTCGTGCCCAGTCGGAAGTCATACCGTCAATCGACGTAACCGCACGGATACCAATTGTATAATCATACGTCCGAGTATCTCCCATGACCCCAACACTGCGAATATCCGGCAACACCGTAAAGTATTGCCAAATTTCCCGATCAAGTCCGGCCTTTTTAATTTCCTCACGTAAAATCCAATCGGATTCACGGACAATTTCAAGCTTATCCTCTGAGATCGCACCAAGCACACGGATGCCAAGACCTGGACCTGGGAACGGCTGTCTCCAAACGATATCATCTGGAATACCTAGCTCCGTCCCGAGAGCTCGGACTTCATCCTTAAATAGTGTGTTCAATGGTTCAATCAATGTAAACTGCATGTCTTCCGGCAAACCGCCGACATTATGGTGAGACTTAATTGTTTGAGCAGTTGCTGTTCCACTTTCGATGATATCAGTATAAAGCGTTCCTTGTGCTAAAAACTCAATACCTTCCAGCTTCTTCGCCTCATCATCAAACACGTATATAAATTCATTACCGATAATTTTTCGTTTTTTCTCTGGATCTGATACTCCCTCTAATTTAGACATGAAGCGGTCTTTAGCATCGACCTTAATGACATTCATATGGAACCCTTCAGAGAAAGTTTTCATAACGCTGTCTGCTTCATTTTTTCGGAGTAAGCCGTGATCGACAAAAATACAAGTTAATTGATCGCCAATTGCCTTATGAATTAAAACCGCAACAACGGAAGAATCCACTCCGCCACTTAGGGCACAGAGAACCTTCTTTGTCCCAACCTGTTCACGAATCTTGGCCATTTCCATTTCAATAAAGTTCCCCATCGACCAATCGCCGCTACATTCACAAACATTGAAGACAAAATTCTTAAGCAGTTCGTTTCCATAGACAGAATGACGTACTTCTGGGTGGAATTGGACAGCGTAAAGCTTGCGCGCTTCATCACTCATTGCCGCAATCGGGCAGGATGGATTTGTCGCATCGACAGTAAATCCTGCTGGTGCTTCTACCACAAGGTCGCCATGACTCATCCAAACCGTCTGCTCTGAAGGCATATCTGCCAAAAGCGCGGATTGATGTTGCGTCGTCATCGTTGCCTTTCCATATTCACGTTGCTTCGCCTTTTCCACTTTTCCATTAAAGTGAACCGTCATTAACTGCATGCCGTAGCAAATACCGAGGATCGGCAGGCCCATTTCAAAAATTTCCTCATCACAACGGAACGAATTTTCATCATAGACACTATTCGGACCGCCTGAAAAAATAATCCCCTTCGGATTCAGTTTACGGATTTCCTCTGCTGTAATCGTATGCGGATGAAGTTCACTGTATACACCGAATTCCCGAATTCGACGGGTAATCAACTGATTATATTGGCTTCCAAAGTCTAAAACAACAATCATATCTTGCATTTCTGTCAAAGCAGCCACCTCAACTTTTCTAATGTTAATTTAGTTTTTACTACAATTAAAAATTTAAAGCAAAATAAAAAAAACTAGAGTTCTCCCCCCTAACAGTAGGAAGGCAGAATTCTAGTTTCCTTTTAAAACACCACTTACAGAAAAAAATTCTGCCTTCATAGTCAGGCCTTTTACGGCGACCCGGTAGAGACTCTCGAACCCTATTTTCGAGGATATATGAAGGTATGTTACGCACCTATTAAATTACTACACATTGTACCAATAGGTTGTTTTTCTGGTCAAGCAATTGTTTTTTTTATTAAATTTTCCCATAATTCACTCGACTCTTTCCAAGTTCCCAATGGAAGACTCTGACGATACATCGATTGTTCATAAAGAGTCGTAAGTTTCGTCATCTCGCGGGTGGAAAAGAACGTATCAATATATTGGGCATAGTTGCGCAGGGTTTGATGTTCCTTGCGCTTTAAACCATAGCGGTCTAGTTGATTCAGTAAAATCAAATAGGCCGACTCGAGACTTTCATCCTTTTTCTTAAATTTGTAATGTAGCAATATCCCATAGGGTGCCCATTTTCCACGATATCGATAAAGAATAGCGCCACTTCCAGCTAAGAGGATGAAAATCAGTACGATTAGTTTCCAATGATTGGCGGCATTTGTCCAGAATGCCTTTCCACCCATATCTTTTTTCGCTTCAGGCTTTGGTGCGGTTTCATCCGCTTCCTCCTGTTGAGGCTTTTTCACATTTGCCGGTGGCGTGACCTGACTATTCCCTGACGAATCGCCATCCATTTGGTAATTAATCGAAACGTCATTGGTGAAACCCTTCGTCGGTTCAAATGGAACCCAGCCTTGATTGGGAAAAAAGACCTCAACCCAGGAGTGGGCATTATTATTTGTCACTTCATACATTTGCGTCGAGGGGTCCCCTTCACTATATGCCTGAAAATCGCCGCCATTATATCCTTTTACCCAGCGGGTGGGAATACCAAGCGTCCGTAGCAAAACAGCCATTGAAGTGGAAAAATTATCGCAATAGCCTCGCTTCGTATCAAATAAAAACTGATCAACGTAATCATCATTTTCTCCAGGTACAGCAACATCTTTTTGATCATAGGTATACCCGCTATTACTAAAATATCTTTCCACGGCTTTTGCCTTATCAAACCAATTTGTCTTTCCAGCAGTGATTTCTTCAGCCAGTTCCTTCACACGCGCCGGTAAATTCTCGGGCAGTACTGTATATTTTTCCACGTAATCAGGGTTCATTTCTGGAGGAAATTCCGTTGTCACCATTAAATCTGTGACGTTATATTGCGGACTGTCAAACTCCACTGAAAAAAATGAAGGTACTACCGGCTTTTGGTCGCCATTATAATAGCTAATTCGCTCGTTTGTCGCCTCAAATTCCAATTGATTTCCATTGGCGGTCGACGGCTGCACCTTCATGATTTTGCTAACCCCGGCCGGATACATAAAATAATTAAAATTATAGCTTCCATTTAGAATGACACGCGCTGTTTTCTTAACAGTCGCCACGCTATCAGCAGCTGGTTCAACAGGGACAATGTCCTCTTCAGTTAAGACGGTCCGCTCTGAATTTGCTCCTGAAACAAGCCAGCCCTTGCCAGTGTAAACATCCTTTGTCTCCATCTTCCAATAATTTTTCCCACTGCCCTCATAAACAAAGACGGATTTGTCATCCCCAATAAACGGACCACCTAGGTTCGCATCATTGGTTCCGTATCCGATTCGATGCAGTCCTGCACTATTGTCAACTTCGTCATTATTTGCAGTTATATACGGAACAGGGTCAGGCCAAATTGGATCCGCTTTAGGAGCAATCATGCCAACTAACACACTAAAAACAATCATCCCGACCAGCGGGACCATCCATTTACGAATGAAAGAAGAATCAACCTTCACATTTTCCTTTTGGAGCATTCGATAAAACGTCAGCATCCCCATAATCGTAAAACCAACGACAACGGTGCGTACAATAGCCGCTTTTGCACTATAGGGAGTAAAGGTATCCAATACGGTAATGTACACCAACGTCATAAAGAAAAAAATAAAGATCCGCTGTCGATTTAAGAGCCAATATTCTATTAAGTACACCATTAACCACAGCAAGATGAAAAACAAAAAGGTGCGAAACCCATTAGATAGTTCAGTCCACTGCCTGCTCCAGACGAGCTCCACATTATCGGCAATATCCATAAAAAATGACATTATCCATCCAAGCTGAAAAAACCCTTCTTCATAATGAAGCCGATTAATAAAAAACAAAATATAGAACAGTTTTATGATAATCTTCCAAATGCGTTTGATCTTAAAAAAAGAACAGGCAAACGAGATCAACATGAACGCAATAAACGTTTCCAGATTATTCGTATCTGTTAACTGTTCAATCGGTCTTAACCATTCCCATAAAAGAAGAAAACTAAGTAAATATAAAAGAAACGAAGGAAGATTCCTTTTCATTACCGTAAACTCACCTCCGAGAAGGCTGCATGATAGTCTCCCTCATGGACCATGACAATTCGAACACCACGAGCAGCGGCAATGGCTAGGAGCGAATGCTCATCTGCAGATGGTGCTTCCTGATGACTCTTGATGAGAAAAAGAGTAATTGAACCTTTCTTTTGCCCAAGAAAACTTGCTTTTTCAATCAACGGCTTTGTTAATTGAGCCGTGACAAGCATAAAGGAGATCGTTTGTTGGATGAAGAGCCCCTCCGTCTCCAACACCTTTTCAAAGGGCCGGCCACACTTCGCCTCTATTTTTGCCAGATGATAGAAAAGTTGTCTTAACTGTTGTTCCCCGCCACTAATAGGAAAGGCAGTCCGTTCGTTGCTAAAGGTTAACAGTCCTGTCTGTGCGCCTTTTTTTAAAATGGCCCGAACAAGAGACGCCGTAAAGGAAACCACTGCTTCAGAATGTGGATCAGGAACACAGTCCATGACCACGAACACATCATGGGATTGGCGCTGTTCAAATTCCTTCGTCATAATTTCGTTCCGCTTCGCCGAGGCCTTCCAGTTGATCCAAGAAAAACGGTCACCCGGCTGATAATCCCTTACCCCAATTGCCATGGAAGTATCACGTTGGACACGCTCCCTTGAAGCAGTTAAGCCTTGCTCAAATTGGTTTTCAAATGGGCGATAAACAAGTTCAGTATAGGCAGGATAGACAATGACTTTCCCTAAGGCTTCGAAGGATTTTTCTTTTTCAAATAAACCTAGCGGGTCACCTACTTTTACTTTTAAGGAAGAAAAAAGGTGTTCTCCCCGTGGCAGTTCATCAATGATATATTCATAAGCGAGCTCCTTTTTCCGGCCTGGGAGCAGGAGTGCTTTTGCTTTCTTCCGTTGCTGAGCAAATTTTAAGCGGTCATCTAGTTGATCTTCAAGAAGTAAATAAAACAGCGGAAAGGAGTTTGTCCGCTTAACAGTTACCATCACCTTTAAAGCCTCTCCCGCATTATAATCTGTTTTTGGAAGTACCCTTGTGACCTCTAGCTCATTTAAGGAATAAAGAGAAAGGGCGAGACAATAGCCGGCAAAGGGCAGAAAGCTATAGAATAAGAACCAGCTGACAAAGCCCCCTTGGAACATGGCATACGCGAAAGCAATCAAAATCAACACAAGCAATAGGATCATTTTCCATACTTTTTTGAATGCAATCCAGATTTTACTCTTCATTACTTAACAAGCCTTCGAACAGGTACTGGTACTCTTGCAACGACTCGATTCACTATTTCCTCTGCCGAAGTCCCCTCAAATTTCGCCTCTGATTTCAAGATGATGCGGTGTGACAAAACAAATGGTGCTAAATATTGAATGTCGTCAGGCAGGACATAGTCACGGCCATACATAAAGGCATAGGCCTGGGCCGCCTTCATAAGAGCAATGGAGCCCCTCGGACTTGCCCCAAGATAGACACTTCCATTTCCTCTTGTCCGATTCACAATATCAACTATATAACGTTTAATCGTATCATCCACGAACACTTCTTTCATTTCCTGTTGTAACGCTAACAGCCCATCGAGCTGAATAACCGGTGCAAGTTCCTCGATTGGGGGTTCCTTTTGAGCCCGATTAAGGACTTCCATTTCTTCCTGCAGATCGGGATAACCCATTTTCATTTTTAATAAAAAACGATCCAGTTGTGCCTCTGGAAGCGGGTAGGTCCCCTCATACTCGATTGGGTTTTGGGTGGCCATGACAAAGAAGGGCCTCTGTAATTTATGGGTCACTCCGTCAATTGTAACGCTTGCCTCCTCCATCCCCTCTAACAGGGCAGACTGGGTCTTCGGTGATGTTCTGTTTATTTCATCCGCCAAAATGATGTTTCCCATCAGCGGCCCTGGCCGAAACTGGAACTCCATTTCCTTCGGATTATAAATGGACACGCCTGTCACATCAGAGGGCAGTAGGTCTGGAGTGAACTGAATTCTGCGGAAGTTCGCATTTACTGACTTTGCAAGGGCGCGCACCATCATCGTTTTTCCGACCCCAGGTACGTCTTCAAGTAGGACATGCCCGCCTGCAAGCAGGGCGACAAGACTCAATTCTGCGACATTTCTTTTTCCGATCATAACCTTTTCAATATTTGCTATTATCTTTTCAATCGTGGGATTCATTTGTTCATGGGTCAAGGTGATTCCTCCTTAGGCTGCTCAAACCAATTTATGGCATTCCTTCTATGTATTCTCGCTTTTTTGCCAAATTCCTGTAAGGAGACACATAATATTCTAAATATCCATATATATTGGACGGATGGAGTGTTCCCTTTTATGTCTACTTCTCCTTGAAAACAAACTAGAAAGTAGATGTATGTATCCTTCCTCATCTTTAGAAAAAAGCCTCCGTACAAATGACGGAGGCTTTAGCAAAACTTCTATTATTTCAACTTTTCAATTTGATGATTTACTTCTGTTACAGCCGCTACGACCTCGTCTACTTCCTTGGTTTGAATCTCGATGCTGGCATTGAGGCCTTCTGTTTGTTTACGCACATTGCCCACTTCTAAAGCAATGCCCTCACCGTAACTTACTTGTTCTGTTGTCGCAACCATCATTTGTTGGACCATTTCTTTAATCTGATTAATATTTTTAACGATTTCCTCCGCCGATAGGGCCTGTTCCTTCGTGGCGTTAGTAACCGAGCTGGATTGAGTGGTGACATGATCGACTGCGGTTATGATGGCATTACTGCCCTTCGCCTGTTCAGCGGTAGCAATCGAGATTTGTTGCACCTGGTTTTTCGTTTCGATAATACCTCTGACGATTTCCTCCGCTGCAATTGCTTGCTCTTGGGTGGAATACGTCATCTCAAGTGCTTGCTTGTTTACACTCGCGACCGCCTGTTTGATCATTTCCCCATTTCTGGTCTGTTCTTCCGTTGCTTTAGCGGTTTGATCCATTTCCTCGGTCACTTGGATAATCCCTTCTGAGATTTTCCGGATGACTTGGTTTGCTTGATCCGCTAATTGATTGCCGACCTTTACTTTATCGGCTCCTTCCTTGATAGAGGTGACGGCCGCAGCCGTTTCGCCTTGAATCCCTCTAATTAACATCGCAATTTCCCTGGTTGCTTCTGCCGATCGCTCTGCTAGTTTACGAACCTCATCGGCCACAACAGCAAATCCTTTTCCGTGTTCGCCAGCACGCGCCGCCTCAATAGCAGCATTCAGTGCCAATAGGTTTGTTTGATTGGCGATATTATCAATGACTTCGATAATGCTGCTAATTTCTTCTGAGCTCTTTCCGAGATTCCCCATCGCTTCACTTGCTTGATTGAACACCCGATAAATCTCTTTTAAGCCATTCAATGTATCATCCAATGCAACGGTTCCTTTAATCGCATCCTGCTTAACCGAGTTCGTGAGTTGTTTCACTGTATGGGCACTACCGGCCACCTGCTGAATGGAAACCACCATTTCCTCAATCGTTTCCGAGGTTAGCTCTGCCGTATGGTTCAAGCTAACAGCATTTTCACTGACGCCTTTAATAGATTTGCTCATTTCTTCAATTGCAGCAGATATTTCTTCCACTTTAGCGTCCGCATGACCTGCATTTTGAGCCACTTGGACACTGGCCGCCATCATTTCTTGAATAGCAGAGGATGACTCCTCTGCTGCCATCGCAAGTTGTTCAGCACTACCGGCCACCAAATTAATGGACGCATCCATTTGTTCCACAGCAGCAGATATTTCCTCCACCCCTGAAGCAACCACTGTGGTATTGCCAGACACTTGCTGAATGGATGTGACCAATTCGTTGACGGAGTCGTTAGCATTCACCATCGATTCATCCAACTCCTTTGCACTGACAGCAGTTTGATCTATGGTCTTTTTGATTTCCGTGACAGAGTTGGTTGTCATTTCAACATTTTTTACGACCTTAAAGACGGACCGACCAATGATTCTTGTTACAATAAAACCGACCCCAACGCTTACCACTAATGAAATCGCAAAGAAAAGAAGGATTAACATTTTACTGGTACTGGCGTATTTAGAGGCATCTTTAGATGTTGTTCCAGCCTTTTCGACGATATCCGTCTGCAATGGATGCAATTCGGCAACAGCACTTTCACCAATAACGCCCATTTTTTGAAAAACTTGCGAAAATCCTGCCATATCATTTGCTCTGGATCGTTCCAAGGCAGGGGGAATTAGTTCCTCATATTTGTTAAAGGCCTTCTCAAAATTATCAAGTTTTTCACGATTCATTTCGGAATCTAGTAATGGACGCAGCACTTTAATATTGGTGTCCACTTTTTTAACTGCTTTATTCAAGGAGTCCTCGGACATCGTTTTACGGTCCTGTTCAACCTCTGTAGCATGCTTGGCCACAAATAGTCTGACACGTGACATGTCCTCCGACAGTTGACCCACAGTGTTCACCTTCACAATATCCTTTTTCGAGATATCATTTAGAGATGTCTCCAATTTATTAAGGTTTATAAATGAGACGGTAGTACTGACCAAAAATAAGACTAAAATAGAGATAAAGCCAATCCAAATGCTGGACTTCATTGAGAATTTCTTCTTTACCATGATGTCATCACCTCATACCATTTCTTAACAAAATGTATTTTGCAAACGTATTCATATTTTATTAACATACATTATTAATCTACAAAACTCTACACATTTCGCAAAAGTGTAACAAATAGGCAGACACCCCTATATGTGAATGCCCACCTTTTAAGAAGTTAAATTTTTGTTAGTTACCACCCCTTCTCTACTTATAAAAATCCATCATGGTATCAATTTTCAATGTATCTAGTATACAAACTCGTCGCCGCCTAATCTGGCAACCATATTCCCTTGCCCTGCAGATTTTTTTAATCGAAGAGAAACCGCTTGAAGGAGTAGATCGCCATATGCCCAAGCGTATCATTAATAAATTTAAATCGGTCTAAAATCCTGTAAAAAAGTTTGGACATTCTCTCCTATCACTTCTTCTGATGTATATTCACTTCTTTCCATAAATGCTTTATTGGCAAACGTAATCTTGCCCAAATCGTTCACTAGTACTATCAAGGTCTGAAATTGATCAAGATTGAATAGTCTTTTTTCCATCGTCCATTTACCCTTTCCGAGTCCCATTTAGATCATTCTTATTAATAAAGATAACCTCTATTAATTTTTGCCTCCTTGATATAAATCAAGGTCACGGGGATTCCTTTATGTAAAAATTAAAATATAAACGCAAAGGAGATTTTACTCATGGAACTTTTTACATACGATGATTTAAAGAAAATTGATCGACCTTCCTTAGGAAAAATGATCCCACTTGAATTATTTCGATCTGTTCGTTTAATTGGCATGTACCAAGGCTTACCTATGAACGGGAAAAACACGACGATGGCTGTTGGCCGAAAGATTGGTCAAAGCCTCCCCGTGAAAACTATTGAGGAAGCATTAGCTATTTTTAAAGACTTAAAAATTGGCATCCCGACAATTTTGGATGCAAAAGAAAATGAGTTTCATATTAAGATTGATGATTGTTTTTGCAAAGGTCTCCCTGTTCACGAGGGAAATATGACTTGTGATTTGGAAGGGGCCATCTTAGAAGGAGCGTTTTCTCTGATTTATGATAAAAAAGTGATCGTTCGTGAAGTGAAGTGTAATGTAAATGGCGATGAACATTGTGAGTATATCATTAAACTAATCTAATAGAAGTATAAACACGATGACCTTTCACCTAGATCCTCCTAAAGTTATGATTGATAATAGGTAATTTGATAAATCAATATTCTGTTTACTTATAAAATTAAGGTTTAGGTTCAAATCAGCCATCAAAACGGAATCACACTCCCAGTTTCCGATAATTTGTTCAGGATAAAAAAAAGGGATTCAAAGCTCATTTGACTTTGAATCCTTGATTTCCAAAAAATACATTCAAATTAATTTCATTTTAAATTGCGGAGATACTCTTTAATCAAATTATTTGGGATAAGCCTTCTGCTTACAGGATTTCCCTCATACATTAAAATTGGCGTCTTGATTTCAATTAGGGCTTCCACGTCATTTAAACCAATGCCCTTTTTAAAAACAAATTGTTCTTGTTTTCCAAAGCCAAAATCATCCATATCACTTGGTTTCATACTAAAAAGAGCTAATGAATTCTTCTCGAGACAAAAAGGGCCCACAGCATATGTTTCAAATTCTTTACCTTTATAGTGCTATTTCTTTGATTTCCTCAAATACTTCGACGTCCTCTTCTGCCACCCATTTCTCATAATAATACTTATCCGTTCTATCAAAATTCAATGCTTTGGCAAGGGCTGCGTCAGTTGTTCCAATATAATAATTCCCACCTTTTTCACTACTCACATTAAATATATAACCTTTATATTTCACTTTGGTTTCAACTTCAAAAAGTTCATTTATTTTATGTTTACTTACCTCTTTTATATATAATTTCGGTAAACTTTCCTTATTTTTATAGTAATCTGGATATATTTTCATTTTAAATCCTAAATCTTCGTCGTTAGCATCTTCGCTAATTAGTTTTATTAACGAATCTTTTTGTATGTTTGCCCGATAGATTTTGCCGCTATATTTAGCAAATAATCCCTTCCTCATATAAATCACCCTTCCTTATTGTATAGGTACAAAAACACCTAAATCAGAATCAAATACTGCTTTTAGCCTTTCTTCTCCATTAACGACCTCAAATAACTCTGCACCGTCTTCTGGTAGGCTTCTTTTCTTAAATACAAACTCTGGAACTATTTTTCCATTTCTTGCTGCAGTAAATCCATTTAATGTACAAGGGGGGCCATCTGTATTGGTACCCCCAAACCGTTCGCCAAAGGGGATATCAATTTCATCAATCTTAGCTGTATTAAATCGAATCATCGCATAGGAATTTCCGTCTTCTGGGTATGGTCTGGATCCATCCCAAATTGTGTAATCCAAGCGAGATGTTTCCACTACATCGTCATACATTCTTATATTTGCTACATCTTCTACCTTTGCCACATAACCGCCAATTTCCGCATATTCTCCTGATAGATACTTTTCCAAATCCTTTATTGGAATTGTTTTCTGTAATAACGTTTCCTTAGAAATTGATGGTACGGACTCCCGTATTCCTTGCATGATTTTAACTTCCTCATTGCTTAATTCATCCATTGGCTTTAACCGTAATTCATGAAACCTCTCTAATGTAATGTTGTATTTTTTTATTTCATTAATTATTTGTTCACTGAAGCCTTTCATATCACTTGTAGCATCGAGTCCATATCTTCCGATTACAACATCACTTTTCCCCTGTGGACTTTTAAGATTAACCCCATCAATCCGGCTAAGCACATCTTTGAGCTTATTCTCCACCGCATGGGTATTCTCAACAGGCATACGAACCTTCCCAGTATCTCCTAAGTCCTCCATCGCCAAGCCCATTCTTCGCGACGGAGTAATGTTTTTCGCTCGGGTTATTGCAGTGTCTACTACCCTGCCTGCTTCCACTGTATCTTTCA
>NZ_CCAS010000070.1 GCF_000612625.1 Neobacillus jeddahensis
AGCCGATAGGAAAGTATAACTTTCCAATCAGGCATAAGTGCAACTACGCCTCTGTCTTCGCCCTTAGGGGCTCGCCAGTCGGCGAGTTTTCTTTATAAAAAGATAATCTTGTTTCAGATTAGAGGAGGACTTGGAAAGCTTCAGTTGCTGTATAATTGAAACTATTGCGGCGAAATATCGTATACTATATAACAAAGATTAAAAGGAGTTGTAAAGGAATGTTCTTAGCAGAACTATCGCTGGAGGAGAAACAGGCGTTTCTTGAATTAGCGACACTAGTAGCCCGAATTGATGGCAATTTATCGATATTTGAGAACTCTATACTGAACAGATATCAAAGGGAAATGAAACTGGAGAACTACAACATTAAAGGTCTGGGGATTGAAGAAATCCTATCGATGTTCAAAAATGAACGCTCCAAATATATCGTTTTAGCTGAACTCTTTCAGTTAATCTATTCCGATGGCGTTTTTCATGAGCACGAAAGTAAATCGGTTCACCTGATCAAAACGCATTTTGGATTTGATGCCAATGAATTTGGAAGCTTTAAGGATTGGATCGATAAAATAAAAGAATTATCGGGGGCGCCTATTGACCGCTAATAGGTTATCTGAACTTATGCCACTACATGGATAGGACAAGCAATGCTCCTAGTTTTGCGCTACCGTTGAAAAAAGCATAAATTATAAAAGGAACCAGAACCAATTTATCTGATTCCGTGT
The DNA here is from genome assembly GCF_000612625.1 of Neobacillus jeddahensis. Classification (GTDB taxonomy): domain Bacteria; phylum Bacillota; class Bacilli; order Bacillales; family Cytobacillaceae; genus Neobacillus; species Neobacillus jeddahensis. Next base: position 723 of record NZ_CCAS010000070.1, read on the forward strand.
AGTCGAGGTCTCTTATTCCTCGGCTTTTTTTTAATTGACTTAATCAAGGGGGGACTGCAGTTTCCGCAGTACCTCCCTCAATTTTTTTAAGGAGTGAATCCTCCCGATATAGCTATTCTTGATCTTCTGATCAGTGCTGACAAAGTGAATGGCATGCGAGAAGAAAAACTTCTTTTTACGAAACCGAATGTCCCGCCAATAGACGAAATACCCGGTCCTTCGTTTTTTAACAATTGGAAAAGCGTACATCGTACCGGCAAGAAAGTCTGAGATCGTCTGATCCTTTGTACTTTCAATTACGACATCTTTAAAGTTAATTTCCTTGGGGAGTGTATGGTCAATAAATAATTCATGATTGGAATAGGTCCCAAATAGAAAGTCTTCGTTTGTCTCAATGATGATATTCCACTTAAATAAATCAAGCCCGGGGATAAGTTTAATTTGTTCGGCATTTACAAAGTATGTTTCAAGGTACCGCTTCGTAAAGGTGGTGGACAGGGTTCGGTAGGCAAGATAGATAAATATGAATAGATAAATAATGAAAAAGGTTGTTCCTGCCGGATAGAAGATAAGCAAGCAAAATCCTAGAAAATGAATCGTTAAAATGTAAGGATCGATTAATGGGATGACCCCCAGAGCCACCCATTTTTGCGAAAACGGCTGGAGAATTTGCGTCCCGTGGACATTTAATAAATCAAACAGAACGTGGAGGATGACAGCTATAAATGTCCACAAAGCTAGATGTCTAAAATCGGCACTTGGAAAAAATACGCTAAGGATGCCTGATATGAGCAGACCCCATAAAGGAAGAATCAGAAGTGAATGCGACGGGCCGCGGTGATTCCGAAAATAACTTCCCTTGCCTTTTAATCGATACATATAGTCAAAATCAGGTGCATTGGAACCAATCACAGCACCGAACAGCACCGCTTGTGTGAGGCCGTGACTAGATGAGACGACAGGATCGAGCTGTGCCAGTGCACCAATGCCAAACCCGATAACAATATGTGAAAAAGTATCCATTCGCTCGCCTCCCTTATTTATTTTACTGTCTTGCTATAAGGATATGAAAGAATGTACCAATTTACGCTTATGGGCAAAATAGCCATTTGTTTAGTGGGAGGATGGAAAACCGCGATATGGCAAAGGTTCTCTTTCAAATAATGGGTTAAATGTCCGTTGAGGCATCAGCCAGAAAAAAGTGAAAGTGCACAGTGTGTCCTTTCACTTTTTTCTGGAAGTTATCCCTGTAGGACTCTTTCGATAAACCAGTACAATCCGATCACACTAATCATACTAGAAAGACTATAGACAGCCTTCCTTTGCCACTGCACTCTTCGAAGGGACCAAATCAATGGAATCATGATAATAAGTACAACGATTTGTCCAATTTCGACACCGAGGTTAAACGAAAAAAGTGGGAGTGTAAAGTGGCCTCCTAATTTTCCAATCAATAATTCGGCAAACCCAAAACCATGAATCAGTCCAAAGCTCAAGGCAACTAACCAGCGCCATTTGAAGGACTTCGCCCAAATATTTTCCACGGCAACGTAGATGATACTTAGGGCAATTAACGGTTCGATAATCCTGCCTGGAATGAATAAGGTCTCTGTCGCAGCCAGGGCTAAAGTGAGACAGTGTCCAATTGTAAAAGCAGTTAACGTTTTGACATAATCGCGATATGTCCCTTTTGCGAGAAGAAGCCCAAAGATAAAGAGTAAATGATCAATCCCCGACCAAATATGCTTCATCCCCATGAGCAGGTAATCGCCAAAACCTAGGATTTCACTTTGTGGAGCATTGGTTGCTGCCTTGACTCCCTCTTTTTCTCCTCCCTTTACGACCTTCCCTTGAAAAATATTCTTCTCCTTGGTAAATATTTTCTCGACTTTTTGGTCGCCATTATAAATGGTCATAAAATTTTGGTGGTTTACATCAATGTCTTTATAAAAAATAAAATAATCAATCTCGTACTCTTCTACAGGCTCCTCAAATACATAATCCAATTCAACCTGAATCATGGATAAATTTCCACGTTCTGCTAATGAAAGATGGGTAACCTGTACTTGTCCAGTTAACCCATTATTGATAATAGAGAAATTTTTAAAAATGAACTGCTCAATAGCTGGTTTTGCTTGGGCAAGTTCATCCTCCTGCATATATCCGTCTTGGTCCTGATCAATATTCAGGAGACCTCCCAATAGGTCAGCAAGTAAGAATAAATCAACCGTAACTTGCTTCCCTTTGATATGTACGTCAGAATAGCCAACTGACCCTGAATGGGCTTCTGCCAGCCGTGGCTGAATCATGGTAACTGTCATGAGTAACAGCAACAAAATGCAGACTATGAATTTTCCTTTAATAATCATCCACACATCCCCTTCATTCTATAAAGTAACTGCCCATCAACTGGATGGGATTTCCTACTCTATCATTCTAGTGATCAATCGTAAATGGAGTATAAAGCGAATGTAAAAATACCACTAAAAATAGATGTCAGTCATATTAAGAGCGTGTTTTTCTTTACAATAAATAAACAAAATTTTACGAAAATTAATATTGGATTAAAAGATGCTTAACAAATGTTACGTACAATTGAAAATGGTTGTGAATAAGGAGTGAAAAGGGGAAGCGTATGAGGAAGCGTAAGATAATGAAGAAAGTGAAAAAAACGTTCTTATTTGTATCTATGGCAATGATTCTATTATCAAATGCAAGTTTCACAGCATCCACTAAGAGAATTTATGCAGAGGAATTAACAAACGAAAATCAAGTTGTTGAGCCAGGGGTGACAGAACAGGCAGATACAGCAAAGCCGAGCAATGAAGAATCAACGCAAGGCGATGCAAGTGACACTAGTCAAACCGATCCGACTGAAACGGGGACGGTTGATTCCACAGAAACAGAACAAACGGAACCGGTTGCTCAGCCAGAAGAACCGGCAGCTACTACACAGCAAGCTAGCAAAGAATCAAGTCCAGTTGATTCTAGTACAACTCAAGCTAACAGTACAGCGCCAACATCGTTGGATCAGACATCTGCTACACAAGAATCGAATCTAGCAGAAGAAGATTACAACTTATTTCCTCAGCTTTTGATTACAGAGCTATCTCCCAATTCAAAGGGAGGCGGAACCGACTATTATGAGTATATAGAACTCTATAATAATAGTAATCAACCTATGTCATTAGCTAATAATTCGTTTATTTACAAATATACTGATACGGGTGTCGAGAAACCATTCGAAGTACCTGCTGTCACTATCGCGCCACAACAAACGATGGTTTACTGGTTTAACAATGGCGATAAAACATTAGCTGACTTTAATACTAATTATGGGCTTAGCTTAACTGCTGATCAGGTAGTTGATTTTAAGGATGTGTTCCCTGGATTTGCAAACGGGGGGAACCGTGCCCTGGTAATTAAAGACCAAGCTGGCAAGGAAATTATTTCGGCAAGCTTTTTAGGAACTGAAAATGATAACAACGGTGCCGGGATTGAATATAAATATCCAGCAACAGGAACGGAGATGGAAAAATATCGTGTATTGGCTGCTCCTACACCAGGAACGATGGAGACTTCACAAGTTCCAACAATACCGGTAACGGTTGATAATCCTCCAACTGACACGGTAGCACCTGTGGTTAAGCACACACCTGTGACGGAGGGTCATGCCTTTTCTGCGATTACGATTGAAGCGGACATTACCGATAACAAGGCAGTACAAAAGGCGACCGTTTATTATAAAAATGAGGGAGACACACAGTTTACTTCCTTGGAGATGAACACTCGCTCAGAAGATACAGCAAAGTATATGGTTGAGCTTCCGGGTCCAAGTGTAAAAGCCGATCTTACGTATTATATTGAAGCAACAGATGGTACAAATACGACAAAAACTGAGGAACATACAATTGCTGTGAAAGTAGAAGAAGATACATATAGTGACCTGCCTCTTCTTATTACGGAATTGTCACCGAATTCCACAGGAGCAGGAACAGATTACTACGAGTTTATTGAACTCTACAACAATACCAATAAATCTATGTCCCTTGATCAATATTCTTTTGTTTACCGCTATACAGATGGAAGTAAAGCAGATTTGCCATTCCAAGTTCCCAATACAACTGTTGAACCGCAGAAATCAGTGGTCTTGTGGTTTAATAATGGGGATAAAACATTAGCGGAATTTAATGGTAATTATGGTCTCGCATTATCTAGTACTCAAGTGATTGAATTTAAGGATATCTTTCCTGGATTCGCAAACACGGGAGGGCGCGCCCTGGTCATAACTGATAAAGCAGGAAATGAGATTGTTTCAGCCAGTTATTTAGGGACTGAGAACGATAACAACGGAAATGGGATTGAATACAAATTTCCTGCGTCAGGAACGATAATGGACAAATGGAAGGTATTAGCAGGTCCGACTGTAGGAACAATTGCTCCTGCTCAGGTTCCGACAAAACCAGTTAATCTTGATGAGCAGCCAAAGGATGAAGAAGCTCCTGTTATCACTCATACACCTGTTACGGAAAGCAATGATTTTACTGCAGTGAAAGTAGAAGCAATGATAACAGATAATAAGGCAGCCCCATTTGCTACTCTTTACTATAAACAAGAAGGTGAGGAGAGCTATACATCGCTATCCATGAATGCGAGCCAAGACGATCCCTCTCATTTTGCCGTAGAAATACCAGGTGCCATTGTGGAGTCGGATATTACTTACTATATCGAGGCTTCTGATGGGACAAATCATGCAAAAACGGATGAAATGATCATTAAAGTGAAGAAATCAGTTGTGGATTTTAATAAACTCCCAGCCTTCCTAGTTACAGAGGTAGTGCCCGATTCTACCAATGTTGGCTCAGCAGATGGATATGAATTTATTGAAGTCTATAACAATACGGATAAGGATGTTAACTTTAAAGATTATAAGCTTCAATACCGCTATGGGACGGACCCTACAACAGACGTGATTTGGCCTTCTGTACCAGATGATGTCGTGATTCCATCGAAGAAAACGCTTGTGTTTTGGATTATCAATGACCAGAATACAAATAAAACAGTGGCTGATTTCAATGAGAATTATGGAGCTGACTTAGTAGAAAATAAAGACATTGTGAAAATTTATAGTGCAGGAATGGCCAATGCTTCTGCAAGGGGCTTAGTAGTTGCGACGAATACCAAGAAAGAACTGGCCGTTTCTTACTATTATGATGAAGCCAATGTTGATGATACACAGCCTAATAAAGGAATTGTTTACAAATATCCTATTGATGGATCAACAAAACTGACAAAAATGGGTATAAAAACGGCAACCCCAGGGACAGTAGAAGCCTCCCAAGTACCAGTTCAACCGGTTCATTTAGAGGAAGATACGGTTAAACCAGTCATTGAAAACATGACCGGCGTTACAGAGGTGGATCAAAAGGATAACATCCACATTGTAGCAGATGCTTCTGATGATACAGGAGTCAAATCAGTGGGCTTATTTTACCGTACGAATACTCAATCCGAATTCAGTAAAGCACTGTTAGCAGAGGATTTCGATGATACAATGTATCACTATACGATTTACTCTCCAGAAATTGTCGGTAAGAAATATGTGGAATATTACTTTGTAGTATCAGATGGTGTACACGAGGTAACTAGCGATACGTACAAAATTACGATTAATAGTGAATATGATAATGCAGATCTCCGTTTAAATGTGAAAAATGGTGATATTCTTTCAAAAGAAAAGGTTCTGAAGGGCACTTCAAAGCTGGACTCACCTGATAAATTGAAATTATTCATTGATGGAGCTGAACAGAAAGAAAGTATTTACCAATCAGCAGAACATGAAGCCTATTTTGCTTTTGAGGTAAGTGGCGTAAATACCTTTTTCCAAAACGGAGTGACCATGGGCGATGATATCCTTCGCATTTTTGATGACGGAATTAATAATTGGGATACCATTACGGTACCACTTGATGCCGATCGTCTTAACTTAGGGGAAAATGTGATTACGGTTCGTGCAGGAAATAAGGCTTCACCATTTCAATTAGAGGAATCGGAAGAAAATCGCGATGACTTTAACATTCGCAATGCTCGATTAGTACTATCGGATGGAACGGTTTTAAGAGATCCAGCCAAAAGTGATCCAAACAAAACCTACGATATGGGTGATGATGGAACCTATCGTCCATTTGAAGATTTCACGTTTATTTTAGAAGAAGCGAATGCTCCTTCAAAAACGTACAAATGGGATACAACACAGGTATCAGATGGTGAACATGCTATCAAAGTTCAAGATTCAAATGATGAAGTGAGTGCCACGGTGAAAGTTGATAATACGGCACCAGTGATCACGACAAACATGGAGGATGGGAAGGATTATAAAGGTGCGTTTACCATTAAGGCAGAGGCAGCGGATGAAATTGCTGGGGTTCAAACTCTGCAAGTCAATTTAGATGGGGAAGACATCACGGTTCCTTACGATACAACTTCTTCAAGTCTGACTGCTGGTGAGCACATCCTAATTGTTACAGCGTTTGATAAGGTAGGAAACAAAGCTGCGAAAACGATCCATTTCACTGTACCAAATGAGAATCCGAATAAGCCTGAACTGGTTTCACCAGCAGATGGGGCAGAGACACCAGTGAATGGAAACCCTGCCCTAAAGGTCAAAGTAACGGACCCAACCAATGATGATTTGGCTGTTTCTTTCTATAAAGGGTTCCAATATGATGCCAGCAAGACAGCAAGTGTAAAATCATTTAAAAACGCAGCGGATACTGAGCCGCCGAAAACAATGGTTCCTGATGGTGAACAAGCCTTCACTAGTGAAGATATCTCACTTGTCTCACAAGAGGATCAACAATATTTAGTAACGGATTCTACTACGCAATTCCCGTACCAACGTTATGAAGTAACAGTGGATGACGCAGTGGATGAAACAGATCTTGTAGAATTAGATTGGAAAGGAAAGTCTTTGCCAGGCAGAAAAGTGTCCATGTATGCTTGGAACCATCACACCAATGACTGGTCGATGATTCAATATAAGATTGCCGGTCAGGAAGATTTCGAATTAAAAGGAAACGTGGCTGTTAGTGATTTTGTCAAGGATCACAAAATTAATGTCATGATTCAGGATGAAATCCCAACTTCACCTGATCAATATGATTATACGTTTGTATGGATGTCTGATACGCAATACTATGCCGAAAGCTATCCATGGATTTATGATCGAATGACAAAATGGATTGCTGAAAAGCAAAATGAGATGAAAATTAAATATGTGTTCCATACAGGTGATATCGTTGACGAAGCTGATAAGGAATACCAATGGCAGGATGCCGATAAATTCATGAAGGTGTTAGATGATAACAATATTCCATACGGTGTTCTAGCCGGTAACCATGATGTTGATCATAAAACAAGTGATTATACTCATTTCTCTCAGTGGTTTGGCGAAGATCGGTTCAAGGACAAGCCATACTACGGAGCTTCTTACAAGAACAATCGCGGTCACTATGACTTAATTTCGGCCAATGGAAATGACTACATTATGTTATATATGGGCTGGGGCGTACAAGATGAGGATATTCAATGGATGAGTAATGTATTGAAGCAGTATCCACACCGCAAAGCAATCTTAAACTTCCATGAGTATTTGCTTGTTTCTGGAAATCGCAGTCCGTTAGCCAATCGTATTTATAGTCAATTGGTTGAACCAAATAAAAATGTTATTGCCGTACTTAGTGGTCACTATCACGACTCTGAGACATTGATTGATCCAATCGATGATAATGGGGATGGGGTACCGGACCGTCAAGTCTACCAAATGCTTGGTGATTATCAAGGGGGACCTGAAGGCGGACAAGGATATATGAAGCTGCTTCATTTTGATCAGAAAAATAACAAGATAATTGTCAATACGTACTCGCCATATATGGACGATTATAATTTCTATGACCCAAGTGAATTTCCTGAAAAGGATGAACGGGATATAGATGTGGATCTTCAGCCGCAGCAGAAACGAGTGGCTACTGATTATTTTACGGTCAATATTTATACGGATTCGGAAATTGGCAAGGTAGAAAATGTTTCTAGCGGCTCTACTACTCAAACGGGATGGACAGGTTTAGCGGAGAATCAGTCTTATTCTTGGTACGCAGTAGCTGAAGATGGCTTTACTGGAAAAGCGATCTCGGACATTTGGACATTTACAAAAGGGAAGGATGAGAACCCAAGTATGCCTGACCCAGTTGATCCGGGCACAGGCCAGGGAAGTAATCCAGATGGGCCTAACGATCCAGGAAACACTTTACCTGATACGTCAACTCAAGGTGGATCTGGACAGGGGTATAATGAAAATGGAGTGATTCCTGTTCATGAAACGGGGCCTGGAGGCAGTCAGTTACCATTGACAGGAAGCAATATCTTTAATGCCTTACTCGCAGGGACTCTGCTTATCTTGATTGGCACGGGTACTTGGTGGGGGAGAAGAAGATATAGTGGAAAGTATCGTGGATAAATTCTAGTGCCCATTATACAAAGATCACGGTATCTCCCACGGGAGATGCCGTTCTTTGTGTGAAAGGAGAATCCGATATTGTCACGTGTTCTTTAATATGGACTCTTGTATAATAGGAATAAATGGCAAGGGAGAAAGGTGGCATTCTAGATGGAAAAGGCTATGGCAAGTGTTAAGGCGATTTTACTAGCAGACAATCCGGACACATTTGTGACGAGACGAATTTCTGAAGTGAATCTTGAATTTGGTGGTATCAAGGGGGATCGTCATTTTGGATTAACCAGTAAGGCGGATTCGAGACAACCGATGTATCCACGCGGAACGGCAATCTGGAATCGCCGGCAAATCACAATTGTGGCAGAGGAAGAATTGGCTAAGATTGCCGAAATATTAGGAGTGGAAGCAGTAAAGCCTGAGTGGCTCGGTGCGAATCTGTTGGTGAGTGGATTCCCGGATTTAACCAAATTGACGATCGGCTCACGGATTCTTTTTCCAAGTGGGGCTGCGTTAATCTGTATGGGGGAAAATCAGCCATGCACTCTACCAGGTGAAGAAATACAAAAGCATTACGAAAATCATGAGAAGCTGGCTGTCCGTTTTGTGAAAGCGGGGTATAAACGGCGAGGAGTTGTTTGTGCCGTCGAAGTACCTGGACCGATTCAGGAAACGGATAGAGTGGAAATTCTGATCAACAACTATCAAAATCCCATGCAATAAGTGGGGTGAAATAAGAACCGCTGCACATAAACTTGATCGCGAATTGAGCGGAATCATGGTGAGTTGAAATCAATTTTTTAGAAGTAGATCTTCAGAGAAAACAGACAGGGAAGTAGAAGTAGAGCACGACTACATCTACATCTACTTATTCATAGAAACCAACTTTGATAGTAGATGTAGAACCTGTCCGTATCAACCTGAAAAATTGTCTAGCTCCTAGCACCAATTAGCTTTTGAATCACAAGGTTGGTCAAATTAGGAACGATTTCGAGCGAATAGGTCATTTCCATTCGCTCCAATTTCTTGTGAGCATCTAATCCATATGGGCCAATGTTGATCACCGGTACATTGATCTCACGGATGTCTTGAAAATTAATGTAGTGTTTTGCGCCCCAGCTCGGATTGTTAGCAGAAACAGCCTGAATGCCTTCCTCCTCATCACTAAGGGCCACGAAGCTCATATCCGAGATATAGGGGAAGAAATTCCGCGTCACTATCGGATACGGATAAGCCGGTTGAATTTCTTCCACCGCTCGATCCAATGCCTCGATTAAGTTACGTTCGTCCGGCGTCTTCCCGGTTAATTCAATTCTTGGTGAGTAGAGGGAGGAATAAAATAAGATCATTGCCGGGCTTTGATCCTTCATCCATTTCCAAGCCTCCTCGACAACTCGAGCGGCAAACATACGAGAATCTAATTCCTTATTAGTTACCAACTGCTCTTTAAATACCTTCATGTGGGCACTAAACCTCTCTCCATGCTCCACAATCAAATTTTGTTCCATTTCTTCATAGGTGAACACTCGAGGCTTCCATGGGTGCTGAAGATAGGGTTCCCAACTCATCACGCAATACTGCTTATACCTTTCCTCAAAAGAAGTAAGGGCGTTGGAAAAGGCAGTGAACGCATGCTCTTTTAACTTTTCCAGCACATCCTTCGGCGACCATGAATGGATGAAGAAATTATAATAAACATAGGCTGACAAAGCTGTTTGCACGGTATAGGACGGTTTTAAATCAGTTTGCTTTAAAGAGACGGGCGGGACAGTTGTTTCTCCAAAAGCCTCGTTACACAATTCAGGGTTATAATTGATTTGCTTTGTGAGCTCCGCAGCAAGAAAATTAGGATCTAGTCCTTCAAAAGCCGAGCCGACATGTGTTTCTGCGCCCGTTATAAAGAAAGATGGCAGAAGCTTTCCGACCGTTCCCTTATAGATATAGCGATTTTCGTCGCCTTCATAGCGGGGCGAAACAAAATCGGCATTAATCGCGGCCACATAGTCAAAACCATGCTCCTTTTTCCAACGTATTAAGGTTTTTAAAGCGGACAGGATTCCATGCGAACTATCTTCCTCGTCACACTCGGCTAAGAAAACAATGTTTCCATCTAGCTTCTCGGGATGTTCGGCATAATAGTTTAAGAGATAAAGATGGCTGGCCACCCCGCTTTTCATATCGAGGACACCGCGGCCAAATAGCCAGTTACCTGAATGAAGGTGTTCTTTCGCTGAGTCAGACATTTGTTCATTTTTCAAAGCCTCCATCAGTTCCTCAGGAAAACAGGCTTGTTCTTTTAATTGATTAAAATCATCAATCCCGACCGTATCGATATGGCCCATTAAGATCACTGTACGGCTGCTCGTTCCCCTCGTCCCTTTTACGAAGGCCAAGACATTATAACGCTTTTGATCATCATTTAGTGTCTGTTCAATCGTGATGTAGCTTGGATTTTGTGAGAAATAGGGTGAAGAAGACAGGCTTGTAAATAATGACTGGGCAATGACTGCTTCACCCGGTGTGTTCACCACACTTTTCATGTTAACGAGTTGGTTGGTGAATGCTAGGATCTCCTCCCGACATGGCAACATATGCTAGACCCCTTTTTTTTAGAAAAATTTGTATTTTACAAAAATGTAGCTCATGAGAGGAAAATCGTCAAGTTTTATGAGTGAGGTTCAGTGGAACTACTGTCTAATAGAGGCCATCCCTGTGTAAAGACAAAAGTCGTAGGGAGAAATTAGTAGTCAGATGGATGTCGAAATTTGTTGTTTTGTGTCGAATTTGCTCATATAATAAACTAGCAATTACTAAAAATTTAATAGGTAAGTAGAAGGTGTTTATGGATACTGATACAGTAGTTATTACAGGTTATGGGATTAAAGCACCGGGAATCAATAATATAAATCAATTTAAAGATGTGATAGAAACGGGTACATGTACCCAAGAAATACTACATGGACGGGGTCATAACGGTTCTAATATTGTCTGTGGAGTCGTTCATGAAGAGTTAGATTCTATTTCAGGCCAAAATTATAAAAGATACCCCCGCTCGAGTAAGCTTGGAATTGCCGCAGCTGAAGAGGCTTTTACTATGGCAAAACTGACAAACACCGAATCCGCCCGAATTGCTGTCATCATGGGGACATCTGGTGGTGGCATCTTAGAGGTTGAACAGTATGCGAACCATGACAATAATCTAAAAAAGATCCCCTTACACTATGTATCTCTTGGGGATTCACATACTTTATCTGCAGCGATTATCAAACACTTAGATATTAATGGACAGGCTTATACCATCACAACTGGTTGCACGGCAAGCCTAGATGCGATCCTGATGGGAAAAATGTTTTTAGAAGCGGGTTACGCGGATATCTGTATTGTGGGTGGTTCTGATGCATTACTTGGTGATTGGATAACCTATGGGTTCTTAAAGACAGCTAATATTGCTGAAAATATTGAGATCGCAGAAACTGGGGTCCCTTTTTCTAAATCCCATAAAGGTTTTGTTAAAGCTGAAGGCTCTGCAGTCGTTATTATGGAACGGAAAAAGGACGTTGAAGGCAGAGGGGCAAAAATATGGGGCCATGTCAAAGGGGCTTCTTCGAACAATGAGGGGCTTAGCCTCTTACGGTCTGATGAAACGGGTAGATCAATGATAGCAGCATTAAAGGGTGCTGTAGGGGATGTAATCCCAACCTATGTAAATAGTCAAGCACTGGGACTCATTCAGAATGACACTGTGGAGTACATTACTCATCAACATTTATTTGGCTCTGCTGTTCCGATTACCTCTATTAAAGGCATGATCGGGCATACCTTTGGTTCAATGGGTGCCATTCAAGTGGTTTCCTCATTACTCAGTATTGAACATGGATTTATTCCTCCCACGATCAAGACCAATGGGGACGGCTTTGAGGACCTGCCCATTGTTTTTGAAACAAAGTATCAAAACGTAGAAAGTGTTGCTATAACGAACCACGGAATGAGCGGCAATAATACTTGTCTACTTATTACAAAAGAAGATTGAGGAAATAGCTATGATTTTTCTATTAATGCTTTCTTTTTCATTGTTTCCCTTAGCAGCAGGGGTGGCAACGATTTATATTTTAGGTAGAACCAATTTATCGAAATTTTTATTTCTCTTTTTTATTTTTACTTCCTTTTGGCAAATTGATTCTTCGATATTACATGCAAGTGAATTTCTTTCAGTGACAGAGATAGACTTCTTCTTTCGATTCTTTCGGTTTGGTTCGATTCTATTAGCGCCAACATTATTTACGATCATCTATGTGGCCATCAATCAAACATCCGATTTATTGGAGTCAAGGATATTAAAATATGTGATGACGAAACAAATGATAATAATCCTATATTCTTGTTCTCTATTTGTTTATCTGATTGGTTGGGGCGAAAAGGGGATTACTAGCTTCGAATGGGTTAAATCAGTTGGTTTGGCTAAAATAAGCTTTTTCTATCCCATCTATGGTGAGTGGTCATGGCTATTTATTCTGAATCTCTTACTTTTTATTATTATAATCGTTATGTCGTTAGTGATATGTTTGAAGTTAATAGATTCTGAAATTAAGGCTTTCTTACAATATTTTATTCTTATTACGACAATTGGATATTGTATTGGCGTAATGAATATGTTTAAAGACTTTATTTTATTGCCAAGCAGTATTGCCGTCTTATTTTTATCGGTTGGAATTGTGATCCCGGTTACTAGAATGCACAAAAAAATAATTGTGAAAATGAATAATGCCCTCATTGATCAAAAAGAATTTCTCCATAGAATAATCGATTTAAATCCAAGCTATATTTACGCTAAAAGTGATGATGGAAGATATACATTAACCAATCAAGCGTATGGAATGTTATTCGGGGTAGAGTCCGAGGACCTGATAGGAAATTATGAAATTGATTATAATCCTGATGTAAACAAGGCAAAAATGAATGCTAGTGAAGATCACGAGGTTTTAGCCACATTTCAAGAAAAACTTATCCTTGAGGATGAGATTGTCGATGCGAATGGGAATAGGAGATGGATCCAAACCATTAAATTGCCAATTGTCTCGTCTGGAGAGAAACAAGTTCTTTGTGTCGCCACGGATATAACGCAGCGGAAAACACATGAAAAAAGGATTGAATGGCAAGCCCTTCATGATACGCTTACAGGTCTGCCTAATCGACGTGCCTTTAATCAGGAATTAGTGCAACGAATTCAACAGGCAAAGAAGAATCACGAAAATGTGGCCGTTGTATTTTTAGATTTAGATCGTTTTAAGATTATTAATGATACCCTTAATCATGAAAATGGTGATCTTTTATTAAAAAAGGTAGCGAAACGATTAAATAAAGTTGTCGTTGATATGCTGACGGATTATGCTGTTTACAGACTAGGCGGCGATGAATTCACCTTTATATTATCTGGAGCAACGAAAGAAGAAACGACTATTTTTGTTCAAAGTATTATTTCCGTTTTTAAAAAGTCATTTACATTAGAAAATCATGAGCTTTTTGTTACTTCAAGCATGGGGATTAGTATGTACCCAGCTGATGGTGATAGTCCCGAGCTCTTAATTAAAAATGCGGATATTGCGATGTACTCTTCAAAAGAAAGTGGCAAAAATGCCTATACGTTTTTTTCACATGAGATGAATGAAAATTATCGGCAAAAGATGGTTCTTGAAGAGGCCTTGCGTAAAGGGTTGGAATTAGACGAATTTATTATCCACTATCAGCCCAAAATTGATATTGATACGAATACCATTGTTGGAATGGAAGCATTAATAAGGTGGGCTAGTTCCGATTTAGGAATGGTATCCCCTGGTACATTTATTCCGTTAGCAGAAGAAACTGGTCTGATTTTACCTATAGGTGAATGGGTTTTAAAAACCTCTTGCTTACAAAATAAACGATGGCAGGAACAAGGATTTCGACCTATACCGATTTCGGTCAATATTTCGATGCGGCAATTTTCTGAGGGAAACTTCGTTGAGACCGTTAAGAGAATTTTAGATGAGACAGAGCTAGATCCTAACTATTTGGAACTGGAGATTACAGAGAGTATTTCTATGTCGAATATTGAGTCTGTTATCTCTAAACTGCAGGATTTAAAGAAATTAGGCATCGCCATATCCATTGATGATTTTGGGACGGGTTACTCGTCTTTAAATTATTTAAAGAGATTTCCAATTGATACGCTTAAAATAGATCAATCATTTGTGAGGGATATTAGAAGAAACGCAGGTAACCGTGCGATCGTTAAGACGATTATCTCAATGGCTAATAATCTGGATCTCGATGTGATCGCCGAGGGCGTGGAGACAGAAGCAGAATTAAAATTCCTGAAGGAAAATAGCTGTAAAAAGGTGCAAGGATATTTTTTCAGCCAGCCTTTAACAAAGGAAGAGTTTGAACAGAATTACTTCATTTAATGAGAAAATTAATCTCAAATCGAGTGTGTCAGTGCACTCGGTTTTTTTTATGAATAAATTTTTAAAAAATGACGCATTTGTAATTATGCCAGAAAAAAGACGCCGAAAAGGAGGCGCCTTTTAGTTCTGTTCCGAAATCACCATTGAAAGCAACAAAGCAAGAATCAGAGCTTCCAAGCAGGAAAGTCTAGGTCTTCTTTATCTTTTTCATAATTTTTCATTCTTGAGTATGAGTTTCCTAGTTTATTGACGATGTACCCTTGGGGACTTGTGGTTTCAACTTTACCGGTTAATTCTTCTAATTTAATCTTTGCAAACATGTTGGCGACCATAGCTAAACTTTCAATCGTATCCATTAATTCAGGCTTATCACTGTTGTATCTTTTAGCGATGGAGTAAATATAATCAAGTCTATTTCTAATATGCTTTAGCGTTTCAATCTCAAATGGATCCTGTCCCTGTTTCATAATATTCCACTCCTTACCAATAAACATATGCACTTCGTTTAGATATGGAACCTAATGAAACAAATAAATATTTATATTCACAAAACGGCCGCCTAAGATACAAGCTCTCTGACAATGATTGAGATGCGGCGCAAACCGTCTTCTTCTTGTATGGCTTCCAATCGATTGAGAACATTGAGTGTGCTCCTTACTAGAGTATTTTCTTTATTATAGTATTTGGTTGGTTTGGAATCCATCCAATTGGTTGGAGACATCGGTGAAGTTTCCATTTACACTTAAGATAGTTTGATAGATTGTAAGGAAGGAATGAACAATCGATGCTTGAACCATTTATTCATGGGTTTATATTGGCGTTTGGACTTATCTTGCCGCTTGGGGTGCAAAATGTGTTTGTGTTTAATCAGGGGGTGCTCCAACCGCGTTTTACTAAAGCATTGCCTGTTATTGTCACAGCTGCCTTGTGTGATACCTTTTTAATTACCGTCTCCGTTCTCGGTGTGTCGTTGCTCATCCTCAGTTCATTTTGGATAAAAGCGATTTTGATCGGAGCAGGGGTGATCTTTTTAGTTTATATGGGCTGGACCGCTTGGAGAAGTGAACCAAGTCAGGATCGAGAGGCTGTGGCGAAGTCGTTTTCGGTAAAGAAGCAGGTGCTGTTTGCCTCGTCTGTGTCGTTGCTGAATCCGCATGCGATTATGGATACCATAGGGGTGATTGGGACGAGTTCCGTTGCCTATCACGGGGAAGAAAAGGTCATGTTTGCTGGGGCTTGCATCCTTGTATCTTGGGCTTGGTTTACTGGACTTGCCTTAGCAGGCAGGCTCAGCGGGAAGCTGGATCATTCCGGAAGGTTCATGCTCGCTCTGAATAAAATTTCAGCTGTGGTCATGTGGGGAGCGGCCGTATACCTGGTGCTTTCTTTATTTTAAGGCGAATGATACCCATGCGGCTGGAAAAAAAGGAAAAGCGGTAATCATAAGGGGCGTATGATGCCCCCTGGAGCAAGAAAAAAGGAAGAATGGTAACCGTAGGGGGCTTATGATGACCATGTGGCTGGAAAAAAAGGAAGAATGGCAACCATAGAAGGCGACCGATGCCCGTGACTCTTCAAAAAAGAAAGGAACATTGCAAACTGGGGGTCTTTTATTCAAATTCTAGGATTAAGCAGGGGAAGAGCAGAAATGTTGACACGTTTAACTGTAAAAATTATTATTACAGTAAGCTGTTTGAGGAAGGAGAGATCATCATGAAAAGTGACTTTACCATTGCGGTCCATAGTTTAGTATATCTCGCCTATCTTCCCGATCACATGGCTAGTAGTGACGTCATCGCAAGAAGTGTTTGTACAAACTCAGCGAGGATTCGAAAAATAATGAGTGACCTGCGAAATCATGGCTTTGTGAAAACAAAGGAAGGGGTCGGGGGCGGTTATTTGCTCGATCGGGATCCTCAGGAGGTAACATTGGCTGACATTTATCGAATTGTTTCAAAGGGAACACTTAAACCTAATTGGTGTACGGGAGACCCCGAAGACAAGTGTTTAGTTTCATCCAAAACCCAAGTGGTGATGGATCAAATTTTTCATGATGCTGAAGAATATTTAGAAAAGTATTATGAAAAAATGACCATCCAAATGGTTCTTAGGAAAATAAAGCAGTGTGAAAGTGACTAATTTTCTTTTCTTTCATATAATCTGTATATATTTTTATTACAGTAGTGAACGATAAAAATGAAACTGAGGTGACGAAAGATGACATTATTGAATGTGGAACAAGGTGATTGGGTGCAGGGGAGATCGCGTGAAGGTGCATTAGTACATGGCTATGTTAAGAGAGAAAACGTGGCGCAGGGGCTGCTAAAGGTCGCCGTCATTGAAAGCGATCAAGAGGAGCTCATCGGCAAAGCGATCTGGATCTTAACTAAATCAGTCAAAAAACTGTCGATGGTTCCAAATCATAATGAGGCTGAATTATTGTCATTGATTGATATCGCCTTGGTGACCAAGGATGAGCAATGGTTTACGGAATTATCGGAAGCCCTACGCTCAATTCAAACGAAATCAAAAGGCTATGCCCACCATGCCAATACAGAAAACAAACCAAATAGGATAGCGGATATCGATACAAAAGCAAATTTTTAAAAGGGGATTGTCTGGCGTTAAAAGTGGCAAACTATCTGACGGTAACCATGCTTTTTATAAGAATTAGGAGGTAATGAATGATGGATAAAACAGCTAAGAAGGATGAGGTTCTACAGGCATTTCAATTTCGGCATGCGACGAAAAGGTTTGATGCTGACCGGATTATTTCATCCGAAGACTTTGATTATATCCTTGAAGCAGGCAGATTGTCTCCTAGTTCCTTTGGTTTTGAAGGGAACTCGATGAGGTTGTAAAGTGGATCAGGTAAGTCTGCTCTATAACATATATCCTTCCTTGTGATTACCATTCATGTTAAAATACGGAGAATGCCCCCTGCATGTAAAAATGGAGGGTTCTTTTTATTGAAATAATCATTTGGAGGAACAAACGCTAATGTCAAATCTACCTAATTGCCCTAAATGTCAGTCTGAATATACGTATGAAGATGGAAGTCTGTTGGTATGTCCTGAATGTGCCCATGAGTGGACGCTAGAGTCAGGGGCGCCAGAGGCGGAAGAACAACGGACTTACAAGGATGCCAATGGGAAAATCCTTACCGACGGCGATACAGTTACGATCATTAAAGACCTAAAAGTAAAAGGAAGTTCATCCGTCTTAAAAGTCGGCACAAAGGTGAAAAATATCCGTTTAGTCGATGGAGATCATGATATCGACTGTAAAATTGACGGCTTCGGTGCGATGAAGTTGAAATCTGAATTTGTGAAAAAGGTATAAAAATTGAGCTAGGCCCACTGCCTGGCTCAAATTTTTTTCTCATGTGAATCTAGATCACCCGTACACTTCTCTCTAAAATTACAGCTCAGACATTTTTTAGAGGCATTCATGGCAAAATGCTCGATCCCAATCGGTTTATTTTTCACAGGATCGTCTAGATAGTGGAGCATATGATAGATACTGTCATTCATTAATTGCTGAGCAGCGCTGATTTCAAATTCCGTTAAGGCATATTCTCGGCTTTTTCCTGTCAGCAAGTATTCATTGCGTACAATGATGTCCTCAACGGGAATGTCATGCTCTCTTGAAAGGAACAGAGCATAAAAGGCCAACTGCTTACGGTCATCCTCCGATTCTTTCCCCGTTTTCCAATCGACGACAATCCATTTATCCTGACTGACATCTTTATAGACGAAGTCGAGGACAACAAAGACATCGACACCGTTGACCTCAAAGGTTTGGAAATCCTCGGAATAGAGGACATGCATCTCGAGCTTTGTCAGGATATCTTGATAGGTTTTACTGCTGAAAAAGTTTTGCACACACAGAGTGAGCTTCGTTTTCGCAGTCGTAATCACATCGGGACTAAGCCCATGATCATAATAGATTTCATGCAGCATTTGGTAGCGCTTTGGCTTATTCACCCAGAGGTGTCTGGACTTGGTGGAGTCGAGGTACGCCTTATTCAGGCTTTGTGTAACCAGCGTGATCATTTCTGCTTCCGTTAATAGGCCTTTCTCAGTGAGGAATCGTTTCAACTGCCAATCAATGACTTTATGAATCGTATCCCCTAATAGAAGGGGGATATTTTTGAGATTCTTCAGACGATAGGCTGATTTGTTTTCTTCTGCGGCATCATATAACCAACCATTGTGAGATTCGTAGTATTGATGATAGTACTTGCGAGTACAGTCCAAGAATGTTTTATGTCTAGAGTTGGACCAAGAAAATTCAGGGTAGTCACGGTGTACATACATAAATAAATCCTCCTAGAATCTCATTGTAACAGATTTAGGGGGCCTGTCCCCCACCCGATTAATGCATTAACTGGGTGGGGGACA
>NZ_CCAS010000071.1 GCF_000612625.1 Neobacillus jeddahensis
GTATTTTTCGCACCTGTTGGAAGACTTGAATCAAGATAAATTAAAGCAAGCAGCTGCAAGGTTGATTCACTATTTATACCGGTCACAAAAAAGAAGTCTTGACCATCTTCAGCCAGTGAACACCTACCAAATCCATCAATATATGAAAATTGATTATTACTCAAAGCGTAATCTTGAGTTGACTGAGACGATACGATCAAAAGGGAAAAAGGGTTCCTTATTATGGCTGTTAGACGAAACGATGACAGCGATGGGCGGACGGATGTTAAAGCATTGGATTGACAGACCATTGATCTCCCAACAAGATATTGAACAACGCCAGGCAATTGTGGAAGTGTTCATGAATCACTATTTTGAGCGCCAGGAGCTTCGGGAAAAACTGAAAGAGGTTTATGATTTAGAACGTTTAGCAGGAAGAGTTGCATTTGGGAATGTGAATGCTCGTGATTTAGTCCAATTAAAGCGTTCTTTAATGCAAGTACCATTTTTGCAACAAATCCTGCTCGGGCTGCAAAATGAGAAAATGGTCCAAATTGCTGAGCAGCTAGATCCATGTGAAGAAATAACGGATTTACTTGAGCAGGCGATTGTAGAAAATCCGCCCCTTTCATTAAAAGAAGGCAATATGATTCGGGATGGCTACCATGCCCAGCTGGATCAGTATCGTGATGCCAGTCGGAACGGAAAAACTTGGATTGCTCAGCTTGAGCGGGAAGAGCGCGAAAAGACAGGCATTAAATCACTGAAGGTCGGCTATAACCGTGTGTTTGGATATTATATCGAGGTGACGAGGGCCAATTTACATCTATTAGAAGAAGGGCAATATGAGCGCAAGCAAACATTAACGAATGCAGAACGGTTTATTACCCCGGCCTTAAAGGAAAAAGAAGCGCTGATTTTAGAGGCTGAAGAAAAATGCGGCGAACTTGAATACGAGTTATTCTCTGGAATTCGTGAGATCGTGAAAGAACAAATTCCACGCCTGCAAGCCTTGGCTAAAGCTGTTAGTGAACTAGATGTTCTTCAATGCTTTGCCCAGGTCAGTGAAGATCGACGTTATGTGAAACCAAAGTTTTCTAATGAACGTCGTGTGGTGATAAAGGACGGACGTCATCCAGTTGTCGAGAAGGTCTTAAATGCGCAAGAGTATGTGCCGAATGACTGCCAAATGGACAGTGATCGTGAAGTTTTATTGATTACGGGTCCGAATATGTCCGGTAAAAGTACGTATATGCGTCAAATCGCCTTGACGGCCATTTTGGCTCAAATCGGTTGTAATGTCCCAGCTACTGAAGCCATGTTGCCTATATTTGATCAAGTCTTTACCCGGATTGGGGCGGCGGATGATTTGATCTCGGGGCAAAGTACGTTCATGGTCGAAATGCTCGAAGCGAAAAATGCCATCACAAATGCGACTCAAAATAGTTTAATTTTGTTTGATGAAATTGGCCGGGGAACCTCGACCTATGATGGAATGGCACTTGCCCAAGCGATTATTGAATATATACATGAACGAATTGGTGCGAAAACTTTATTTTCAACTCATTATCATGAACTTACCGTTTTAGAGGAAGAACTTACAAACCTGAAAAATATCCACGTTAGTGCGATAGAGCATAATGGAAAAGTAGTTTTTCTTCATAAAATAAAGGAAGGTCCAGCTGATAAGAGCTACGGGATCCATGTCGCTCAGCTCGCTGAGTTACCTGCCGAGCTCATTAACCGTGCGAATGAAATATTAACAGCACTTGAGCAACCGGATGATCGTGAAGCCACTCCTGTGATACCAGCAAAAGTAATCGAAGAAAGGCAGCCAGAACAACCGGGACAATTGTCCTTTTTTGATGAACCGCAAACCCAGAAGAAACATGAACCAACCGTTAAGGAAAAACGAGTTGTCGAGAAAATCAAGGATTTGGATTTACTAGATATCACGCCACTTCAGGCGATTAACCTGCTATATGAACTTCAGAAAAAGTTAAAATAGGGGGTGACGAGAATGGGGAAGATTATCCAATTAGATGATGCCCTATCAAATAAAATTGCGGCGGGTGAGGTAGTTGAACGTCCCGCCTCTGTTGTTAAAGAGCTCGTGGAAAACGCCATTGATGCAGGCAGTACAGTGATTGAAATAGAGGTCGAAGAAGCGGGACTTGCAAAAATCCGGATTACCGATAACGGAAATGGAATTGACGAGGAAGATGTGTTAATCGCCTTTCAACGTCATGCCACGAGTAAAATAAAAAATGAAAATGATTTGTTCCGGATTCGTACATTAGGCTTTCGTGGGGAAGCTTTGCCAAGTATTGCCTCTGTCTCCAGATTGGAAATGAAGACTTCAACAGGGGAAGGGGCAGGTAATCGTGTTGTGTTTGAAGGCGGGAAAGTAGAAGTGTTTGAAAAAGCGTCGGCACGAAGGGGTACGGATATAACGATTACCGATTTATTTTTCAATACACCTGCACGTTTGAAATACATGAAGACCATTCATACGGAACTCGGCAATATTACCGATGTCGTGAACAGGTTAGCCCTGTCACATCCAGAAGTGGCATTCCGGTTAATCCACAATGAGCGAAAATTGTTACAAACGACGGGGAACGGTGATGTTCGCCAAGTCCTTGCCTCCATTTACGGGATGGCGATTGCTAAGCAGCTGATCCCGATCACAGGTCAATCGCTGGATTATACGATTAGTGGATTTGCCTCGATGCCAGAGGTAACCAGAGCGTCGCGAAACTATATTTCAACAATGATTAATGGGCGATTTATTAAGAATTATCCTTTAGCAAAAGCGATTCAAGAAGGATATCACACCTTGCTCCCAATCGGGCGATTTCCGATAGTGCTACTGAATATCGAAATGGATCCACTCCTCGTGGATGTGAATGTGCATCCTTCTAAAATGGAGGTCCGTATAAGTAAGGAAGCGGAATTAAATGAGCTTGTCACAAAGCTGATAAAGGATGCCTTTAAATCAAGAATCTTAATTCCAACGGCCTACACACCGGTGAAAAAAGAAGAAGTTAAATCAGAACAGACTAGTTTAACATTAGATGAAGGAACTCCGCCTAAAGTAGAACGATATGATTGGGTTGCTACTAGTCAAACGGTTCGGGAGTTAGAACCGATTGCGACAAACTCGCAGATTGAAGGTCAGCAACCATCAGGAGTGCAAATTAAACCGACGGAAGTCGAATGGAGCGCTCCGTTTTCACAAACCGATCACTTGGTGGAAGAATCCGATCATCTGAATGAAATGGAAGAGGAACCATTAAATCAAAAAGGGGTCAATGAGGGGGAGACAGCTCAAACAGAAACGACGAGTAGAATTCCTCGATTGTATCCTATTGGTCAAATGCATGGCACCTATATTTTTGCCCAAAATGAAAATGGCTTATATATTATTGATCAGCATGCCGCACAAGAGCGCCTTAAATATGAATATTTCCGTGAAAAGGTCGGACAGGTCCAGTCAGAATTACAGGAAATGCTCGTCCCCTTAACGTTTGAGTATTCTACAGATGAATATCTAAAGATCATGGAGTACCAAAGTGAACTTGAAAAGGTCGGCGTTTTTCTTGAAGAATTTGGGCTAAATAGTTTTATTGTTCGCTCGCACCCACAGTGGCTTCCAAAAGGGGATGAAAAGCAAATCATTGAAGATATGATTGAGCAGCTCCTCATAATGAAAAAAGTAGATATAAAAAAACTACGCGAGGAAGCGGCGATCATGATGAGCTGTAAGGCTTCCATAAAAGCTAATCGTCATTTACGGAATGATGAAATCCAGGCCTTATTAGATGATTTACGGAAAGCGTCTGATCCGTTTACCTGTCCACATGGAAGACCCATTATTGTCCACTATTCCGTCTATGAGATGGAAAAAATGTTCAAACGGGTGATGTAATTATTATAAAGGTGAAACCCTTACGAAATAAAGGTTTCACCTTTTATTTTTATTGTTTTGACCACGTTATGACCACATTCCTTGCTTAAAGGTCATTTTTTAGTGCGCTTGAAAACCGTTCAGCTGAATTTGTTTGTAAATTTTCAGTCACATGGCTATATTTATCTAAGGTCATAGAAATAATGAAAAGTGGCTGAGCCACTTGTAAAGGGTAAAATCTTATAATTTTGGACGTACTGGAGCTTGTAATGGGACCGCAAATTCTATTGGTGCTCCTAGATGAATTAATGTAGTTCCAACTGTAGTATATGCAGAAGGTTGGGTTCGTTGTTTATGTCCAGATCCAGTGCCGATTTGCAAAACTCCGCCATTAACCATAGCACCAATTTTGACAAAACGGAAATCAAATGTTTGTTGCAGATGCTTATCCATTTCAATCACCTCTAATTAATATATGAACGAGGGCTTGGATGAATTCTGAAAATGATGTAAGAAAAGAGAAGAATCATTTTTCAAAAACGGTTCTTCTCTTTTTGGTGTTTAATAGGAGCCTGGAAAATTCGAGTATTAACATTACACGAAGATTGAGAATAATTGTAACAGACTAGTTGTTTGCCTTTCCACAAATAGGACAACCTCCATAAATTGATATAAGAACTATATTAGGAGGTGATTTCGAGTGCAATTAAATTTTAATCAAGCAGGACAGTTAAAGGGGAGAATGATTCACTTTAAAAATAATCAAGGGGAATGGACAATTGGCAGAGTTGTTGAAGTGAGAAAAGACGGACTTGAGATTGAAGAAATGAGTCCTTCTAGTTCACATGATGGATATGGTTATGGTTTTTTTGGTCCACGCCCATTTTTTAGACCACCGTTTTTCAGACCACCGGTTTTCTTTCCGTTTGTAGGATTTGCTTTTGCCCCATTCTTCTTCTAGTGATTAGAATAAGAGACTGCTGGATTATGAATCCGCAGTCTCTTTGTTATTTGCAAATATTATTTTACAGCTGTCTGAAGTTTATTGATAAATTGCAGTGCTTGTCCAGTACCAACTACAACAGATTCAAGTGGATTCGCTGCCAGTTGAACTGGAACGAACATTTCTTCACTAAGCCATTTTTCCATCCCATTTAATAAGGCACCACCACCAGTTAAAATCACACCGCGATCAACAATATCACCGCTGAGCTCGGCGGGACAATCCTCTAGCGTTGCACGGACAGCTTCAAGAATATGAAGGAGTGCTTCTTTCATGGCAATACGAACTTCATAGGATGATAGAGTAATGGTTTTAGGTAAGCCTGAGACAAGGTCACGTCCTCTAATATCCATAAACATTTCCTCGTGATCAATGAGGGCATAACCGATTTGCATTTTAATATTTTCAGCGGTCCGTTCACCAATCAAAACGTTATACTCTTTTCGAACATGTTGAATAATATCATCATCAAGGCGATCACCACCGACTTTAATTGAATGGCACGCCACCACACCCCCGAAGGATATAATCGCTACTTCTGTATTGCCGCCACCGATGTCTACAACGACATTAGCAACGGGCTCATCCACTGGCAGCCCTGCCCCAATCGCTGCTGCAACCGGTTCTTCAATCAAGGATATATTCTTTGCACCGGCATTTTTTACAGCATCTCGAATCGCTCTCTGCTCAACACTTGTGGAGCCTGACGGTATACATACAACCACATTTGGTTTTCGAAGGGCAAAACCCATTTTTTTTGACGCCTTACGCATCACATGTTTCAACATATCCGTGGTTACATCAAAATCTGCGATAACCCCATCTCTTAATGGTCGGATCGCCACAATTTTTTCTGGTGTTTTTCCGATCATTTCTTTTGCTTCAAGTCCTACGGCCACAATATTTTTCGTTACTGTATCGATCGCCACGACGGATGGCTCATTTAGAACAATTCCTTTATTTTTACTATATACCAATATATTTGCTGTCCCTAAGTCAATTCCTATATCAAAATTAGAAATCATTTTGTTCACCTAATTCCTCAAAATTTAATTCACTATAAGCTACGGTTAAGCCTAACATGAATGTGGGGGTGAAAAGACGTTTGTAAATGAACCGTTACCGTTTTGTAAATTTAAATGAAATATTTTTCATCTTTGGAAGGAAAGTGGATAAAAAAATCATTTTTAAATCACGCATAGAAAAGTATTTTTTTGTACATACTTGTTTGATGTTCAACTGCTTTTATAAATTGTGTTAGGATATAGAAGGTAGAGGGAAATGAGACAGTTTTGCAAACGACTTTCATCAGAAAAAATTATGGCGATGATTAAGCAGTTTGTTAATGTGGGAAGATGATACCTCTATGTAGTGAAAATGGGATAAGGCAGTGTGAAAATATTGGATTCAAACCAAAACTTATTAGTGATTATCGGACCGACCGCAGTAGGAAAAACAAAATTAAGTATTGAAATGGCTAAGCGCTATAATGGTGAAATTATTAGTGGCGATTCCATGCAAATTTATCGTGGGATGGATATCGGGACGGCAAAAGTAACGAAGGATGAAATGGAGGGGATTCCCCATCATTTAATCGATATCAAGGAACCTGCTGAAAATTTCTCGGTGGCAGAATTTCAACTTCTCGTCAGGAAGAAAATAAATGAAATTGCCCAAAAGGGAAAGCTTCCTATCATTGTTGGTGGGACAGGACTGTATATTCAGTCTGTTATTTACGATTATCAATTTTCTGATGTTCCAGGGGATGAGGTGTTTCGCCAGGAGTTGGAAGAAAGAGTAAAGGTAATTGGAAATGAAGCACTTCATCAAGAATTAATTGAGGTGGATCCAGAAAGTGCAGCACATATTCATCCGAATAATGTAAGAAGGGTCATCCGAGCACTTGAAATAGTTAAGCTAACTGGCAAGACGATGCAGGAATACCAACGTACACAACTGCCCGAACTTTTGTATAATACGGCGCTAGTCGGATTAACGATGGAACGGGAAATGTTGTATAATCGTATTAATACAAGAGTTGAATTGATGGTAGCAGAAGGGCTTTTAGATGAAGTCAAAGGCTTATATCAACAAGACTTGCGTGATTGCCAGTCGATTCAAGCGATTGGCTATAAAGAAATTTATGCCTATTTGGATGGAAGAGTGACATGGTCTGAAGCTGTCGACCAGTTGAAACAAAATTCCAGAAGATATGCAAAAAGGCAATTGACTTGGTTTCGGAACAAAATGGATGTAGAATGGTTTGAGATGACAGATGTGAACAATTTCCCAAAAAAAATAGCGGAAATTTCACATTATGTTGAAGGAAAGCTTCAAGTAAAATCGAATACATATTAGTAGAGAAAAAGAGGAGGATATTCAAATGAAAACAATCATTAATATTCAAGATCAATTTTTAAATCAGTGCCGTAAAGACAATATCCATGTCACGGTGTTCCTTCTAAATGGTTTTCAATTAAGAGGACAAATCAAGGGATTTGATAATTTTACTGTTCTTTTTGAATCAGAGGGGAAACAGCAGTTAGTATACAAACATGCGATTTCAACCTTTGCACCACAAAGAAATGTTCATCTCGAATTGGAAAACCAATAAAATAGTTGATCACAAAAAGAGTCCACTGCCGGTGGGCTCTTTTTGTTCATATGGAATATGATGCAAAACAGGAAAATCTTTTTTAATGAAATTCATGATTTGTGAATACACATAGAGTGAAGGAATATGCCTAACATTTAACACTTCTGAGTAGCTTAAACTTGCTACTATACGTATATTGTTTGCAAAAATGAGAGGTGATAGCTTTGGATCAACCATTTCGTACGAAAAGTAACGGGCAAATAAGGGTGGTACTCAATTCACAAGAAGCAAAAGCACTAAGAAAAGAGGTACCTGATTTTCAAGTTGTTCCAAAGGTCATACCCCCTGAGCACTCTGCCCTTAAGGAAATAGAAGAAGAGCTTGGGGCCTTGGTTGGTATGGAAGAAATGAAACGAATGATAAAGGAAATTTATGCATGGATATACGTCAACAAAAAGCGGGAAGAAATGGGGCTGAAAGCAAGAAAGCAAGCGCTCCATATGATGTTTAAAGGAAATCCAGGAACAGGCAAAACAACAGTAGCTCGGTTAATCGGCAAACTCTTTCAAAAAATGAGTGTTCTTTCCAAGGGGCACTTAATCGAAGCTGAGCGTGCCGATCTGGTGGGTGAGTATATTGGCCATACAGCACAAAAAACACGGGATCTCATAAAAAAAGCACAAGGGGGAATTCTCTTTATCGACGAAGCCTACTCCTTAGGGCGTGGCGGGGAAAAGGATTTTGGTAAAGAGGCCATTGATACACTTGTGAAGCACATGGAGGATAAGCAGCATGAATTTATCTTAATTCTCGCAGGCTATTCTCGAGAAATGGATCATTTTCTAACCTTAAATCCAGGCCTTCATTCACGGTTCCCCTTGGTTGTAGATTTTCCAGACTATAATATTGAGCAATTGATGGATATTGCAGGCAGAATGTTAATTGAGCGAGAGTACACTTTGAGTCATGAAGCTGAAAAAAAATTAAAGGATCATTTAATTTGGGTAAAGGCCGTGTTGAATCCGAAAAGTTTTTCAAACGGGAGATACGTACGCAATGTAATTGAGAAGTCAGTTCGGGCACAAGCGATGCGACTGTTGATGCTAAATAGCTATGATCGGCATGAATTAATGACAATCAGAAGTAATGATTTGGTATTTGAGGAGGATTAAAAAAATCGGCGGGACACAAAATCCGCCGATTTTCGTATTTAAATTTATTGGGCACTTAGTCTTCGTGAAGGGAGTTTCCAATCAAAGGTGTAGGAAAGAACGCGCAACACGGTGACAACAACAAATAAGCTATATAATTCCCAAGGATCCGTGACCAGCTTCAATCCGATTGATAGACCAACTAAGATTGCCCATACAGCATATATTTCAGCTCTTAGGACAATTGGCTTCCTGCCCGCTAATAAATCACGGATTATTCCGCCACCTATACCTGTTAATACAGCGGCGACAATTACAGCGCTTAATGGATGATTCATATTCGCAGCATAGATTGCTCCCTGAATCGCAAAGGCTGATAAGCCAATTGCGTCGAAGAGGTTGCCCCATTTTTGCCAGTGTTTCAGAAGATTGCTAGGAAATAGAAACACAGCAGTAATCGACAATAAGGCAATTTGAAAAAATAAACCTTGTTCCCATAAGGCAGAAACAGGTACCCCAATAAGCAGATTTCGAATCGCTCCGCCTCCGAAAGCGGTTACGATACCTAGAATATATACCCCTAAAATATCATATTCTTCTTCCATTGCCACGATTGCGCCGCTAACAGCAAAAGCAATTGTGCCAATCATACTTAAAACTTCCCACGTCATTCTGTCCGATTCCCCTTGGTCATAGTTACAAAAACAATATGTTAATAGTAAAATTTATGCATTACAAACAATAAAATTTTAACACGGCAGTAAAAAATTACAATCATTTTTTTAAAATCAATAAAAATAGGGGGGATTAGAGAATATAACTGTTTTTTGTTATGATGAGAGGTATAGCTTTTAAGGAAGGAAGGGTGCCTAGTGAACCAGAAGGAAACGCATGAAAAAGCGATTCTCGTGGGCTGCCATACAAATGCCGAAGATGAATTACGATTTGATTATTCGATGGAAGAGTTAGGGGCGTTAACCGAGACTGCCCAAGGGGAAGTATTGGCTTCTGTCATCCAAAAACGAGACAGAGTTCACCCTGCAACATATATTGGGAAAGGGAAAGTTGAAGAACTAAATGTACTCGTCGATGAACTGGAAGCAGATATCGTTATTTTTAATGACGAATTATCTCCGAGCCAAAAGAGGAATCTTTCTGCTGCCATTAACGCGCGGATTATTGATCGGACCCAACTGATCCTAGATATCTTTGCGCAAAGAGCTCGGTCGAAAGAAGGAAAATTACAAGTTGAACTAGCGCAGCTACAATACATACTTCCACGCCTTGCTGGCCAAGGGACTGCTTTATCACGTCTTGGGGCAGGGATCGGAACAAGAGGCCCAGGGGAAACAAAGTTAGAATCGGATCGCCGTCATATTCGCCGGAGGATTGACGATATAAAGAGTCAACTGTCGGTCATCGTACAGCACCGTGAACGATACCGCGAAAGAAGAAAGAAAAATAAAGCGTTTCAAGTCGCGATTGTGGGTTATACGAACGCTGGAAAATCAACACTATTCAATCGTTTATCCGAAGCAGAATCCTACGAGGAAAATCAATTATTTGCCACATTAGATCCGATGACACGTAAATTAATTTTACCAAGTGGATTCATGTCTCTGATTACTGACACCGTTGGGTTTATTCAAGATCTTCCAACGACACTAATTGCTGCTTTTCGATCAACATTGGAAGAAGTAAGGGAGGCAGACCTACTTTTACATGTTGTGGATATGTCCAACCCAGATTATTACCACCATGAAAAGACAGTCAAAAAACTGCTGGATGACTTAGAAGTCAAAGAGATCCCGCAAATTACGGTTTATAATAAGAAAGATATCCAGCATCCAGATTTTGTTCCAACTGCTGAAACGGAATCTGTGTTTATCAGTGCATTTGACGAAGGGGATCGTCATGCGCTCAAGGAGAAAATGGAGAAAGTTGTGATGGCGATGATGAAGCGGTACGATGTGGAAGTACCCTCAACAGAAGGCAAGCTGCTATCACAATTAAAAAATGAGACGATATTAAGGGAACTTCTCTTTGATGAAGAAGGTCAATTTTATCGTTGTAAGGGCTATACACTCGAGGATCATCAAATAACAGGACAATTACAGAAATTCTCAGAATAGATAGGAGTAATAACATGTTTCAAGAGTTAAAAAATGGGGAAAAGCTTCAGCCAATTGTGAGGAATGTGGAGCAACAAATTGCTGAGGTCCATAAAGCAATCGACGAAAGAATAGAAACAAATCAATTTAGGGTATTGAAAAGTTTTCAAAAACATCGAGTTAGCGATTCACATTTTATTCCGTCAACTGGATATGGGTATGACGATATCGGCAGAGACACGTTGGAATTGGTTTATGCAGACGTCTTTGGGGGGGAAGCGGGACTTGTCCGTCCACAAATCATTTCCGGTACACACGCCATTTCAATTGCCTTATTTGGGGTCCTTCGTCCTGGTGATGAACTCTTGTATATGACGGGAAAACCTTATGATACCCTTGAAGAAATAGTTGGCATACGAGGTAATGGAATTGGTTCATTAAAGGAATTCGGCATTTCTTATGATAGTGTTGCATTAACCTGTGAAGGTGGAATCAATTGGGATGCAGTAGCCCAAAAAATAAAACCAAATACGAAAATGATAGGCATTCAGCGTTCAAAAGGCTATGCGACTAGACCATCGTTCACTGTTGAAGAGATTGGTCAAATGATAACATTTGTGAAAGAAATCAAACCAGATGTCGTCGTCTTTGTTGATAACTGTTATGGGGAATTTGTAGAGGAGCTTGAGCCATGTCATGTTGGGGCGGATCTAATGGCAGGCTCTTTAATTAAAAATCCAGGTGGAGGAATCGCAAAGACAGGCGGATATCTGGTTGGGAAAAAACAATGGGTTGAGGCATGCTCCTATCGGATGACATCTCCAGGGATTGGGGCTGAGGCAGGTGCTTCTCTTTATAGTCTTCAGGAGATGTATCAAGGTTTCTTTCTTGCCCCACATGTAGTAGGTCAAGCGTTAAAAGGCGCTGTCTTTACAGCAGCGCTTTTAGAAAAATTGGGGATGAATTCATCACCAAAATGGGATGTGACCAGGACAGACCTCATACAGTCCGTTCAATTTGATGACCGGGAGAAAATGATTGCTTTTTGCCAAGCGATCCAATTTGCCTCACCGATCAATTCGTATGTGACTCCACATCCAAGTTATATGCCTGGGTATGAAGATGATGTCATCATGGCTGCAGGGACTTTCATTCAAGGGGCAAGTATTGAACTTACGGCAGATGGCCCGTTAAGACCACCTTATGTTGCTTATGTACAGGGTGGTTTAACCTATTCACATGTGAAAATGGCTATTTGTCTGGCAGTCGACCAATTAATAGAAAAAGAATTAATCAACTTAAAATAAGGAAAAATAATGAAAGGACAACATACAAAACTGTTGTCCTCTTATTTTTAAAAAACCATGTTAGAAAATCTAACATATGATTGACATCTTTTCTTACACGAAATATAATAGCAATATGATTTACAAAAGGGAGGAGAAATTTGGTGAGTGGAAAAGAAATTCGTCGTTCCATGCCATTGTTTCCCATCGGTACCGTCATGCAATTAACAGAGTTAACCGCAAGGCAAATCCGTTATTATGAAGAACACCAATTGATCTCTCCAGCTAGAACAGATGGTAACAGACGAATGTTTAGTTTAAATGACATTGATAGATTATTAGAAATTAAAGATTTGATTGACCAGGGTATAAATATGGCTGGAATCAAGCAATTGTTCTTGATAAAGGTACAGCAGCAAAATAAAGTTGAAACCCAAACTGAAAAAGTCAAACAAGAATTAACCGATGAGCAACTAAGAAAGTTGCTTCGTAACGAGTTAATGCATTCAGGCAGAAACAATCGATCTACATTACGCCAAGGCGATATGTCTCGATTTTTCCATTAAATCATGATGATTCTTTTTTTAAAAAATAGGGGGAATTAAAATGGCAAAGTATTCAAGAGAAGATATTCAACGTTTAGCTAAAGAGGAGAATGTGAAATTTATCCGTCTTCAATTTACCGACATTCTCGGAACGATCAAAAATGTGGAAATTCCTATTAGTCAGCTCGAAAAAGCACTTGATAACAAAATGATGTTTGATGGTTCTTCTATTGAAGGATTCGTACGTATTGAAGAATCAGATATGCTCCTTTACCCTGATCTTAATACATGGGTGGTATTCCCTTGGACTGCTGAAAAAGGAAAAGTTGCTCGTTTAATTTGTGATATTTATACTCCTGAAGGACAACCATTTGAAGGTGACCCACGTAATAACTTAAGAAGAGTATTGAAGGAAATGGAAGAGCTTGGTTTCACAAACTTCAACCTTGGACCAGAACCTGAATTTTTCTTGTTTAAATTAGATGAAAAAGGTGACCCAACTTTAGAATTAAACGACCAAGGTGGATACTTTGATTTAGCACCTACAGATTTAGGTGAAAACTGCCGTCGTGATATTGTTCTAGAGTTAGAGGAAATGGGCTTTGAAATTGAAGCATCTCACCATGAAGTTGCTCCAGGGCAACATGAAATTGATTTCAAATATGCAGATGCCCTAACAGCATGTGACCAAATCCAAACATTTAAACTAGTGGTTAAGACGATTGCACGGAAGCACGGCTTACACGCAACCTTCATGCCAAAACCATTGTTCGGTGTCAATGGATCTGGAATGCACATGAACCTTTCATTATTTAAAGGTGGTCAAAATGCATTCTACGAGCCAACTGGTAACCTTGAATTAAGCGACACGGCTCGTCAATTCATTGCTGGGATCTTAAAGCACGCTCCAGCCTTTACAGCTGTAACGAATCCAACTGTAAACTCATATAAGCGTTTGGTACCTGGCTATGAAGCACCTTGCTATGTGGCATGGTCTGCTAGAAACCGTTCACCATTAATTCGTATTCCTGCTTCACGTGGATTGAGCACACGTGTTGAAGTAAGAAGCGTTGATCCATCTGCAAATCCATACCTTGCAATGGCTGTTCTATTAAAAGCTGGTCTTGATGGAATTAAAAATAAATTAACTCCTCCAGCACCAGTTGACCGTAATATCTATGTAATGAGCAAGGATGAAAGATTAGAAGAGGGTATCATCGATCTTCCAGCAACTTTGGCGCAAGCATTAGATATACTTCAAGCTGATGAGGTAATCGTGTCTGGCCTTGGCGAGCACATCTTAGAGCATTTTGTTGAAGCGAAAGAAATTGAATGGGATATGTTTAGAACCGTCGTTCACCAATGGGAACGCGATCAATATTTAAGTGTATATTAATATGTAATGGCCTTGTCGCATTCTGCGGCGAGGCTTTTTTAAAAGATAAGTATTAATTTTGACTTTGAGAATTGTAATGGGATTAATACCCAGTAAGGAGGATTCCCTACTGGGTGAAGGTTTTAGTTATTTCTCATTGTCATGATTAACTAGATTTAATCTAATAAGGATCGTATCACCAGCAATTCCTGCAATAAGGGAGTAAATAATCATTTCTACGAATGAATTAGGTGCTGTATACAGAGCAAGTAGAAGAGCGGCGATGGCACCAAGAAGTACTTCTTCCATAAAACCGAGATAAAGAAATCTTTTTGTTTTTCGTGGCATAACGAGTTTTCCGTTCTTTCGAACATGTCCGACTAGCCCTACTGACCCACCAATCACTACAGAGAAAATAATGTTCGCTAACACAGTTTCTCACACTCCTTAAGCCTAGATTTTGGGACCTAAGGTAAATCATGGTGTAATACTATTATATTAAATATTAACAATATGAGAATGAGTAAAAATACTGGATTTTCAATATTTTTATAGCGATAAATTGGATTTGCTGGAATTTTCCCAATAGAAAAAGAGCTGGATCTCAGCTCTTTATTAATGAATATGGCGATATACCCCAATAACTTTTCCTAAAATAGAAACATTTCTTAAGATAATAGGGTCCATAGTTGAATTTTCTGGTTGTAACCGAATATAGTCTTTTTCTTTGAAAAATCGTTTACAAGTTGCTTCGTCTTCCTCGGTCATTGCTACAACAATTTCCCCGTTATTAGCTGTTTGTTGCTGTTTAACAATAACGTAGTCCCCATCAAGAATACCAGCTTCTATCATACTTTCACCCATGATTTCTAGCATAAACACCTGTTCATCAGCTGGAGCTAAGCTCTCAGGAAGGGGAAAGTACTCTTCTACATTTTCAATGGCTGTGATAGGCAAACCTGCAGTAACTTTCCCAACAACTGGAACATTGACTACTTTGTTCCTTGGAATATGTGCTGCAGCATCAACCTCTAATATTTCAATAGCTCTTGGTTTAGTAGGATCCCGTCGAATAAGTCCTTTGCTCTCTAACCTTGCTAAGTGACCATGCACTGTAGAGCTTGATGCTAGACCAACTGCTTCGCCAATTTCTCTGACTGAAGGTGGGTATCCCTTACTCCTAACCTCATCTTTAATGAAATCCAGGATGTCTTGCTGCCGTTTTGATATTTTTCCCATGATAAATTGCACCTCACCTGGTTAATGTTGTCTTTATTATAGCATGTCCTACTATCATATACAAACATAAGTTCGAAAATGAGGTTGACAACAAACAAATGTTCGGATTATAATAAAAACATATAAAAGGGAACATATATTCTTATAAGAGGTGCGGAAATATGAAAAAATTATGGAAACAATACTCGTATGCTATTACTCTTATTCTTTTGAGCTTCTCATTAGCTTTGCTATTATCATTTAAACACCATACGGATGGCCAGGATAAATATATGAAAATAAAAATAACAGAAGGCGATTCACTTTGGACGATTTCTGATCAATTTGCTAAACAGCATTCTTTATCCCATGCCGAGTTCGTCAGTTGGGTAAAGAAACATAACGAAAATATATCTGATCAAATTTATCCCGGTGAGGAAATTATCATTCCAGTTGGTAAAAACAATTCAACAGTGACAACAACAGAGTTAGCCAGTGCCCCTGAAGAATAGAAAGGAAGCTTTATGAAAGCTATTATATATTGCCGTGTGAGTACGAATAAAGATACTCAGGAAACATCATTAAAACGTCAAGAAGAGGAATTAATCCAACTTGCAAATCAGTATCAATTTGAAATTGATTCTATTATTAAAGAACAAGCGAGTGGATATGATTTTGAACGAGAAGGTATACTACAGGTATTAGAGCGAATCAAAGATCCACAGGTGCAGGCATTATTAATCCAGGACGAAACACGGCTTGGGAGAGGAAATGCTAAAATTGCCCTGCTACACTGCATCATAAAAGAAGGAATAAAACTCTATAGTATTTCCCATAGTGGTGAACTAGAGTTGTCAGAATCGGATTCGATGGTGTTAAAAATTGTTAGTATGGTTGAGGAATACCAAAGAAAGCTTCATAACGTGAAAATAAAGCGTGGGATGAAAAGGGCTGTGGAGCAAGGATATAAACCAGAAAAAAATTTAAAGAATCTCGGCGGTTCTTCCGGCAGGGATAAAATTGAGGTGCCGATTGAGCAAATTATTCGGTTGCGAAAAAATGACTTAACCTTTGCTGAAATAGCTGCCACCCTTAGAGGATTTGGCTATAACATCTCAAAAGCAACTGTACATAGGAGATATCAGGAATATACGGAGCTTCAAGATGAATAAGCCTTCTGCCTTGTCAGCAGGGGGGTTTTTTAGTAAAATCAAGTGGCTGAATTAGTAGAAAGGTGGTTCTTGAATGCTGTCAAAAGAAAAAATGGCTCGAATCAACGAACTAGCAAGAAAAGCGAAATCAACAGGATTAACAGAGTTAGAAGCGAAAGAACAATCAAAATTAAGAAGTGAGTATTTAACTACTTTCCGTTCAAATATGCTTGATACATTAACAAATACGAAATTCATCGACCCAGAAGGGAACGATGTTACCCCTGAAAAGATAAAAATCAGAAAGAAAAATAATCTTCATTAAAAGCCCTGATAAAGCAAATGTTTGGTTCAGATCTCGTTGCTTTTTGTGAAGATATTCAACAACTTGCTTTTTGACTATTAACAAATGGATTTACTCGCCCTTTGGCGAGGTTTTTTATTTCGTGCTACATAGACTCTACCAATTAGTACAAAATAAACAATAATATGACTTTTATTTCTTATTTTAGTCCAATTGGTTGAATTAATAGCTGTAGCAATATAATATTAAAGGTGTATTAGTATTAGGGATCAAGAAAGGATGTATTTCATGTTTAATACAATTGATGAATTATCAGTAACTTCAATTCGTACGCTTGCCATTGATGCAATCGAGAAAGCAAACTCAGGTCACCCAGGAATGCCAATGGGTGCGGCGCCTATGACCTATACGTTATGGACTCGCTTCATGAACCACAACCCGAAGAATCCAAAATGGTTTAACCGTGATCGTTTTGTTTTATCAGCAGGTCATGGTTCTGCATTATTGTATAGCATGCTTCATTTATCAGGCTATAACTTAAGTATGGATGACTTAAAACAATTCCGTCAGTGGGGTAGTAAAACACCAGGTCACCCTGAATTTGGTCATACAGAAGGCGTAGAAGCAACTACAGGTCCACTTGGTCAAGGGATTGCAATGGCAGTCGGAATGGCAATGGCGGAGCGTCATGTTGCAAGTGTTTATAATAAAGAACAGTTTGAACTTGTGAACCATTTTACATACAGTATTTGCGGAGATGGTGACTTAATGGAGGGTGTATCTGCGGAAGCGGCTTCACTTGCAGGTCACTTGAAATTAGGCCGCTTAGTCGTACTATATGATTCTAATGATATTTCTCTAGATGGAGATTTAAATAAATCTTTCTCTGAAAGTGTTAAAGATCGTTTCCAATCATATGGTTGGCAATATCTTCGTGTAGAAGATGGTAATAATCTTGAAGAAATCTCTAAAGCACTTGAAGATGCAAGAAATGACCTAGACCGTCCTACAATGATTGAAGTTAGAACAGTTATTGGCTATGGATCACCAAACCGTGCCGGAACATCTGGCGTTCACGGTGCACCACTTGGAGCAGATGAACTGAAGCTTACAAAAGAAGCGTATAAGTGGACTTTTGAGGAAGATTTCCATGTACCACAAGACGTCTATGATAACTTCAAAAACCTCATCCTTGAAAATGGTGAGAAAAAGGAAAAAGAATGGAATGACCTTTTTGCTCAATATAAAAAGGAATATCCTGAACTTGCAACTCAGTTAGAGCAAGCCTTGAGCAATGAACTACCAGCTGGCTGGGATAAAGATGTTCCTGTATATCCGGAAGGAAAGGGTCTTGCAAGCCGTGCGTCTTCTGCTGAAGTATTGAATGGAATTGCGAAAAATCTACCTATCTTTATCGGTGGATCGGCTGACCTTGCTGGTTCTAATAAAACAATGATTAAAGGGACAGTAGATTATATGCCAGGTTCTTACGAAGGTCGGAATATCTGGTTTGGTGTTCGTGAATTTGCAATGGGTGCAGCCATGAACGGTATTGCTCTTCATGGTGGTGTTAAAGTATTTGGTGGAACATTCTTTGTTTTCTCTGACTACTTACGCCCAGCCATTCGACTAGCTGCATTAATGGGATTACCAGTCACTTACGTATTCACGCATGATAGCATTGCAGTTGGAGAAGATGGCCCAACTCACGAACCAATTGAACAGCTTGCTGCTTTAAGAGCTATGCCAGGTTTATCAATCATTCGTCCGGCAGATGGTAATGAAACTGCTGCTGCTTGGAAACTTGCTGTTGAATCAACGAATAAACCAACAGCACTTGTATTGACTCGTCAAGATTTACCAACATTAAAAGCTACAGATGTCAATGCATACGAAGGCGTTTCAAAAGGGGCATATGTGGTTTCTCCTTCTGAAAGAGACACTCCTGATGCATTAATTTTAGCCACTGGTTCTGAAGTAAGCCTTGCTGTTGAAGCTCAAAAAGCTCTTGCAGGTGAAGGCGTTCACGTATCAGTCGTAAGCATGCCATCATGGGATCGCTTTGAGCAACAATCGCAAGAATACAAAAACTCTGTGCTTCCAAAGAATGTGAAAAAACGTCTTGGAATCGAAGTGGGCGCATCTTTCGGATGGCATAAATATACTGGTGATGAAGGCGATGTATTGGCGATTGACCAATTCGGAGCTTCTGCACCTGGAGAAAAAATTATGGAAGAATACGGCTTCACTGTGAATAACGTAGTAGCGCGCGTGAAGGCACTCTTGCAAAAGTAATATCGTGTATCAAGAGGAGAGCGGAGATCCGTTCTCCTTTTTTGGTGTAGAAATATCTAAAAAAGTAAAATAGCTTTGAAAAAAGGGCCAATCTTCATCAATTTTAAGCCAATGATCCCGAACGTAGCTTTCCTCCAAACCTACCTTTGTTACAATATTATGAACAAAACGATAAAATTAAAGGATTTCGAAAAAAAACAACAGAATATATAGATAATTCAAGTAGGAATTTTCTAATCGACAAAAAAAGTGAAAGTTTTTGCCGCCGTAAGACAAATGTTTCGGGTCTGTTTTTTTATAATAGTAAAAAGGGATTCAACGAAGGGGAGAACAGTGGTGAGAAAATATCAGCTTTATTTAATAGAAGATGAATTTGCCGCCCATTACTTCGGAAGAGAACGCTTATTCTATCAATTGTTTCAGGAACATCAAATGGCTGACGGTGAGTTTAAGTTTATTACACAAAAACAAATTACTTATATAACGAAACGAGTAGAAGTACTTAAGATTCATCAGCTCATTCAAAAGCAGCTCGGGAAAATTAAAGGATTTAAAGCGGACCATGGTGCATATATGCTGTCGTTAAGCGGAAAACTAAGCACGGCAAGAGTAGAAGTTTTTCAAGATTTAATTACTATTGATGCACAAGGAAGTTATGAAGCAGAGACCGCCTTTTTTGAAGTCCTGCGAAAATGTGAATCTTCCTTCCTAGCACTTGATCTTGATCATGAGAGATATGGCTGGTTAAAGCCAATTAAAGAAAGAAAATTTATCTAATTGCAATGAGATATTGTCTTATCCCGTTTTATTTAGTACACTGTATGGTAGACAACATGAAGGAGGAAGTTTAATGGGTTATTACATTCTAGTTGGTATACTAGCATTAGCAGCTGGTGTAGCGCTAGGATTTTTCATTGCTCGTAAATATATGATGAGCTACTTAAAGAAAAATCCGCCAATCAATGAACAAATGTTAAAAATGATGATGATGCAGATGGGTATGAAACCTTCGCAAAAGAAAATCAATCAAATGATGGCTGCCATGAACAAGCAGCAATCTAAATAAAACGGACAAGCACTCATATAAATATGGGTGCTTTTTT
>NZ_CCAS010000072.1 GCF_000612625.1 Neobacillus jeddahensis
GCGAGCAACATGTACTTACCTGTTGCTCGCTTTCTTGATCTGAACTTTTTCTCCTATTTTCCCCTTTTCTTAAAACCTTCCCGATTTAAAAATAGAATATAAGAGCCATAGGAACATACTTGTGGCTACGACGAAACCAATCTCGATGACAGGAATTTTCGTTAATAACACGGAAGTTTGTCCGTTTAATGAAGCACCAATAATAACTCCAACCATAATAATGCTAAACGAAAGTAACACAATGCTAAACGCGAGTCGATTGCTGATGCGATTTAATTTTTTCACAAACGAATCTAGTTCTGGAGTAGTAATATCTAACTTCATTTTACCTTTCTTCATAATAGTCGTAATCTCTTTTACTGTTTGCGGCAAATCATTGAAAATTTCCCCATATTCATAAAACTGTCCCCACACCTTCCCTGCTACATTTTTTGGATGGAATCGCTCCTTAAGAATCTGTCTGCCAAACGGTTCCGCAATTTTAATAATGCTTAATTCTGGATCAAGGTTCTCAATGACCCCTTCCATAGTAAGAAAGGTTTTTCCTAATATTGTTAAATCCGTTGGCAGCCTAATTCTATGGCGAAACGCGACAGAGAATAATTCTGTAACCATTTTTCCAAGGCTCATTTCACTAAAGGGAAGGTGACTGTATTTCTCCCGAAGTTCATCAACATCTGCTCTTAAACTCTCATAATTCACACTATCTGGAACTAACCCCATGTTAATTAATGTCCTAACAACCTCATCACTATCCTGCTTCATCATTGCAATGACAAATGCGGTGATATAATTCCTCATTTCCGGCGTCAAGCGACCGACAATGCCAAAATCCATAAAAGCGATGACCTCACCAGGTAAGGCTAAAATGTTTCCTGGATGGGGATCTCCGTGAAAGAATCCCTCTATTAATATTTGATGAAAAATAGCATTTACCACCGTTTCTGCAAGGGCCTTACTATTATATCCCTCTTGCTGAAGCTTTTCTGGTTCGTTTAATTTTATACCCTCAATATATTCCATCGTGAGGACTTTCGCCGTAGTGTATTCCCAATAAATTCTTGGAATCAATACTTTCGGGTTGTTTATAAATTGTTTAGAAATTTTATCCGCGTTACGCCCCTCTTTCTCATAATCAAGTTCTAGCCGAATGGACTCGGCTAACTCATCAACAATTTCTCGGAGCTGATATCTTTCTGCCCAATCGATACGAGACTCCGCCAATCTAGCTAAATCTTGCAAAATCTCCAAATCTGTTTCAATCAACTTATCGATATTTGGACGTTGGATTTTTACCGCAACACGCTCGCCTGTTAATAATACCGCGTAATGAACTTGTCCAATAGAGGCTGCTGCTAAAGGAATTTGATTGAATTCAGCAAAAGCATTTTCCATCGGCTCTGTAAATTCTTGTTCAATAATCTGTTTCACCTCTTCAAATGAAAAGAGCGGAACTTGATCTTGAAGCTTTACTAATTCACTGATAATCTCTACGGGGATAACATCTTGTCTTGTACTCGCAATTTGCCCCATTTTGATGAAGGTAGGACCCAGCTCCTCGAGAAATAATCTGATTCTCTCTCCTGTTGTTTTGCTTCGGATGGTCTGATTTCCTTCGGAAAATACCTTTTTGGGTATTGATAATAGCTCTAGTAATCCTAATTCATTCATCACATAACCGAACCCATATCGGGTAAAGGCATACACGATATCCTTGTAGCGCTGAATATGACGAATTCTTTTCTTAAGCATATTCTCCACTCCAATTATTATATTTTAATTGCCAGCGTTTAATAAACAATCTCACTATCTCCCATGATTTTCAAGTGAATAATTAAGTGTTCTTAAAATAGTTGTTTTCCCATTTTCCCCTCCACGTTATCCCCCTAAAAACATGAACCGTAGTTCATGTTTTATTGACAAATTGGTCCATTTTATGCAATAATTGAACTGTAGTTCATTTTTAAAAATATGATTTACTGTTTAAGATTACTAAAATAGTAGATTAATTCAGACTGGAGGTGTATGCCTTACTATGGTAGGGCTATACATTTGGAAATAATGAATATGATCATTGTTGTGATCTTAATTGCACTAACTGGTTTTTTTGTCGCTGTGGAGTTTGCGATTGTGAAGGTAAGAGGTACACGGATTGATCAACTTTTAAAAGAAGAAAAAAGAGGGGCAAAGGCTGCCAAACATGTCATAACGCATTTAGATGAATATTTATCAGCTTGTCAGCTCGGAATTACCGTTACTGCACTTGGCTTAGGGTGGTTGGGTCAACCAACAGTCGCAAAACTGTTGCAACCTGTATTTCAGTTATTGCACTTAAATACATCCATTGTCCAAATCCTTTCCATCGTTATCGCCTTTGTTCTGGTAACATTTATTAACGTAGTTGTCGGCGAACTAACGCCCAAATCCTTTGCCATTCAAAAGGCTGAATCTATTGCACTTCTTTTTGCTAAGCCTATGATTTGGTTTTATAGAATATTTTATCCTTTCATTTGGATACTAAATCATTCATCAAGAATGTTAGTAGGCTTATTTGGATTAAAACCGGCCTCTGAAAACGAGCTGGCCCATTCCGAGGAAGAATTGAGGATTATCCTTTCCGAAAGTTATCAAAGTGGGGAAATTAATGAATCAGAATTGACATATGTGAATAACGTTTTTGATTTTAATAATCGAATCGCCAAAGAAATCATGGTGCCACGGACTGAACTGGTGAGTATTTCTGTTGATGATCGGCCCGAAGATATCCTCTCTCTTATTAAAGAACAAAAGTATACTCGCTATCCAGTCATTAACGGTGATAAAGATAATATTATTGGTATCGTAAATATCAAAGATATATTAACCACAAAGAGACAAAATGATTTGACCGATAATATGTCGATCACCCCTTTTATTAAACCGGTGATCAGTGTTATTGAAACCATTCCTATTCAAAGTTTGCTGCTTAAATTGCAAAAAGAAAGAACCCATATGGCCATCTTGTTAGATGAGTTTGGGGGAACTTCAGGAATGGTAACCGTTGAAGATATTTTGGAGGAAATTGTTGGAGATATCCAAGATGAATTTGATGCTGATGAAATACCTGATGTACGTGAAATTAATGATCAACATTATATTGTTAGTGGTAAGGTTTTAATTGAAACCATTAATGACCTTTTAGGAACAACCTTTTCAAATAAAGATTTAGATACAATTGGCGGTTGGTTTCTGTCCAAAAAATTTGATGCTATGCAAGGTGACAGCATCGAAATAGATAGCTATTGCTTTAGGATAACTGAAATGGAAGAACATCATA
The DNA here is from genome assembly GCF_000612625.1 of Neobacillus jeddahensis. GTDB lineage: Bacteria > Bacillota > Bacilli > Bacillales > Cytobacillaceae > Neobacillus > Neobacillus jeddahensis. Next base: position 3,317 of record NZ_CCAS010000072.1, read on the forward strand.
TTTTATATTTGGATATTCAAAAAATCGCAGAAATAGGTAACACTATGCAGCAAAAATCGGTTTCATAAAAATATCAACCAATATGAATAGGACGTGAGATTTCTCGAAAAGAGAACTCTCACGTCCTTTTTGGTTTTAGGATTCTAATAATAACGAATGTGGATCTTCTAACAATTCCTTTACTGTAGCTAGGAAGCTAACAGCCTCTTTTCCGTCCACAATTCGATGATCGTAAGACAAGGCAATATACATCATTGGCCGGTTTTCCATGCGTTCACGATCAATCGCTACTGGTCTTATTTGGATTTTATGCATACCGAGAATTCCCACTTGCGGGCTATTTAAGATCGGCGTTGACATTAACGAACCGAATACACCGCCGTTGGTAATCGTAAAAGTTCCGCCTTGCAAATCATTTAACGTAAGGGAGTTATCACGCGCTTTTTTCCCCAGATTACTAATCTCTTGTTCGATTTCGGCAAAGTTTTTCTGGTTCGCACCGCGTACAACCGGTACAACTAACCCCTCTGGTGCTGCAACGGCAATTCCGATATCATAAAACTTTTTGATAATTAATTCATCGCCTTGAATTTCGGCATTTAACAGCGGGAATTGCTTTAAAGCTGAGACCACGGCTTTTGTAAAGAATGACATGAATCCAAGACGAATCCCATGTTTTTCGAAAAAGGCCTCTTTCCGCTTAGTGCGTAAATCCATAACGGCCGACATATCGACTTCGTTAAATGTCGTTAACATCGCCGCTGTTTGCTGGACTTCTACAAGGCGTTTAGCAATGGTTTGACGTCGGCGTGACATTTTCACCCGTTCTACTGGTTTATCAAACTCTTCATCCATTTGTTGTACAGCCGACTTGGAGCTGGGCTTTTCCACTTTTGGTTCTTCTTTTACCACAGGTGCTGGTGTATAGGCTTTTACATCATCTGGTCTAATTCTGCCAAGTGGATCACGGCTGCTTACTTTGGTTAGATCGATTCCTAATTCTCTTGCCAATTTTCTTGCCGCTGGTGAAGCGATCGGAGTTACGGCTTTCGGAAGTTCTGGTTCAGGTTGGATACTCTGTTGATTAGCTGTTTCTACTTCTGCTGCTTTTTCCGGTGTTGCCAAAACAGCCGATGGTGCTCCAGCAGTCGTATTCTCTTCGATAATCGCAATGACATCGCCTACTTCAACAATATCTCCAGGCTCTTTTAAAACCTTTGTTACTATGCCAGAGTAATCGGTATTCAATTCTATATTAACCTTGTCAGTCTCCAGCTCAACAACACTATCTCCTTTGGTTACTTTATCACCAATATTAATGAGCCATTGTGCAATGGTTCCTTCTGTAATAGATTCTGCCAGTTCTGGTACTTTGATTTCAATCATGCTTCGTATCCTCCTAGGTATGATGTTAAATCTCAGATTTAGTTAGACAATGCAACTCTAGTATTTATCGAGTAATGATGGAGAGCTAATAACTAACTCTCTTGCTTGTTTCTGTAAAATCTACAAGACTCTTAGAATTCAAAGCCTGTTGGGTGATGCGTTCTTGTTCCTTTTTATGAACGATTGGATCGCCGCCTGCCGTACTTGAACGCTCCTGACGTCCAATGTAACCAACTTTTAGGCGGCCGGAAGCTAGATCAAAAAGAGTTGGAGCGATATAGTGCCAAGCGCCCATATTTTGCGGTTCTTCCTGGACCCATACGATTTCCTTCAAGTTTGGGTAACGCTTTAAAATGGCTTCTATTTTTTCCTTAGGAAATGGATACAATTGTTCGATTCGAACGATGTGTATTTCTTCTAGGCTGCGATTTTCTTTGTTTGCGTCGATTTCTACAGCTAGATCGATAGCCATCTTTCCTGTTGTTAGCACTAAACGCGTTACCTTATCTGCCTCTTTTCCAAGCTCTGGCTGTTCCATAACTGTTTGGAAATGGCCTTCACATAGAGCAGTACCAGGGGAAGCAACTAACGGGTGACGGAGCAGACTCTTTGGCGTCATAATCACCAAGGGTCGAACAAACTCTGTCCCTAAAATAGATGCTTGTCTTCGTAAAATATGAAAGTATTGGGCCGCACTTGTTAGATTGGCAACCGTCCAATTGTTTTCAGCTGCTAACTGTAGAAAACGTTCAGGTCGGGCACTGGAATGCTCTGGACCTTGGCCTTCATACCCGTGAGGTAACAGGAGGATAAGCCCTGATTTTTGCCCCCATTTTGCTCTGGCAGATGACACAAATTGATCATAAAGGGGCTGGGCTGTGTTGGCAAAGTCGCCATATTGCGCTTCCCACATAACAAGTGTTTCAGGAGCAAATACATTATAACCATATTCAAAACCTACAACAGCGGCTTCCGAAAGCGGGCTATTATGAACCGCAAACGATGCTTGGGCTTGCGGAAGATAGTGCAGTGGTGAATAGGTTTCATTTGTCTCCGAGTCGTGCAGCACAATGTGCCGCTGCGCAAATGTACCACGTTCTGAATCTTGGCCAGTAAGACGAATTGGCGTACCTTCTTTTAACATCGATGCAAATGCCAGCACTTCAGCTTGCGCCCATTCTACTTTTCCGTTCTCCTCTAATGCCTTTTCACGGCGTTCCAGGATTCGCTTTAATTTTGGATACACATGAAAACCTTCCGGCCATTTCAACAAATTTTGGTTTAATTCACGAAGGGTATCAAGTGGCACGCTTGTTTCCACCGGTGGAATTCCTTTGGCGATCACCATCGGAACCTTCACATCTGCAGGAGATTCACTCTGCTTCTTCTCCGACACTTTTTCATACTCCGCTTGCAACATTTCTTGCACGCTGCGATTAATTTGCTCCACTTCTTCTTTTGTAAGAATGCCTCTATCTTGCAACTGATTGGCATACAAAGCACTTACAGTTGGATGGTTCACAATTTTTTTGTATACCTGTGGCTGGGTGACTGCTGGATCATCCATTTCATTGTGGCCAAATCGCCGGTATCCAACTAAATCAATCAAAAAGTCCCTTTGGAACCGAGCGCGGTATTGATAGGCAAGACGAATAGCTGCCAGACATGCTTCTGGATCATCCGCATTTACATGAACAATTGGAATCTCAAATCCTTTTGCTAAGTCACTCGAATATCTCGTCGAACGAGAGTCGTGGCTATCTGTCGTAAAGCCAACCATGTTGTTGGCAATAATATGGATGGTTCCTCCTGTTCGATAGCCTTTTAATCCACTTAAATTCAAAGTCTCCGCGACAATTCCTTGACCAGGAAAGGCGGCATCGCCATGAACCAAAATTGCCATCGCTCTTCTAACATCTTGCTCCGGGTAGCCAGCCTTTTGTCGTTCTTCTTGGGCAGCTCTTGCAAAACCTTCGATGACTGGATCGACAAATTCAAGATGACTCGGATTATTGGCTAACGTAACCCGTGCACGAACGTTCCCGGGACCTTCCATGAATCGATTGCGGCCTAAATGGTATTTCACATCACCCGTCCAGCCCTCACTAATGTCGACTAAATCTTCTGACGGACCCTGTTGTCTGGCAGAAGAATGCTGAAATTCAGAGAACATCTTGCTATAGGGTTTTTTTAACACGTGCGCAAGGACACTTAAACGGCCACGATGCGCCATTCCAATCACGACATTACGAGCTCCATTCCCGACACCTTCGTGCACCACTTCATTCAGCATCGGTACAAGTATGTCAACGCCTTCAATGGAAAATCTCTTTTGACCAACAAAGGTTTTATGCAAAAATTGTTCAAATCCTTCAACCTCTGTCAAGGACTGTAACAAGTTCGTTTGTTCTTCTTTAGACAGGGAACGCTGTAAGGCACCCGTCTCCACCATTTGAGTTAACCATGCTCGTTCATCCAGATGCTGCAGATGGTTAAATTCATAGGCTAGTGTCGAGGTATAAATACTCTTTAAATGGTTGATAGTATCCCATGCAGTTTGAATGCCTTCTGGTGCCTGCTCCCAAACAAGTTTTGATGGAATCGCTTTCAAGTCTTGCTGACTTACTCCGTATTTTTCATGATCAAAAAATTCTTGTTTTTGGAGATTCACCTCTATTGGGTTCATGTTTGCCACTAAATGGCCAGTGGAACGAATGTCTTCAAGCAGTTTTACTACTTTCAGTACTTTCTGTATATTAGTCGTATTATTAAGATTGATAGACTCTTTATTAAGGGGTTCTTCGGGATGACTTGACTCAAAAGACAAAGGTGAGCCCCATTTAATAAATAGCTCTTTTAATTTAGGATCTATGGTGTTTTCACCGTTCGTATACCGCTCATATTGTTCGATTACATAACCTAGATTTGGACCATTTAATTTTCCCCATGGATTTTGTTGGTTCTTCTGTACTCCCATTCACAATTCCCCCATTGATGTGTTACTTCATATGTTTGGTTTCGGATTAGTTAGAGATGTTATAATTATTTGCCTTAGGTTAAGCATAATGCAATAATTGAAATAAATAAAATGCTAAAAAATTATATTTACCTATAAAAAATATTTATATCAGATAGATGGGTGGTACAATGGATTACCGTGATTGGGAAATTCTAAAGATACTTTATCAACAAAAAAATCTAACAAAAACAGCTCGTCTCTTATTTCTTACTCAACCTGCATTAACGACTCGATTAAAGCATTTGCAGGAAGAACTAGGGGTTAAAATTGTAACCCGGGAAAGCAGGGGAGTGCATTTTACCCCACAAGGAGAATATCTTGTTCATTGTGCTGAAGAGGCTCTTGCTCATTATGAAAAGATAAAAGAAAATGTCCAAAATATGAGCAATAACGAAAGTGATGAAGTGGTAGGTACGTTGAAATTGGGTGTATCGAATTTTTTCGCGAATTATGAACTTCCCTATGTTTTAAAACTATTTAAAATGCAATATCCACATGTTGAATTCAAAGTCACAACAGGATGGAGCAGAGACGTCACTCAACTTATTCACAATAAGGACGTTCATATCAGCTTTGTGCGCGGAGATTATGGCTGGCGGGGATTATCGAAACATCAATTATTCGAGGAAACCATCTGCATTGCATCAAAAAATGAGTTTGATATTAAGGATCTCCCTCGACTTCCAAGAATCGAATATAGAGGGGATTACTTATTAAAATCAGTCATTGATCACTGGTGGGCTGAAAATTATGCAGAATCCCCCTTTATAAGTATAGAAGTGGATCAAGTAGACCCTTGTAAGGAAATGGTTATAAACGGTTTAGGCTATGGAATTTTGTCTAGCAGGGTACTCAACGGGGTAGAGGACTTATACAAAATCCCTTTAAATGATCAAGAGGGAAATCCAATTTTGCGAAGAACGTGGATGTACTACCATAAGGAATCTCTAGAATGGAATGTTGTTAAGGCATTCGTACATTTTATCGAAAACATAAATTGGAAAGATGATTGATCGTGGCTACGCATTACTAGCATAGGAGAGGATGGCGAATGAGGAAAAAGCCATAAATGACGATCTCGGCTATTTCCTTCATCCACCTTACTGGTCAATCTCAAATTATAAAAAAAAGATTTAAGGTACGATATTTCCAGCAGCTTTATAGATTTGATACCATTCTTCTCTTGTTAACGTAATTTCTGCACCATTACATGCATCTTTCATTCTCTCAATATTTGTGGTTCCAAGTACTACTTGAATATTGGCAGGATGGCGTGTAATCCAAGCAACGGCAATCCCTGTATTGGTTACCCCATATTTTTCTGCAAGGGTATCGATCACTTTGTTTAATTCTGGATAGCGTTCACTATCTCCCAAAAAGACTCCATCAAAAAAGCCATGTTGGAAAGGAGACCAGGCTTGGATAGTGATATCATGAAGACGACAATATTCCAAAATGCTGCTGTCTCGGTTAATCGCTTGGTCATGCTTCATATTTAGCGTAATACCTGAGTCAATCATTGGGGTGTGGGCAATGCTGAACTGAAGCTGATTCACCACTAATTTATGCGGTATGTACTTCTGTAACAATTCAATTTGAGTCGGATTATGGTTTGAGACGCCAAAATACTTTACCTTCCCACTTTTGTGAAGCTCATCAAACGCCTCTGCTACCTCTTCAGGTTCCATTAATGTATCCGGACGATGAAGCAGTAAAATATCAAGATAATCTGTTTTTAAGCGATTTAGAATACGATCGACTGATGTAACGATATGCTCCCTTGAAAAATCAAAATATCCTTCTGGAGATCGAATACCACACTTACTTTGCAAAACCATTTTTTCACGGACAGCTGGAGTCATTTGAATCGCTTCTGAAAAAAGTTCTTCGCATTTTCCTTTGCCATAAATATCAGCGTGGTCAAAAAAATTAATCCCCATGTCCATAGCTGCTCGTATTAGCTTTTCGGCCTCTGAAACAGTAAGCTGTGTTAACCGCATATTCCCCATAATCATATTGGAAACTTGTAAATCAGTGTTAGCGATATTGACGTATTTCATCTTGTCCACTCCCTTTTCCTTACTACATTCCATTATACCGATTCTGGAAAAGATGCCAAAGCTTTTTAGCTGCCCGTTTTATGACCATTTTTATCTTATAGGTTTCCTATAAGATACTGGCTGAGTACCCCCACTTGTCTTCTTTAGCTCCATTTAAAAGGAACTTGAAAATATGAAATCATAAAAATAGTGATAAGAATGGATAAAAGATAGGCGAGGATAGGCTTAAAATGATGCAGCGCTATTACCGAGAACATGACAATATCAAACAAAAAAGAATACAAAAATCCCCAGCCGTTCTGGTAGGAGATTCTTTCGAATTTTAATAACAGCCACTCTACGGATATATATATCACAGACCAAATCAAAATATAAATAAACCGTCTGAGCCATTCCTTAGGGAAATGTGTCAGAAAGATCAGGATACTAATTGGCATGGTACATAGCGCATACACGATCACCGCCATATCATGACCATATAGAAGGTCAGGATGAAACTTCCACAAGGAATTCTCCTTTACAATATATTCATAAAGCAGTCCACCCACAGAAATAAATAACATACTCGCATGGAATTCTCTCCAGTTTCTCCAATTCCCCCATTTTAAAGAAGCTATGATGGTTAGAACTGCAATAGCCACATGCAAACCACACACTCCCCTTCAAGTACTTTACAAAGTGTTTTCTTTTTTCATCCCTTATCGATTATTTTTATTGTATCCATTTCTTGACCTAAACTGTTGTGGAGCGCGTACTGGGTACCGTAATGGAAAACTAAACATATGAACCAGTTTAGTAAAAGGAATGGCAGCAAATAAAATAAATGAACAAATGACATGAACCTTAAAAAGTCTAGGTACGCCCAACATTAATTCTGATTTGGGTTGAAAAGTAAACAAACTTCTAAACCATGGAGCGATTGATAAACGATATTCATATTCTCCCACGGTTGTATTGTAAATGAGGGTCATATAGGTTCCTAAACCGGCCACTAAAAGTAGCCAAATTATCGTAAAATAGGCACCACCTGTTGTATGGACGCGTACGCGAGGAAATAAAAATTTCCGAATCAACATCAAAATTAGTCCTATCACCACCATTAACCCCGCCACGCCTCCTCCGGCAATCGCAAAGAAATGGTATACCTCATCTTCTACTCCCAGTGCGTTATAAACCTCAATAGGAATTAATACTCCCATGACGTGTCCAACAAATGCAAAGATTATCCCATAATGAAAGACAACCGAGGCCACTCGCAGCCATTTTTTTTCAAAAATTTCCGTTGAAGGAGCTGTCCAACTTTTTCCTCGATAAACAAAGCGATAAAAGGTTGCTACGATCAGGATTGTTCCGCATATATAAGGAAAAATCGTCCACCAAAATAAAACCTCCATCACTGGCCCTCCTTTAGCGATACATTAATGGATATGGCAGCTCATCTAAGTCTGCTTGTTCCCGAAGTATTTCTAATGCAGTCATTTCTTCCATATTTGGAGTCTCAAATACAAACATCATTAATATTTCTATCGCCTTTTTGTACGGATTTTCATCGAGGAGCTGGTTAAGAATCCGATGAATGGCGAAAGCTAGCCTCTGGGAGAGCTTGTCGTAATTTTCATCTTCCTGTACAACCGCCAGAAATTCTAACAACATCGGGATGTAGTCCGCCAAATCATTCCCTATTGTTTCAAAACCTGCTTCAGAAATAAGTTTTTGCAATTGAATCAGAGCAAAACCCCGTTTCTTACTATCTCCTAACTCATGCGCCGTTAAGTACAGGTTGGCTTGATCCTTGTAATCAAAGGTATTCACGTATAATTCTTGCAAATCCTTTAACGGCTGCTGGTAAAGGGGATGGATTCTCGCTAAAACAGCCTGTTTGATGTCTTCTGAACAAATATTTTCCTGAATAAAAGAAGACATCATGTCTCTTTCTTCATAGAAGGATTCATCTGGATAATCCAAATATCGGGACATGATCGCTAGAATTGCCTTTTTTTCCTTCGTCATGCATGCTCACTTCTTTCAAATGGGTAGGTAGTCATTCCTTCAGGTGGCGCTAAATCTTCGATGCTGCAAGTCCCTTGTTTGTAATATAAATCATCATTCATTTCACGACGACCGGTTGGAATCACAAACCGTTCATTGTATTTGGCCACCGCAAGCAGCCGAGCCATTTCTTCTAGTTCTTCACCAGTGGTACTTGCTTCATCCATTAATTTGGTCATTTTTTGGGCATCCACACCGCCGACAGTTTTTGAGCGCATATATACTCTCATCGCGGCCATTTTTAATAAAACCTTCCTGATGACAGTAGTATCATCTGCGGTTAATAGTGAAGCTAGATATTCCATCGGAATTCTCATTTGATCGACAGCAGGAATATAGCCTTCCGCGCTTAATTCTTGTTCATTTGTGATGTGATTCATAATCGGACTGAGTGGTGGTACATACCATACCATCGGCAAGGTCCGGTACTCGGGATGCAGCGGCAGCGCAATTTTCCACTTGATCGCCATTTTATAGACTGGGGATTCTTGGGCGCTTTGGATCCAGCTACTATTGATCCCTTGTTCCTGAGCTTTTTCAATGATCTCTGGATCGAATGGATCTAGAAAAACAGAAAGCTGTGATTCATACAAATCTTTCGGGTCTTCCACCGATGCAGCTGCTTTGACTTTATCGGCATCATATAAAACAACCCCGATATAGCGAATCCTGCCGACACAAGTTTCGGAACAAATCGTTGGCAAGCCCGCTTCCGTACGCGGATAACAGAAATTACATTTTTCCGCTTTATGGGTATTCCAATTATAGTAGACCTTATGATAAGGACAACCGTTTGTACAAAAGCGCCAGCCGCGGCAGGCATCTTGGTCGACAAGGACAATTCCATCTTCGTCTCGCTTATATAAAGCACCTGATGGGCAAGATGCGACACAGGATGGATTCAAACAATGCTCACAGATTCTCGGCAAATACATCATAAACGTTTTTTCGTATTCAGTTTTGACATGCTCTTGAAGCTTGCGAACATTCGGGTCATTCGGAACCGATTCACTTCCACCGGCTAAATCGTCATCCCAATTGGGTCCCCATTCAGGTTTGTCGATAAAGTTCCCTGTAATCATGGAGCGTGGACGCGCTACAGGAATGCTTTCCCCTTTGTCTCGTTTATGCAAATGCTGAAAATCATACGTCCACGGTTCATAAAATTCATTCAAGTCCGCCATGTTGGGATTGTAAAAAATATTCGCCAACTTCGAGAGAGGTCCGCCGGCTCGTAAATGCAATTTCCCATTTCGGAGAACCCAACCTCCTTTATAGCGGTCGGTATTCTCCCATTCTCTTGGATAACCTACACCAGGTCTGGTTTCAACATTGTTGAACCATACATATTCCGTTCCCGGACGGTTCGTCCAAACATTTTTACAGGTGACAGAGCAAGTGTGGCAGCCAATACACTTATCTAGGTGCATGACCATCGCCACTTGTGCTTTAATCCTCAAGCCAATCGACCTCCTTTAACGGCCGGATAATCGTCATCGTGTCCCTCTGACTTCCTGTTGGTCCATAATAATTAAATCCATAGCTTAGTTGCGAATACCCGCCAATCATATGAGTTGCTTTTGGATAGATCCTGGTGACACTATTATGCGTTCCACCACGAACTTTGTTGATTGTATTTCCTGGTACACCCATGTGACGGTCTTGGGCATGGTACATATAAACGGCCCCTCTTGGCATCCGGTAGGTTAAAACAGCTCTTGCGACGACAACTCCGTTTCGGTTATACATTTCAATCCAATCATTGTCCTTAATGCCGATGGAAGCCGCATCTTCTTCATTCATCCAGACCACTTGCCAGCCGCGGAACAACTGCGCCATATTATTGGTATCGGTAAACATCGTATGAATTCCCCACTTTTGGTGAGGCGTCATATACCTAAGCGTAATGGATTTTCCGTTGTTTTCGACTTCTTTTTCACCTTTGACAAACGCCCCTCTTGTAATCGGAGGGATGTATAATGGAAGACCTTCACCAAAATCAAGCATGACTTCATGATCGAGATAAAAGCTTTGTCTTCCCGTTAACGTATGCCAGGGAATATTAAATTCCTTATTCACCGTAAATGGAGAGTAACGGCGATTATCATTCTCCATTCCACTCCAAACGGGAGTAGAGATTGCTGGTCTTGGTTGGATGGTTAAAGCATCTAATGTATAATCCTCTTCTTCGCGCCCTTCAGAGACATGCGAGAGCTTTTTACCCGTTTTCTCTTCCATCGACTTCCAGCCTTCAACCGCTCTTTTTCCATTGGTGGCTCCCGACATTAACAGAATTGCGTTAATGGCTTTTTTATCAGAGTAAAGGTCAGGATACCCTTTTCCAATGCCAACGTGTTTAGACGGTCCTAGCCGATCGAGTAATTCTTTATACACTTTGTCGCCAGGGATTTTCACCCCTTTTGTTCCATAGCCATTCTTGATATTCGGTCCAACCGTAATCCACATATCGTAGACATTTGGGTAATCTCGTTTGACGAAATTGAAGTTTGGCAGTGTTTTCCCGGGAATTGCCTCCACTTCACCTTTAAGCCAGTCTTTCACTTTTCCAAATGGCTGCGCAATTTCATTAATCGTGTCATGCGCCAATGGCGATAACACAAGGTCCTCTTGTGCAGGAAGATATTTTTTCGCCAGTTCCGAAAAACTTTTCGCAATTTCCCTGAAAGCATCCCAGTCACTTCTCGTCTCCCACGGAGGAGAGATTGCTGCATTGAATGGATGAACAAATGGATGTAAATCAGTACTGCTGATATCGTGTTTTTCATACCAGGTCGCTGCTGGCAAAATAATATCGGAGAAAAGGCCTGAACTAGTCATCCTGAAATCCATGCTGACAAACAGATCTGTTTTTCCTTCCGGCGGCTTTTCTGAAAGATTGACATGCTCAGGCTGCCAAGAATTCTCGGGATCTCCTAACACAGAATCCTGTGACCCTATTAAATGTTTGACAAAATACTCATGTCCTTTGCCGCTATCCCCTAAAAGATTCGAGCGCCAATTGAAAAAGACGCGTGGGAAGTTGCGAGGATCATTCGGATTTTCAATCGCAAAATCCAGCCTCCCTTCGACCAGTTGTTTGCTAATATCTTTGATTACCGCTTGGTCATCTTTATTCCGTACTCTTGCCTCTTGCACCACATCTAAGGAATTTTGCGACAGCTGTGGGAAACTTGGCAGCCATCCTAATCGGGCCGAGAGAGCATTAAAGTCTGCCGGGTGCATATTAGAATATTGACTGCCCCATTCGGTTTCTTCTTCTCTTTTTTCATATTCATAACGGAATTGCTCCGTTGCAAAATAGAAAAACGAAGTACCATTCATCAATCTTGGCGACTTCACCCAATCATTGGCAAAGGCAATTTGTTGAAACCCTTCAAGCGGTCGGACTTTTTCCTGACCGACATAATGGGCCCAGCCTCCGCCATTGACTCCTTGTGAACCCGTTAATAAAACTAGATTTAAAATAGAGCGGTAAATTTGATCACTATGGTACCAATGGTTCGTTCCACCCCCCATTGCAATCATCGATTTTCCTTTTGTAAGGGCCGCATTTTCGGCAAATTCCCTTGCCACTTGAATCACATGAGCTCTGTTCACTCCCGTGATACTTTCCTGCCACGCCGGTGTATAGGGGCTATTTTCATCATGATAATCGGTTGGATAATCACCTTTTAAACCTCTGCTAATTCCGGTATGTGCGAGCATTAAATCATAGACAGTGGTAATAATTAATTCCTGACCTGATTTATCTTTTATTTTTTTTACTGGAACTTCCCGTTTGATTATTCCGCCATCTTTTTCTCCGAAATATGGAAAATCAACCTCGACTGTGTCGTCCGAATCATCTAAAAAACTCATTTTTGGATTGATTTGATATAAATCAAGATTCCACTCTTTTCCATTATCCCAACGGAATCCTTCACTGCCATTTGGAATCGCAAAATCATCGGAAGTTTCATCCCAAACAACGGTTTTCCATTCGCCCAGTTCCGTTTGTTCGGAAAGGTCAGAGGCACGGAGGAACCGATCCGAACGAAAGTTAGCATCTTTTTTACTCAGTGTGATTAAAAAAGGCAAGTCTGTATATTGTTTGGCATACTCGAGGAAATAAGGTGTTTCTTTATCGACATAAAATTCTTTTAAAATCACATGGGTCATGGCCATTGCCAGCGCTCCGTCTGTTCCTGCTTTAGCGGGCAGCCACATATCGGCAAACTTTTCATACTCAGCGTAATCCGGGCTTACACCAACGACTTTGGTTCCGTTATATCTTGCCTCGACCATAAAATGGGCATCGGGGGTTCTGGTCTGCGGAATGTTCGTTCCCCATATAATAAAGTATTTCGTGTTGTACCAATCACCACTTTCAGGGACATCCGTTTGGTCGCCCCAAACTTGAGGAGAGGCAGGCGGCAGGTCCGCATACCAATCGTAAAAGCTTAAAATCGTTCCGCCGATTAAAGACAAAAACCTGGTTCCACCAGAGTAACTCACCATTGACATAGCGGGTATAGGGCTAAATCCGACAACTCGGTCAGGACCATATTTTTTAATCGTATAAATGCTTGCCGCTGCAATCATTTCACAAATATCTTTCCAGGTACCTCGGACAAAGCCGCCTTTTCCTCTTGCTTTCACATAACGTTCACGTTTTTCTGGGGTGGTCACGATATTCTCCCATGCTTGGACAGGATTATCTACTTTGGCAAGTTCCTCTTTCCATAACGCATAAAGATCGCCGCGAACATAGGGATATTTCACACGGGTTGGGCTGTAAGTATACCAGGAAAAACTGGCCCCACGTGGACATCCTCTTGGCTCATATTCTGGAAAGTCATCCCCCGTAGAAGGATAATCGGTTTGCTGCGTTTCCCACGTGATAATGCCATCTTTCACATGAATTTTCCAACTACAAGAGCCCGTGCAATTCACTCCATGTGTAGAACGGACTACTTTATCATGTCCCCATCGGTTTCGATAGCTCGATTCCCAGTCACGCGGGCGCGGACTTTCTTCTGTCCAGCCATCATTAATGCGCTCTCCACGGACGAGATGTTTAAGGGAATGCAGCAAGTTATTTTTATTCTGTTCCATTCAATTCAACTCTTCCTTCCATTAGATCCCTTAAGGGGTTAAAATTTTCTCCCAATAAGCGATACGAAGTTTCCCCTGAATGAAATTCTTCTAGAAAAACGTTCCAATTGGCGGCATTGGCTGCTGATAAGATTAGGCGTTGTAATGAATTCATATCCTCAATGGAATATATATCCTCGATCATTTCACCAGGAATCGATCCAAACCTCATCTGAAGTATTGCGATTAAATCTTCTCTATCATTGACAAGTAGTGCATCTGATTCAAATGAGAACAAACACTATCAGCTCCTTTATGGCTTCATCATTTTATAGTAATCTGCGATGAGGAAGGATTTACATGTTTCTGCAGCTTGCTGAAAAAAACAAGTCACTTCTTCATCTAGATTTTTCACCTGTTCAGCACTGAAATGTTTTATTGATGATTGCGAAAAATCAGCCGCGTACCTTAATGAAATATCATAGCCATCTTCATTTTTAACAGCCGTTGCTTGAACATCATAGGGATGAATATGATAGACTGCAAAGATCTCTACCATTCGGTTGTATAGCGCTGGTACTACATAACGTAATAGTCTTTCTTCAAGCAATATCTTCACCTTTTTCCATTATTTCCAAAGTATAGTCTTCGTTAAATGACAGCAGTTTATTCATTTCATCTTCATTATGGATGGAATCGACAATAATTAAGGAATCGAGTAAGGAGATCATTCTTTCATCAATATGATCGTTTATCAGCAGGTTCTTCATTTGTTCCACTATTCTGCGCATTAGATCGTGGTCACGAATGAGTTGGAGGACAATGGGATGTAATTGCGGATGCTCTTGCACCATTTCCTGATATAATCCTTCTTCTTCAGAACTGGCATGTTGTAAGGTTCTTGATTCCCAATGCTCAATCGTTACCTCTGCTACCTTTAGTGCTTTCTCTCTTTGACCTTCTGTTAGGCATTTGTGTAAAATAAACCGTAATTCTTTCGCCTCATTTAATGCGGAATCATGAATGGCTGTATGGGCATCCTGCTTTCGTAAACTAGGTCCTGACAATGAGTTTCATCCTTTCATTTCTGTTTTTATTATTAGTAAGTTTTTCCAACCACGTCCCCACTATACCCTCAGAAATAGAAAAAAGAGCTGAAGTTTTACCCCTCAGCTCTTTCGCTCACTTATATCACTAAATAAACCAATATAATATTTTACTTCCCCTGTGTCATTTTTTACTTCACTTATCGTTAGCCATTCTAAGTAGGTTTCGCCATTTTTTCGTTTATTCCAAATTTCCCCTTGCCAATAACCTTGGGCGCGGATGGAATCCCACATTTTTTGATAAAAATTTGAATCATGTTTTCCGGATTGTAAAAGACTCGGGTTCTTTCCTACTGCTTCTTCTGCCTGGTAGCCTGTAACCTTAGTGAAAGCATGATTTACTTTCTCAATGACTCCATGCGTATTCGTTACCATCATACTTTGACCAACGTTCTCTAAAATCTTGGTTTCCATGTTTAATTTTTCAAGATAATACATCCACACGACAATAACAAAGCTTGCAAGTGAAAACATCGCAAGTGACATAAAACCGATGGCATATTGTCCTGTGATTCCAAATACCAGTGAGAGAACTAACGGAGGAAAAAATCCTCCTAATCCGCCGATTGCTGATACAATACCATTTGCAATACCTGCCTGTTTCGAAAAATAGTATGGTACAAGCTTAAAGATCGTACCATTTCCAATCCCTGCACAAATGGCAACAGCTAAGCACCCAATGGTATAAAGGGCAATCGTTGGGGAAAAAGAAAGTAGAATTCCTGACACCGTTAATCCTGCAAAGACAATGAATAAAATTCCAAAGGGATTATATTTATCCCCTAACCAGCCGCCTATTGGGCGCAGAATGGTTGCAAGTGTAATAAAACCAGCCGTTCGCAGCCCCGCATCAACCGCTGTTAATTTAAAATTGGTTACTAAGAAATTAGGAAGGTACACCGTAAAAGCAACAAATGAACCAAATGTAATAAAATAGAACAGGCTTAAAAACCAAAGCTTTTCATTTTTATAGACACTTTTGATTTGCCCTGTAAGGGGATTATGAACCTTTTGTTCTTTCCGATCACCAAACAAAAAGTTTAATATCGCAAACAAAATAATAGGTATTAAGAACAATCGGATCGTATTTTGCCACCCCATTGCATTCGCCAGTACCGGCGCGCTAAAGGAAGTAACGGCTGTTCCAATATTACCCGCACCATAAATACCATTAACAAACCCATGTCGTTCCTTTGGATAATATTTTGGCAATGACGTAACACCGATGGAAAAGACCGCCCCACCCATTCCCAGCACCAAACCACCAATGATTAAATCCAAAAAGGAATCTGCCATACTTAAATAAACGACTGGAAAAATTAAAATGAGAAAGCTAATAAAAAACATGCTTCTCGCACCAAAACGGTTCGTCCAGTACCCCAAAAAGATTCGTAAAATAGACCCTAAAATAACAGGAATAGCTGTCACCAAAGCCACCTGATTAGCAGAAAGTGGTATATCTATTTTAATTTTTGCCATTATGGATGAAATTATAACCCAGCACATAAACCCAACTACAAGGCTTAATGTTTGAAGAGTTAATTGCCATTTCTGAGCATGCATTTGCACTTTCCTCTCCTTTTATAGTAAAAATAAATTCAAATTTATTCATACTAAAAACTTATTCTGCCATATGTCAAACATCTCTTAATAAGTATGTTTTCCTGGTGAATTATTTATTATTACTTTTTAGGATTAACATGGAATGATATAGATTTTCGAACTAAGAGGATTGGAATCAAACGAAGGTTACCTATGAAACAGGT
>NZ_CCAS010000073.1 GCF_000612625.1 Neobacillus jeddahensis
GTGCCTGACACTCTTTTTTTAGCAAACTATATCTTTTGGGGTGATAGACAGGGAGTTGACCGTGCCAGGCAGATGAAGCCATGTTTTTTTAAGATGGGTTCGCTCATGGAGCTAGCATCGACCATCAATAAGTGATATCTAGATAATGATCTTATTGTTAACCGAATATACATTTTAGTTGACAATAGATATTCCTACCCTTTATTTTAGATATATGAGAGTAAATGAGGATGGGAGATGATGAGGATGAAGTTTAGGGCATTAGATATGACAATGGCAGGGATGTTTGTCGCCTTAATGGCCATTGGAGCAAATATTGCCACGATTGCACCATTTTTACATGTTGGAGGAGTACCGATTACGTTACAGACTTTTTTTGCTATTTTAGCAGGGGCCATTTTGGGCAGCCGATTAGGTTCCATTGCTATGATCGTCTATATGTTAGTAGGATTAGTGGGGGTTCCGGTATTTGCTGATTTTTATGGTGGACTCTCGATTATTATCCGACCAACATTTGGCTTTATTATTTCTTATATTCTGATTGCCTTTATCATTGGAAAAATGGTTGAGAAGAATAAAAGCTTGGCAACCTTCATTATCGCATCCCTAATTGGGATGGTGGTTAATTACCTTTTCGGAACAAATTGGATGTATTATGCCTATAAACTATGGGCAGCTGCACCAGAAGGATTTACATACAAAATGGCATGGTTATGGATGCTCCCTCCATTGCCAAAGGATCTAATATTAGCAGTATTAGCCGGAATGATGGCACATCGCCTAGAGAAATCTGTCCTATCAAAAGGTCAATTCAAACATCTTAAACGAATATCCTAAGAAAGCGGGCAAAAAGTGATCATCTGAAGTGTCCACTGTGGGAAGACACTGTCTTTTTGTGGTGCCTGACACCGCGAGATGACACCCCGAGAACAAGAAGCGGTCCACCTGATCAGAGGTTGGACTGCTTCTTGTTTTAAACTACTTCTTTGCTTAGTAAGCCGTTTATTCCGGTTACTCTGTTTCTGCCGAGCTGTTTGGATTTGAACATTAATTGGTCTGCCATGATATAAGCTTTTTCCATGGGAACCTGCTTATCGACCTTATAGAAATACAGACCGAATGAGGCCGTATAGGAAATCAAGATTTCCTCCCCGTTGAACTCAACAGTGACTATGTGGCGTTCTAAATCGGTAGAAATCTGACTAATTACATTCATCGTTTGATCATAATTTCTGTTCTGGAGACAGAGCGTGAATTCCTCCCCACCACTTCTAAATAAATAGTCTTCCTTCTCAAGATAGTTTTTTAGAGTAGTAGCGAAATGCTGAATCACCTTATCACCGACTGCATGATTGTAACTATCGTTAATGCGCTTAAATTTATCAATGTCACAAACAACAATTCCAACACACACGCCTGTTTGATTTAACTCGCTCATTTTTTTATCCATAAAGGTCCGATTATAGACACCAGTCAAAAAGTCGGTATAGGCCATTTGCTCGAACTGATCTCGCTCGATTTTATTCTGAATGCTTTGAGACTTCGAATAGAACGAACTGCTAACAACATAATTCAGTAAAAAGATACTAATAAGCATGTCCCATCTTTCCTCACGAAGGGAAATAAGCAATAGACCGTTCGTAAGGGCTGCCTTTCCATAATCAAGCATGCTAACACTCTTAAAAATAAAATTAATTCCTTCTTGAAATGATCGGAGCTCGCCTAAAATAACAAAGACAATGACCATGAGGGTACCTGAAATGTATGAAGATAGGCATACTAATAAAAAAAATAAAATCCAGTAGCCAAATGGGAATGCCTGAAAACTCTCATGAAGGTATTGGAAAAGAAAAAAGGCCAGTGAATTTGTTATGACAAAACAACCGATATTATAAAGAGTATCAGTAAATTCGCTTGGATCGGCAGTTTTGGTCCATTTTCGATAAGAATAGACGATAAATCGATAAACCGCTTCATATATAAACAGTCCGAGCGGTCCGGCAAATAGAACCATGGACAAAGAATAACTGATGCCATACTCAATATTCGTACTGCCGTTTTTATAGAATACGCGTAGACGAAAGTACATACTGGCGAAAAACCAAAACACAAACAGCGCTTTCATAAAGGTGGTGTGATCAACCAAAACACTGGATGAACCAAAAGCTATCACCAAGGCAATTATGAAAAGTGTACTATCGTATAACCTTGCTTTTAGCATTATCGTTAAATCCCTTCCTGAAAAAATATCATTACAGTAGTTGATTGTTTTAATAGGCATGACTTGTTGGAGTCCATATTCCTATTTTACATAAAATTATTGAATATAACGAATATTTTTTACAATATTACGCTTATATGGAATTTTTAAAAAATATCTTTTGTTTGTGATTGAAAAGTAAATAATGAATGTAGGTTTAATACTGTTACCACTGTAATTAAGATACAAAAATTTATTTTTGGAAGATTCATACATTGATGTTTTTCCGTTCATTTGATAAATTATATCAGTATATCAAAAAATAGAAGGGGATGATTGAATGAAAATAATTGAAAGTTTTGTAAATGGAGCAAATACATTCCTTTGGTCCTACGTACTTATCATCATATTAGTTGGATCGGGTTTATATTTTACTATCAGAACAAAATTTGTTCAATTCAGGATGCTAGGAGAAATGTTTCGCTTAATGGGCGAGGGTGCAACAGGCGATAAGAAAGGGATATCCTCTTTTCAAGCCTTTTGTATCAGTACCGCTTCACGAGTGGGAACGGGGAACCTAGCAGGAGTTGCGATTGCCATTACCACGGGTGGCCCAGGAGCCGTCTTTTGGATGTGGTTAATTGCTTTAATTGGATCAGCATCTGCCTTTGTGGAAAGTACGTTAGCTCAAATTTATAAGGTGAAAGACGGAGACACCTACCGTGGTGGCCCTGCTTATTATATGGAAAAAGCATTAAATGCCCGTTGGATGGGTGTTACCTTTGCGGTCCTAATTTCATTAACTTTTGGACTTGCCTTTAACTCAGTTCAGGCAAATACAATTACAAGCTCGTTAAACAATTCATTTGGCATTGATAAGACTTTGATTGCTGTCGTATTGGCAATTGTGACAGCTGTTATCATCTTTGGCGGATTGAAACGAATTGCCAAAGTGGCCGAATGGATGGTGCCGGTCATGGCTGGAGCGTATATCCTCATCGCCTTATACATTATGGTAACAAACATAACCGCTATTCCTGGCGTGTTTAAGTTGATTTTTGAAAGTGCCTTTGGCATTAAAGAAGTCGCCGGTGGAGCAATGGGTGCTGCGATGATGAACGGAATTAAACGTGGTTTGTTTTCAAACGAAGCAGGTATGGGGAGTGCACCGAATGCCGCGGCAACAGCGGAAGTCAGCCATCCTGTTAAACAAGGTCTTATTCAGTCACTAGGCGTATTTGTAGATACCCTTGTCATTTGTAGTTCAACCGCTTTTATTATTCTTTTATCCGGTCTGTATACGTCGAAAGAAGGAAATGGAATTATTTTAACGCAAAATGCTCTTGAAGGTTCATTAGGCTCATGGGCAGGTATTTTCCTTACCTTTATCGTCTTCTTATTTGCGTTCAGCTCAGTAGTTGGGAATTACTACTATGGTGAATCCAATATTGAATTTATTAAAAACAATAAGGCTTTCCTCTCTATTTACCGTGTGGCTGTTGTCGGAATGGTTGTGTTCGGCTCACTCGCAGAATTAAGTTTTGTCTGGAGCGTGGCAGATCTCTTCATGGGATTAATGGCAATCATTAACTTAATTGCCGTCATTCTTCTTGGGAAAATTGCCTTTTCAGCACTTAAAGATTATAAGGCTCAAAAAGCAAACGGACAAAACCCGGTATTCTATACTTCCAACATTGAAGGACTAAAAAATGTTGAAGCATGGGAACAAGCACCAAGCAAAGCAGGACAAAAGAAAAAGCTCGTTTAATAATGTATGAATAGTATATAGAGTATAAAGGGTGTCAGGCACCATGCAGAATGCATGGTGCCGTTTTTGTATTCCAAGAGATGTGTGTTAGTGGATTTTATCTATCAAATGGAACTCCAGTTTTATCAGCCACGTCAGTTGGTATTTTTAAGGTGCTTAAAAATGGAAAGGTGTTGAAATAAAATGGTAAACGTTATATTATATGTGTAATCGATTACACACAGTAATACCCTACATATTGTTATCCATGATAATAGAAAAGGGCGAAAAAGAGAGGCGAATATATATTGAAAAAAATAGGTGTTGTAAAAGTGGGGACGATTCCACAAGCTGTTAGTGTCGTGATTGATCGTTTAGTCTATTGCTTACAAAAGCAAGTGAATACGATTGTAACCGGGATTCAAACGAAGGGGTTCCATAACTCCCCGGTAGAAGAAATCGTGTTCAAAGACTTGGAACAAGGAACAAGTCTTTGTTCTATAACTTATTCCAATTTGCTAGAGTATCATGCATATATAGCGGAGAACCACGATATCCTATTCGTATTTTGTAATGAAAAAGAAATAGGAGATTACGATTTTCTAAGTGGAAACTTCACCTGCCGGATTCTCCTAATCCCGATCAATCTCTTTAATGAACAAGATCTGAATCTGTATCCATTAGGCTTTGACAGTGCCTTAAATGAAGTGGTCAATAGTATCTATAAAGTCAAAGATACAGCGGGTTCATTGGTATTCGCTAATAAACGGCTATTTCTGATAAAGATTCCTGGCGAAACAGCAGGTGTCTTCTTAAAAACTGCAGCAACGGCACTTGAATGTGACTATATCGAAGTTGGATCAAAGGCGGAAATACAACAAATCACGAGGAATTTGATCGACAAATATCAAGAGGGAAGCAACTATGCACTTTTGTTATTGAATGAAGCCATTAACGAAGATGTAATGAAAGAGCAACTTTCAGTAGATTTACAGGTGGATTTTCGCTCCGTCATGATTGAAGAAGCACAGTGTATCGGGGGAAACCCATCAGTCAGAGACCGTGTCCAGGCACTTGAATTAGCTGAGAAAATGGTTCAATGGTCAGAATCTGGCCATTCATTTGAGACCGTTCTTATAGAAAAAAATGATCAAATTAAATTAGCTGTACTGAATGAAGGAGGATTATGATGGGAAATGTAACGACTGATTTATCAATTAAAACAATCCGCGCACTAGCGATTGATGCTATTGAGAGGGCTAACTCTGGACACCCAGGGATGCCTATGGGTGCTGCGCCAATGGCGTATACCTTATGGACAAAATTTATGAAACAAAATCCAGCCAATCCAAACTGGTTTAATCGCGACCGCTTTGTATTATCTGCGGGGCATGGTTCGATGCTTTTATATAGTTTATTACATTTATCGGGTTATGATCTATCCCTTGACGATCTTAAACATTTCCGGCAGTGGGGAAGTAAAACACCGGGCCATCCTGAATATGGTCATACACCTGGCGTGGAGGCAACAACGGGGCCACTAGGACAAGGTTTCTCGATGGCAGTAGGGATGGCAATGGCGGAGCGACACTTGGCTGCCAAATATAATAAAGAACAATTTAATCTTGTTGATCATTTTACCTATTCCATTTGTGGGGATGGCGATTTAATGGAAGGCGTTTCTTCCGAGGCAGCATCCTTAGCTGGGCACTTAAAGCTTGGAAGATTAATTGTTTTGTATGATTCAAATGATATCTCTTTAGATGGCGACTTAAATAAATCGTTTAGTGAAAATGTAGAAAAACGCTTTGAATCATATGGTTGGCAGTATGTTCGCGTGAATGACGGCAATAATGTTGAAGAAATTGAACAGGCATTAAGAGAAGCAAGGGCCGATGTACATCGACCAACACTAATTGAAGTGAGAACGGTGATTGGTTATGGTTCACCTAATAAAAGTGGAAAATCCGATTCTCACGGTTCCCCACTAGGGAAAGCGGAAACGGCATTAACTAAAGCATTTTATGAGTGGCCATATCAGGAAGAATTCTATGTTCCTGAGGAAGTCTATCAACATTTTAAAGCGGCTGTTTTAGAGGTTGGTGTGGAAAAAGAAACAGCATGGAATCACATGCTTGCTAAATATAAAGCAAGCTATCCACAGTTAGCCTTAGAACTTGAATTGGCGATGGCCGGGAAGCTTCCTGAGAATTGGGAGGCAGCACTTCCTATCTTTGATCATGAAAATGCTGCACTAGCAACTCGCGCCTCTTCTGGGAAGGTCATCAATGAAATCAGCAAGCACGTACCACAGCTATTTGGGGGATCAGCCGATTTAGCCGGTTCCAATAATACGAGGATGAATGCTGAGAATGATTTTTCCCATCAAGACTATAGTGGACGAAATATTTGGTTTGGCGTAAGAGAATTTGCCATGGGCTGTATGTTAAATGGGATGGCATTACATGGAGGACTTAAAGTCTATGGCGGAACCTTCTTTGTCTTTTCTGATTATGTCCGCCCAGCCATTCGTTTATCAGCGTTAATGAAACTCCCAGTTACCTATGTGTTTACGCATGACAGTATTGCCGTCGGTGAAGATGGTCCAACACATGAACCAATTGAGCAGCTGCCGGCATTACGGGCGATGCCAGGAGTCAGTATTATCCGTCCGGGTGATGCCAATGAGACAGCTGCAGCTTGGAAATTGGCAGTCGAAAGCTCGGATGCACCAACGGTTCTAGTCTTAACACGTCAAGCCTTACCAACTATCGATGCTCCAACAGTTAAGGTGTACGATGGCGTCGAGAAGGGTGCCTATGTAATATCAGCAGCTTCCAATCAAAATCCAGAAGGTTTACTTCTCGCATCAGGATCGGAAGTCAGTCTTGCCATCGAGGCACAAAAACAGTTAGAACAGACCGGTATCTATGTTTCAGTCATTAGCATGCCATCCTGGGATCGATTTGAAAAACAGTCAAAAGCGTACAAAGAAAGTGTCTTACCGAAACATCTAAAAAAACGTCTTGCGGTCGAAATGGCTGCAACGATGGGCTGGGATCGCTACACGGGTGATGAAGGTGAAATCATTGGAATCGACCATTTCGGTGCCTCTGCACCAGGTAATAAAATCATGGAGGAATATGGTTTTACCGTTGAAAACATTGTAGCAAAAGTGAAAAAAATGATTGGTGGAAAAGTATCCATCTAAGTGAACAAGGAGGCAGTGATTCATGAGACTGCCTCCTCTTTCTGTAGGGGATTTTTAAAAGTGGCGAATGGAGAGTGATGGAAATGAGTAAGAAAATGAATGTTATTTTTATCATGACAGACCAACAGCGGGCAGACTCAATTGGGCCAGAACGGCAACAGTATGCGGATTATCCTAATATGGAAAGGCTTCGCAGTGAATCTATTCAATTTGGAAATTTTTTCACTGCAGCCTCTCCATGTGTTCCCTCGAGACATACATTTTTAACAGGTAGACACCCATGGAAAATTGGGGTGAGTGGTAATGTTAAGTTTAGCACGGAAGATGAAACCACCTGGATGTCACTGTTGAGGGAGTATGGGTACAGATGTGTTTCTGTAGGCAAAACACATATGATTCATGCTGGCAGCTTTCATATCCAGGTACCAGTTGGGAAATCCTTTGGTGACCAAGATGGCTGGAATCATTTTGAACCGGCCGCAACTCCAGAACAGGAAGAAAACTACTATGATATTCATGTTGCAAGGCGTGCTTGCGATGCGATAGAAAGATTGAATGATAGTGATCCATTCGCCCTGTTCATAGGGTTCCATGCCCCACACGAGCCCTATGTGATGCCAGCGAAATATCTGGATTATTGTAAACCAGAAGATGTCTCTTTACCAGAAAACCGTGATCCGAATGAATATGAGACAAAATCAGAAGCATACCGGAAGCGCTATGAACTATTTAAAAGTAAATTTGGTAACATTACTGATGAGATGATCAAAAAGGGGATTGCTGGACATTATTGTTTATTGAAAATGGTCGATGACTGTCTAGGGATGATCACAAACAAACTGAAGGAAAAAGATTTATTAGAGAATACTTTGGTTATTTTTGCGGCTGATCATGGGGAATTACTTGGTGAACACGGGATTTTTAATAAAGCAGCAACGGCATATGAGTCAGAGGTTCGCGTTCCATTTATGATTCGATTTCCAGACGGGTATAAAGCGGGGGAGACTGTGGACACCTTAGCGTCAAGTGTTGATTTTATGCCTACTTTGTTTGAACTAATGGGATTAGCGCCGGATGTTACCCTGCCCGGTCATTCTTTAGTCCCGTCGATTAAACAAGGGCTACCTGTTAGAGATTATGTAACCCTGGCTGATGGACACGGCACAATGGGGATCCGGACGAAAGACTATAAGCTTTGGTATAATTCTCACTTTAAAGATGGAGAGATGTATAACCTTAAAGAAGATCCACAGGAGTTAGATAATTTATACCATAGTCCCGAGCATCTAGATTTGCGCAGGGAGTTGTTTGAGCTGATGCTCCATGCCCGTGTAGCGGACGATGAACGAGATAATCTGCCAACCAAAAGGGAGAGATTACTGCATGCGGAGGTAAAGGCGTCCAATGAACCTGAAGTGGTGTAATCGAAATAGTAAATGGGGTATGTGAAGTGGGGCAAGGATGTTTAACAACGAATAATCATGGTCCTGTTAGTGTCATGTGGAAAACCGTATCAGAGGCTTGTA
Source organism: Neobacillus jeddahensis (assembly GCF_000612625.1). Taxonomy (GTDB): domain Bacteria; phylum Bacillota; class Bacilli; order Bacillales; family Cytobacillaceae; genus Neobacillus; species Neobacillus jeddahensis. The sequence continues at coordinate 8,685 of NZ_CCAS010000073.1, forward strand.
ATCTCGCTTGTGATTATTGCTACTATAGCCGCTGTGGTGGGCAGCCAGACAAAATTGAACGGATCGATACTAGAATTCTTGAAAAATTTATCAAGGAATATATGGGCATGACAACAGGATTTGCGTCCTTTGCCTGGCAAGGTGGGGAGCCGCTACTTGCCGGCCTTGATTTTTTCAAAGAGGTAGTCAGCTTGCAGGCAAAATATGCACCGAAACATACCATGATTAGTAATGCACTACAAACGAATGCGACGCTCCTCACTGATGAATGGGCCAAGTTTTTTAAGCAATTTCAGTTTTTAATTGGGGTTAGTCTGGATGGACCTAAGCATATAAATGATGCTAGACGGGTTACAGGGCATGGTCTAGGCAGTTATGATCGTGTGATGACGGGCATTGAGCATTTGCGAAAACATCAAGTTGATTTTAACATTCTAACGGTTATTCATGAGCATAATGTCGGAAAAGCCAAAGAATTAATGGAATTTTATGAACGGGAAGGCTTTACACATGTACAGTTTATTCCATGTATGGATTTCCGCTCTCAGGAAACGGATAAAGCGGGCAAGTATGTCATAACCCCTGAAGAATACGGAAAGTTTCTCTGTGAAGCCTTTGATGTTTGGTACAACAATGGCAGCCCAAACATGTCGGTGCGATTCTTTGATAACATGGCAAGTGTTTATTTTAATAGTGAGGCTGAATTATGTATTCACCGGCAAACATGTCCTAAAACATTGGTTTTAGAACAAAATGGGGATGCCTATCCGTGCGACTTCTATATCAGTGAGGACTATAAGCTTGGGAATGTCGGAATCGATCCATTATCAGAGATTCTTAATAGTGAAATCTATTCAGAATTTCTGGAAATGAAGCCCGCACTACCAGAAAAATGTAAGGGCTGTCAGTATTTAAATCTATGCCATGGGGGCTGTCCACGAAACAGAGTCTGGGATGAGGAAAAGCAGGCGGTTGATCGCGATTATTTTTGCCAGAGTTATCTACAAATCTATGATTATGCACATCAGCGAATGGAACAATTAGTGGAAAAGCTAAAAGTTCGTTGATCACAAAAATTGATGGGAGGGCTGGAGATGCCTACATTTACATCGAATGGAATTCAGCTCCACTACGTTGATGAAGGAAAGGGTACCCCTTTACTACACATTCATGGCTTGGCAGCAAGTGTAACGATGTTTAAGAATGAAATAGCCCATTTTAAAGAGAACTTTCGTGTTCTTGCAGTAGATCTGCGGGGGCACGGGAAATCTGACAAGCCATTAGAATATCGTCTTGAAGATCATGTTCAAGATGTGATGAACCTTTTGAAGTACCTTAAGATTGAAAGAGTGAGCATCCTTGGTTCCTCCATGGGGAGCTATGTGGCACAAGGTATAGCAACACAACGGCCAGAGCTTGTTGACAAGCTGATCCTGGTGGTTGCAAAGGCCCATGGGGAAATCTCCTCCTCACAAGAAATGGTCGCCCGGTTTGCTGAGGAGTTACGTGGATTAACGGAGGAAGAACAGCAGCAGTTTCTATTTACACGAAGCTTTCACAACATTCCGGCCTTGCTTAAAGCAATGGAGGATGCTGGTCCTGATGAAATTCAGCTAACCCCAGCACAGCTAGCAGCTGCGAATAAAGCATTAGAAGGTTTCGACTTTCGGCCAAAGCTTGGTGAGGTAACAGCGGATACCCTTATTATTAGTGGCAGGTATGATGGGTTGAATCCACCTGAACGTGGAATGGAGATTGCCGCCCTAATCCCTCAAGCGTCTTTCATTGAATTTACGAACTCAGGCCATGCCCCACAAGTAGAAGAGCCAGAGCTTTTCCTGAAGAGTGTGACGGATTTTCTGCAAAAATAACGGATCTCAAATGAAGAGGATAAACTCTGCAGCATGAATAGCTGCAGGGTTTATCGGTATTGCTGTCTAAATTTAAGTGGAGTTATTTTCATTTGTTGAGAAAAGGAACGGGTAAAGTACTGACTGGTTGAAAAACCAACCATTTCTGAGATTTCACCAATCGATCTTTCTGAGTTTAGTAGATGAATCTTTGCTTGCTCAATACGATATTTTTTTACATACTCCTGTGGCGTGCATCCATACACCTGCTTCATACATCTTGTGATATAAACAGGATGAAAATTCAATTCGGTACTAAGCTTTTCGTTAGTAATCGCCTTGTGATAGTTTTGCTGCAAATAGTGGGCTGCTTTCTCGGCAACCTGAATGACGGAGGAATGTACCCTTGGCTTTTGCTCTCCATGCAATTGTATCAACCATTCTTGAAAAAGCGTTTGCTCCTGCCATCTTGCTGTTAGCGAAGGTTGTTTCGACAGTAGGATGAGCTTCTGAATTTTTTCAAAAAAATCGACCTTATTCGTTAAAGTACAAACACGTGGCAAGGAAATCCTAAAAAGGTCACTTTGATGAAAAGGGGGAATTGGAAAATGGTGGAGCGCCAGTGTGTCCCCTTCATAATCATCTAATTCCTGCCATGTCCCTTTTGTCTGAAAATGAACCCAATAAAAATGGGTTTCCGATTGACACGGCTTTAAGGAATAATGGTACTTGTCAGGTCGTAGGATCAGCGTTTGTCCTGGCCCAATGGCCCATTCGGCCCCATCCTCTTCACCGATAAACAATTCCCCTTTTGTCACGGCTATTAAATCAAAAACGTTAATATTTCTGCGATTGGGATGTGCCTGTTGTGGAACGTAGGTATCTTCCCCACTCATTATATAATGCGGGAGCGGCGGAACGCTAAACTCAAAATGTTTCATAGGGGTCCCTGCTAACTGTTTAGTTTAAATTGGATAAAAACTAGTTTAAAAACTAAGTTTTTTTACAAAAGTATACCATATAAAATTTTAGATAAGCAGTTTCAAAATAATTGGCGGGGTGACTATAGTGACAACCTATATTCAGAATCAAAAACCTTTACGAAGCACACCATTCCTAGAATTACCTTTAGGCGCTATTGAACCAAGAGGCTGGATTCGCAATCAATTAGAAATCCAAGCAGAAGGGTTTACCGGAAAACTTGGTGACCATTGGGATGATGTCGGCCCAAATAGCGGCTGGCTCGGCGGAACGGGTGAAAGCTGGGAACGAGGACCCTACTATCTTGATGGGTTACTGCCATTGGCCTATTTATTAAAGGACGAGGCATTAATGAATAAGGTGCGGCCGTGGGTGGAATGGACGTTAAATAGCCAGCAAGAAAACGGCCAATTTGGCCCGGTTACAAATGATGACTGGTGGAGCCGGGTCGTTATGTTAAAAGTGTTGATTCAGTATGAAGAAGTGAGTGGTGATGAACGAGTCATCCCGTTTATGAAAAAATATTTTCACTATCAACGTGAACATATTGAAGCGCAGCCATTACAAGAATGGGCAGAAGCACGCGGCGGGGAACATCTCTTATGCCTGCAATGGCTGTATAATCGCACTGGGGAGAACTGGTTACTAGAATTATCCGATGTCATCCGGAAACAGACGATTGATTGGACAAAGATTTATACACAATTCCCTTTTTGGCGGTATCAAACGAAATTCGATCATCGCGTCCATGTTGTCAACGTGGCGATGAGCCTTAAGTATCCGGCTCTTTATTATGTGCAAACAGGAGATGAATCAGATTTTTCAGCCTCCTCAAAGGGAATCGCCAGCCTGATGAATTATCATGGCCAGGTTCATGGGATGTTTTCTGGGGATGAATGGCTGGCGGGAACCCATCCGAGTCAAGGGGTAGAGCTTTGTGCGGTAGTCGAATATATGTATACATTAGAGAATCTGGTACGGATCTATGGAGAAGGACGATATGGAGATATTCTTGAAAAAGTTGCCTTTAATGCCCTGCCGGCAACTATTTCACCAGATTGGCGAGGGCATCAATATGACCAGCAGGTAAATCAAGCAGTCTGCAGCATTGCCCATCGGAATTGGACACAGAATGCGGATGACTCAAATATCTTTGGACTTGAGCCAAATTTTGGCTGCTGTACAGCCAATATGCACCAAGGATGGCCAAAATTTGTTTCGAAGTTATGGATGGCAACTGAAGATGAAGGACTGGCTGTTGTTTCATATGCCCCTTGTCACGTGAAGGCCGTTGTTGCTGATAGTGTTGAGACATCGATAGAAGTCGATAGTTTATACCCTTTTAATGAGAAAATTGTGATGTCTGTAGAACCTGTAAAAAAGGTTACTTTCCCTATTAAACTACGAATTCCACAGTGGTGTTCTAATCCTGTCATAAAGGTAAATGGACAACTGGCCGGAGCGGTCGAGGCTGTGAATGGGTATGTAGCGATAACAAGGGAATGGGACAAAGGCGACAGGATTGAATTAGAGCTGCCGATGGAGATCCAGTTTGAACATCGAGCACATAATGCAGTTGGAGTTAACCGTGGGCCACTTGTTTATGCCTTAGCGGTGGAAGAGTCATGGATTAAACGGGGCGGGAATGATATGTTTCCTAATATGGAGGTTTTCCCAGCTTCGGCTTGGAATTATGGAATAGCGTTGAATGTAAATAATCCAAATGAATCCTTCCGAGTGGAAAGTGCCCCAATGACCAAACAGCCATTTTTGGCTAAAGCTGCTCCAATAAAATTGATTGCTAAAGGACGACGAATTCCCGAGTGGACACTTGAAACCAATTCTGCAGGGACGCCGCCGATTGGACCGGTGATCTCCCATGAGCCGGAAGAGATGATTGAATTGGTTCCATATGGAAGTGCTAAATTGCGGATTGGAGAAATTCCCATTATAAAAACACCATAGGTGGGAGAAACCAATAACCTGACCGAGACTTATGGTCAGGTTATTAGTTTACTTGTGCTCTTTATTTTAGCTTGAATGTACGAAATCACTGTTGGGATTTCAAGGCTAAAAAACAAATTAATATTGATTTAGAAATCTTGCAAAAAAATATATAAAAGTTGAGAGATTTATATTGAAAAATATCTATAGTATGTAATAATATTATTGTGTAATCGTTTACAGGTAGAAAATAGCTTATAATGAAAACGCTCTATATTCTCTCCTATGAAACGATACAGATCACAAACCCGATTGAGATTAATCGGAAACGCAGTTTGAATAGTATGGTTGTTTTTTATTTATAGCTATATCGGTGAAATGGAAAATTGAAATTAATAAAAATTGGAGGAACCAATAATGTTTAATGGTTTTGGTATGGGCTTAGGTCAGTTGTCTCGTTTATCACATGCAAAAACTCGTTCGATTAGTCCTGAGAATTTTACCGGTGAGAAGGGAAAGGGCGGAATGGCAACCGAAGGTACGGGGGCTCCGTGTGCAAGAGATTTAGGTCAAGGATGGAAAGTCTCTCCTTCCGTTCTAATAAATAAACAATCGACATTAACAATGGCGGAAATTCATGATTCTGGAGTGATACAGCATATTTGGCTAACATGTCACCCTGATACATGGAGAAAACTTATTTTCCGTATCTATTGGGATGGAGAAGAAAATCCATCTGTAGAAGCGCCGATTGGAGATTTCTTCTGTAATGGCTGGTGTGAGCGCAGCAATGTTAATTCCTTACCGATCGCTGTTAATCCAGCAGGTGGAATGAATAGCTACTGGGAAATGCCATTCCGTAAAGCGGCAAAGATTACTGTTGAAAATATTTCAAATGACGATATTATTCTTTATTACCAAGTGGATTACACATTGACCGATATTCCTGATGATGTTGCTTATTTCCATGCTCAATGGAATCGTACTAACCCTGTTAGCTACAAGGATGTACATACCATCATTGATGGGGTGAAAGGGCATGGTCATTATGTCGGAACCTACATCGCTTGGCAAGTGAACAGCTGTGGCTGGTGGGGAGAAGGCGAAATTAAATTCTACATGGATGGGGATAAGGAATTTCCAACGATTTGTGGAACAGGTACAGAGGATTATTTTGGCGGAGCCTGGAACTGGGAGCAGCCAAAGGGTGAATATTGCACATACTCCACACCATATTTAGGGATGCATCAAGTCATTAAACCAGACGGGCTATATCGCAGTCAGCAAAGATTTGGTATGTATCGTTGGCATGTGATGGACCCAATTCGTTTTGAAGAAGACCTAAAAGTAACGATACAAGCCTTAGGTTGGCGTTCAGAAGGCAGATATTTGCCATTACAAGATGATATTGCCTCTGTGGCATATTGGTATCAAGCAGAGCCGCATAACCCATACCCGAAAATGCCTGGCAAGGATGAGCTTGAAGTTATTTAATTTATATAAAATACTAGAAAAATTAGCCGCAATTGAATCAGAAGACAAATTTATTAGTTGATTATCGGAGGGATTGTACCATGATTGGAACTTCATTAAGAGATTTATATAAACCTAGAAAAGGAAAAAGCAAACGTGCTTCCAGCTATGATACAACTGGTGGGAACCGTGACTATCTTAAAGTATATCCAGGAGATGTAGTGGATGTTTGTAATATTACAGGTTCTGGCTGCATCACTCATATTTGGATGACGATGGCGCCGCTTGAAGATACATTAGAAGAGTATCTACATCGGAAGGTTGTCATCAGAATGTATTGGGACGGAGAAACAAACCCGAGCGTTCAAGCCCCAATTGGTGACTTTTTTGGGATGGGCCATGGGATTACTAGGAATTTTAGCTCTGCACCATTAGCGATGAGTCCAGAGGATGGTCGTTCATTAAATAGTTTCTTCCCAATGCCTTTTGGCAAACAGGCACGCATTGAAATTGAGAATAATGCAGATGACCCTATTAAATTCTATTTCTATATCGATCATGAAATCTATGATGAAGAAATTGATAGCCCACTTCGTTTCCATGCCCTCTGGAAAAGAGAATTAACGGACGGCATCAAAGACGAAGTTTCGAATGCGCTCTTCGAATTTGGTGGAAAAAATACAACCGGTGATGGAAACTATGTTTTCTTTGAGGCGGAAGGTAAGGGCCACTATGTTGGCTGTAATCTAAATATTCATAATCTGCGTATGACACGAGAATGGAACTGGTATGGTGAAGGGGATGACATGATCTTCATCGATGGTGAACCATGGCCGCCTTCTTTACATGGAACAGGGATGGAGGATTATTTTAATACAGCTTGGTGTCCTACACAGGAATATAATTCGCCATATCATGGCATCATTCTTGGCGGTGGTCCGAACTGGTCTGGAAAGGTATCCTACTATCGCTTCCATATCCAGGATCCGATCATGTTTGACAAGTCGATCAAGGTTTCAATTGAACATGGTCACAATAATAATCGAAGTGATGATTATTCTAGTACGGCATATTGGTATCAAACTGAACCACATAAAGATCATCCTATCATTTTGCCAGTTGCCAAACGCATACCGTTAGCAGATATTTTAGGCTTTAATGAAGACGATATGAAGAAGTGCTTTGACTATTAATTTTTTCTGCATGGGGTAAGTTGAAGCGTTGGTAGAAAATGTAAAGGACTCTCCTTTACATTTTTTTTTTTTTTTTTTGAAAATTTTGGTGGTTTCTTATCGATGGCTCCTCTCATAAGAAATGGATTGGGTGGTCTCAATCAAAAGGTGATAGGAACAAACTAAGCGTTGAATTAGAGGGTGGGAGAATTGTCTTAAAGAATCCTTTTAGTAAGGAGAAACTCGTAGAATAGAAAAAAATGGATACGGAGCTAGATAAAAAGGGGGACTTAATCTAGCTTCATTTCTAGTTCTTAATTGGATTATTACTTGTAAAAAGATTGACAATAGTTTTTTATAAAAAATACTTGTCAGAAATCTTAAAGTGGTATAAAATCAAGTATGTAAACGATTACCGATAATTACTTTAGAAGTAAAACAGCAAAACGTAAAGGAGGAATTTTTAGTACTTGGTAGTTTCTTTTGAATGTTTTCTGCAAGAATTATTATCTTTTGTGAAAACGTTTACAGAATGCCAGATATCTTCTTAGATCCTCATAATTTTTTAGTCTTGTAAAAAATAGATAAAAGGGGAGAATTGTCAATGATAGCTCAATTAAAACGGAACAAATTCATTGGTTTATTATTCGCGGCTATTATAGTGTTATCGTCTATCCTTTCAGGATGCAGCGGTACAGGCCCAGGAGGAGAAAAAGCCTCTTCCAATGAAAAAACAAAAGATGGAAAAACCGTTATTGAATTCTGGTGTTCATGGGGAGACAGCAAAAAGGATTATTTCGAAAAATGGATCAATAAATTCAATGAGTCTCAAGATAAAATTGTTGTAAAGGCGACTTATATTGCTGGTGACGCATGGGATCAAAGGATTACTGCTGCACAAGCTGCTGGTACTGGCCCAGACGTTATGACAATGAACTATGGTAAAATTGCTTATTCAGCAGACCAAGGAAAAATCAAAGCTTTAGATGAATATATCGATGCAACAAAATGGGATGATCTTTACGATTGGTCCAATAAAATGGTTACGGTAAATGGTAAGCATTATGCCTACCCATTCAACGCTGAACCAGGTTCCATTCTTTTATACCGTAAAGATTTCTTTAAGGAAGCTGGTCTAGATCCAGAAAACCCTCCTAAAACTTGGGATGAGTTAATTGAATACGGTAAGAAGTTATCTACCGACAAGCATTATGGTTTAACAGCTGCTGGAACAACAGATGATTTGGCTTGGTCTCATTGGGGAATGCAAGCGATGATGGGCGGATTAGCCATTAATGATGACTGGTCTAAAGCAACTGTAAACAGTGAAGGAAATAAAAAACTATTTGAATTCTGGAATACTTTATACAAAGAGAAAATTTTCCCTAAACAAATGCCGGGACTTTATACTGAAATTGAACCTTTAGTTGATGGTCGTACAGCAATGATGTTTAATGGATCTTTCGTATTTGATGCGTTACGAAACAAATATGCTGATGTGGTCGATAACATTGGTGTAGCACCACTGCCAACTCCAGATGGTGATTACAAGAAAACAACAGCTACTCTTGGCGGCTGGACTTTCGTAGTGGATGGAAATTCAAAACATCCAAAAGAAGCTGCTCAATTTATTGATTATATGCTTGCAGGCGATCCAGAAGTAATGGTTGATTTCTTCAATCTTTCTAAGTTCTCTAGCTTCACAGGCCGTAAATCTGTAGATGCAGCATTGGAAGATAATGAGTTTGCGAAAAACGATGAATGGCGCAAAATGATCCAAGAGAAAGTTTTACCATACGCTATTCCAGAACCAATCTATGCATGGGATATCAGTATGTCATATGCTAATGCTTTAGAGCGTGTATACCTAAAAGGTGAAGATATTGATAAATCACTTGCTCAAGCAGAAAAAGAAATTAATGATTACATCAAAAATAACAATTATGCTGGTACCAACCCGAATAAGAAATAAGGTAATTAAGTAAGTGATTGGGAGTTCTGAAAATACTATTTCAGACTCCCAATTTCATAGGATGGTGAAAAAAATGAATCAGAAATATATTTTAAAACGAAACGATCGAAAAACAGCCTATATCATGTTGCTTCCCATTGTTTTGTTATTAACATGTTTCGTAGTTATTCCTTTGATTTATGCGATATTTGTAAGTTTTTATGAATGGAGTTTTTATAAGGAATCTATATTTGTGGGGCTTACTAACTTTAAACGGGTACTAAAAGATCATTTATTTTATAAAGCCATTTGGACAGGGGTTAAATTCGCACTGATTGTTGTTCCAACACAATTTGTATTAGCATTCTTGTTTGCTAATCTAATCAAAAGTTTAGGCGGAAAATTGTCTGGCTTTATAAAATCAGCGATTTATATCCCGTATGTTATTTCGGGTGTTGTTGCATCTATCATCTTCATTTTCATCTATGATTTTGACGGTGGGATTGCGAACTATATCATCGGATTATTTGGCTTAGAAAAAACAGCCTGGCTGATTGATGTAAAGGTTGTTTTAGGCGCTATTTCAGTTCCGGCTATCTGGCTTGGCTTTGGTTTTACAACCCTTATTATGTTGTCGGGATTAAATGATATTCCAAGTTCCTATTATGAAGCAGCAGAAATTGACGGTGCGAATGGATTTCAAAAAATGTGGTACATTACCATTCCACTGCTTAGAAATATCTTTATGTATGTAATAGTGGTGGGGATAACAGGAGCCATTCAACAATTTGACTTACCGTTTATCATGACAAAGGGCGGGCCGCTAAATTCAACGATGACACCTAACTTGTTTATTTACAATCACTTTATCAACGATCCTTACCTAGGTTATACAATCGCTTCAGCATTACTGCTCTTTGTATTGATAGGGGCATTAGCAGGGATTGTATTTAAATTAGGCAACTCAACCAAATCGATGGATAGCTAAACCCGAGGTGATATTAATATGAAAAAAATAATCCAGATAATAATAGGTGTTGTGGTATCGCTATTGTGCATTTTCCCCCTCGCTTGGATGGCGATTGCAGGTTTTAAACCGGAAAAAGAAGTTTTATCCTATCCATTTAAATTCTTTCCATCTAAATGGGATGTTTCAAATTATGTCGAATTATTAGAAAATCAAGCGTTTATCCGCTCGATTTTAATTACATTACTAGGAGCGGTTATTTTTACTATTCTTGTTTTATTAGTTAATTCAATGGCAGCTTATGTGTTTGCTAGACTTGATTTTCCATTTAAAAATACACTATTTGTCTATTGTATCATTACGATGTTTATTCCAGGAATGGCCATCTTGATACCATCGTATATTGTAGTAGCAAAATTACACATGCTGAACACCCTGGCGGTTTTAATTGTTCCAGGTATTGCTTCAGCGGTAAATATGTTTTTAATGCGTCAGTTTTATTTAAATATCCCAACTGAATTAGAGGAAGCCGCATTAATTGATGGAGCGTCAAGATTCAAGATTTATTGGCATATTTTTGTTCCGTTATCATTACCCGTTTTTGTACTAGTTGGAATAAGCTCATTCCTAGGGTATTGGAATGCGTTGATTTGGCCAATCATGACCATTTCAGACGAAAACTTATACCAAATCATGCAGTTGTTAGCTTTCTTCCGATCAAACGAAACCAACCAATGGGCAATGGTTATGGCGGGTTCAA
>NZ_CCAS010000074.1 GCF_000612625.1 Neobacillus jeddahensis
GGATGGCAAAGTAGTCGTTGATATTTTCAATGGTAAGGTTGAAATCGCAGACCAGTTGAAAGCGCTCACAGACAAATATACAAAAGAACATCCTGATGTTACCTTTAACATCGAATCAGTCGGCGGTGGTGCAGATGGTTCCGCAGCACTTAAAGCCAAATTTGCATCCAACAAAGCACCTGATATTTTTGGAAATGGCGGCTATCAAGAAGCACAAACCTGGAAAGATAAATTTGAAGACCTTTCAGATCAACCGTGGGTAAAGGATGCCTATGAAAATGCCTTAAAACCGATGACAATTGACGGTAAAATTTATGGTCAACCCGTTAACATGGAAGGTTACGGCTTCGCTTACAATAAAACATTATTTGAAAAAGCCGGCATCAAAGAATTACCTAAAACCTATTCAGAATTAGAAGCAGCTGCTAAAAAGCTAAAAGATGCGGGCATTACTCCTTTCTCTGTCGGCTATGCTGAATGGTGGATCTTAGCAAACCATGGACTAAATGTTCCATTCGCTTATCAACAAGCTGATGACGAGAACTTTATCCCTGGCTTAAACGAAGGTAAATCGAAAATCGCTGGCAACCAATACTTTGAAGATTACTTTAAGCTTGTTGATTTAACTGTTAAATACGGTAACAAAAATCCATTAACGACAGACTACAACACAGAAGTGACGCAATTTGCTAATGGCGAAACAGCTATGATTCAACAAGGTAACTGGATTCAACCAATGCTTGATAAATTAAATCCTGGTATGGAAGTTGGCTTTATTCCATTAGCCCTTACAGATGATGCCGCCCAATCAGATAAATTAATGGTTGACGTGCCAACGAACTGGGTTGTTTATAACAAAGCACCAGATGCAGACAAAAAAGCGGCGAAGGATTTCTTAAATTGGATGGTTTCTTCTGAAGAAGGTAAAGAAGCGCTAGTAAAAGAATTCAAATACCTACCAGCCTTCAAGACGATCGAAGCAAAAGCTGAAGATATTGGACCACTAGGAGCAGATCTTCAAAAATATTCTCAAGAAGACAAAACTTATTCTTGGCAGTTCATGAAATATCCTGATGGCGCAGGTCAAGAATTTGGCGCAACCCTTCAAGCATATGTTGGCGGCCAAAAATCCAAAGCTGAAGCAATGAAAGCACTTGATGAATCTTGGGCTAAATTGAAAAAATAAGATAGAATCAGAAAAAGCACTTCTTCATTGAAGTGCTTTTGACTGTTTATATGGGAGAGATGCTGGTCCCTTTATTACTCATGGTCCGGACTATTGACCATTATCCCAGCTACCTGTTTTAGACGGTCATAAAAGGCCAATCCCGCCGGGTTTTGGTCAAGACCAATTTCCTGAAATGCTTCTTTCATACAACGAAGCCAGCACTGTGCTCTTCTTGGTGTCACCTCAAAAGGAAGATGTCGCTCTCTCATCGCTGGCGGTCCAAATTCCTGACTGTAAAGGGCTGGGCCCCCTAAAAATTGCGGCAGAAACATCCGCTGCTTCCGCTTAATTTCTTCCATATCCCCTTCAAACAATGGCATTAACTCAGGATCAGCATAGACACGCGGATAAAAAGCCTCTACTAGCTTATCGATTGTTGCTTGCCCACCGATTTCACTATAAAGTGATTTGAAATTGTATTCCATGTTTCTTCACCATCCACTTTTCATTTTTCCCCTAATATAGGTAATTATAAAGAGAAAGCAGATGTTAATTCGTGATTCACATCACACTAACCATCCCATGGTTCTCAAATTAATTACAACGACAATTCCCATACATGTGATATTCTAAAATAATAATAAAGCAATCTTATTAGGTAAACCTAGATCTAATAGTAGCTGGTCTCTTAAGAGGTGTCATAAATGAAGAAAGCCTGGATTTACGTAGCTTTAACTTGTTTATTTGAATGGATTTGGGTATATGGATTTAATACAGCACATTCTTGGTGGGAATGGGCAATTGTCGTCGGCGTCATTTTATTAGACTACCATATTCTCCCCAAAGCCTGTGAGTTCCTTCCGACCGGCACGGTATATGCCATTTTTCTGGTATTGGAACCATTGGGACCGTCTTCATGGATGTTTATTTCTTTGGAGAGAGTTTCAGCCCAGGGAAGGTCTTCTTTATCGTCATGATCGTGGTTGGTGTCATAGGCTTAAATCTGGCTGACAATAAGGAAGATAACGAAGTTATGAAAGGAGTTGCGTAGGATGGGCTGGTTGTTTGTTTTATTAGCAGCTGTAAGTGAAGTTGTTGGTGCCGTTGGATTGAAATTATACAGTCAGCAAAAAAATCTTCGCAACGGAATTTTTTATATTGGCGGATTTGGTGCATCACTTGCCTTTTTATATGAATCGTTTCAATTTCTCCAACTCAGCATTGCCTATGCTGTCTGGGTGGGGATTGGGACTGCAGGTGCTGTTTTCATTAACATGTACCTTTTCGGAGAATCGAAGAACATCGGGCGTATTATCAGTGTGATCGTGATAATCATTGGAGTAACCGGGTTAAAGATATTATCATAATTGAAAGGGTGCGCCTCGGAGGGCTTGATCCTAGGTCGCACCCGCCGCTTTACTTTTCAGGTGCTACTAATTCCACTTTGATTCTATCAGGATCCTCAAAATAAACGGCATAATGACGATCCCCTCCAGCAAATGGATGCTTGTCCTCATAAAGAATCGTCACTCCTCTTTCCTTCAAGACTGCTGTAATTTGGTCAACCTGTTCCCTTGACTGAGCATGAAAGGCAAGATGATTCAGACCCACTCTCGAGCGGTGGTAAGGGATTTCCATAAACCTCTCTTCAGCCTGAACAAAGACCAGATAGGTCTGTTGATATTTCCAACTAATTCCTTGATCCCATTTTTGGTAGGTCTCATACCCTAATTGTTCTAAAAACCAACTCCAGAATTCCCTGGTTTTGTTTAAGTTCGAAACGTATATTTCTAGGTGGTGCAGCATGTTGAATCCCTCCTCCATTGGAACAATTCTTATTACGAATTATATCGTAATGACACTTTTTAGCCATTGTAAGGGCTCTTTTATCCAAAAAGAATTCATTGACTAGGCTTTTATTCTATATTATTGTATTAGATTGGGTGTAATGAAAATAAACGTGGTTCGAGAACCTCCCACGAAAAAAAACTAAGGAGAAATGAATATGGAGAAATCAACCAATACTTTAGAGCAGCCCATTGGTGCTAGTTCCCGAGGGACAGCTGTCGTCAACAAATCACAGAACAAAGTTCAGGGCATTGTCGTTAACGGTCTGATTGCAGCTTTATATATTGCAGTCTCTGCCATCATCCAGCCGTTTGGATTTACCCAAGTCCAGTTCCGTGTTTCAGAAATGTTTAATCATCTGATTGTGTTTAACAAAAAATATATGTTTGGAATCATTCTAGGGGTATTTTTAACGAACTTATTCTTTTCACCAATGAAAGCCTATGACCTTATTTTTGGTGTTGGACAGTCCGTGATTGCCTTACTGATCACGATTGCTTGCGCGCGATTTATCAAAGGTATATGGGCAAGAATGATCATTAATACACTCGTTTTCACGTTTACGATGTTCTTCATTGCACTTGAATTGCATTTAGCATTTGATTTACCATTCATGTTCACCTGGCTGACAACAGCAGTTGGTGAGTTCGTGGTCATGGCCATCGGTATGCCAATCATGTATGTAATTAATAAACGGGTTCGGTTTGATCGAATTTAATATATTTCTAAAAGAGTTGCCGCTTCTATTTGATGCGGCAACTCTTTTTTATGGTGAAAAAAAGGGAGTGTTTTAAGTCACGATTCTTTTAATCTTTTGTATTTCCTCTCCATTGATAGGATTATGAAAATCCCCATCCATTCTAACGGCTGATCCAAAATGATACTCTGATGCCTCGAGCTGATCATGGATAGATTCAATATTAGTTGCACTAAGTCCAGAGCCAGGCATGATGATAGGATGAATCGCTGATTTTCTTGATTCTCTCATCATTTTCTTCAATGGTTCCATTCCTTCTGAAACCGTGGACTGTCCACCAGATGTCAGGATCCTGTCCAGCTTAAGCGGCGATTGACAAAGAGTCCTATACACCTCGACGGAATCGGCTTGATCAATTGCACGATGGAAGGTAATCGAGAGACCTTTTGCTCTCTCTGCCACCATTGTAAGAATTTCCATATCAACAGTTTGTTTTTCTGTTAGTGCCCCAAACACGATACCAGCTGCACCTAATTCCTGGATCATTTTTATATCCTCTTGAATAGCAGCCCACTCCTCCTTTCGATAAGCAAAGGAATAGCTGTGCGGCCGAATCATGACCATAACAGGAATATTCACACTCTCGACAACCGTTTTTATCGTTCCATAGCTTGGAGTTAAGCCTCCTTCACTCATCGCAGATACTAACTCAAGCCGATCCGCACCATAGGCCTCTGCCGTTCTAGCCTCTTCTTGATTTAAGACTATGATTTCTATTAAACTCACTTCGGTCCCCTCACTTTCTGTCCATATTTATTTTAAGTCAAAGATGCATAAAACAAAATAATGATAATTTATTCGACTAGTGTGAATATTGTGGTAGGATTGTTCTGTGGAGCGTTCTCACATTTTCACATCCAGGCTGATCCAATTCACGATTCACAAAAAAACGAATAATGTGGCTTGATTCCACTATTATCATTCACGTAATGCGTGAATAATGGCCACGAAAATGGAAGGGAGATACGAAATGATTCAACGTCCTTTAGTAAGTGAATATCCCGATTATTATGCACCATATGTTAATCTAGTTCCGGAAGGTGACCTTCTAGCCATTCTAAATGAGGGCCTAGAGAAAACGATTGATCTTTTTGAAGGACTTTCGGAGGAACAGGAACATTTCCGTTATGCTCCTGGTAAATGGAGCGTCAAAGAGGTTCTTGGTCACATGACAGACACTGAAAGAGTGATGAGCTACCGGTTGCTAAGAATCGGCCGTGGTGACCAGACACCTTTGGCTGGTTTTAACGAAAATGATTATATTGCTGGGTCCGTGTTCGACCAACTGCCCATACAAACCATCCTTGAAGATTTTATCGCCACTCGAAAGGCATCCATTACACTGATCAAGACGATGCCAGAAGAGGCTTGGCAGAGAACAGGGATCGCAAATAATTTATCCAACAGCTCCCGTGCTCTCGCCTACATCATCGCTGGGCACGCCATCCACCATGGCAACATAATAAAAGAAAGATACCTGCCCGGATTAAGGTAATCTACGTCATCGTAGTACAAATGGTGTCAGGCACCAACTTTCTCCTTATTCAAAATTGCGAACGTACGTTCTTTGTTTTATAATGGAAATAACGGTAATAATAAGAAGTGGGCGGCCATCTAATTACACCGTTGTTTAGATGTTACCCGCTTCATTTACCACGGATGACAAGTAAAAATACTTATGACTCAAGGAGAGATGTTTATGACATTGCGGTTGATTCCCTATTTAGTGATGGATGGAAATGCAAATGAAGCTATCAAATTTTACGAAAAGGCATTAGATGCCCAAGTTCTCTTTAATCAATCTTTTGGAGAAATGCCGGAAAATCCAGAATTTCCTCTTCCTGCGGAGGCCAAGGATCTGGTAAGCCATGCCACCCTACAGATTGGTGAAACTGCTTTGATGTTATCAGATACATTTCCAGGCCAGCCACATCAGAGTGGAAACCAAGTGACAATCTGCATTTCCACTAACGATCCTGACCAAGCTCGTAAATTTTATGATGCCTTACAACAAGATGGGCAAGTGCAAATGCCATTACAAGAAACCTTTTTTAGCCCTGCCTATGGATCTGTTACAGATAAATTCGGAGTAACCTTTCAAATTTTCACAGAAGGCAGACAGTAAATAGTATATACAGCATTTCATCCACCCGTCGTCCTATTGATTTTACATATGAGGAATTATTCTTCAATAATCGCATGACTAATGTGGTGAAATTCTACCTTTAGAAAAAACAGCTCTGTCTGCATCCCATGATGAGTCAGAGCTGTTTTCATATGAAATATTTCTTCACTAACTTACATTGTTGTAATCGTTTAACCCATTCTTGTTCGTGAAGAGGCTGGTTGATATTTTCTCATAGGTCCTTTTTCAAGTACTTCTTGTAAATAAAGATTCCCCTTCGGACTTGTTTGCTTGAGTAAATCCATCAAGTATGTAATATCATCAAGCGCTCTATGTGTTTGGTAATCTGTAATGTTATGGGCCTGTAAAAGGGTCAGCAGTTTCCCATTAGGAAAGCCATAGTTTTTCCATGGAATATTTCTCATCGTGCAATACCATTTCAACTCATTGACTTCCGGATACATGTGGTAAAGAAAGCTGCGATCAAACGAGGCATTATGAGCAAATACAGAATCAGCACGGTGGAAATAGGTTTTTATTTTCACATCATAGAAGCTCTTCCCTGCTACTAACTCATAAGGAATTCCATGTACCCGATAGGCATTGTCATAGTTGTTCCGTGCCGAACGCGATAGCGGCTCGCGTAAGAAGGAATCTTCTTCAATAATTTCGACGATTTCGCCCGTATCCGTTCGATAGGAAAATAGCTTTAAGGCAAGCTCAATTACTTCATCTGACGTTGGTCCTAAACCAGTCGTCTCCACGTCTAGTACCAAGCCAAGTTTCTCATCTGTCCGCACAGTAATCATCCTTTATTATATAAGTTTATCCTATTATATCAAAGGTTACTGCCCTAGCCTATCTCCAACATTTGACACGTTTCACGGATTATCTCCTATTCCAGTCAGAAAAGCGCGAATAACGAAAGTCAAACTTTCATCCAGATCCAATGACATCCTAAAACCGCCTTTTTGCTCTAACACAGCAAAGCCATGTAAAATACTGCGCAGCCCTCTCACCGCATGTAATGCCCGGTCTCCCTCTAAATGGAAGGCCTGCAATACACGTACCGTTAAATCGACAATCCTTGCCCCAGCCTGCTGCACATCTTCATCCTCAGGATCTGGTGCTAACAATGTTGCTTCGTAAATTCCTGGGTGCTCCCGAGCAAATGATACATAGGCATGACTCATGGCAAGAACGGCATCAGTGCCTGACACCCTTATTGTGGCTTCTGACATTCCTTTATACAAACGGTCTAGTCCATGAATAGCTAATTTCCTTCGTAGCCCGGGCAACCCATCGAAATGGTTATATAATGAGGGAGGTCGAATCCCCAATCTCTTTGCGAGCTGAGCAAGTGTGACCTCCTGTACTCCTTGTTGATCGGCTATTTCCCCTGCTGTATCAAGTATGGTGAATAAATCGAGTCCAATTTTCGGTCGTGGTGACATGATTTTTTGCTCCTTTACACTACTTTCCGTTCTAAGCTTTTAACCGCTTGTTCCATTACGGTTAAGGGGGCCTCGACCATATCTCCGTGGCCAACCGCCAGCAGCTTTGGTTGATAGCTTATTAGTTTTTTAGCACTTGCCAATGCCGTTTTTTTACTCCAGGTACCAAAGGCAGGGAAAGGAAACCATGGTTTTATATCACCGGCGACGGCGATCCCGCCTCTCGTTTGAAATGCATCACCGGCGATCAGCGCTTTTGTGCGCAAGTCTAAAAAGGCCAGCGATCCTGGCGTGTGACCTGGAGTTTCAATCACTGTTAACGAACCAACGAGATCGCCTTCCTTCAATAGAATATTAGCGCGGGTTTTACATTTTTTCGGTACTCCTCCTTTAATCGGCGTTTGCTCCTCATGGGAATCGAGTGAACGATCGTCATTCATTAACCTGTGATCGCGTGTCGATATATAAACCGGTACTTCTGGTAGAACTTCTTTCAGCGCATCGAGTGCACCGACATGATCTTCATGGGCATGTGTTAGAACTATTTTGGTAATTGGCTTACCAATTGTGTCGGCCGCTTTTAAAATCCCTTTTGCACAAAAGCCAAGTGCTGCATCAATTAAAGTCACGCCATCCTCTTCCTCCACCAAATAGCAATTAACAGGAAAAACACTGGCCATAAAGGTCAATTGATATACAAAACCATTCTTAGTTATTCTCACAAATTCACTCTCCTTTTAAAACTAATATTGTTAGTTTTATTTTAACTAATACCATTAGTTAAATCAACAAAAAATGAATAGTGTGTAATAAAATAATACGAAGGCTTACAAACTAGCTAACGATTATACACTAAATGGCGAATATTTTACGTTTAGATGAAATGAGTAATTGAATTTTCAGGCTCTTCCTGTATAATGATTCCCGAATGGAACAAACAGTGGATACTGCTAAAAGGAGGTCGATACAAAAATGAATAGTACGATCATTCAATTTACACAGGTAACAAAGCAATATGATAACGATCCACCAGTGCTTAATGATGTAAGTTTTAAGATTGAGCGAGGCAAATTTTACACTCTTCTTGGTCCTTCTGGATGTGGGAAGACAACGATTTTACGCTTAATTGCAGGATTTACGGAAGCATCTAAAGGTGAGGTTCTTTTTAACGGTAAAAAAATCAATCATGTCCCTGCGAATAAGCGGCAGGTGAATACAGTTTTTCAAGATTATGCGCTTTTTCCCCATTTAAATGTATATGAAAATGTAGCATTTGGTTTACGGATTAAAAAAATGAAGAATGCCGAGGTTGATCGAAAGGTGAAAGAAGCGCTCAGCTTCGTCAATCTAAAAGGATACGAAACGCGTGAAATCCGCGAAATGTCTGGAGGTCAACGGCAGCGCGTGGCGATTGCTCGGGCGATTGTGAATGAGCCAGAAGTTATTTTGCTGGACGAACCATTGTCAGCACTGGATCTTAAGCTTCGAACCGAGATGCAGTACGAATTGCGTGAACTTCAACGTCGTCTTGGGATTACCTTTATTTTTGTTACCCATGACCAGGAGGAAGCACTGGCCATGTCAGATGAAATTTTTGTCATCAATAAAGGGAAAATCCAGCAAAGCGGCACCCCGATTGATATTTATGATGAACCCATTAACCGCTTCGTGGCAGACTTTATTGGAGAATCCAATATTGTTACTGGCCGAATGATTGAGGATTATAAGGTAGAATTCGTCGGGAAAGAGTTCGAGTGTGTGGACCAAGGCTTGAATCCGAATGAGCCTGTTGACATTGTCATCCGCCCCGAGGATTTGGAAATCACCGCATTAGAACGTGGCAAGCTTCAGGTCCGTGTGGACTCTCAGCTATTTCGTGGTGTTCATTATGAAATCTGCGGATACGATAAAGATGGGAACGAATGGCTCGTCCATTCAACCAAAAAGGCAACCGTCGGTGATGAAATCGGCCTCTATTTTGATTCTGAAGCCATTCATGTCATGCGACATGGTGAAACAGAGGAAGAATTCGATCGCCGTTTAGAGGCCTATTCGGATGTGGATACAAATGGAAAATAAACTAACCAAAAATCTTTATTTGTTCCCCTATCTGCTTTGGATTGCTCTTTTTGTGATTGCTCCCATTCTCCTTGTTCTTTATTATTCTTTTTTTGATATTGAGGGCAATCTCTCCCTGATCAATTATCAAAAGTTTTTTACACCGGTCTATCTGAAAATGACGTTCAGTTCTTTTTGGTACGCCTTTTTAATCACGGCGATTTCCCTGTTGATTGCCTACCCAACAGCCTATTTATTAACAAAAACAAAACATAAACAGCTGTGGCTGTTATTAATTATTGTGCCATCGTGGATTAATTTATTGTTAAAGGCCTATGCTTTCATTGGTATTTTTGGTACATATGGGGCTGCAAACAGCTTTTTAAACTTAATGGGCATTGGGTCGCAGCAAATCTTATTTACGGATTTCAGCTTCATCTTTGTCTCAGTTTATATTTTCATTCCATTTATGATTTTACCGATTTTCAATTCATTAAATGAATTAAACCCGACCCTTTTAGACGCCGCCAATGACTTAGGCGCCTCCAAATGGACGACCTTCCGCCGCGTTATTTTTCCTTTAACGATCGATGGCGTAAAATCGGGCTGCCAAGTAGTCTTTATTCCGGCACTTTCCCTGTTCATGCTCACTCGCTTAATTGCTGGAAACCGGGTTATTACCCTTGGGACTTCGATTGAGCAGCATTTCCTTGTGACACAGGATTGGGGAATGGGTTCAACCATTGCCGTATTCCTCATTATTATTATGGTTGTAATTATGGTTGTGACGAATACACGAAAGCGAGGTGTGTAACTTGGATAAAAAAATGACTCCCCTTTCAAAGTTGTTTTTATTGGTGATCTTTTTTATCTTGTATGCACCGATTTTCTTTCTCGTCATCTTCTCCTTCAATAGCGGAGAAACGATGTACGACTTTAAAGGGTTCTCGCTCGAATGGTACCGCGAGCTTTTTCAAGATACAAGGCTGCTCATTATTGTTCTCAATACAGTGGTGGTTGCCTTATTATCAGCTCTAATCTCCACAATCATTGGTGTACTAGGGGCATTAGCGATTCATCAAGCGAAGAAAAGGCAAACAAAGAATACATTATTGAGCTTAAATAATATCCTTATTGTTAGTCCGGACGTCATCATTGGCGCATCCTTTCTCATTTTGTTTACAATGGCTGGCATCAAGCTCGGATTCTATTCGGTGTTGTTATCACATATCGCTTTTAGTATCCCTATTGTAGTTCTGATGGTGCTGCCGAAGTTAATGGAAATGAGTCCAACGTTAATTGATGCCGCCAGGGACCTTGGCGCAAGCCGTTGGAACGTTTTAACGAAGGTCATTATCCCATTTATTATCCCTGGTATTTTTGCAGGGTTTTTCATGGCACTCACGTATTCCTTCGATGATTTTGCCGTCACTTTTTTTGTCACCGGAAACGGTTTTTCGACGCTTTCGGTTGAAATTTATTCGTTAGCCCGGCGCGGAATATCCTTGAATATTAATGCGTTATCTGCCTTGCTGTTCCTATTTACGATGCTGCTTGTGGTGATTTATTATTTTATTACCCAACGCAACAAGGTTAACGGAATGGGGGTTCGTAAGCATTGAACAAACTCGTTCGTTTTTTCCTAATTATTGCTCTTGCCTCAGCTGTGCTGTTATTTACGATCTCTAGCTTAAACACCTCCCAGGGCTATTCTGGAGGGAACACACTAACGATCTATAACTGGGGCGATTATATTGACGAGGATCTCATCAAGCAGTTTGAAAAAGAAACAGGCATCAAGGTCATATATGAAACCTTTGATTCCAATGAAGCAATGCTAACCAAGATTCAGCAAGGCGGCACGACCTATGATATTGCAGTTCCATCAGAATATATGATTGACAAAATGCGCCATGAAAATCTATTGCTTCCATTAGATCAAACAAAATTGCCCAATTTAAAATATATTGATAAGCGGTTTATGGATCTCTCCTTTGATCCCGGTAATAAATACTCGATTCCTTACTTTTGGGGAACTGTCGGTATTGTCTACAATAAAAAAATGCTGAACGGTAAGAACCTAACGAGTTGGAATGATCTGTGGGATCCTGAATTACAAAATGAAATTTTATTACTTGATGGTGCGCGTGAAGTGATGGGGATGGGATTAAACAGCTTAGGCTACTCCCTTAATGATACGAAGCAGGCTCATTTAATCGCAGCAAAGGAAAAGCTCGATACCCTGACGCCGAATGTCAAAGCGATTGTTGGCGATGAAATCAAGATGCTTCTTGCCAATGAAGAGGCTTCGGTTGGACTAGTTTGGTCTGGGGATGCGTCAGAGATTATGTCGGAAAATGAAGATCTTGATTATGTCGTTCCGAAGGAGGGCTCTAATCTTTGGTTTGATAATATGGTGATTCCCAAAACGGCTAAGCATATCGAGGCTGCCCATAAATTCATCAACTTCATGCTGGATCCAAAGGTGGCTGCACAAAATACTGAGTATGTCGGCTATTCAACCCCTAATAAGCAAGCGCTAAAGTATATGCCAAAAGAAATCGTTAACGATGAACGGTTCTATCCGTCACCAGCGTTAACCAAAAAGCTCGAAGTCTATGATAACCTTGGTAAGAAGAACCTAGCCTATTACAACGAACTATTTCTGCAATTCAAGATGCATACGAAATAGAAAAGCTGCAGCACCTTGACTAGGGGCGCTGCAGCTAGATCATATGACCGAACTTATCTATTAATAAAGAAAACTCGCCGATTGGCGAGCTCCTAAGGGCGAAGACAGAGGCGTAGTTGCCCTTAGGCCCGATAGGAAAGTTATACTTTCCTATCGGCTTAAGAAAAGCGCAAGGCGCCCGCCTTTCGGCGACAAGCACAAGACGAGCCGGCGGGAAGGTTGTTCTTTAACCTTCTCGACGGATTGGCTTGTGACCTCGAGCCGATGGCGCCTGGAGCTGGACAGTTCTCAAAGTCAAAATTTATACTTTCTTATCTTTCAAAAAAGGCCATTACCCTATTCCGGGTAATTTGCCTTTTTGTTTAATAGCTCTTATCTTCTTTCAGTTCTTCCCTGTCCATATACCAATTCGTGATTTGGGTGAGGATAGCAAAAACAAAAAAGAAATTCATCGCCCAAACATTAATAAACGGAGCTATTCCACCAAATTCAATCGTTTCATAGCCTTTGAGTTTCATCACAATCATGGATTCTATAAATATAAGAACAAAACCAACCACTCCTGCTACTGCTGCTCTTACCATTTCCTGCTCCTCCCAATCCATCCCGCCATCGTTATTTTAATACAAACACTATCAATAAGTTAATTTCGACAATTTTGTGAACATCTTTAATACCATTATATAGTAAAAGACTCAAATACAACATAAAAAATGCCTGACCTCCACATAAAAAAATGTGGGTGTCAGGCACCAAACCTTATTTTATTTTTTTCAGAAAAACTACCTTCAAATAGTTTCCTTCTGGAAATTCCTTGATGGTCTTGAAATCGGCTGGAAGCGAAAATTCTTCGACGATCTTGTATCGCTCACCAGTTTCCTTAAAAGCGTCTGCAATAAACCCCTTGAACTTTTCCATTCCAAACGTGCTGCAATTGGTGGATGCGACAATGATTCCGTTAGCGGCAGTAATGGCAATTGCCTCTTTTAGCAGATTCTTATAGTCTTTTTCGGCACTAAAGACAAATTTCTTTGAACGCGCAAAGCTAGGGGGATCGAGAATGACCATATCAAACGTTAACTGTTTCTTGACCGCATATTTAAAGTAATGAAATACATCCTCCACAATGATTCCTTGTGTTTCGGCATCAATTTCATTGACGCGGAACTGCTCGATCGTCTTACTCCGACTTCGATTCGCTAGATCCACACTCGTTGTTTTCGTTGCCCCACCTAAGGCTGCAAAAACAGAGAAGGCCCCCGTATAGGAAAACGTATTTAAGACGGTTCGCCCGTTCGCATAGCTATCCCGGATCGTTCGCCTGACATCTCGTTGATCCAAAAATACACCAACCATGGCCGTTTCATTCAAGTAAACCGCAAAATTGACGCCATTTTCTTTGACAATAATCGGGAACTCTCCCCTCTCACCAGCGACGAAATCATCTTCCTCAATATATTGCCCTTTTTCATCAAAGCGCTTCTTCTGATAAATCGCTTTCCACTCCACTAGTCCTTGGAGGGCACGAATGATATCATCGCGAAAATGGTAAATCCCCTTACTGTACCAGGTTAGCAAATAATAACCAGCAAAATAATCGATCGTCAAGCCGCCAATGCCATCGCCTTCGCCATTAAATACCCGAAATGCAGTCGTGTCCGAACTATTAAAAAAGGATTCTCGTTCTTTGATGGCCTTTTTCAGCTTATTTTCAAAAAATGGCTGATCAATTGAGATATTTTCATTTCTACTAAGTACCCAACCAAGACCTTTATTCTGCTTCCCATAATACCCCTTGGCAATAAATACATTCCGATCGTCGACTAGCTTAACAATTGTCCCCTCATCTGTAAGGTCGGCCACATTGCTAATCGCTTCCTTAGAAATGAGTGGGTAGCCGCCTTTTAACTTATTTACAAACTTTGCTTTCACCTTTAGACTGACTTCTTTATTCATCGTGTCATCCCATCTATTTTTTAATCCTATGAAAGTATTGTAGACAAACTCTTGCCTATCCAATCACAACGGTAGGTTCTGGTTTTCAGAACAATACCGTAATCATACCACTAACGATGACAACGTGCATGAATCAAAAAAGGCAGCCCAGCATCATCTAGTCGCGGGCTGCCTCTTTGTTCCGATGGATAAATTCTTCCACGGTTAAGATAGTCTCCTGTATTCCAAGCATCTCCGCCAATTGCGTAATCCCAGGCGGTTCAACATGCGCTTTTTTCAGCATGTCCTTTTGCGAGAAGACCTGACGTGTGTCCCCATCTAACAGAACCTTCCCTTCATTAAAAACAATCGTTCGTTCGAAGTTCTCAGCCACAAAATCCATATCGTGGATAATTGTCATCACTAATTTATTTTTATCCTTTAAGGCCTTGATGATTTGCTTAATCTTTTCCTTGCCCGCATGATCCTGTGCAATGGTTGGCTCATCGAGAATAATAATATCTGGATCCATGGCCACAATCGCTGCAATACACAAAAGCTTCTTTTCTGAAAGGCTTAGATCATGTGGATTGATATCCAGCTTCCCCTGTAAATCCACCATCCTAATGGCCATCAGCGCGTTTTCCTTTGCCTGCTGCTTGTCCATTTTAATATTAAGAGGTCCAAACATCACTTCGTCTAACACCGTCCGCTTAAACATTTGGTCGTTTGGATTTTGGAAGACAAGCCCGATCGTTTTGGCAAGTTCAGCAGCCGTTGTCTCTTTGACATGATGGTTGTTAACGAAAATATCCCCTTCATCCGCTTTCAGAAGACCCTTCAATAACTTAACAAACGTGGTTTTACCCGCCCCATTTTGGCCAATAATGGCGGTTGAACGCTGATCAAGCTCCAGGTTAATCCCCGATAGAACGGGAGTACCTTTCCGATAGGAAAAAGAAAGGTCAGAAACCTTAATCATATTTTCCGCCCCCTTAATACACTTTCCGCCTCCGCTAAAGTCACCGGAAATTCAGATGTACCAGCCTTCCTCACCCCTAACTCTTTACAGACTCTTGTATAAACAGGCGCTGCTACCCCATGCTGCTCAAGATCTCCGCGTGAAAAAATTTTCCCAGGCGTATTTATATCCACCATTTTTCCATCATCCAGTAATAAAACACGATGACAATAAAGGGCAACCTTCTCCATTTTATGTTCAGCAAGAATAATCGTGATACCTTGTTTGCTCAAGCTTTGAATCGCTTGAAACACTTCCTCGGAACCTGCCGGATCAAGTTGCGAGGTTGGCTCGTCTAAAACAAGAATATCTGGTTTCATAGCAATAATGCTGGCGATCGCCATCCGCTGCATTTGCCCTCCCGATAAATCAAAGGGATTTTGATCTTTAACTTGTTCGATTTTTAATAAATCCAGCACATAATCAATCCGTGCGATCATTTCGGAACGGGGAATACCGATATTTTCAAGTCCAAACGCAATCTCCTCATAAACGGTCATTTTAGAACCTGTCACCTGAGTAAATGGATTTTGAAAGACCATACCCACTTTTAAGGAAATGTCAGCTATCGTTTGATTTTTCACTTCAAGCCCATCAATGAATACTTTCCCTCCATACGCCCCTTTATAAAAATGGGGAACAAGCCCGACGAGTGCCTGACACAGGGTTGATTTGCCAGCTGAATTTTTCCCAATGATTCCGATGAATTCGCCCTCCTTCACTTGAAAGGAAAGATCATCAAGGGCAAGTGTGTCGGATAATGGGTATTTATATTTAAGTCCTTCCACAACAATTTTGTTCATCCGAATATCCTCCATACTCCGGCACCCACTAAGAGTAACAGCAGAATAGCTTGTACCCATTTGCTTAGGGCATGTGTTTTCTCCTCATATAAATACGTTTTCGGAACGTGGGAATTAAAACCCCTTACTTCTAATGCCAGCGCCCTTTCCTTCGTATTGATCAGGGCTCCAAGGATTACCGGCCCCAATAAAGGAAGAAACGCTTTCATGCGCACCGATAATTTCCCCTCTGTTTCCATTCCACGAGCGCGCTGAGCATCAGTAATCGTGCTCATACTAGCCATCATTTCAGGAATAATTTGAAAAACGGATACAATCACATAGCCAATTCTTGGCGACATTCCTTTGCGGACTAGTGTCTCAACAAGGTCAGATGGTTTCGTTGTTAATACTAAAATCAGAAAAGCACTAACAATGTTCATCACCCGGAGTGTAATCGTCAGGGCATAGAGCAGCCCCTCTTTATACATTGCAAGGGGGCCAATCTGAAACAGAATGGTCTCATTTTCCGGTCTAAACAACCCTTGAATGATCACAACTGTAATCAGGACAAGAAAAACAAAGCTAAATACAGGAATCGTTTTACGAATAACCCCCGCTGCCATCAATAGCACAATACTCACCCCGACACTGATAAACGATACCGTGAAGGAGAGAAGGATCAGCGGCAAGAAGAGCGCAAACAGAATGTATAGCAGTTTTGTAATAGGATCAAAATCATGTATGAAAGATTCCTTGTCCACATATAAACTAATTGATTTCAAGCATCGCCACCCACCTTCTAAAAAGCATCAAGCGCCCGGTTAGTGAAGTCCACTAATGGCAGGGCGCTCTAGCTAGTCATTTCCCTATATGACTAAATACAATGGATTAATCCAACGTCTCAATCTTTTCGTTATTTTTATATAATTGAACCACGTTTCGTGGTAATCCTTTGAATATACCAAAGCTGATTAAGACTACTAATAATTTATCCGGTACATCCACAACCAATTCATCTAGCAAGGATGCTAACCACGTAGAATCTGTGTTTGCTAGAATATAGGCAAATAAGGCATCTCCCCAAACATTTCCCGTTTGTCCACCCCAGAAACCAATATTGAGCGGCGTTGACACCACCGTTGCAACAAGTCCAATGATCAAGCCGGCCACAATGGCTTTCCCCCAACTGGATATATAGCCTTTGAAAAATAAAATACCAACGACAAGGCCAATGGCAACACTTGTAATCGCATAAACAAACGAAATCGGATCGGTAAACCCATAAATAATATTATTGATAGCCCCAGCTAAGGCACCGACAACAGGACCGCCTAACATCGCTGCTAATACCGTTCCAATTGAATCTAGCCATAGCGGCAGCTTCAACAGCTGGGCTAGTAATTTCCCAATATAGTTAACCCCTACTGCGACCGGAATCAGGACCAGTGCCGCTGTTGATAATCGCAGTGACCACATGCTTTGTTTTTTCAAGGAAAATCCCCCTTTAACTTTTCACAAAAGAATCATAAGAAATAATGGCTTCAAGGGCAGTAAGAATTTCTAGCTCTTCCCCTTGTTTACTACTGTTTTTCTTATCAATATAATCATTGATTCCTCCTTCCAAATCCCCCTCTTGCTCAACCACAACATTAAGGATCGAAGCAGTTTTGATTCCACGAAGACCACCAATCACGAAAAGGGCCGCTGTTTCCATATCAGATGCGAGAATTCCTTTCTCTGACCAGTACCTGTCGATATCCTGTTCTTTATCAGTATAAAAGCTGTCATGACATCTGACAATACCTGTGTGGTGTCTTATTGCATTTATTCTTGCTGCACTGATGACATGAAAGAGTAATTCTGTGTCGGGGATGGCAGGATAGGCCTTATTGATATAGGCATAGGACGCGCCATCATTTCTGACGGCCCCGGAGGCAATTACCAAATCACCTATTCGAAGGTTAGGCTGTAACGCGCCACAGCTGCCAATCCGAATCATCACCTTTACGCCGATATTCTTTAATTCCTCCACGGCAATTCCAGCAGATACCCCGCCAATTCCTGTTGACGTGACTAAGATGGGTACCCCTTTATATAGCCCTTTGATTGTTTTATACTCACGGTTATAGGCTAGTACCTCTGGTTCTGTTAAAAACTGGGCCACAGCTGCCACACGACCAGGGTCACCTGGCAGTAATGCATAAGGGATGTCCTCGTTTCCAACTCTAATATGCGGTTGTAGGTTTTTTTCCATGTCTGATACTCCTTCGCTATTTTTTCTACTAGTAGCTTGAAAATGACTAAATAATGTAGCTATGGACTTCGCTAGCTGGTTTTAGGAAATGATCTGGATGAGGGAATAGGTAATGTTGGAAGAGTGGCATTATTTGCTTGTTCTATGTTAATTTTACCAAAATGAAAGCGGTTTTGTCGTTTAATTATTTTTCTAAGGAATTCGACCATATAATGGCAAAAAAGTTATTAAAAAAACTGTCGACGACAAATCGACAGTTCTCCAATCTCCGAATCTCAGAACATTGGTTTTATATGGTGCGAGATTAAATGTCCAGTAAGTCTATCGTTGACCAGGGTTGTAAGTACCATGCCCATGATGATAGCCTTGACCTGGATTATAG
>NZ_CCAS010000075.1 GCF_000612625.1 Neobacillus jeddahensis
TAAAGGTATTCTCCATCCCGCCATAAAACTGTGAATAAAAACTCGAGTCTTTGTCAAAAAGGATCGTTTTGAAATTATCTAAACCGACAAACTCAGGAGACGTAAACAAATCCCATTTCGTAAATGAAATATAAATCCCAAACACAGATGGAATGAGGAAAAACATAATAAAAAGAAGCAGGTGGGGTCCAACAAATAATGCAGGCCACAGATTTAACCATTTGGGTATTTTTCGCTTTTTATTTTCTTCCAGCGATTTATTAATCATTGTTGCCATTCATGTTCACCTCAATTATTAAAGAAGAAAAGGAGGAATAAATTCCTCCCCCTCATTCTTTTATTGATTCATTTTATCGTTGACGGTTTGTTGGATCTTCTTTAAGGAATCTTTAATTTCAACCTTACCGGAAATGACATCCCAAGCCGCAGCATCCACTTCTCCAAAAATATAAGAACTTCCAGGATCTGTGACAATGGTAACAGCCTTACGTGCTTGATCTGACTTAAGTAAGAAAGATTGTGGCATATTTGTATATTCTTCATTATCAAGCATACCTAACGCAGTTGGGTTTGCTCCTGACTTAATCCATTCCAACTGGTTGCTCTGGAGCCACTCAATAAATTTGACTGTACCTTTAATTTTTTCGTCAGAACGCTCTTTACTTTTAAACATGGCAAATTGGTCCGCACCGCTTCCTTGAACAACATTGCCGGCATCCCATTGTGGTGTAAATGTCTCTGCCCATTTAAAATCCGTAATTTTGTTCATTTCAGCTAACATCCACGTTCCTTCTGGAAGGAAGATCACTTTTCCATTTTTGAAAAGTTTTGTTGTATCCTCACCTTTTTTATTCATATAACCGTTGGCTTCTAACTTTTTGAATTCTTCGAAAGCAGCTACAGCTGTTTCATTATCGATGGTTGGTTTACCATCTTCAGCAAACTTACCACCCATTTGCAAATAAAGATTGTTAAAGTTCTGCATCGGCCAGCTAAAGCCATAAGCTAAAATCCCATCGGCTTTAGCTGCTGCGCCAGCTTTTTCTATTTCTTCATAAGTAATGATATTATCATCAGCAGCACCTGGAGCGTACTTGTCAACCAAATCCTTATTGTAATACATCACCCAAGTACCCATAGTTGCAGGCAAACCGTATTGTTTACCATCTACTGTTCCTACATTCCAAGCTTCCTCTAAATAGTTTTCAGCACTCACTTTTGTACCTTCAAGATATTTATCCCAAGGCTCCAGCATTTTTTGACCATTGTAAGTAGAAACACTTTCTGAAGCGATCATTGCAATGTCAGGTACACCTTTACCAGAACGTGTAACGGTTGCTAACTTATTACCTAAGACATCACCCTTTATATTTACCAACTTTACTTTATAGTCAGGGTTTGTCGCGTTATATTGGTCAATATTTTTTTGAATAAGATCACCATCAGGACCCGTTGTACCGCTCCACATTAAGATTTCCTTCTTTTCACCATCACTAGAGTCTTTATCAGAGTCTTTTCCACAGGCCGCTAACATCAAAGAAGCTATCAAAGCAAAAACCAAGAGAAATTTATACTTTTTCATCTTACTTTCCCCCTACCATTATTTTCTTTTCTGTATAAGATGGTCCATCAATTTTCAACTTTCCATTTTCAAAATAAAGCCTATCAATGTTCATCTGGCGGTCACCACTTGGATCTTCAGGAAAAGTATGTGTATGATACACCGTGTATAGGGTTTTCCCATCAAGCCCCGTTGTTACACTATTATGACCAGGACCTGATATTCCATTTTTGAGATCCTTTTCCAATACAGGGTTTTCACCTGCTTTCTTAAAAGGACCCATTGGGTTGTTAGCAACAGCGTAGCCCACTCCATAATCTGCGCTTGCAAAATAATTTGAAGAATACATAAGATAGTATTTTTTTTCATGCTTTAGTACGAATGGACCTTCATTCCACTGATAATCGCCATTCAATCCTTCCCATTCCTGGTCTGGCTCTAGCAATAATTGTGGCTCGCCGATCAAACTAGTTAGGTCATTATTCATTTTTTGAACAAAAATCTGACTAATATGTTTCCCCTTTATGACATTCTCGGAACAATCCTTCA
The DNA here is from genome assembly GCF_000612625.1 of Neobacillus jeddahensis. Lineage (GTDB taxonomy): Bacteria > Bacillota > Bacilli > Bacillales > Cytobacillaceae > Neobacillus > Neobacillus jeddahensis. The sequence goes on from NZ_CCAS010000075.1 coordinate 2,111, forward strand.
CATAGTAAAAATAAGGTGTTCCATCTTCCTCAATAAAAATATCACCATCGATGTAGGAGCCTTCTTGTTTGATAATTTCTGTACTGATATCTTTAAATGGTCCTAAAGGATCTTTACTTACTGCAACCGAAATCTGTAAATGCCCTTCTAGGTTTCGGGCACTATATGTCATATAAAACTGGTGATTATACTTGATGACCTCAGGGGCCCAAAAATCGCCGTTTGCCCATTGATTAGACTGTTCCCCCGTATCATAGGCCATTCCTTTTTCTTCCCAATCTACTAGATTATCTGACTGCCAAACTCTGAATCCAATCGTTGCTGCAGAGGTTGCGTACATAAAATATTTGTCTCCATCCTTTAACACAAAAGGATCACCGATGTTAGTTATTCCTCCGACAGGATTCGTGTAATTGATTGTCTTTTCATGATTCATAAAAGCTAACAACCCCCCGCTTCCTACCAATACTAGTATGATAAAAAAAACGATTAGACCGATTGTTTTTGTTATATTGCGTATTCCTCCCATTAGCTTAGCCCTTTATCCCCATTCTTTTTAATCTCCTCCCTTGTTCGTTGGTCTTTTTTCATCCTTAAAATTACATTGATTACGCTTTCATATATTCTTAAAAAAATAATAAAATATTACTAAATCTTTACTATACTCTGAATATAAACCCTAGTTAAGGCCATGTCAATATTAATTAATTAAATTAATTAATAATTAGTTTCTCTATATTTATTATAGTTTCAGATATTAATTTAATCCGAGAGAATAAGGAATACTTATATGTTTCCTCGCTAAATAGTATTGAGATAAAGATCATGAATAATCGAAATGACTTTTTCAAATTTTTACACAATTACTCTAACTTTTGACAGTCACTTGCCTCCATTGTGATAAAATATTCACATGATCCAAGTACCTATGTAAAAAAAAGAAAACGTTTCCTTTTACTTTGTACATAAGTACTAAATTAAATCAGGAGGAGGATGATTATGAAAAGCAACGTCTACACCCACGAACAGCTTTATTCCATGCAGCCGCAAAAATGGTACCCGAGCGAAGCAACAGAAGCCGGATTTCTTCTCGGTGGCATTGGCACTGGTAATATTACGCTAAGCTCTCGAGGTGAATTGAAAGATTGGGAGCTATTTAACCGCCCCGGAAAAGGAGATTTCGTCCATTATAGTTTCTTCTCCATATGGGCAAAGGAAGAAGACTGCGAGCCCGTTGCCAAGGTACTAGAATCAAAGTTTATTCCACCTTATACCCAAGCTCACGGGTACCATTCCGGGGTCGTAGCAGGACTTCCAAGGATGGATCACTCCCAGTTAAAAGGTGAATATCCCTTCGCTAATTTGATATTCGAGGATTCACAGCTTCCAGTGGATATCAGTCTGGAGGCATTTACTCCTTTTATTCCATTGAATGAGGATGACTCCGGCATTCCTAGTGCTCTTTTTAGGTATAAAGCGGTAAATAAAAAAAATCGGCCGGTAGATGTTACCATTGCCGGATCATTCACAAATCTTGCTGGTTTTGAAGGGTACGACGTGTTTGAGAATATGAAATATTCGGAAACGGGAATGAACGAGTATCGCCAAAGCGATGGATTGCAAGGAATCTACTTTTCTTCTCCGCGTATGCCTTCTTCCCATCCTCGGAATGGAAGCATGGCACTGCTGACTGATTCTGCACCAGAAAATGTTACGCATAAAGCAACTTGGCTGACAGGCGGATGGTGGGATGGCGTACAGGATTTCTGGGACGATTTTTCTGAAGATGGACAATTAATACCAGAATCAGTGAGCAATGCAACAGAAAGCGCATTCGGTCCCCAAGGCAGGCTTCGAGTCGGATCTTTGGGAGTATGTCAAACTCTTCAGCCAGGAGAAGAGGCTGTTTTCGAATTTGTTTTATCCTGGTACTTTCCCAATCGAGTCCGCGATTGGGACGAAGACGCCCCCATTCATGATGGGGATGAGATGGAGATGAACTATTACGGCACTATGTTCCAAGATGCTTGGGATGCAGGGACATACCTGCTAAATCATAAAGAGCGGTTAGAACAAGGAAGCCGCGATTTCCATCGTGCGCTCTTTTCCAGTACCTTGCCTGATTATGTTATCGACGCACTTGCCAGCAATATCACCGTTCTTCGCAGTCCAACCTGCTTCCGTATTAAAGATGGCACGTTCCTTGGTTTCGAAGGCTCTCATGCCAAGAAGGGCAGCTGCGAAGGAACCTGTACGCATGTTTGGAATTATGCCCAAACGTTAGCCTTCCTGTTCCCGAAATTAGAGCGTAGCGCTAGGATAGTGGAATTCGAATTAGAGACAGACGATGATGGACAGATGGCTTTCCGGACGTGGCAAATATTTGGCAAACCAAAATTCGATATGCTTCCAGCAACCGATGGACAGCTCGGTACAATTATACGCCTGTACCGCGAATGGAAAATCAGCGGTGATAATGAATTTCTCCATCGTTTGTGGGACAAGGCGAGTAAAGCACTTGACTTTGCGTTCAAATATTGGGACTCCGATGGTGACTATGTTTTAGATAATCGTCAGCACAATACGTATGACATTGAGTTCTATGGCCCAAGCTCTTTGACGAATTCAATGTTTTTCGCTGCCCTTAAAGCTGGTGCGGAAATGGCCGAATACGTAGGAGATGCCGGGCATGCGGCAAAATATCGGCAAGCGTACGAGCTAGGAAGTAAGAAGATGGATGCTCTTCTTTGGGGCGGTGAATACTATGTTCAACTCATCGATAATGTCGATGAGCATAGATACCAATATGGGACTGGATGCTTGTCCGACCAATTATTCGGTCAGATGCTAGCACATGTCGTCGGGTTGGGATACGTTTTGCCTGAAAACCATGTAAAGCAAGCCATGGCTTCCATATATGCCTATAATTTCAAAACTGATTTTTACAATCATTTCAATACTCAGCGTTCGTATGCCCTGAATGACGATAAAGGTCTTGTGCTCTGTTCTTGGCCAAAAGGCGGACGGCCTAAGCTTCCGTTTGTTTATTCTCAAGAAGTATGGTCTGGTATTGAGTACCAAGTTGCTGCCCATCTAATCTATGAGGGTTTTTTGGAAGAAGGACTGACCATTGTTAAAGCGGTCCGTGAACGATACGACGGGTACCGCAGAAACCCTTGGGACGAGGTGGAATGTGGACACCATTATTCCCGTTCTACAGCAAGCTGGGCAGTACTATTAGCTTTATCCGGTTTTAAATTGGATATGAACGCAGGCACGATGAGCTTCCAGCCAGTGATAAATAAAGATCATTTTTCGACATTTTGGAGTTGTGGGAAGGCTTGGGGCATCTATAAACAATATAAGGATTCTCAAACTGGAGAACTAAAATGGGAGATTGAAGTTCTTTACGGAACCTTGGAAGGTATCCGCGTAAATGAACACTAAGATTAGCTTAAAGCACCAAAAACGCATTGGAATTTTCCAATGCGTTTTTTTACTATCTTCATATGTGTATCCATCATTATGTTATCGGCATATTGACCGATCTAGTGTGATTTATCCTCACAGAAAATTGCTTCTATTTCCTATTTTCTCCCCTTAAACCAAAACCGTTAGGAGTTTTCAAGTTCTTTTTCATTTGTTGTGTAACCAAAGGAATAATTATCGTTTACTTTTGTTCTAATCTAGCAATATTCGATAACGGTTTTAATCCTGTTAACGAATCAGCAACAAAGATTTCCACATGATAACCAGAATTATTACCCGGCATGTTAAAACCACCGGTAATCGTTTCCTTAGAGCCTGAAGGTAATGCCTTAGTCACCCCTGAAAGATTTTCTACTTCGCCCTTTTTATTATACAAAGCAACAACGAGAGAAATCTCTTTTGCTTCACTTGTATTGTTCCGAATCTCCGCACTGGCGGAAATAAACCCTTTTTTCGGCAGCTTAGTCAATGAACTGCCATCACTACCCTTAAAGGCCACATGACTAACAGTGTAGTCCTCACCAGTTACATTCACCGTTCTAGTAACCGACTTTGCTGCATTCCCATCTGAATCTTTTACATTATAGGTCAATGAATACCGGCCAATAATATTCGGATCCACCTTCCCTGCAACTTCAATTTTATCTGAAAGATCACCATCCTGACTGTCGGATGCAGTTGCCCCCGGGTCAGTGAAGGCATCTCCTAATGATAAATCAATTGTTTCATCCCCTTTTAGGGTAATTGTTGGTGGAGTGGTATCAACAGGAACGAGCATATAATCATCAGCTTGTACCCAGGTATCCCCATTTGCCCACATTCCTGTAAAAAGGGTTACGCTTGTGTTATCACCAGAATTAAACCGGACCGTTTGCTTTGTATAATTGTCATTTCTTCCAAATGGTTGTTCTTTGATGATTTTCCCATCAGCTGCTCGAACCCCAAAATAACCAGCATTGTTATTCTGAGAGGTTTTTACATATCCTGAAAGCACATATTCAGTATTTGGTGAAACAGAAATATTTTGTTTGATTCCGTTCCAACCTGTATCATTTCTTACATACACATTGTTGGATCCAGCTTTGGAAGTTCCCGTCGCCTTGTCAATGCCGCCTTTACCTCCTTCTAGAATCCAAGGTGCAGATATAGTTCCAGACGTTTGTTTTTCAAAAGAAGGATCCGCGACAAGGTTCGGTGATGGGGTGCCTTTTTCTAAAGTGGTATGCATTAATACAACATTGTAAGGTCCCCATTCTGACATAAGGAAATATAAGTCCTTTCCGTCATTTTTCCATGGATAAATGAAGCCGCCATACAGACCTGGGTATTCTTCACCTGTAGCTATCTCTGTTTCCGCAGACCAACCGCCTGTCAGCTCAGAAGAACTTCTCATGACAATCGCATAGCGGTTTTCATTCAGGTAGACCATAATCCATTTTTTATAATAGGAATTATATGAGACGGAAAGTTCACTTACCGGTGCATCGACAACTGCAACGGCAGCAGCTTCGTTATTTACCACCCATTTTGATCCATCCCAGTACTCATACTTTGCTTTATTGAGCATGTCCGCTTCAGAGACTCTTGCTAAATAGGCATTGTCAAACCGTCCTGCAGGAGTTCCGAACATATAAATGTAGCCGCCCTCTTTGACATAGGCCGCTTGAGCAAACTTACTGGTTGCACCCCATTTAACGCCCGATTTTGTCCATGTTTGTCCCTCATCATCGGAGTACGCGACTTCTGAGAAGTTGGTATTCCATCGACCGTTTGCGCCCCAATTCTTGATTTGCATGTAATGGATAAAGTGTCTGTTTCCAGCTGTTACCCCTGCAGTTGGGATGGCAGTAAAATCACTATTTCCGTCAGTGATATGATCAGAATGGATAATTTCTTTTGCATAATTAGGTTTACTTGTGTCCGTGATCATAGAAGAGAAGCTAAGTCCATCAGAAGGGTCTGCATCCTTAGAGATGGCAAGTAGATTACTTCTCCATCCCTTTCCATCTCCACCACCGCCAAAGCCGCCCCATCCTTCATCATAAGAGTCTCCAAAGGCTACCATCATTTTTTTATCATTTGGATCTGTGGTGGCATCCCAAATAATCCCTAGATCCGTGGCTGTTAGACCATATTTCGTTGCGGTTTGGTTTGGATTGGGAATGGTTTCCCCTTCGAGTGTCTTCCCAGTTACGCGGGCTACCCTTTTTGCTTTCGTGGCTGTGAGTTCAAATGGATCGGTAGTATCTGTGGACTTCGTGGTTGTATCGGCATAAGATTGGAGTGATAAAGATACCATTACGACAAAAATGAGAAGAATAGAGACAATCGATCTGCGTTTAGTATTATTCAACAAAATTTCCCCCCTATGACAATTTCCTCTCCTTTTATCTGTCAAACAGAAATGGCGAGAGCGCTTCCAATTTACCATAGCCGTATAACCCTACTGGTTAAGTAAGCCATCCTTCAAGGCTAGTCCCAAAAAAGTTCACCTCTATCACATCCCCCCTTTCAAAAATACAAAGCTCCCATTAACTTGGGCATGTATAATAAACCTCAATGTCGGAGAAAAGGCCAACCAAATAAACTGTTTTTTAAATATTCAGTAATTTGAATTCAAATAGAAAAGTGTCAAGCACCATTCCTTAAAACTGTCCACCACACGTGGACAATATGGACGTTTTGTCCACGGATGGTGCCTGACACCAATTATTTTTTTGGATTATACATATTCTTTGTTTTGTTTCATAAATTCTTCGACTTCTGTTTGGTATGGCAGGGATGGAATGGCTCCTTGTTTGGTTACGGTTAGGGCGCCAACTGCATTAGCGAATCGCACTACTTCGTCCAGCGGCTTTCCCTGTGAGATTCCCACTGCAAGGGCCCCGTTAAAGGAATCACCTGCTGCTACTGAATCGACAAGATTAACCGTATAACCTGGAACATGGGTAGTCCCCGATTCCGTCACGATCAATGATCCTTTTTCAGCTAGGGTAATAATCACATTTTTTACGCCCTTCTCTAGAAGATGCTTTCCAGCTGCTTCAGCATCTTCAATCGACGTAATCTTTATACCCGTTAATAGTTCAGCTTCTGATTCATTTGGAGTTAAATAGGCTATTTTTCTAAGTAAACTATCCTCCAATTTTTGGGCAGGTGCTGGATTCAATATTACTGGAACATCAAAGCTTGCAGCATATGAAACGGCCTGTTCAATCATTTCCAAGCTCATCTCAAGTTGCAGCACCATAATCTTGGAATTTTTAATAAGACTTTTAATCTTATCTAATTCAGAAACAGAATAAGCAAGATTGGCTCCGGGAACGACGACAATCCGATTGTTTCCGCTTTCTTCAAGTGTAATAAAGCCGATCCCTGTTGCATTCTCGTCATCTATTAATATATTTTGAATGTCGATTTGTTCTTCTTCCAACGTAAGTAAGGCTTTTTTTCCATACTCGTCTGTTCCAACTTTACCAGCCATGGTAACACTACCACCGAGCCGGGCCGCCGCAACTGCTTGGTTTGCCCCTTTTCCTCCTGGAAATGTCGAAAAATTATGACCAATAATGGTTTCTCCATCTTGTGGAGCACGTGGTGTTCGAACAACTAGATCCATCATAAAACTACCAATTACTAATATTCCCATTGGAATTACCCCTATCTTATTTTTCGTTTGATAATTGTTTTCCTAAGCTTCCACCCGGGTGGAAGATGTGGAAATCTTCCTTTTTAAAATCTTTTAATATGGAAAGGGCAACTGCTAATGCGTCCCCAATTACTAATGTAATCGTAGAACTTGTAGTTGGAGCTAATCTTAAATGGTCAGCCTCTTTTTCATATTCATAAGCAAGCGCTACATCGCAAAATTTTGCTAACGTGGATTCAGGCTTAGAAGTAATCGCAATTCGTTTGGATCCGATTTTTTCTAATGATGGCATTAAACTAAGAACCTCTTTAGTTTCCCCACTATTAGAAATCATAATGACCACATCATCCTGTTGAATCATTCCTAAGTCACCATGAACCCCTTCTGTACTGTGAACAAAGAAAGCTGGCGTTCCCGTGCTTGCTAATGAGGCGGCAATTTTTTTTCCAACATGACCTGACTTGCCCACCCCGGTTACAATGACCTTTCCTGTGCAATTAAAAATTAAATTAACTGCTTCTTCGTAATTGGCCCCGAGCTTCTCAGAAAGCGCTTTAATGGAAGATGCCTCTAATTCCATGACTCTTTTCATTTCCAATAATATCGACATTAAACCTTCCTCCTATCTTAAAACTTACTTTTGTCATTGACTCTTATAAGGCTCTACTTAAAAAAATATTAGTTTCATAATCTACAAATGATGATTACCGAATAACAGCATTTCTAATAACACTAGTAAACAATTACAGTAAGAATGTAATCGGTTACGATAATCTGTAAACGATTACCGCAACCTGTAAACGATTACATATAAATATTATTACATACTACCCTTTTTTTCAATATCATTTGAGTTATTTCTAAGATTTTTTTAATAAATTTTTGTTCCATGAAGGGAAAGCTCTATCAGCAGCCCGTTAAGACAGAATAAAAAGAGGCTTTCTTTATAAAAAGAAAACCTCCAATATCTTGTTTCAGAGACGCAAATGATGTCCTTATTCAAATAGAAATGTCTTAAAAAACCATCAGTTTCGGTCTGAATTTTTCAACGATTGGTTCATTGGCATTATTCAATAATCGATTCATGATGATTTCTCCTACGCGAACTCCCATTTCATAAGGAGATTGACTGACATAAACGATTTCCGGTGACTTCAATAATTGTGCTGCCTCTACTTCACCAAAAGAAGCCATCGTCACATCTTTTGGAAGTCTATATCCCATTCGTGATAATTGTAGAAGGGCCCCAAAGGACATGGTATTGTTAAATGATAATATAGCAGTTGGTTTGTTCTCACTGTTAAAGAAACGATCAACAGCCTTTTCCCCATCCTCTTGATTAAAATTCCCGTTGTATATTAGTTCCGGGTCTTCCTCTAGACCGTAATCAATAATTGCCTTTTGAAATCCATTATATCGTTCTAACCCCGTACTTACTTCTAACGACCCATTTATAACTCCTATCCTTGTATGGCCCTTTCCAAGTAAATAATTCGTCAATTCATAAGCGGCTTTAAAATTATCTTCTGCAATATAATCAATGGTTGCTTCATAATCCCTTATTTCCCTGTCCACAAGAATAAAAGGAATTCCATTTTTCGTAATTCTATCAACCGTCTCCTCATTGTGTCCGGAAGTTGCCAGCACAATCGCGTCAACTCTTTTCTCAAACAAGACGTTCAATAATTCTTTTTCCTTTTTGGGCTTTTCCTCCGCGCTTGCAAAAATTAAATTATATCCATTTGGATAGACAGTATCTTCAATCCCTCTTGAAATCTTCATGAAGTAAGGATTTGATATATCGGGAATAACGACCCCAATCGTGTTGGTTTGATGATTCTTTAAACTTCTTGCCAGTGCATTTGGTTGATAATTTAATTTCTTTGCAGTTGAAAGAACTTTTTCCCTTATTTCGTTACTCGCATAACCTTTATTACTCAGTACTCTTGATACTGTCGCTGTGGAAACTCCTGATTCTTTTGCAACGTCCTTTATTGTTACATTATTCAATTTATCATCCCCATAATATGGTAACTTAAAATGTAATCGATACCATACATTTTATAATAAATGGAGGAACAGAATCAATATTTGCATTAAAAATAAAGATTATCCTAAAAACGGATACATCCCCATCCCCTTCACATCTGTTTTAATTTTAAAGACCCCTCCAGATTGAGGATATTGCAGCAAGGTTTCTTCACTAAGTCCAATTCGTGCCGTGGTAATGAACAATTCGTCCATATTCTCCCCGCCAAATGAACAAGAGGTAACAAGTGGTGCAGGGATTGGAATGGCTTGAATTAACTTCCCAGTAAAGGGATTCCATCTGCCAATCCGAAACCCTTGCCAATGTGCCACCCAAAGCATACCTTCCTCATCTATGGTCATCCCATCGGGAAAACCCATTTCTCTAGGAATTTCTACAACGACTCGTTCATTACAAATCGAACCATCTTCAATATTGAAATCAAAGGCAACAATTTGACTTGTAGGAGTATCAATATAGTACATTGTTCTATTATCAGGGCTCCATGCCAATCCATTCGAACAAGTCACGTTTTGTAGTACTGTTTTGACATTGTTCTCAGTATCCAAACAATACAAACTTCCTACCCCATAGGCATCGTCGAGCCCCATGGTCCCCGCCCAAAACCTTCCAGCTGCATCACATTTACCATCATTAAAGCGATTTTGCGGCAAGTGCTCCTCCGTGTTAGCCATTAGTGTCAATTGGTCAGTTTGGGGATTTAAAGAATAAAATCCATTTTGTAAGGCAAGCACCAACCCACCTGATTTTCTAGGTACAGCCGTTCCGACGTATTGATTTACTTCAATAAATCTATTTTTTTTCGAAACGTAATCATAAATATGAATTCTTTTCCCCAAAATATCAACCCAATATAAAATTTTTTGATTTCTATCCCATGATGGACCTTCTCCTAAAGTCGCTTTGCTATCCACAATTAATTCTGCCTTGTATTCCACGATATTCCACCTTCAACCATATAATCTATTAAAATAACCCATTCCGAAAGGAGTTACTTTCAATGGACGAACCAACTAGGATCCTTGACATCTATTTTTAAATGATGCGAAACATCTATTTGAATTAACAATTTACCGATAACCCACAAAGGTATTGAATTCTATTGTCCCTCTACAAAACGATTACCAAAATGATCTTTCATTCTCAAGTAACTTTCTGCAGCTGCACCATTTCCCCAATCGTATATAGTGAACTCTCCAATTCCTAAGCCATCAGGATTGACCTTCCCACCGTGTCCGTAATTTTCCATCATAAATCCGTAATCTCGTTCATTAAAAAAAGGCCATTTCTTTTCCCATTGACGTTTTGTTTTCTCATTTTCAGGACAATACATCATGGTAAACGAACTTCTTAAGGCTGCCAGACCTCTTTGAATATATTCATTTCGGCCCAATTCCTTTCCATACATGACAATCAATTCAGCAAAAAGACATTGCCTAGAGTCATTCCACTCTCCATCTGCGTTCATGACACCAAATCCACCTAGAGTATTTGTATACAAATAAGGCGGCTCCCACGATGCTTGGGTCATTAACAATTCATCCATACAGCGTTCACCATAGTTTAAAAACGTCACATTATTAGTAATCTTATAACACTCAAATAAAGCCTCAGCTGTCCAGAAAATTGAAAAATTACATTGTTTATACATATTATTACGGGCCACTTTTTCTCCAACTAAACTACTATTTCCATAGGTACTACATGACCAATACGTTTCAAAATCTTCCCATCTGCCTGTCATGATGACATCGTTGCAAATTACTTCCATCGCTTGGAGAGCAGCCCTTTTGTATCTTTTATCGTCTGTAATCGTATACAATTTTAATAGAAATGTGATCGATAAAGACGTTTCAGGTGAATCATCTAAAATTCCTAATGGTTCTAACGTTTCTTTATCAAGCCATGCTGGAAAATATCCCTTCTTATCCTGTATGGTTAATAAGGAATCTGCGTAATCTATTGCAAAGAATAGCAATCGTTCGTCCTGTTCAAGCTCCTCATACCACCTCAACATCAATAAAGCCGTCCAGCTCATATCAAGAACATGGAAAGGAGACACTTTGGCATCGTGGGTAAATGGATTTCGGTTCGAATTGCCCCAATAATAGGTTTCCCAGCCTTTTGAACGATGAACCTTTTTTCCATCTACTTCGATCTCTTCCATTTCTGTGGCAATGACAGAAGGAAAGAACCCTTTCATTTTTGGTGCTGATAATGCCAACTCTTTTGTTAATAGAGCCTTCTTCAGAAGCTCATCGTTGTTCGTATCCCGTGCATACCGATAAAGGCCGCTGGCAGACCGAAGTGAACTAAACCAAGCCTGATTCCAAATTGAACGGAATTCTCTTTCATTCACGGGTCCGGGATAATTTGGACTTTGCGTTACATTCACGATAAAAACAGGAGCTCCTATCTTTTTCCCATTCAATTCGAACTCCTGCCAAACACTTTTTTCCCATTCTTTAAATGCCCATTTGTAGGTATGTTCAACATATGGATTAAGGGATCCTGTTAATGGTAGCCCTTGTTCATACAGCTTTCGCCCCCACTTTTCCCATAAAAAGTGGAGCACCGGCCGCCACGGATTGAAAATGATGTCTGGGTCATCATACATCATGATATAAAAACCAAATTCTATTTTCCCTTTTGGGTATACGGCTCCAGAACAACGTTCAAAAAGAACGTGTTCTGTTACCTTATAATGGCTCATCCCTAAAGTAAGTTTATTTTCGCTCGCATTTAAATCAAGATACCATCTAGCAGGTGTACCATTGCTCATGATGTCAAGGTCCGGAATGACCATTACTAGTTTTTCCTGGTCATTGACGACTAAGCTCGGTGAACGGAAACTATGCTGGTCGATAATATGATCATCCGTCGGTGTTAAATGGGGTGCCCAATGGAAATTAGGCACAAATGATGGGAATATATTTATTTGCCAATCATCTTGCGCGAGCTCCTCTTCCAAATCAAAGGACAAATGTAGTTTGACCACATGATGATCTATATCTTCAATAGTTATATCGGGCTTTTGCCCGCCCAATTGACCAAATTGAATATTATGAATATATCTCTTTAACAAATTATGCTCGTTAATTAAAACCATTTGAAGACTCCTATAATTATTTGATGAGTTTAATAGGATAAACCAATTCAGAAGAAATAGTTGTATAGATTTTGCCCATTTTATTTTTTAACAATTAATACATCTAAACCATTGATTGTGACACAATCGGATACCTGATTTCCGCTGATGACATCCAATCCATTTTCTACTAATGGAACTTGCTTCGCTTCATTGCTTTTATTAATATAGAAGGTAAAACTATGTTGATCGTTCTTTCTTTGCGTAGCAAAAACCCCTTCCGGTAAGAATGTGTATGGAATATTCCGGTCTTTTACGATATCTAGCAAAATATCACTGTTCAACTCCTCATTCCCCATCACACCAACATAATAAACCGTACCTTTTCCATAACTATTTTTCGAAATGGCTGTTCTTCCTGCGTAAAATTTTTGTTTGTAGACTGCTAATGTTTCTGCACTCTTTGTTTCTAGCATATCTAACCAAACTTTTACTTCATATTCTTTTCCGTTATAGAAGATGGTATTTGAATATTTATCCGGCAGCACTTCAAATTCATCCACAAGCACCCCTGATAATTCTGATAATAATCCTGGCCATGGCGTATCGATCGTGACATTGGCCCACGTTTTAAAACCGCTTCTTGCTCCGATTACCAAGCAGCCGCCATTCTTTACGAATGTTTTGAGATTTTCTTGAATTTCTTCGCTGACCATCATCAGAGAAGGGGCAATGACAATCTTGTATCGTGATAGATCCATTCTTGGGTCAATCAAATCAGAAGTAATTCCCATTTTATTTAAGGCATGATAATAGGACTTGATGTGCTCGCGATATTCAAAGTTTTTATATTGTACATGTGCATCAAACGCCCAGATATGGTCATAGCTATGAATGATTCCGACCGGTGCATCCACTGTTGTCCCCGCAAGCTCTTCACCAAATCCCTTTAATTCCTGATTCATTTGCTGCAATTCATAATAGGCTCTTCTCGGTGACCCGTCATGACGAAGGATCCCATTCGGATTTTGCTCCCAACTGAACCGATTCGCCCGCCAATTGTAAAATAAAACGGCATTCGCTCCTCTTGCAATATCTTGATAGCCCCATAAGCGAACAATTCCCGGCTCAATCGCGAGATTATAGTCACTATAATTGAAGTAACCATTTTTCTGTTCCAAAACTAAAAAGTTAGCCCGTTTCGCACTGCGGTGAATATCGAGATTCATAATGGTATTGATATTGTCTTCATCCACATCCGGATACAAGTCGACACCCATATAATCTAAATTTTCACCAAGCTTATACACATCAAGACCGTGATATAATCCGAGTGAATTATGGGTTACGAATTGATGTGGAGCATAGCTCTTAAGGATGCCTATTTGGCGATTGACGTAATTCACGGTTGAAAAAGAACAAAACCGTTTGTAATCAACAATTTGGCTCACTGATTTCGTCAACTGATCCGCGGTTGGAAGCTGTACTTCCTCCCATTTGTTATAAACCTGGCTCCAAAAAACAGTTCCCCATTCCTCGTTTAGCTTTTCTATCGAGCCATATCTTTCCTGAAGCCATCTTCGATAGTTTTTAGCACACTCCCCGCAATAGCACGGAACGGCTCTTAACTCATTATCAATTTGCCAGCCAATGATAGCTGGATTGGAGGCATAATGTGCCGCCATTTTATGGACTATACGATCCACATAAAAGGCATATGTAGAACTATTATGGCAGTGATGTCCTCTATCACCATGAATATGGCCAAATTCATCTGTGGCAACAACCTCCGGATGGATATGGCGCAGCCAAACCGGTGAACCCTCTATGGGGGTAGCCATCACGATTTGTACATTTTCTTTTGAAACCATTTCAATAAAGTCATCGAGCCAGCCGAAATCGAATGTTCCATTTGTTGGTTCTAATTTAGACCACGCTAGATCTGCCAGTCTAATAATATTGACGCCCGCTTCCTTCATGAGACGAACATCCTCTGCCCATCTATCTCTTGGCCAGTGCTCTGGATTATAGTTTGAACCTACATATATTTTTTGTTCCATTACGATTTCACCTCATTAAAGTTTTCCCCTGACCTACTTGGAAACTCAGGTTCTTCTTAAAAGATTGCCTGTTTAGATTCCTTTCTTTACCGGTAAAGAAAAAAGGACGATATGGCCATCATCCTTTTTAATTTATATCTATAATAATTCAATCAAAACTACCTGTTTCTCTTGTACGGAAAACTCTAAGATTTCTACCTCGTCCGGTTTCAAAACGAATAATTCATCCACACCATTGTCATTATGAATGCGAACCGTAACATTCTCTTGTCTTAGGTGAAAACTATTTCTCTCCAGCTTTAGTTCCACCTTTTGCTCACAATCACTCACATTGGCAAAAAACAATCCTATGCTTTCCTCACGAAATTGCCATGCGGAATGGACAATTGCCTCAACAGCTAACTCGCCAGAATCATTGTATTCCTTGAATTCCTTCGCACAGTTGTAATGGAACCAATTGAAGTTCACTTTTTCACAATTAAACTTCTGTGGTTTCAACATTCTGCCATAGGCCAAATACTTATTGCCGGCACCGATTCTTAGTTTGGCAAATTGAGAAACATATTTTGCCCTGTCTGCATCGAATTGGTAGCCTCTTTGTTCAAAAGGATAATAATGCTCTTCTAAAACATTCTCCTTTTCCTGTATCGCTTCCATTGGACTGTATTCATAATTGAGTTCATAAAGCCCGCCCCACAAATACGTCCTTGCAACCGTAAAATAAAATAAATTACCAATTTCTTTAACTAATTTCCCCCAGCCATCAAGTCTAAGTGCCCCAAATTCATGGTAGACATATGTAAACATTGGAATCAATTCCGCATCCCCAGACTTTAACAACTCTCTTATATTCCAACCCTCCAGCGGAGCTGCAGGCTGTGCACCAGCACGTGCCTGATAGTAATCCAACAGGTCAAGGAACACTTCGTTCATCATCTCTGTCCCCATTGGTATATAACGGCCATCCGCCGCTTTTCTCATGGTTTCTTTCGTCTCACGGTAATTTTTCCGATAGGCCGCTGTTACTTGACTACCGGCTCCAATAGAATGGCCATGGGAAGGATCCATACAAATTTTCATAATATTATTTGCTGAAATATCATAATAGATCGAATCAACATCTGCTTCCCGCTGTATCCTTTCATCGCGCCGAACGTGAAGTTCCTGGACAAATGGATCGACTGGACATACAAAAGGAAACGGATACTGATCAATACTCTTAGTGTTAGGTTTAGGGATCTGCTGCAGTGCCTTTTTACCGCACTCTCCATCTGCCCCATTTATATTAAACACGTAATCAAACTCAAATGGGGCAAATTTATCACCGTAAGATTTCATCACTTCTAAATTAGTTTTATTAAATCTAGTAGGAAACCAATCATCATGGCCACCGGGAACACTGTTACAAAAATCCTGTGTCTTCCCTGTCCAATCAGGACCGAGGATATGAAACATCGGTGTCCCTATATGTTTATGATAATGATTCATCCATTCAGTACGATCATGACCGGCATTTATCCCAAACGTCGCAATTCCAATATCCTCTAGAAGCCATTTCGATTATGAAACGAAATCGAAACATAATCATTTTCTAATAAAATTATCGTTTCCTCCTAAAGAATCGAAGACTATTTTAATCCTGAAAGTTTCATACCCTCGACAAGGTGTTTTTGGAAAAATAGGAAAATAATCACTGTCGGTAAAGCAGCAATTG
>NZ_CCAS010000076.1 GCF_000612625.1 Neobacillus jeddahensis
CAGCAATCCTATCCAAAAATGACAAAAGACACCGAAAGGGAGGCCTCTCGATGCCTTTTGTCGCCAATCTGAAAGGATGTCAAATGACATCCTTTTTAGCAATGAGTTTTGAGTGCACCCATTAAATTTTCCATCACAGCTTCCATTGGCATTCCTTCAATATCATGCCTTGGAATGAAATGTACCACCTTTTTATCCTTTACCAATGCCATTGACGGAGATGAAGGCTCAATTCCTTCAAAATACTCACGCATTTTTGCTGTTGCTTCTTTATCCTGCCCAGCAAAAACTGTTACTAAATGTTCAGGCTTTTTCTCACTATTTAAAACAGCTTGTGTTGCCGCAGGTCGTGCTAATCCTGCTGCACAGCCGCAGACGGAATTCACAACCACTAAGGTCGTTCCAGTTGACTCGTTCATAAAAGCTTCAACTTCTTCAGGCGTTTTCAACTCTTCAAAACCTGCTCTTGTTAACTCTTCTCGCATTGGTACTACCATTTGTTTCATATATTCATCATACGCATTTGACATATTTTTCACTCCATTTCTCCTATTTAGGATACATTATTGTTTTGCTTTCACAAAATTATTGGTCTGTTTTTCTTGCCTCCGTCATTTGTTTCCATACAGACCCTTTAGCTTCCTCGCCGCCTTCAATTCTTTCAATCGCCATTTTGATTTGCATACTCACTTCAAATTCCGGGTCATTTTCCGCTTCCTTAAGAGCTGGAAGCGACTTTTCATCCCCCACTTCATAAAGGAACATCGCTGCCCGCCATCTGACTAATTTACTAACATCTTTTAAGGCGTTTGCCATTTCTTCAGATGCCTCAGGAAACCCTAAATCGGATAAACAATCGCCTGCCGTTCTTCTGACCGTCACTGTTTTATCCTTAAGAGCTCTATATAAAAGCGGCAATACCTCTTTTTCCTTGATCATACCAAGATATACTGTCGCAAGTCGGCGAATAGACGGTTTTTCATCTGATAAGGCCTTTTCTAGAACAGGTAAATCCTCTAATGCAGGGTCATCCATTTGTTCGAGCAGCTGATAGCGTACCTGCCAGTCTGGATTCATTAAATCATCCATCGTTGCTTTTTTCCGAGCCCGAATCGTTTTAGGACCAGATGTGGTTTCGATGGTCTGTGCTTTTTTTACGAGTGCTTCCAGACGCTCCTTTGGATAGGCAGCAATTAATTCTTCCACTACTTCCTGACCAATCTGTTCAAAATCTCCATATCTGACCCCTTGATTATGCCATTTTCGCAACAGGATATAATTATCTTCGGGTAGTTGCGCCTGTTCCCTCGCCTTTAAAAAGTAGTCTGGCATACCAAACCTGCGTTCAGTTGAACTATCTGTCAACTTTACTTGTAATGGAATTTCCTTAAACATTTGGACTTCTACCTTTATTTCACCAAAATGTTCATCCATCACTAAGCTTGAAGTCGCTTCGTCCGCTTTTTCTCCAAACGCTTGACGGACTTGTGGTAATAAATCTTTCCAATCATATTTCGCGTTCCGTTCGACTGCAAGAAAATCGGCGACATGATAGACACCTTTGATTCCATCAATTTGTAAAATCGCCTGAATAATGGCAGGGCCATCCGCAGCAGTATCTTTTTTATAATTATGACTCTTACCCATTGGTAGTTCTTGATCTAAATTGATTTTCATCGTATTTGGACTTGGCGTTGGTTCAATCGCCTTAATTTTCAAAGCCATCACCTAATTCTAATTGTTTTCTTTTACAAGTTTATCATATTAATTAAGATTCATTCATCGGTTATGCTCTTCAAAAACCGTAAGTCCATAAAAAGAGATCATAGGCTTTATTAGTTTTCAGCTATTTCTGCGAGATAGGACCAGCGCTCGATTAAGTACTCTAACTTCTCGTTTAATGCATTTTCCTGCTGCATTAATTCTTGTGCTTTTGTAAAATCACTGCCTACCTTTGCCATCTCTGTCTGTACTTCCTCTAGACTTGACTCTGTCTTCGCAATGACCTCGTCAATTTCTTCCCATTCCTTTTGCTCCTTGAAGGTCAACTTTTTCTTCTTTTCTTTTTCTTGCACTTTCACAGGCGAAACCGCCTTTGTTACTGTTTTTTGAGCTTCATGCGCTGTTTCTTTTTCAAGGTACTCACTGTAATTCCCATAGAATGAGCTTACTTTCCCTTCACCCCGTAAAATTAGCAGTTGTTCAGCCACTTTATCGAGAAAATAGCGATCATGGGAAACCGTGATAACAACGCCTGGAAATTCCTCCAAATAATCTTCAAGGACGGTTAAGGTTTGTGTATCAAGATCATTAGTAGGCTCATCTAGTAAAAGCACATTTGGTGCAGTCATCAAAAGCTTTAACAAGTAAAGACGACGTTTTTCTCCGCCAGACAGCTTGCGGATAGGAGTCCCATGCGTAAATGGAGGAAATAGAAAACGCTCAAGCATTTGCGCAGCAGATATTGTTTTCCCATCAGAGGTTTCGACGATCTCAGCAGTCTCTTTAATATACTCGATCATCCGCTTGTTTTCATCCATGTCTTCGCTTTCTTGGGTATAATAGGCAAACTTAACCGTTTGACCCATAATGATTTCACCTTCATCAAGCGGGATCTTATTAGCTAAAATATTTAATAATGTCGATTTACCAGTACCGTTATTACCGATAATACCAATTCTATCCCCTGGTTTGACCAATAAATCAAAATGAGTAAGAATCACTTTTTCTTCGTACCGTTTTGAAGCATCCTTTAATTCAAATACTTGTTTGCCTAGTCTGCTTCCATTTAACGAGATATCTAGTTTTTCTCCAGACGGTTTACCACCTGAAATTTTATTATCAAGCTCATCAAACCGTTGAATACGAGCCTTCTGTTTAGTTGATCTCGCTTTTGCACCACGTCTAATCCATTCAAGCTCTCTTCGAAAGAGATTTTTATTTTTCTCAAAGGTCGCCGCTTCGTTTTCTTCACGAATGGCCTTTGATTCTAAAAAGGCAGCATAATTACCTTTGTAAGCATACAGATTGCCTCCATCTAATTCAAACATACGGTTGGCGACTCTATCTAAAAAGTAGCGGTCATGCGTAACCAGTAAAATGCAGCCATTATACCGACTTAAATAATCTTCCAACCACTTCACCGAATCGAAATCGAGATGGTTGGTCGGCTCGTCCAGGATGAGCAGATCAGGCTCAGCAATTAATACTTGTGCCAAGGCCACCCTTTTTTTCTGTCCACCAGAAAGTTCGCCAATTTTCTTGGTAAAATCCTCTATCCCTAACTTCATTAAAATCGACTTAGCATTCGAGCTAGCATCCCATGCATTTAGTGCATCCATTTGCTTTTGTAATTGGAATAATTCTTCTTGAACAAGCGTATCAGTTGGGGAAATATTCAATTTCAATAAAGTCTTTTCATAGCCGCGCATCAAATTTAATACGGGAGCTTCTCCATGAAAAACTTGTTCGAGAACAGTCTTGTGTTCATCTAAATCTGGTTGTTGGTCCAAGAATGAAATGGAATAATCCTTTGCCGTAATGATCTTTCCCTCATCAGGCGTATCTATGCCAGCGATAATCTTCAATAGAGACGATTTTCCTGTACCATTAATTCCAATTAAGCCAACACGTTCTTTTTCGCTAATCGTAAATGAAATTTCGTTAAATAGCTGTTTCTCTCCATATGTTTTTGATACATTTTCCACTGTCAGCATTCTCATAAATCTAGTCCATCCCATTCTTGATAAAATTGTTCTAAAAACTCGACCATCATTTGTTGGCGACTCTCCGCCAATCCTCGAGCAGTTTCTGTATTAAGTAATTCTTTAAGTTTTAACAGTTTTTCATAGAAATGATGTATAGTAGTTGATTTTCCTTTTCGATATTCCTCGATACTCATCTCTTCCCTCACCTGAATAGCTGGGTCATAGATGGGTTGGCCCTTTTTCCCGCCATATGCAAACGCCCTTGCAATTCCGATCGCACCAATCGCATCTAAGCGGTCCGCATCTTGGACAATTTTTGCTTCAACCGATTGAAGTTTTGTATTTTTTCCACCCTTATATGAAATAGTTTCGATTATTTGTGTAATATGAATCTTGGCATTCTCAGAAAGGTTAATGGATTCAAAGAAGGCAGTCAGCTTCTCTTGACCTTTTTCAACGCTTTCGTTTAGTTTCTCATCAGAAATGTCATGGAGAAGCGCCGCCATTTCAATAATAAACGGGTCACCTGTCATTTCTTGTTTACAAATATGTAAGGCATTTCGCCGGACACGGTCGACATGGAACCAATCATGTCCCGTTGCATCGGCTCCTAATTCGTTTCGGACAAATTTTTCCGTATGTTCAATAATGTTAATCATATTACGTCACCTGCCTTCACCCTTGCTATTTTATCATGAAAGATAAATAAAAAATAACCCCAAATATTTGAGGTTAGTTATGCTGCAATCCATTAAACCAACTAATTCCTAGTGTATTTTCTCCCGCATGGACGCCGATAACAGCTCCTAATGGACAGCAAATGATGTCTACTTGTGGAAATTGTTCCTCCAATTGTTTTCGCCATTCATCTGCCTGATCTTTATGTAAACCATACAAAATATAAACTTCCTTAAATCGATTTTTTTCATAAGCTAATCGAAAATAATCAAGGATTTTTTCTTTTGCTTTTTTCTCACCTCTGACTTTTTCTTTGACACTAAGTGCACCGTTATCAATGGAAATAATCGGCTTCACGTTTAGCATACTGCCGAGAAAGAATTGTAAGCCTGACATCCGCCCGCCACGATGAAGCTGTTCTAAGCTGCCAACAAGTACATACGTCTCATTTGTGTCCCTCATTTGTTTCAATTGTTCTACTAATGATTGAATGCTATGACCGGATGCTAATAATTCCATTCCTTTTTTTAGTAAGGCAGTCATTGGATAGGTAAGGATTTGCGAATCAAAGGTCGTTACAGGAATATCAACGAGCTTTGCAGCTTGGTTACTTGAAGATACTGTCCCACTTAATTTACCTGAAATAAGAACGGTTACAATTTGGTCGTATTCTTTTGCGAGTTGTTCATATAAGGACTGAAACGCTCCAACAGATGGTTGTGAAGTTAATGGTGGATTCTTTAGCTGTTTTAGCTTTTCAAATAACTGTTTTGAAGTTAAGTCAATCCCATCGGAATATTCTTTTCCATCTAACAAAACGGTTAATGGAATCGTAAATAAATCAGGGTGGTTTTGAAGATCTTCCTCTAAGTATGCCGTACTATCGGTAACCCATGCCGTCCTAATCAATGTCATCTCCCCCTTTTCAGTACCTGGTCTTAATATCTGATTAGTATTATCCTACCCTTAAAATAGAAAATTGTAAATATTAAAACAATAAATAAAACCAGCTCTCACTTCCGCTGGTTTTATTCTGTATATTACCTATAGTCGGCTCAGTTGCTCAAGACTCGTCATCATAAACTCAGTCATCTCCACTAAATCATCCATTTGATCTTCTGTAACCAATCGATCAAAGTCGACTGTTAGGACAGTTGACTTTGTCTTGTTCGCTTCTAATGGATAAGAAATACTGGACAGTTCAATTTTCCTCGTTTCTCCCCATATACCGAGGAGGATATGTTTTACTTTTTGGTAATCTACTTCACTGCTAGTCTTGATGATAAATTTTAACTCCACATAGCATCCAGCAAGCTGATTTGTTGCAGAGCTTGACAATAATTCTGCAGTCAAATTGTGAAGCTTAGACTCTAATTTCATTATTCCTGAAACCATCTTGTCAGGTAACTGAAAGACTATGTCGAAGGAACGAGACATTTTGGCCATGTTCATTACATCATTTCGATCTGTAATGACAAGTTCGCCTCGAAGGTCTCTATCGTATATTGCTCCTTCCAATACCACTTTCATATTGTCAAATGCTGTTGGATCAAACATGAATTCTTTTTACTCCTCCTAGGCCATCTTTTTAGAAGAGCCCAATTGCATTCCCATTCTCATCCACATCCATATTTAGGGCTGCAGGTTTCTTTGGAAGACCTGGCATCGTCATCACCTCGCCTGTTAGGGCAACAATAAATCCAGCTCCAATCGATGGCTTGAATTCTCTAATCGTAACCGTAAAGTCAGTTGGACGACCTAGTTTGGTCGGATCATCAGACAAAGAATATTGTGATTTTGCCATACAGACAGGCAGATTAGACCAACCAAACTTTTCAAAGTCTACTAATTGTTTTTTGGCTTTTGGTGAAAACTCAACAGTTTTCCCACCATAAACTTTTTGAACAATTGTCATTATTTTTTGTTCAATTGAGTCAGAGATGTCATATAAAGGATGGAAATTATTCACACCTTTATCGATAACTTCTAATAATTTTTCCGCCAGCTCAATGCCGCCAGCTCCACCTTTTTCCCAAACCTCGGTTAAGGCAACTGCGACATTCTCTCGTTCACACCAGTCAAGCAAGGTATGGACTTCTAAGTCCGTGTCAGAAATAAATTTATTGATTGCTACAACTACTGGTAAACCAAAACACTTAATGGTTTCTATATGTTTTTGTAAATTAGCAACTCCAATGCTAAGACATGGAACGTTCTCTTTGGCTAAATCTTGTTTTGCGACTCCACCATGCATTTTCAAAGCACGAATCGTCGCAACGACGACGACTGCTTCTGGTTTAATCCCCGCACTCCTAGATTTAATATGTAAAAACTTCTCGGCTCCTAAATCGGCACCAAAGCCACCTTCCGTAATAACAAAATCTGCTAACTTCGTTGCGGCAGTGGTTGCAATCACACTGTTACACCCATGGGCAATATTAGCAAATGGTCCTCCATGAATGAGTGCGGGAGTATGTTCAATGGTTTGGACTAAATTGGGCTTTACTGCCTCTTTTAGCAGTAAGGTTAAGGCTCCTTCAACACCAAGATCTCCTACCGTTACTGGTTCTTTATCACCATTATAGGCAATAACCATTCGTGATAATCTTAATTTTAAATCCTTTAAGTCAGATGCTAAACATAATACTGCCATTATTTCCGAAGCTACCGTAATATCAAAACCATCTTCTCGTGGTACACCTTGAAGCGGACCACCAAGTCCAATAATCACTTTTCTTAAGGCCCGATCATTTAAATCAAGAGCCCGTTTCCAAACAATCCGACGCTGATCTATGTTTAGTTCATTTCCTTGTTGGAGATGGTTATCAATTAATGCGGCAAGTGCATTGTTTGCTGTAGTTATCGCGTGAAGATCACCTGTAAAATGTAAATTAATGTCCTCCATTGGTAAGACTTGTGAGTAACCACCACCAGTGGCTCCACCCTTAATTCCCATTGTGGGGCCAAGTGAAGGTTCACGCATCGCAATCATCGCTTTTTTTCCGATCTTATTAAAGGCATCACCAAGTCCAACGGTAACAGTCGATTTTCCTTCACCCGCAGGGGTTGGATTAATCGAAGTGACGAGAATAACTTTTCCACTTTCGTTTGTCTTCAACTTTGCTAATGCTTCATTAGATATTTTCGCTTTATATTTACCATAAAGCTCAAGATCATCTTCCTGTAACCCGATTTTTGCCGCAATCTCTACAATTGGCTTCATTTCCGATGCTTGCGCAATTTCAATGTCCGACTTTACTGATGTTTTCATAGCCACATGAATCCCCCGCATTCAGCATATTTAATAACCTAAACTACCACTCCATTGTATCAAAATACCCCATTCATTTCCGATAATTTATTTTTAAAAAATTATTATCTTTTCTGAATTTATAATAATGTTTATAATGTACATATCGAATTTTTTACTATTCATTGACTTTATGGGGAAGCCATTGTATTCGTACTTTAATATTTGAGAAGGGGATGGTCACTTGCCAATTAACATTCCAAAGCTTTTACCTGCCCGTGAGGTTCTTGAGCAGGAAAATATTTTCATAATGGACATTGAACGTGCTGGTAGCCAGGATATCAGGCCATTAAATATTCTCATTTTGAATTTAATGCCTGAAAAAGAAAAAGCAGAAACACAGTTATTACGTTTACTAGGTAACTCTCCGCTACAGGTAAATGTAAATTTTTTAAAAACAAACTCCTATGAATCTACCCATACGAGTAAACAACACTTGGAGCAGTTTTATACGACCTTCCAGCAAATCAAGAATCAAAAATTTGACGGAATGATTATTACGGGTGCTCCTGTTGAACTCTTAGCATTTGATCAGGTCAAATATTGGTCAGAATTAACAGAGATAATGGACTGGGCCAACCATAATGTTACGTCAACTTTACATATTTGTTGGGGGGCGCAAGCAGGGCTTTACTATCATTATGGTATTGATAAATTTGAGCTGCGGCGGAAATGCTCAGGAATCTACGCTCACCGTATTTTCGAACAAAATGATACTTTATTACGAGGCTTTGATGATCAATTTTTTGCACCACATTCCCGCTACACGGATGTATCTATTGAGGCTATTTTGAAAAATCCCCATTTAAAATTACTAGCCGCCTCAGAAGATGCTGGAGCACTTTTGATTGCTTCTAATGATCGAAAACACGTCATGATCACTGGACATTTAGAATATGAATCTGATTCGCTTGCTCAGGAATATGAAAGAGACTTAAATAAAGGTCTTGAGATCCATATGCCCGAAAATTATTTTCCTAACAATGATCCAACACAGCCCCCTATTAACCGTTGGCGCTCTCATGGACACTTGTTCTTTTCCAATTGGCTCAATTATTATGTTTATCAGGAAACTCCTTTTTTTTGGGGTTAAAGAACTGTCCTTTCTCGCAACTTCTTAATTCCTAATAATTGAATATCCCCTTTTGTTTATTTTTCATATGATATAGAAATAATAGTATGGAAAGGGGAATGATTCATGGAAACGATCACAGCAGTTCATCGAAATCATTTTGGGGAGATTATCAGTTTTGTCACTTCCGAGGGGAGAATTATTTCCTACCGTAAAGCGTTAATGGATGCCGAAAACGGCCTGATTCAAGGGGTACAGCCTGTCAATGGCGGAGAAGGTACTACTCTCCTTGCGCCAGATACTCATTCTTCTTTTGACGATTACCCTAATTTATTTTAAAAGCACCTAGCTTTTTTCGGCTAGGTGCTTTCTTGTAATATCAGAATTTATATGTTTCGATTTTGAAAATTGTCCAATTCCAGGCGCCACGTACTTTCCCTGTATCATCCATGTTCATTTTGTTTTTGAATATCTTTTAATGCACTCACCCTATTTTGGTCATCTTCAAAAAACTGGACAAGATCTCCAATTCGATCGATTGAATCCCAACTCAAGTGATGTTCAATCCCTTCAACATCATGGTAAATGTTTTCATCCTTAACGCCAATAATTTTGAGGAATTGTTCTAGTAACTCATGACGAAAGACTAAACGTTTGCCAATTTTGTTCCCTTTAGACGTTAAACTAAAGCCTCTGTATTTTTCATAAACTAAATAGTCGTCTTTATCAAGTTTTTGCACCATTTTCGTAACTGAGGAGGGATGAACAGATAGCGCTTCGGCAATATCTGAGACCCGGGCGTATCCTTTTTCTTCAATTAATATATATATTTGTTCAATATAATCTTCCATACTTGGTGTTGGCATCCCTTGACCTCCAAAAAAATTACTCAACTTAAAGTTTACTATAGAAGAAAATGAGTGACAAGGATCTTTATCACTTTGTTGATGCTGGAAGGAACTATTTATTTGCCGTTTCTTCAAACAAAAACTTAACTCTTTGTTCCTGTTCATCTAGGAAAAGTCTTGCATTGAAGGTTTTATCCTTGTTGACAAAGCCTTCAATCAGTTCTGTTTTTCCTTCTGAAAGAAGCAATTTTACGTTTTTTTGGGTAATGTTTTTTCCAAGAATTTTTTTAGAGATGGTAAAATTACATTGGTTATTTTTATAGTTACTGCACCCGTAAAAGCTTCCTTTATCAATAATAACCCCATCGCACTTTTTACAAGATCCAAGTTTGGTAACAGATTTTTTCCGTCCCTTTTGTTTACCTGGAGTAAAATTTTCAGTAACCTCTTCAGAAAATGACCAATTGCCCGCTTGCTCCATACTAGAAGATATTAAATGGACAACCATCTTTTTTGTTTGTTCCATAAAATGCTTTGGTACGGCGGAGCCTTCCGAAATCTCCTTCAGTTTTTGCTCCCACTTCGCTGTCATCTCTGGTGATGCAAGAATTTCTTGTCCGATTGCCTCAATTAAAATTTTAGCCTTTGCCGTTGCATACACAACATTCTTCTTTACTTCAATATATAAGCGATCCTTAAGCATAGTGATAATTCCCGCTCTAGTAGCCTCTGTTCCTAGACCCTCTGTTTTTGATAAAATTTTTTCAAGCTCTTTATCATCAATATGCTTACCAGCCGTTTTCATTAATGTAATCAGCTGGCCCTCCGTATAACGTTTGGGCGGTTGTGTCTGACTGTCTTTCACTTCCACCTTACCAGTTTTCCCTTGCTCTCCCTTTGTCAGTAAAGGAAGCTCTGGTACGTCCTCACGGTCCTTTGAATACAAGACCTTTCTCCAACCCTCTTCTAATTGTACCTTCCCCTTAGAAATAAAGGCTGCTCTTCCATCGACTAACGTAGTAACGGTGGTATATTCTACTACTGACTTATTGTAATGAGCAGCAATTAAACTTGTTACAATTAAATCATAGATTTTCCGTTCGTCAGGACTAAGCCTTTCCACATTGGGGATTTGTTCTGTTGGGATAATCGCATAGTGATCAGTTACTTTCTTTTCGTTTACATAACGTTTGTTATTTACGATGGAATCAACTGGTAATGGAAAATAACTCGTATAATCTTTCATATTGCTTAACTTTTTCAAAATTTCAGGGAAGGTATTGGCTTCTTCTTTCGTCACATACCTTGAATCTGAGCGGGGATATGATACAAAACCTTTTTGATAGAGTTTTTGTAGGGTATCTAACGTATTTTTAGGCGGAAATTTATAACGTTTATTTGCCTCTGCCTGTAATGCTGAAAGGTTGTAAAGGAGTGGTGGTAGAAATTCCTTTCTTTCGGATAGGACCTCGTCCACTTCAGCCGGTTTTTCTCGGCAAAAGGCCGCCACTTTTTCCGCCAACTCCTTAGTCTTTATGCGAGTTTCTCCATCATTCTGCCACTTCCCAGTATATTTCTTACCGTTCATAGCAAAATGGGCAAGAACCTCCCAAAAAGGCTCAGACTTAAAGTGCTCAATCTCTAGTTCTCTTTTTACGATGAGTGCTAAAGTGGGTGTTTGGACCCGTCCAACAGAAAAGACATCTGAAAATCCCTTCTTTTGTAGAAGTAAACTATAAAGCCTTGATCCGTTCATTCCTACTACCCAATCTGCACATGCACGGGTATAAGCCTCAAAGTATAAACTTTTTGTATCCTTTTCATCTAATAATTTAGTAAATCCTTCACGAATCGCGTTCGGTGTTAAGGAAGAAATCCACAGACGTTTCATTGGCTTTTTACAGTTGGTTAATCGTAAAATGTTCCGAATGATTAACTCACCTTCGCGCCCAGCATCCCCTGCATGGATAATTTCTGTCACTGCTGGGTTTGAGACTAGTTTTTTGATAACAGCAAATTGCTTTGCTTTATCTTTCGTTACTTCATACTGGAATTGTTCAGGTATGATTGGCAAGTTATCTAAAGACCATTTTTTCCAGCCTGCTTCATACTTTTCTGGGGAAACAAGCTGACACAGGTGACCGATTGCCCAAGTCACGTAGGCCCCTTTCGTAAACATATCATTTGGAAAAATTTCAATAAAGCCACTTTGCTTTTTGTGTTTAAAAATAGAAGCTAGAGTCGAACCCTGATCGGGCTTTTCCGCAATAATTAATTTCATTTCATATGCTCCTTTTTACGTTACCCACATTCATTTTCCCACTTCAAATCAATTTCGTAAAGCGATAAAATAAGGGATTCAAATGGAGCTTCCTTAAGAAAATGGTCGATCTAGGGCATAAAGTTGCCGATATCTTGCTTCATTTTTTAGTAATTGTTGATGAGTACCTTCCATGACAATTTTTCCATTATCAAGAAAAAGAATCCGATCCATTTTATCTACTCCGATTAAATGATGGGTCACCCATATGATCGTCTTATCCTTTAAGGTGTCAAACATCATGGCTAGTAATGTTGCTTCTGTAATGGGGTCGAGACCAACTGTGGGTTCGTCCAATAAGACAACTGGGGTATTTTGCAGTAATACTCTTGCCAAGGCAATCCGCTGCCTCTCACCACCTGAAAATCGCTGTCCCGTTTCTTGCATATTTGTCTCATACCCATTAGGTAATTTCCTAATCATCTCATCTAATTGGACCATCCGTGCTGCTTGATATACTTCCTCATCCGTTGCATTTGGATTTCCAAGTCGGATGTTATTGATGACGGATGTATTAAACAAATAGGCTTTTTGATTAAGTACGGCCATTACTTTTGGCATTATTGATTCCAAATAATGCGCCTTTTGACCATTAATCGTGACTTCCCCTCCGGCAGGGACAAGGGCTCCATATATGAGTTTTAAAACAGTCGACTTCCCTGAACCGCTCCTTCCGATTATCGCTATTTTCTGACCTTGAGTCACTTGAATATTCACACTGTCCAACAATCTTTTCTCCGTATAACTAAAAGTTACACCCTTTAGTTCAATTGAAATAGGCGACCTACTTGGTAGACCTTCGTCCAGTTCATCCTGTATAGGTTCTGCCGTTTGAATAGACTCTAGTCGATTTACCGAATCTTGATATATGGTTGTATCACTAATCGCTCCGGCAAGTGGTAAAAAGGATTCTAGCAATGACAGCATTACCAACCCAAAGGCAGCAATGAAAGTCCCTGGCACTTCTCCACTCATTTTTAAGTCGTTTGCAGTATAAATAGAAAACAGAACAATAGCCCCGAGGATAATCTGATTACTTAAATCGCGCCAGTTTAAGAAGTTATTCTTCTTTTTTTCAAGATCAAGCAGTTTCTGCTCTTGGCGTTCATATCGATGAATCATATCTACATAATGACCACTAAAAATCCAGTCACTTATACCAAATATAGTTTCTGTAAATTGTTGATATAATTGATTTCTGCCAGTTTTTATTTGTTCATTCTTTGTTTTCATATACAATAGGGAAACAATGGGCCCTACAAAAACCAGCAACCCAATGAATAGGACAAGACTAATCGCAAACGAAACTGAGAAAAAGCCCGCCCAAACAATAATTAGGACATAAATGACTAAAGAAACAATCGCAGGAAATAAGGTTTTTAAATAAAAGTCCTGTAGATGATCGATATCATTAGCAAGCACGCCAAGAATGTCACCCGTTCGGAATCTTGAACGGATAAATAAAGCTTGCGGTTCAACTATTTTATAGAGTCTAATCCGCATCTCGGATAAGATTTTTAAAATTAAGCTATGACCAATTAATCTTTCCACGTAACTTAAAGCAGCTCGGCCTATTCCAAAGGTCCGAACCCCTACTATTGGTACATAAACCATTAAAATCGATTCAGGTTGAGTTGCCGCTTTTGAAATAAGATAACCAGATGTAAACATTAACGAAGCTCCAAAAAGGATCGTTAAGGCGCCGAGTAGAATTGAAAGGGTAAATAATCCTCGATTTTGTTGTAAATAAGGGAAGAGCCATTTTTTTTTATTCATGAGATTCCCCCCATTTGTTGCTGAACAAGCTGACGGTATGTCCCCTTTTGTTCCATTAATTGGATATGTGTACCCCGTTCTACAAGATGTCCGTGATTAAGTACGAGAATTTGGTCCATATTGAGCATCCAATGTAAGCGATGGGTAGCAAAAAATACGAGTTTTTTATCAAACAATCGCAGCATAGTTTCTTTTAACTCATCTTCTGTTTCAATATCCAAATGCGCTGTGGGCTCATCTAGTAGAATAATCGGACGATTCCCAATAAAGGCGCGAGCTAGAGCGATACGCTGCTCCTGTCCCCCACTAAGTGCTTGCCCACCATCTCCAATGATCGTATCAAGTCCTTTCGGTAAATCCTGCATCACTTCTAATAAGCCTGCACTTTTTACTGCTTCAAAGACTTCCTCCATGTTTGCATTAGGGTGATAAAAGCGGATATTGTTGAACAGTGTATCATTAAAAATATATGGATGCTGTGGAATATAACTTACTTGTCTTTGCCAATCCAAAACAGATAAGGATGTTATCTTCTGATCACCGAGTTGAATTTCTCCGCTTGTTGGTGGTATAAAACCGCCTAATACATCAATTAAAGTAGATTTACCTGCACCACTAGCACCGATAATCCCAATTTTTTTTACACCCGCTATGGAAAAATTTATATTCTGCAATCCTTCCTGATTACTTTCAGGAAACATAACATTTAAATCTTTAATGGCTAATCTACTGGTTGAATCCCAAATC
Organism: Neobacillus jeddahensis; assembly: GCF_000612625.1. Taxonomy (GTDB): domain Bacteria; phylum Bacillota; class Bacilli; order Bacillales; family Cytobacillaceae; genus Neobacillus; species Neobacillus jeddahensis. Next base: position 14,459 of record NZ_CCAS010000076.1, read on the forward strand.
GGGACACGGACTTGGAGTTGAACTATTGACTCCTTAGCAATAATTTCCTCCATTTTTTTACCTGCATTTTTCCCATCAAGTGTAGCGTGGTAATCTGCACCAAGTTCTCTTATTGGTAAAAAATATTCAGGAGCTAAAATTAAAATGGTTAAGGCAGGGAAAAGTTCCATCGTGCCATTTATTAAGCCCATCCCTAAGAAAACAGCAACCGTGGCAATTGAAAGCATTGTAAAAAAGTCCATCGCAAAGGAAGATAAGAAGGCTAATTTCAATGTTGCCATCGTGGAGCGCCTATATCTTTCACTTACTAAGGAAATTTGATCAATATGCTGCTTACTTAGACCTAAATATTTAAGTGTCTCCAGTCCTCTTAATGAATCTACAAAGTGATTAGATAATAAATGATAGGATTCGTATTGTTGATCCGCTTTACTTTTTGCCGCATATCCGAGTAGAATCATAAAAGCAATCAGGATAGGGACTGCCAGTCCTAAAATGACTGCCGAACGAATATTTAAATAAAATATCACAAGTAAAATAGTGACTGGGATGAGTGCCATGTTCATTGTTTTGATAAAAATTAGCTCGAGATAGCGGCGAAATCGTCTCATGCCTTCCATTACTAAGGTAATGGTCTGGCCAGACCCTTCACCTCTTACAAACCTCGGACCAAGTTGAAATAATTTTTGCATCAATTCATCGAGAAGATTTTCACTCGTTTTTTTAGCAAATTGAAAGGCAATAGTCTTTTTCCATCCCGTGATCAATTGCCTTACGATAAGAGCGATAATGAATAGGAGTAAACTATTTACGACCTGACGAAACAAATCTCCCCCAAAAAGGGAGGAGATTGCTTCTGCCAATGAATAGGCCTGTATAATAATCATGACACTTTGAAAAACAGTCAAGATAGAAAGTTTCACCAAATGCAGTTTCACGCCATTATAGGAAAACAACACTTTATCCATCAGTAGGTTAAATGCTCCTTCTCAGATACACGTTTCCGGAAAACATAATAACTCCAAATCGTATATCCCAATACAAATGGTAATACTGTTAACGCAACAATCGTCATGATTTTTAAAGAATACGCCCCACTTGAGGCATTATAAACTGTTAAATCAAATGCCTTGCTGATCGAGCTAATCATTACTCTTGGGAATAGCCCAACGAAAATGGCAGAAATCGTTGCAGCTAAACCTAATCCTGACATCGTAAAGGCCAAGCCTTCGCGTTGTTTTGTATTAAAATACCACGATAAACCATATGCTAGGACAATTAGAACGACAAGAGCTATCTCTGGAATGAGGCGTACCTCAAAAATATCTGTCATGAAATAGGACAAGACCACTAAAACCACTAGCGCCCCCAAAACCGCGACAATTACTTTTTTAGCCAATTGAGAGGCACGCTTTCTAATATCGTCAACCGTCTTTAGTGATAAGAAATAGAGACCATGTAAAAAGCAAAGTAATGTTACCGTTAATCCGCCCCAAAGCGAATAAACATTAATAAAATCAGTGAAGCCAGCTCTCATATTCATATCATCTTGTATCGGCATACCTTTAAGCATACTTGTAAATAGGACTCCAAGCAAAAATGGCGGTAAAAGGCTTCCGAAAAAAATGACCCAATCCCAAATTTTTGTCCATTTCGGATTATCGACTTTACGACGGAATTCAAACGAGACGCCGCGTCCAATTAAACACAGTAGGACAGCAAGCAATGGAATATAATAGCCGCTAAACATCGTTGCATACCAATGTGGAAATGCAGCGAAGATGGCTCCCCCACCCGTTAATAACCAAACCTCATTTGCATCCCAGAAGGGTCCAATCGTATTAACCATAACCGTACGTTCCGTTTGTCCTCGAGCTAAAAATCGAGTTGCCATGCCTACACCAAAATCAAAGCCTTCCAGGAAGAAAAATCCAATAAAAACGACAGCGATTAAGACAAACCACAATTCACTTAATTCCATCTTAAGCACCTACCTTATTAAAAGGATCCGTTGAAATCTTATCATTGCTGTGATGTTTCATTTCTGGTCCTTTCTTAATTTCTCGAACTAATAAATAAATCATCACACCTGCAAGAATAGTAAAAATCAACATATACATAATAATCGAGAAAAGTATTGTTCCTGATGAAACATTTGGTGAAACAGCATCAGCTGTGGTCATTAAGCCAAAAACAGACCATGGCTGACGGCCAATTTCAGTCATCACCCAGCCAAACGTATTAGCAAGAAACGGGAATGAAATAGCAGGCAGCAATAGTTTCAAGAACAAACGACTGCGATCCAATGCATTCTTTCTCCATAAATAGGCTCCCACTAAAGCTAATAAAATCATCGCTACCCCAAAGCCAATCATTAATCTAAAACTCCAGTAGGTTGTCTTAACAGGCGGAATATAGTTTGTTCCCTTTCCGACAACGGAATCATACTTCACCGAATATTCCTTTTGTAATGTTTCCATTCCTTTTAGGCCGCCTTCAAATTTTGAATAGGCTAAAAAGCTCATTGCATATGGTATTTCAATTTCAAATTTGTTCTCTTTTTTCATCGTATCAATGATCGCTAATGCAGACCATGGTGCTGGATCTGGGGTATCCTTCCAGATCCCTTCTGCAGCTGCCATTTTCATCGGCTGTGTTTTCACTAAGTATTGGGCTTGAGTATGCCCACTTAAGGCAGTCCCAATACTACCAATTAACCCGATGACTATGGCTAATTTCATAGATGCTTTATAAAATTCAACATGTTTCTTTTTTAGTAAATTATAGGCACTAATCCCAGCAACGAAAAAGGCCCCTGTACACAACGCCCCAGTTAGAACATGGGGAAATTCTACTAATAACTGACCATTTGTGATCAATGCAAAGAAATCATTCATTTCTGCCCGACCCTTGTTCATTTCAAAACCAACCGGGACTTGCATAAAGGAATTTGCGGATAAAATCCAAAAGCCTGATAAAATAGTCCCAATTGACACGAGCCAAATACAAGCGAGATGGAGTTTTTTCGATAAGCGCTCCCAGCCAAATATCCAGAGACCTATAAAGGTTGATTCCATGAAAAAGGCAAGCAATGCTTCAATTGCCAGTGGTGCGCCAAAAACATCCCCTACAAATCTTGAATAATCTGACCAGTTCATTCCAAATTGAAACTCTTGGATGATCCCTGTGACAACTCCAACAGCGAAGTTAATGAGAAATAAATGTCCCCAAAATTTCGCCATTTTTTTGTAAAGCTCGTTTCCCTTCCTTACATACATCGTTTCCATTAGAGCAACCATAAAAACTAGCCCAATAGAAAGCGGTACGAAGAAAAAGTGGAAAATCGTTGTCGATGCAAATTGTATCCTTGCCAACAACACTTGATCCATTTTAATCCTCCTCCAAAAGTATAATCTTGTTCACTCTTTCACATTCCGATTTACAATTATTCTTATATAGATATTGAGCAAAGGTAAAATAATAATTATTATTTATTAATAATACATATTATTTATCTTTATTCATTCTTTATATTAGCAAATGTTGTCACGAAATTTTCATTTGAGTTTGACGATATTGTGACAAAAATAACTGAAACGAAAAGAAGACTCCTTCACAATGGAGTCTTCTCAGATTGTCGACAAAAGGCAA
>NZ_CCAS010000077.1 GCF_000612625.1 Neobacillus jeddahensis
GAAATTTCTCTTCATCGGGATAATCGTATCCATTGTCCCTTTCTTGATTGCTTTATTATTTAGAAAGCATTTCCTTAAATCCCAATCGAGACTAAGGACAGGATCCATCATTGTTATAGGCTATTTTATCGTTTATATGGCGGACATTTATTATTCAATCCAATTTTTAAAACCATCCTTTTATTTCATTTATTTTTTCACTTCGTTTTTTACAAATGTTGCTCTCATCTTTGTGATTGAGAATTTGATTAAAATCAATAAACAAATTGAGGAAATGGTGTATCTCGATAAATTAACCACGATCGGTCAACTGACAGCATCGATTGCCCATGAAATAAGAAATCCGCTTTCTACCGTTAAGGGATTTATCCAATTTTTAAGCAAGGATACGAAAGATGAACAATTAAAAAAGTTCTCCCCCTTAATTCTAGAAGAATTAGATCGGACAAACAGCATTATTACCAACTATTTAAAGGTAGCTAAGCCTGAACCCTTTCAGGTATCCAAACTGACCCTTAATGAGGTAATCAATGATTGTGTCCAATTAATGAGGCCGTTTGCTTCCTACTCCAATGTCGTGATTGACTATGAAAATAAAGGACCGCTGTTTATTAATGGTAATGAACCACATTTAAAGCAAGCGATTATGAACGTCGTAAAGAATGGCATTGAGTCGATTGTTCATCAAGGGACAGTTACCATTGACCTTCAAGCAGATTTTCCTAGGAAAACGGTAGTGATCCGCATCGAAGATACAGGGAAAGGGATGGACCCTGAACAAATCAAGCAAATGGGACTGCCTTTTTATACGACAAAATCTAAAGGCACTGGTCTCGGTAGTATGGTGACGAACAAAATCATCCGTGAGTTGAATGGATTGATTGAATATAAGAGTGAAGTCAATAAAGGGACAATTGTGTTCATCTCTTTCCCACTCCTTACTGATTAACCCCCCTTTACCTTGTGTCATGACCAAAAAACCCATCTAATCTTTTGTCAGATGGGTTTTTCTTTAGATTAATGTTTTCTTTAAGTTTCGCAAATAACGGTAGCGGATCACAAAGAAATAGATCATTTGGGCCACCAAGAAACTAGCCAGCACAACCACAATTTCTTTCGCAATCGATAGCTGATAGAAGCTTTGCAGGGCCATAAAGGCAAAGGCACTGTGAACAAATGCCACTATAATCGGCACGAAGAAGAGTAATAAGAGCTGTTGGGTGACAATTTTATTTAATTCACGGTCCGTTAATCCGACTTTCGTTATCGTTAAATAGTGACGACGATCGTAATCTAAATCAGCATATAGGCGGAAGTATAGGAAGCTTCCCGCAGCAATAAAGAAGACCGCACCAATCAATAAGGCAACAAACAGCATCATTTTGTACATGGTCATTTGATATTCGTATAAGGTCCCGCTCACCGCCATCACAAATGGATGATCGTCAGTCACGGTTGACTGGCTGTCCTCAACCAATCCTTTCCCAATTCCCGCTGTATCTTCTAGATTCTTTGTATAAAAGCCTGTAAGCGTCTGGGTATCCACTGGCGTTAATTTTGCATACAATTCATCACTTACCACAAGACCCGATTGAAAAATCACCTGCATAGGCACGACCACATTTTTAGTTGACTTATTCTGAGCTAGCTTGATCTGGTCTTGTTTTAAGGTATAGGTGATCTCCTCCCAGTTACTAAATGAAGCTGTCCGCATTTCTAACACATTTGTTCCGACCAGCGGCTTTTCGATAGACTTATAGCCTGCTGCTTTCGCAATTTTCTTATAGTCTGCAAAGGAAATCACAGGAATTTTTTCCGGTGTATAACGATCTGTTGAAGACGCAATTGCTACAAACTTTAGTTGAACTTGATTCATGGTATAAGGAATCTCTTTTGCCTTTAATTCTGTTTCGATTTGCTTTAAGTTCTGCTGATGGATTGGTTGGTCATCCACCGCACGATAGCTAATTTCAGCAGGAAAAGCCTTATCGAATTGTTTGTTCATTACATTCATAGACGCCAAGGTTCCTACCGCACAAAAGGCGACGGTTGAGACAATCGTGACCATGAAAAACATTCGTGCATTGTCTTTTAAGCGATAGGCAAGACTGGAAATTGTTACAATATTGGTCTTTTTCCAAAACAACCCACGGTTCCGTTGCAGGAGCTTCACCAAAAACACAGATAGCTGTGTATAGAAGAAATACGTTCCGATCACCGTCATTGCAATTACAGGTAACATCCGGAACACCAAGGTTTGCATCGTTGCCGTCGCCGCTAAATAATAGCTGACAAGTAGTAAAATCGCCGACAGGATTGATAATAAGACTGATACCTTCGGCTCCTTCTTTGGCTTTACACCAGCTTGGAACAAGTCAATTAACTTGTTAACGCGCACGAGTGCCGTCGTGAATAAAGAGATACAAAAGAAAAGAATTAAGAAGGCTATCGCCGTTAGCAGAAGGGCTTTGGTTGAAAAATAGAATGGTAGATCGCCCATCCCTACAACCTGTGAACCGATCATTAAGAACAATTTTCCTGTGATTAAACCGAGGCCAATCCCAGCAACAATCGCGCTAATCCCAATGATCATATTTTCTAAAAAGACCATTTTGTTCAGTTGACCCCTTGTCATGCCATGCATCATCAAAATGCCAAATTCACGTTTCCGTGATTTTAAAAAGGTACTAACGGAATAGAGCACAAACAAAAATGAAAAAACATACATGATGACTTCCGCAGCTGTCATTAATTGAATGGCAAGGACGTTAGCTACTCCCTTTTTAATATCAGGATGAAAGATAAACAGGGCATAGACAAAGAAAATCATCACTGAAAAGGCACTACTAAGGAAATGGGCAGCATAGGTCCGTTTATTACGGACCACATTTCTATAAACGAACTGTGGAAAGGTCACGGTTGTCCCCTCCTAACAGCGCAAGCATATCCATAATCTTTTGGAAAAAGGCCTGACGGTTTTCACCGCGATAAATTTCATTATAGAGCTGGCCATCTTTGATGAAGATGACACGGTGGCAATAACTTGCCGCAAACGGATCATGCGTAACCATTAAGACGGTCGCCTGGTCTTCTTTATTAATAGCGGTGATTGTTTCCATCACATCCTTAGAAGCCTTGGAATCCAGGTTACCTGTCGGTTCATCCGCTAAAATAAGGGACGGCTTGTGGATGATGGAACGGGCAATCGCGGTACGCTGCATTTGTCCACCGGATATTTCATAGGTTCTCTTTTTTAGGATCGAATCAATGCCAAGTTTTTTCGTTACGTATTGTAGTTTTTTATCCATCTCCTTGATGCTTTCCCCATCGAGGGTCAACGGCAAAACGATGTTTTCTTCGACAGTCAAGGTATCTAGCAGGTTAAAATGTTGAAACACAAAGCCTAGCTCATGGCGTCTAAATAAGGCCGTTTCTTTTCGATTTAATACATGGGGATTCTTCCCGTTAATTAGGATTTCACCAGCTGTCGGCCGGTCAATCGTCGCGATAAGGTTTAGGAGGGTCGTTTTCCCGCTACCTGAAGGCCCCATCACCCCGACGAATTCACCCTTTTCAACTGAGAAATTGATATTATCTAATGCCTTATGGGCCACTTTACCTTCATAAATCTTTTCTAAATGATCCACTGTTAAGATGGACATGCTCTCACTCCTTGTACGTTCAATCTATATCCCTATTCTAGCCCCAAACACATCCAGCTACTATCTCCCTAACTTACAATTAGCTTACACAATTGTAAGGAAAGCATTGGGGTAATAGAATGTCCACCCTATATGGACAGTGTACACGAGCGGTGCCTGTCACCTATATAACGATTCGCACTGTGGTACCTTTGTTTACGGTGGATTCTAGTTCGAGTTGGTGACCGAGTTTTTCGCATATTTGTTTGACGAGGTGGAGGCCCATGCCGGTGGATTCTGGGAAGTTGCGGCCGTTTTCACCTGTGAAATAGGGATCAAAGACGCGCGGGAGGTCACTTGCCGGAATCCCCACGCCTTCATCGCGAATTTCGAGAATCGTCCTGTTTCCGCGGTGATAGCCATGAAAGTAGATTTTCCGCCCCTCCTCGATGGTATAGCGAACAGCATTGGTAATCAGCTGCGTAATTACAAAGGACAGCCATTTCTCATCCGAGGTAACCTGCAGCCCTCCTTCAAACTGAAATGAGGGATAGACGCGCTTGCGGATAAACAACCGCTTTTGGCTAGATGTGACGGAACGGACAATGGTTTGTAAATCAAGGGTCTCCACATAAAAGTCCCGCTCAAAGGTATCAAGGCGGGCCGTATATAGCACCATTTCAAGTCCCTTTCTTAACCGATCCAGCTCATCGCCAATCGCCGTAAAGCGGGGATCATCCTCATCCTGGATCATTAAGTGAATCACTGACACAGGTGTCTTCATTTGATGGACCCACTGATTGATAAACTGAATATGCCCTTCTAACTTGTACTGATAATTATGTAAATCAGATCGATAATGGGAAAATTGGCTTTTCAACAGCTGCTGTAAACTCTCTGCAAGCGGAGAGGAAGGGTGGTCACCTGTAAATTCCTCCATCGAGGCAAGTGGAGTTTCTAACCGTTTATAAAAAGAGCGATTCATAAGAAAGCGAATGATGAGATATCCCCCTAAAAGGCAGCTGCTAAGAAAAACGGCATACAAACTCGTCATCAGGTTGTGTGGACCATCCAGCCAGTAAATAAATGTGACCACGATCAATTGAAGGATATAGATCACAATCATAAGAGCTTGTTCTCGAAAAAAGAGCCTCATTCCGGATTCCCCCAGTTTGGTACAAGGCGATACCCTTGCCCCCTTATTGTTTGAAGGGCATCCGTGATGTCTAAAGAAGCAAGCTTTTTGCGAACCCTGGTGATATACACATTTAATGTATTATCATCAACAAAGGCTTGATCATCCCATATTTTTTCTAATAAGCGATCACGGCTCACAACCCGCTCCGCTTTTTTCATCAGTTCATCTAAGATTTTCACTTCGGTATGGCTGAGCTCCAGTTCCTTGCTCCCTAAGGTCAAACATAGCCGCTCCACGTCTAGGACTAATCCCGCGACTGAGGTGGTACGTCCGTTTTGGACACTCGCATAGGATCCATAGGCCCGTCGTAGGTGACTATTAATCTTGGCGGTTACAATTTCATAATCAAATGGTTTGGTTATATAATCATCTGCCCCATTTTCCAGCGCCATCACCTGATCCATCTTCCCCTCCCTTGCGGAGATAAACAGAATCGGGCATGTGGAAATACTGCGGATCTGGCGGCACCAATAATAGCCATCAAATTTTGGCAAGTTAACATCCAATAGAACGAGGTGGGGATCATAGTGTTCAAATTGCGTACGCACCGTTTCAAAATTATCAACAGATTTTGTATCATAGCCAAATTTATGTAAATGCTCTTTCAGTAAGCTGACGAGCTGTTTATCATCCTCAATAATAAATAATTTAAACATCATCATTCCCCTTTTATCCTTATATATAACTAAATTGTATCAAAAGGAGGAAACCCATGGAAATGAGGAGGGTGAAGTCTGGACGCACGAAATCCGTTCATCGGCACCATAATACTGAGTACTATTTAAACTTTTCCCTGTTTTCATACTAAAGAACATCCCTCGAATTCTCGAGAGATGTCATCAATTACTTATTAACAATGTTATTAGAGGATTTAACCGTCAGCACATAATACCCAAGGTAGATAATCACATATGCTGCCATCACCATGAAAATGGGGATCATAATTGTTTTCTCTGCTAGATTCACACCGAAAATTGCTTTTAATATGATTGTACAATGCAGGATCCCCACCACTAATGGTAATAAAAATACAAAAAGTGTCTGCTTCGAAAGGGTTGTCAAAACTTCTCGTTTACTTACTCCAATCTTCCGCAAAATTTGATAACGCTCTTGATCAGAATAGGCTTCATTTAATTGTTTGAAATAAATAATACTCCCTGTAGCGGCAAGAAAGACGAGCCCCAAAAATCCTAATAAAAAGATATCGATTCCTGATGATTCCAATTCTTTTGTATACATTGTGTAAAATGTGGATAATTCAGTATCCTTAGCCAGAAGTTTCTCCAGTTTTTTAGCTGTTTCAATTGTTGATTTCTCATTTTTCACTTTATACGCTTGATAGACAAACGGCTTTACTTGCTTTGCTATATCAGTATACAGTCTGTCACTAACAACCACGTAGATATCAGGAGAGACCCAGCCTAACACCCGTTCTTCGAACATCTTTACAAACTTGATGGAATGATTTTCTTCTGACAATTTTAATGTTATGGTATGACCAACATAATCAGAAAAAGTATTATCCTGCCACGGTCGAATCGCCGCTGCCTCATTCCCGCTAAGCCGCAAGTTCTCTTCCCTGTTTAACACCTTTGCTATCTGATTGTACGTACTCACAGCTATCAATCTTGTCGGTACAGACTTGGCAGCATATCCGTATGGAACATATTCTAAATCCGAAATATCTCCGTTTACTTGTATAACAGAGATGTCCAGTTTTCCCTGAACCGGATGTTCCTTATCCTCCAAAATGATTTGATCTGCTTGATGATCGAAAACCTCATTTTTTGAAATATAACTATAACTAAATGGAGACCAGTTCCTTGCGGTTTTCTCAATGTTATAATAGCCCCCATACCCAACACTAATGGCGCATAAAGTAACGGAACTTAGTAAAGAAATCATCGTAAGTGTCCGAGCATTTCCTTTAAATCGATAAATCAATTGGGTCGTACCAATTAAATTCATTCCTCGATAATAACGGGATTTATTTTTTTGCGAAGCCCTTAATAGATAGACGATTAAGGAACGAAATAATAAATAGGTTCCAGCCACAATCCCAAATAAGACGAGGGATAGTTGAACAAGCTGTTGCTCAGTAATGGGGTGGAAGACAATCCAATAACTAAAGGCTATCAGAATAATAGAGCCTGCTGCCGCTCCAACTGATGCTTTTGCAACTTGTTCACCCTCCTGTTCAGCATGGAATAACTCAATTAATTTAAACCGATAAATCAGTCGATTTGCCTGAATAGATGTAAATAAAATAATAATCGAAAAGACAATCAAGGTATTGAGGACAGCTTCAAAGGAGATGCTGAAGCTTACATTGATCGTTGAACTTAATAGTTTGAGTAACATCATCGTAAACAATTTAGATAGAAGTGTTCCCAACAGAACGCCTATAAGAACTGCTATTGCCCCCATAATTAGATTTTCATAGAATAGCATTTTTCCAATGGTCTTTTTTCGTACTCCTAATAACGAGTATAAACCTACTTCCTTCTTCCGTTTTTTTGTAAAAAAAGCATTGGAATATAAAATAAAGACGGTGACGAATAAAATTAACATAATCGATGCTTGCACAAATATAGACCGCATCGTTTCCCATGATTGAATACTCTTTTGAATTTCCTCGCTATATTGCAAGGAAACAAACGTATAATAGATGACCACACTGAAAATCATCGATAAAAAGTAGATGAGATAGTTTTTAAAATTACCTTGAATATTTTTTCGAGTCACACTAAATAACGTCACTTGCCCCACCTCCAAGTGCCGCCAAGACATCTAGCACCTTATTAAAAAATTCCTTGCGCGTCCCTTTTCCCTTGACGAGTTCAGTAAACAGTTTACCGTCTTTTATAAAAAGGACTCGTCCACAATAGCTAGCCGCAAAAGCGTCATGGGTCACCGTCAAGATTGTGGCCTGGTCCTGTTCACTTAGATCCTTCAGGCTTTCAAGGAGATCGGTTGCCGATTTAGAATCTAACGCACCAGTTGGCTCGTCAGCTAGAATTAAACTTGGCTTTGCAACAATCGCACGGGCAGCCGCCGTTCGTTGCTTTTGACCGCCCGATATTTGATATGGGTACTTTTCTAAAATCGAACCGATGGCAAATTTATCGGCAACAATCGCTACCCGGCGCTCTAATTCAGCGACATTCATTTTTGCCAGCGCTAATGGCAGTAGGATATTTTCCTTCACTGTCAACGTGTCGAGCAGATTATAATCTTGAAAAATAAAGCCGAGCTTATCGCGGCGAAAGGCTGATAATTGTTCTTCCTTCATGTTGATAATGCTGGTTCCATCGATGACAACGTCACCGGATGTGGGCGTATCAATCGTTGCCAGCACATTTAATAATGTGGATTTCCCGGCACCAGATGGCCCCATAATTCCGACAAACTCTCCCTCCCTTACAGTTAAATCAATCTCATCCAGGGCTGTAAAGACATTTCCCTTTCCTCCATATATTTTCTTCATTCGTTTTGCCTCAACAATTGTTTTCATGTATGTGATTCCTCCATTTATGAAGATTATTTTCTCTCATTGGATTCATTTTATAATAAGGAAGCATGATTCTAGCTAACAGTGAAGGCAAACAACCTTACAGTTTTGTCACTTGGATGAAATCCGCCTGCATTTTCGATAGTATTAGGACAAGAATATTTTTTATAAATGAAGCTAATGGAGGTGGGCTAGATGAAAATCATGATAGTGGAAGATGAACCGACCATTAGAGAGATGCTTGGTGAGACCTTTGAAAAATGGGGCTTTGAGGTCATCAAGCTAATTGAATTCGATCAAATAGTAGAAGCCTTTATTCACGAACAACCCCATCTGATTTTGTTAGATATAAATTTGCCGTCGTTTGATGGTTTTTATTGGTGCCAGCAAATTCGCGAAATCTCGAAGGTTCCCATCATTTTTCTTTCATCACGAAACACCCCGATGGATATGGTGATGGCCATGAACATGGGCGGCGATGATTTCATGCAAAAGCCATTCTATACGGATGTGCTCCTGGCAAAGGTTAACGCCCTTTTAAGGCGCTCCTATTCCTATATCGATACAAAGCCAAATGTGCTCGAGCATGAAGGAGTGATCTTAAACCTGAAGGATTGGGAAGTACGGCTAGGCGAGGAAAAAATTGATCTAACCAAAACGGAGTTTACAATCTTGCATCTCCTCATGCAGCAAAAAGGGACGATTGTTAGCCGCAAAAAGATTATGCGCAATCTTTGGAAGGACGAAAGCTTTGTCGATGAAAACACCTTAACAGTCAATGTCAACCGACTCCGTAAAAAACTAGCAGAGCTTGGCAAGGACCAGTTTATTTCCACCAAAAAAGGGGAAGGGTACATCATCCAATGAGTTTCTACGCGTATGTAAAAGACAAACGGTTTTTTCTTCTTGTTTACCTGATCATCATGGCCTTTGTGTCGATCATTATGTTCGTAAGTACCGAACAACATCAAATAGCCGTTAATAATATTATCTATACCAATATAAGTTGTTTGCTACTGACTTCCGTCTATATTACCAGCGGCTTTTATTATCGAAGGAATTTTTTCCAGAAAGTGTCAGCTGTCGTCGAAAGTGGCCAAGCGGACTGCTTTTCTCTGTTACCAGAGGCACAGAATGAGCAGCAACAGCTATTTCTCCAGCTTTTTGATAAAATTCTCCAGGAACATGCCCAACAATTGCAAACATTACAGGACGAGAAACGCGATCAGCAGGAGTTTATCCTGTCGTGGATTCATGAAGTGAAGCTGCCAATTGCCGCCAGTCGCCTACTGATGGAAAATAGCGAGGGAAAAAGCGTTGATGCCCTTGTTGATAAATTTGAGGATGAACTCGATAAGATCGATCATTATGTCGAGCAAGCTCTATACTATTCCCGGATTGATTCCTTTTCAAAAGACTACTTTATCTCCGAGATCACGATCAATCAACTTATTAAAAATAGTGTCAAAAAATATTCTAAGCTGTTCATCAATAAAGCGATTCGGTTTGAAATGGAAGATACGCCGCAAACAGTCCAAAGTGATCGGAAATGGTTAGGATTTGTCATCGATCAAATCCTCGCAAATTCTGTTAAATATACCGATGAGGGCGGCAAAGTGTCGGTTTCTTTTGAGGAAGATCATGCAGAAAAGCGGTTGATTCTTGAGGACAATGGCATCGGAATTAAGTTAGAGGACTTGCATCGTGTCTTTGAAAAAGGATTTACTGGTTCAATCGGGCGAAGCCATGCCAAGTCGACCGGGATGGGACTATATCTTGCCAAGCAGCTGGCGAACAAGCTGGGACACGAGTTAACAATTGAATCCGAAGAGGGGAACTATACGAAGGTCATCATTCATTTCCCGAAGATACGGAATTACTATCAATTGTAAGAAAAGCGCAAGGCGGGTACCTTGCACTTTTCCTATGCCTTCCATTCACATGTCATTACTAATTGTTGGTCTGTTAATTGCGCGGTCAGATTACCGTCCATTTTTCTCATCAGACCTTTCGCAATCGATAATCCCAGCCCTGCGCCCTTCCCTGTTCTTGTTTGATCCGCTTTATAAAAACGGTCAAACAGGAGGGACACTTCCGATTCTGTTAATTGTGGGGCCGGATTACTGATGATCAATTCAATCGAAGCTTGTTTTTTCTGGAGACTAATTGTGACATTGTCTCGTGAATGTTTAATGGCGTTACTAAGTAAATTTTCGAGAACGCGTTTGAGGGCAGATGCGTCTGCCTTAATGGTGATTTCTTCTTCATGAAGGGTTACGATTGGCTCGATTCCACGTTGGTGAAAGGCTTCATAAAACCCAACCAGCACCTCTAACAGCAAATGATTAAGCTTGATCGGTTCGATTCTTACTGGGTAATCAGCAGACTCGATAATTGATAACTCAAAAAAATCCTCTAATAACACCTTTAAGCGCAATGCTCCATTTTTGACAATGGCCGTATATTCTTTCCTTTGCTCTGGTGATACATCGGCTGATTCCAGAAGTTGAATATAGCCAAGAATAGAGGTCATCGGTGTCCGGATATCATGTGAGATATTGGCAATCGCCTGCTTCAGCTCGTTTTCCGTTCGCCTCTTTTCAGCAAGTGCCTGCTTTGTTAAATCCATCTGATCGTTTATTTCTTTCGCCAGCTTTTCTATGTGTTTATCAAAGAAAGCAAGGTCAATTTTCTTTTCAGTCTGATGATGGTTAAACTGGTTAATCTGTTTCGTAACACGTTTGATCTCTTTTTTTATAAAAAAAAGCCGAATGAGAAAAAACAATGCTACTATGACCGAAATCAACGTTATATAGAGCATGCTTCTCACCCGCTTTCTTCCTTACTTTATTTCTTTTTTACGAAAAATCAAGCTTCCCGCCATTCCAAAAACAATCCAAGTTATGATTGGAACAAGCAAAAGTTTTAGAAAAGCACTATTACTTAGATGGACTTTATTGATATCTAAAAATAATTTGAACACGGAGTAGTTAAAGATGGTCTTGATTAAAGCAAACTCTTGACTTAATAAATAGAAGATACTATCAAATAGAAGGAAAAAAATAATTAAAAATCCTATCGTCTTGCCACTATCCGTAAAAATAATGGAGAACAATGACATGATGGAAGCAAATGCGGCTGCATAAAGAATTGTTAAACCCATCGTCTGGACGAAATAATCTAGGGTAGGTAGGTCATTATTGCCAAAGAAAATCATGCTCGCTGCCATTATGATAATTGGAAATACTACTGAAATGATTATTGCACCAATTGAAAAAGTAATTAATTTAGCAAAGTAGCTCCGGACTCTGCTATTGCCGGACGCCACTATGCTTTTCATCGTCCCGACTGAATATTCACTTGAAATGAAGAAGCCCGCAAGAATACACGGGACAAGCTTCACCACATAATTGTTTCCGCCAAGTCCAGTATTAGTAAATAATTCATTCACTGTTGCCGAATCTGCACCATTATCAAAGAAAATTAGTGCTGGGTAAAAAATAGCGGATGCCGTTAAGATAATAATTAAAGTCCAGAGGGATCGATCCTTCCGTAACTTAAATAATTCTGATTTTAGTAAATTACCCACGGTTCACACCCCCAATCCTAGTCATAAAATAGCCCTCTAAATCCTCACCCATCGGCATGAATTGTTCGATGATTAACCCCTGCTTCATAAGGATTGAGGAAACTTTGCCCGGCACATCTACATAAGTAAATAACTTTATGACACCGTCTGGCATAACTTCAAAATCAGTTGTCGAGAGATCCGTTTCTATGACAGTTGCCGCCTTGTTAGGATTATCCACTTTAATATGCAAAAATTGCTGACACTTGTCATTGAGTTCTTGTGCGGTTACTTGCTCTAATAGTTCCCCTTTATGAATGATGCCATAATGAGTGGCTAATAAATGAAGCTCACTCAAAATATGACTGGAGATAAGAATGGTAATCCCATATTCTCGATTGAGCTTCTTTAGCAGTTCGCGGATCTCAACCACGCCCATTGGATCTAAACCGTTTATCGGCTCATCTAAAATTAAGAATTCTGGATCCCCTAATAGGGCGACCGCCAGTCCCAGCCGCTGCTTCATTCCTAAAGAAAAGTTTTTTGCTTTCTTTTTGCCCGTATCCTGAAGACCAACTAATGCCAGCAGTTTTCCAACACAGTCCTTCCCTGGGATCCCTTTAAGCAGTCGATGTGCTTCCAAATTCTCGGCAGCGGTCATCTGGGGATATAAAGCCGGCCCTTCGATCATCGTCCCAATCCGCTTTCTCGCCTCGACTAGATCATCTTCCGTAGTTTTACCAAATAATTCTACTGTTCCCCCAGTTGGGAACGCCAATCCCGACACGATCCGAATCAAAGTAGATTTACCGGCCCCATTTTGGCCGATAAAGCCGTAGATGGCTCCTTTTTGAATGGAAAGATTAACTTTGTTTAAAGCCAGTTGCTGTTTATATTTCTTGGATAGTTGATTTGTTTTCAAAACATATTCGTTCATCCACATGGACCTCCCTTATGTGATAACTGAAGTATAGGTCGTAATACATAAGAAAGGCTTAAATGAATCCTTAAGAAAACCTTAAGTTTTTAAGCGATAGCCCATTCCCCAAATGGTTTCAATATATTCTTCGTTGGGGTTCGCTTTGGAAAGCTTGGTTCTGACATTACTCATATGGACATTAATCGTATTATCATCACCACGATATTCTTCCTCCCATACACTTTCAAACACATTCGCCTTGGTAAAAACCTTTTTCGGGGCGGATAAGAGCAGGACCAATATCGCGTATTCGCGTGCCGTTAACAGGAGCTCCTGTCCATTTACCAAAACCTTCTTTGCGTCTGTATCGATGGATAGATCCTTGTGTGTTAACACTTGGGGCTGTGGTGGCACTAATGTCCGCTTTGCTCTTCTGAGATGGGAATCAATTCGTGCGGACACCTCTTCAATGTCGAAAGGCTTGGTGATATAGTCATCTGCCCCAGTCCTGAGTGCGTCTATTTTAGTTTGCTGCTCAAGCTTCGCCGAGATGACGATGACAGGAACAGGATTTTTCGCACTGATCTTGGCGAGAACCTCTTCACCGGTTAGTCCCGGAAGCATTAAATCTAGCAGGACCATGTCCCACTCAGACCTTTCCAAGTACAGAATCGCTTCCGTACCAGAATAGGCCGCCTGCGCATTGTAACCGCTCTTTCTAATAATATTGCATAATAATTGATTAATATCATTATCATCTTCCACCACTAATATATTAATTCGTTCCATAGCCACTTCACCTTTTTATTCGCTATTTTTATAACTATAGAATAAGCTTGTTCCCTTATTTACACAAATAAGGTGTCAGGCACCGCAAAAAGACATTTGTCTTTTTGTGGTGCCTGACACCTTATGGATTATTTTATAAGTCTCCGTTTGTAGACGAAGTAATACATGCTGAGTGGCCACCAAAGGACGCAAAAGATTGGGTAGACGGCCCAAACGACGTCGGGGCTGGAGACGGCATTGACTGTGGTGAAGAAGATCGCAATTAACACCGTGGCATTGACTGAGAATGCAAAATAGGTTTTTCTCTTCGCATGGTAGATCGCTAGCGGCCACCATAACACCACAAACGAGGGATAGATGGCCCAGGGATACTGCGGTGATAAGAACAAATTCAGTATGACATAGTATAAAATAATCGAGGAGCTCCCAATCAAAGCTACTGTAACGGTTAGGGCACGCTTTTCTAAATAAGCCAGAATTGGCCAACAGAAAATCGGATAAATCGCAAACATTGACCACGGATACTGTGATGAATGAAGAAAATTCTCTACCGTCAAAAAGGCAATCAGCAATACGCTATAGGAGAGTGCGAGCTGTTTGTGTTTCCCATTTTTCGCACTGTACACACCAACTGGCCACAATAGCAATACAAAAGCCGGATAAAAAAACCACACGTAATGGGCGCTAGTTAGATAGTTAACAAGCATCAAAAAGATGATACTCATGATACTTCCCGCTATGGCAAAGCCTGGATCAATTTTTTTCATTGTAACCCCTCCTTACTTTGAACGCTGCCAATTGAAATACATCGCTAACGGCCACCATAATACAGCAAAGGTCGGATAAACAAACCAAATTGTCTTTGGCGTATAAGCAAAATTAATAAAAATAAATAAAGCGATGATGAGGATACTCCCCCAGATAGAAAAGCCTAGGTTTAATTTTGACATATTCTTTTTCACTGGCTGTTTCACGCCGAGTTCCTTTTTTATATCGTCAATATCACCAAAGTCGACGATTGCTTTATTGATAGCATCTTCCTCTTCTTTGCCTTGATCGATTAAGTCGAGTACTTTTTCCTCAAGGTTTTCCAAAACCTCTTGTTTAATCGCCTTCTTTTGCTCACTATCTGGAACGCCCTTAAATAGTTCATCCACATGGTTTTTTAATTTTTTCACTGTAATCCCTCCATAAACAAGTCAATGACTTCTTTTGTTTCTTTCCATTCCTCGATCATTTCTCGTAAGTACGCCTTCCCGAGTGTCGTAATTCTGTAGTACTTTCTTTTCCCACCTTGGGAGACACTGCCCATGTATGATTCAATCAGTTCCTTTTTCTCTAGCCGCTGAAACACGGCATATAACGTTGCTTCTTTTATCTGGAAGCGATTATCTGTCCGTAAACTAATTTCTTTCGATATTTCATAGCCATACCTGTCTTGTTCGAAAATCAACCGCAAAATAATCGAATCCAAATGACCGCGAATAAGATCGCTTCTAATCATCTTTTCACTTCCTTGTTTGATTCACTATTCTATCTGATAGAGTAATCTTACTCGAAATTACTCTATCTGTCAAAGTAATTTTCCAAAAAGTAAAATAGAGAATGGATGGACATAAAAAAAGCCCTTCAATAAAGATTGAAGAGCGTTAAAAGTTAATTCTGACGTATCTCTGCTTTAATTCCTTGTAAAATAATACGCAAGCCCGCTAAAAAATTTTCCTCATCGTTGACTTTCCCTTTGCGATAAAGCAAGTGATGATGCACGTAGGGGATGGCATCCTTTGGGATCGCCATAATGGCATCCGTGAATTGTTTATACACTTCCTCCTCCCCCATCTCCGTTAACATTCTCTCTTGCTTTTGCTCATCCAAAACAAACGAGGTTACATAACTATTAATCAGGGTAACAGCAAAGAAGATAACGTCTTCCGGAAATTGGGCCCGGTGGAATATCTCCATTGTTTGATCAATCGCATATAATCTTTTCGTCGAGACGGGCAGGGTCTCCATCATGATCTCTGCTCCATTCGGAATCGATAACATCGCCCGTCGATTCTCGATTGATAGTAAAATGATTTCGTCTTCCCAGTTCTCCTGCTGTTTTGGAAAGTTTATTAGTGATGAGATATGTTCCGCTATTAGCTGGAGCAACTCATGTTTGTTTTTGATATACCAATAAAGGGCAGGCGCTTTTACATTTAGCTTAGCCGCTACATTTCTCATTGTGAGCTGGGCTAGTCCCTTTTCATGTAATATTTCTAACGCTGCCTCCGTAATCGTTTCTTTGTTTACATTCTTCTTCATGGTATCGATCACCTCAATACATCTATTCTATCTGTTTTTAACTAATTTTTCTTTACTTCTTTATTTAACGATGTTAAACTACAAATTGTCAATTTAACAACGTTAAAGGAATGAGGGAAATATAGATGTCGAAAAGGGGAACACGATTAGCACCTGTCATGGCCGCTTTAATATTGGGTATTTTTATGGCTGCACTAGACAGCACCATTGTAGCGACGAGCATGGGGTCGATTATTGGTGATTTAGGTGGAATGGAAAAATACGTTTGGGTCACATCTGCCTATTTAGTGACCGAAATGGCAGGGATGCCAATCTTCGGTAAATTATCCGATATGTACGGGAGAAAAAGATTCTTTGTGTTTGGTATCTTGTTATTTTTAGTAGGGTCTATTTTATGCGGAACGGCACAAACAATGATTCAATTATGTATCTTCCGCGCGATTCAAGGAATTGGTGGAAGTGCGTTAATGCCAATTGCTTTCACGATCATTTGGGATGTCGTCCCAGTTGAAAAGCGTGGAAAAATGAGTGGCATGTTCGGAGCCATTTTCGGTTTATCGAGCATCGCCGGTCCCTTATTAGGCTCATTTATTACCGATCACTTTCATTGGCGCTGGATTTTTTATATCAACATTCCAATTGGAATCATCACACTTGGACTGATCCTCTTTTTTTATAATGAATCGAAAATGCATACGCGCCAGATCATTGACTGGGCAGGCGCCATTTTCCTTGTCAGTTTCTCCGTCGCTCTGATGTTCGGACTGGAATTGGGTGGCGATACGTATAGCTGGAGTTCATGGCAAATTATTTCGTTATTTTGCTTGTCTGCCATTTGTTTCGTCATCTTTCTTTTAATTGAAAAAACAGCTAAGGATCCGATCCTGCCGTTTAGTCTATTCAAAGAGCGTTTATATACGAGCAGTGTTTTAACTGGGATGTTCTATGGAGCGGTCTTTATGGTCTCGACCATTTATATCCCGCTCTATATTCAAGGGGTAACAGGTGGAACGGCAACAAACTCAGGATTATTATTATTACCGATGATGGTTACCTCTAGTATCGCCGCAGCATTAGGGGGCGCACTAGCCAATAAATTCAGCTATAAGTCGATCATGATTACCGCTAGTATTGTAACAGCGATTGGAACGATTTTACTCGGGACTTTGGACGTTTCAACGCCACGCTGGACTGTGACACTCTATATGATGGTCATCGGACTTGGCGTTGGTCCATCCTTCTCCGTGCTTGGGATGTCGGCACTGCAAAAGGCGCTTCCGCAACAACGAGGCATCGCAAGTTCAGCAAGTAACTTCCTGAAATCATTAGGAATGACACTTGGGATTACGGTTTTTGGCGTGATCCAAAAAAATCATTTTTCGGCCGGATTACCTGAAAGCTTCAAGGGGAATGCAGGAGGCGAAGACAGCCGCGCCCTGTTGTCACCGGAATTACGTGCTCACATTCCTGCAAATATTTTAAAGGAAATTACTGAAGTATTATCAAGCTCGATAACAACTACCTTTATGTGGACGCTCATCCCGTTAGTAATAGCCATTGTCTTTATTCTCTTAATGACGAAAGAAAAGGCAACAGATTCACAAATGTATCAAGAGAGCTAACTGAAAAAAAGGGGTCAGGCCCTCGCCGCTTTAAAGCGGCGGGGGCCTG
>NZ_CCAS010000078.1 GCF_000612625.1 Neobacillus jeddahensis
CAATCATCTAATATTTTTAATAAAAATACTTTAGATTTCTTACAAAAGCTCCCAAACTAAAGTTTAAATGAGCTTCTATCTATTTCAATATTAATTTTGCAACAGCTTCCACATGCGCGGAGTGTATGTGGCAACACATGAGATGCTGGTGGGAAATATTAATTATTTGATTCGATTTCGCTTGGATCTCGAAGGTAGGATGTTAATGACATCAATATAACCGTCATTTTCATGAACTGCATAATTGGATTTTTGTATTGAGGAAACGGTTAAATCAGGATTTAGGATATAATGTACTGCCATTTTTCCTTCCATATCCTTTTCTGTTTAAAAATAATGCTTTGGCATGGAGGCATGATAGAGAAAAATTTCTATCAATCTAAAAATAATGTGCCAGGCGAATACGACTGTCTATTTTTTTATTTTCCATAAAAATTTACCTTTAGCAAAAACAATACAATCTTGTGCCTTACCTACATATTCATTCCTAATGTATCCAGTAAATATAATTTAAAGTTCAAATCTAAGTCAGAATGACCGTATTCGTCCATTTCTAAACGAAGACAATCACTAGATTCAAAACCAAATCTAAAATCATTTACTATTTCAGCTTTTGGAGGAATCTCCAAGCGATAGTCTGCACCTGGTATATGACGGGTATGCCCAAAGAGACGATGTTGAGTACGTAATTTTTGTGTGTCCCACACTTCTAAATAACCCTTATAAACTGTAATTGGGAAATCGGTACAGTTTCTAAAAGAACATTCGAGGGAGGCACAACCACTCTCTGAATCAACAGCTCGTAAGTATTCATCAAGAATATGAATTTCAAATTGCCCTTGCTTATAGAAATAATCGAAATCTGTTCTTGTTGCAAAATCATTTTTACTTCCTCGTCGAATATAACAAAAGCCTTTATGTAGTTTATTAAAGTCTTTTTTAAGTAAGTACGGTTGGCACTTTGGGTCTCTAATTTCAAGTACAGCTAACAAGTGATTTTTATATGTAAGGTAATGTAGCTGACAATCTAACTGTGGCTCAATATTTTCGAAAACTAATTCTTGATAGGTGGCTGCATCAATTGGCTCTGTAATATTAAAAAGCTCTTTTTCTTGTTGAGCTGATTCTTTCACACCAAATGTAATGTATCGTGATCCGTTAACTTTAGCATTCGCCATGGCAATTACATCTTTTAATAAACTATCGTAATTTGCTTTTACATATAGCCCTTTTTTTAAATCTAAATGTTCATTCTCGGTTTGATCAAGTAATTGTTCGAGTAACGTTTTATCCATATTATACCTCCCCTATTATTTTCATTTTACCATTTTAAATAGAGAACTTGCCTTAAAAAGAACGGTGTATACATTAATAGATTCTCCTTAATAATTCGTTTTTTAGGTGCTACTCCTCATAACATTTGGATAAATTCTACAAAAGTTTCGAATTCAAAATAATTCTTTGCTATAACACATGGTTATTAAACTACCAGCAAAATAAAGATGCAAATCAGAAGAAAAAAATCGACCTCAAACCGGTAAAAGAAGGAGGTCGACCTTTATCTCTTAATTTAATTCTGTCCTATTGCAACAAACAGGAATTGCATATCCATTTAAAGAAGGTATTGCTCCTTCCATTTGGCATAAAGATCTCGAAAATGATCCAAAAAATAGTCTCTTTGAAATTGTTCCAAAAAATCAACATCTTGTTGAGTGAAAGACGGAAGATAAATCTTGTAAAACGGTGTTTCATCCATTACACCTGGGGTTTCAAAATCCGAGAAGAAATACATATCAACCATATTGGATAGGATGGCAACTTTAATCGAGTTTTCAACTGAGAAAAACCTTTTGGTTTGTTCGATATGATTGTCTATGTTTTCTTTAATCCCTTTTATTTCGAACAGAATAATTGGTTCGCCTTTTTGGTCGAATAAGACATCACTTTCAGCTTGTTCCCCAATCTCCAGAAATCCAAAAATGCAATGATATGGATTTTTCATATCCCAACCTAATTCATCCAACAATTGCCAGAATAGTTGATATTTAACGTTCGATTTACCTTCGAAATGTAGTTGATAGGAATCCCTCTTGTCATTAATGTGAATAATTAAATCATTTGTTTTCATGAAATCGCCTCATTTTCTTTAATTGTTATTCTCCTTATTTTAGATTGGCTCTCCTTAAAGATAACCATTTTGATTAACCAACACGTTCGAGACCTTACTAATCCATTTGATTACTTCCTCTTTGGTCATTAATTAAGTTAGAGCATATGTACAAGCGTTGAATCCTCATTTCTATGCTTAACTCTATGTTTTGATTTTATTTGGAATAGAGGTCTAATAGGTTGCCTGGCAAGTCACATAAAACTATTTTTTAATCTATCATTCTAATATTTCTTCCTTCTTCCATGATGGAGGAACGAGTCAGGCAAAGAAAGGGACAGCGACTGAATAATGAACAGGAGTTACCTATGACCTTACCGGGCAAGGATTGAATAGGAAAAGAGTGAATAGAACCAATTGGATTGAAATCTTGTTGGAAATAGGAGTGAACCATTACCAGAACTATGATTGGAATCCAACTAGATTTATCCATAAAAATTCCGAAGACCGCCGGAAAAGAGCTGAAGAAACCTTTGGAATTGGAACATTTTTTTATTGCTGAGATATATCAGTAAACTTCATTTTCTAATTCATCACTCCAAGTTTGAAAGTATCCATCACCAATAATTTCAAGCACATTTGAATCTTCTTCTGGCTCTACGCCCCACCATCTTGATTCTGTGATAACTTCACCATCTAAAGTTTCGATTGTGATTTGTGTTTGAGTGTAGGCAACACCTTCTTCTGCAATTCTTTTTGCCTCATCTATTTCATTTACTTCCACAATTAGATTTCCAGCACCAGTATGATAATTTATAAAATACTTTTCCATTTGAGTATCTCCTTTAAAGTATAGTTTTGATTTTCAATCATTTTGAGCAACTATTGATTTACTCTATGATCCTATTTTATATACTCACTGATGTTAAAAGGTTGCCTACCAAGTCACATCGTACAAAGGATTGGACAGATATTGAGCATAAGAAATAGACTGGACCCGTATTGGATCCAGCCTGGATTTGTATTGATTTTGTGATTAAAAAACCGATTGAATTGATATCGGAACTACCCGTTGCACTTCCCACTTCCTTTGCCGTTTGGATACCAACTATTTAGCAGTAGGTACTGACTTTTTAGCTTAGGGAAGAAGAAAGTGGCGGTGGGATATTATAGTCCCCCCAAAAAAAATTAAGTTCCAAAGCCGCTCCATCCCCTTCAATCGCTTCTCCTGCAAGGGCTCACTCCCTATTCACCGGTTTACTCTGAATTCCTTCATAAAATAAAGTTGAATAGTGACTAAAAAAGAAATGCGTTACATTGACGCTTCTATTATCGGCTCTCCCCTTGCCGCAATCTTAATTTCTGTATAATAATAAAAACCAAGATTAATGGTAAAGCATACAATGGAGCAAAACTAAAGACCAGAATAACCAAAGCTCCATAAAATTCTTTATTTTCAGTGTATTTAGGTATTTTCATATTAAGCCCCCTAATATTATTTATTTACAAAATAAGCTAATCCTTTAGAAATTAATTCAACTTAAACTATTTGTTAATGTTCGATAGTACAAATAGGCAATTATTAGGACTATTGGTATCGCCCACTTAAATGCTCGACGGCTAGGCTTAGGACAATTCTGTAGCACTCTGATTCCAAGCGGAAGGAATGCGATGCAAAGGAATAACGTGTCAGTAAATGATTTTATATCGGTACCTTTGAGGACACCACTATTGTGATTAGACATAGCCGCAAGGGCAAATGCACTAAACCATCCAAGAGTACCTGAAAGGTAAGCTCCAATTCCGAGAACAATCCAACCATAATTATCAGCAAATACAAGCGGATACAATACATACCATGCTGTATAGGAATCTTTAACAGCATGAGTTGCCATCTCCAGATTCTGTACATCCACCAATTGAAAAGCCTGATGGTTCACTCCTTCATGAAAAAGTCTTACAAATAAGCCAATAATGGCCAAAGTACCTCCCCATTTAGCCCAACCTGGTTTTTTCTCTCCAATCATATTGGTTAGAGTGAAAATTGCCGGCCACATAAGGATGAAACTCAAAGTAAAGCAGCTATAGGATATTGTCATAAGAACTGGATGCTCTGCATAGCCCTGAAGCTGATAAGGAAAGTAATAATTGTACTTTATCTTAAAAAACTCACCTATTAAAAGTAGAATAGGGCTAATGATCATCGAAATTCCACCGAACCAAGGTCCAGGAAAGGAAAAGCTAGATTTTTTCTCTTCTACACTTATATTTTCTTTCTTCTCTAAATCCATCGTTTATCCTCCTTTTCAAACCGTAATAAGCCCATTTTTCATAACAATTATTTTCTCCGATGATAAGATTTTTATCCTTGATTAACGGATAATATACAAGGTATTCGAAAACTAAGGCTTTATTTTCCACTTACATTTCATATATAATTGCTCGTCCTTTAATTCAGCAGTAATATCGCCATTCATTTTTTGCATTAAACTTTTAGTAATGGATAATCCAAGTCCCGTGCCTTTTCCTTTTCTTGCTTGGTCTGCTTTATAAAAGCGATTAAATAAGTAAAAAAGGTCTTCTTCCTTTAGCTCGGAAGCAGGATTAATAACCGTTAGTTCAGCATAGGACGGAGTTTTATTCAAGTTGATTGCTACATTGCCACTTGAATGTTTTATAGCGTTTATCGTCAAATTTTCTATTACTCGCTTTACAGCTGATGAGTTTCCTATAATCCATACTTCATTTTCCGAAATGTTGATAGAAGGCTCTATATTCTTTTTATTAAATTCTTCATAAAAGCCAACCAAGACCTCCAGAACCATATCATTTAATTTAATTGAATCCATCTTTAATGAATATTCCGCTGATTCTATCATGGATAACTCCAAAAAATCTTCTAGTAAACCTTTTAACCTTAATGCCCCAGTTTTTATAATCATGATATATTCTTTACTTTTTTCTTGCGTTAAATCTTCATTCTCTAAGAATTGAATATAACCAAGAATAGAAGTCATCGGTGTACGAATATCATGTGACATATTTAAAATTGCCTGCCTTAATTCATTCTCTGTTCTCCTCTTTTGTGCATTTGCCACTTTGGTTTCATCTATTTGAACATTAATTTCCTTGGCTAGTTTCTCAAAATCCGTGTCATAAAAAGCTAGATTAATTTTCGTATCTGCTTTATGTTGGTGTCTTTCAAGTAACTGATCAGTAACACTTCGTATTTCTTTTTTTAGGAGAATGAAGCGGGACAGGAAAAATAATGCAAAGGCAACTGAAAGTACGGTCAAATATAACATTTTCCCCATCAGTCCGTTCGTCTATTTTATTTCTTTTTTTATAAAGAGGAGACTACCTAAAAGACCAAAAATTCCATAAGTGATTATTGGAACAATAATCATTTTATTCATGCCACCGTTCATAAAGGTATCAACATTTACAATTTTAAGTAATAAGTCAAAAATAGAGTATTTTAATACTAATTCAAATATTGGAATCAACGTACTTAAACCGTATAAAATACCATCAAATAATAAAAAGAATAAAAGCATAAAGGCAATTGCTTTTCCACTCTCCGTTAAAATCGTCGCTAACAAAGCCATCAGAGATGAAAATGAAGCTGCGTATAGGATAGTTAATCCTATTGTTTTAACAAAATAACCTAATTCAGGCATATCATGAAAACCAGAATATAAAGCACTTGCACCTGTCATTACGATTGGTAGGATTAGTGAAATAATTATCGCTCCAATTGAAAAAACCATTAATTTTGCAAAATAGATTCGGAATCTACTGTTGCCAGAAGCCCCAATATTTTTCATTGTTCCAAATGAATATTCATTTGAGATAAAAAATCCAGCTAATATACATGGAGCTAGCTTTATCACATAGTTATTTCCATTGAGTACGGTGGACTGATAGAAATCACTAATTTTTATCAAACCCGCTCCTTCGTCAAAAACGATTAATAAAGGATAGCAGATACTTACAATAACCAAAAGTATTGTAAGCAACAAGAAAGATCGATCCTTTTTCAGCTTATACAACTCAGATTTGAAAAGATTACCCATGATGAATACCCCCTATACGTTTCATAAAGTAAGACTCCAGATCTTGTCCCATCGGCATAAGTTCCTCTATAACCAGATTCTCATTTACAAGTATGGAGGATACTTTTCCTGACTCATCAATAGAATCAAATAACTTTATTACTCCATTGGGCATAACTTCAAAATCATTTGTTTTAAGCCTAGTTTCGATAATTGTAGCAGCTTTTTCCGTATTATCTACTTTAATATGCAAGTATTGCTTACATTTAGCATTTAGCTCATCTAAAGTCAATTGCTCCAATAAGTTCCCTTTATGAATAATCCCATAATGGGTTGCAAGCAAATATAACTCACTCAATATATGGCTGGATATTAAAATAGTAATACCATATTCCTGATTAAGCCTTTTCAATAGCTCTCTTATCTCCACTACCCCCATGGGATCAAGACCGTTGATAGGTTCATCGAGAATTAAAAATTCAGGATCACCAAGTAAAGTGATTGCTATCCCCAGCCTTTGTTTCATACCTAGAGAAAAGTTCTTTGCCTTTTTTTTGCCTGTATCCTGAAGTCCCACTAATGCGAGTGTTTTTTCTACACACTCTTTCCCCGGAATCCCTTTTAACAGTCGATGTGCTTCTAAGTTTTCAGCAGCGGTCATGTGCGGATATAATGCAGGCCCTTCAATAATTGTCCCCATCCTTTTCCTAGCCTTGATTAGTTCTTGTCCATTGTTATATCCAAATAATTCGACTGTTCCTGAAGTTTTATCAGCTAAACCCGAAACAATTCGTATTAAGGTAGACTTTCCAGCACCATTTTGTCCAATAAACCCATAAATGGCCCCCTTTTTAATGGAAAGATTTACTTTATTTAAAGCAACTTGATTTTTAAACTTTTTTGATAAATTATTCACTTTAAGTACATAATCGCTCATTTCTTTCCCTCCTTAATGTTATGCTTTTTAGTTTAACCAGCAAATCATAAGGAAGTCTTAAGCTAATTCTTAAGAAAACCAAAGTTTTTAATCGGTACCCCATTCCCCATATTGTTTCGATATAATCTTGGTCCGGGTTAGCCTTTGCTAGCTTACTTCTTAAATTACTCATATGAACATTAATCGTATTATCATCTCCATGGAATTCCTCATTCCATACGCTTTCAAATACATTTGCCTTTGTAAATACCTTTTTTGGAGATTGTAATAAAAGTAATAAAATTTGGTATTCACGTGTGGTTAATGGAAGAGCTATTCCATTTACGGTTGCTATCTTTGCTTCCATATCAACAGAAATATCTTTATGCTTTAGCTCTTTCTGTTGAGTAGGTTGCATCGACAGTCGATATCTTCTTAAATTGGATTCAATCCTTGCCGAAACTTCCTCATTATCAAAGGGCTTTGTTATATAATCATCTGCTCCAGTTCTTAAAGCATCAATTTTAGTTTGTTGCTCTAGTTTTGCTGAAATAATAATGACAGGAATAGGATTTTCTTTGCTTATTTTTGCAAGTATTTCTTCTCCAGACTTTCCGGGTAACATTAAATCTAGCAATACCAGGTCCAGAGTATTATTTTGCAAATAAATTAATGCTTCTGTTCCAGAATATGCAGGTTGTGGAATATACCCACTTTTTTTAACAATGTTACATAATAATTGATTTATGTCGTTATCATCTTCAACAACCAGAATTTTTATTTGTTTTTCCACTTTTTCTTCACCTTCTATTTTGTATAGTTTTAACTACAATTATTATTAAATCTTCCAAGTTCTAAATTAACAATAAAAGAGAGAAAAATAAATTAAAGAAAAATTTAAGGATTAGTACAATACGATTGGAAACTCCACGGAATAGGACTGGAGGCATCTTAGATAATACAGTGAGGAAAGCAACTAGATATTTGATAAAAGGCTACTATAACGAAAGATTTACGCCATATTCAATAAAAATCCACAAATTGTTGGGTAAACGAAAATTAGAGAGCAAGAAACCGATTGAGTAACTATCTTTAATATTGCTATGATGTCCATAGTGTTAAGTGAGGTGTAGGAATGATCTTTCTAAACGAAGAGATTATGTGGGATGCTGTCGTTCATTGTAAAAAGGAATACGACGGGACTTTCTTTTATGCAGTAAGGTCCACAGGGATATGTTGTAAACCTTCTTTTAAATCAAAAATTCCTTTGAAAGACAATATCACGTTTTATAGTTCTGTTTCTAAGGCAATTGCAGATGGATACCGCCCTTGCAAAAGGTGTCGTCCTAACATTTTACAAACAAACGAAGAAGAGATCGTGCAGTCGGTTAAACAATTTATTGAGAACGAGTATCACCAGACCTTAACTTTAGAACAAATGTCCTTGTATAGCGGTGTTAGCAAGTATCATCTTCAACGGGTGTTCAAAAAAAATTTGGAGATGTCCCCATTGAAGTATGTCCTAAAGTTGCGAATGGATGAAGCAAAAGTTCTTCTTCAAATGACCGGACAAACTGTAACAGAAATTGCTCATGGCCTTGGATATACAAGCTCGGTTCATTTCTCGAGTGTATTCCGTCAGCAAACGGGTTATACACCATCAGAATATAGAATACGGAGGTAAATTATGAATGTAAAAAATATACTAGCTTTATTAGGGCTTGCAGGGCTATGGGGAGCTTCATTTCTATTTATACGCATTGCATCACCCGTATTAGGGCCCTTTTTGACAATTCAGGTAAGAGTCACTTTAGCGGTACTGACTTTGATATTATACATGATCGCCACGAGACAGTCTGCACAATTTCGACGGATGTGGAAACAATTTTTAATAATTGGGACATTAAATGCTGTTATTCCCTTTACCCTTATTGCTTTCTCTGCTTTGTATCTGCCAGCTTCTCTGTCAGCCGTTCTTAATTCCCTAACACCATTGTTCACTGCTCTAGTTGTATGGGGATGGATGAAGGAATCTTTGAGTTTACGAAAGTTCGTTGGAATTATAATGGGGGCATTTGGAGTTTTCATCTTAGTTGGTTGGAGTTCTGTTCCATTTACAACTGAAACACAAATTGCTGTTTGTCTTGCGATCTTATCAACTATTTCATACGGTATTGCTGGAGTGTACGCAAAGAAGGCATTTTCGGGAATTTCGCCGCTTGCATTGGCTACAGGACAACAAGCTGGGGCATCTCTTCTATTACTACCATTTACACTGACGCATTTACCTTCCACTATAAATTCTATATCGGCTGCTGCTGTTTGGTCTGTTTTCGGGTTAGCAATATTTTGTACAGCTATTGCATATTTGTTATATTTTTATCTAATTGACAGTGTAGGGCCAACCAAGACATTAAGTGTAACATTTCTTATCCCTGTATTCGGGATAGCTTGGGGTAGTCTTTTTCTACATGAACAAATAACAGCAGGAATAATAGTAGGGCTTCTTGTTATCTTAGCAAGTGTGTTTTTGATTTCAAATATTCGTGTACAAACACTGGCTTCAGGAAAACAAATGTCTAAATAAGGGATCTTTCTTTAATTGATTTTCTATTCGAAGGTGACTAATAATTAGAGGAACTAACTAGAAGAGAAATTGGACAAGTAAATGTATTATACATGTCTTTTTTCTTTACTCTTCTTTTCCTTCTCTCTACTATATGCCCCTGCCTTTTAGTTCTCCCCTCCCTCTTACTCTCCTCAAACCCTTGCGGCTCTAAGATCAAACCCTCATATCTGGCCTTTTTCCTTCCCTCCATTATGTTATTAAGTTCTTCCCCAAAACCCCCGAAAATGACCTAAAATCAACCTTCTGTATTGCATAGAATATTCAGATAATGTTAAAGAGTTCTTCCCTTAATAGACGAAAGATTCCGGAGAAAAGAAAGGAATGTCCCCATCGAATAATTACGTACCACCACCCGTTCCATTTTCTCTTATAAAAAAATTACGTTCCATAGTAGACGAAAACTTCACCTGATTTGCTCCACTTAAATGAGCTGAAAAAAGATTGGACATCTTGGAATCTATTATCTGAGGAAACCAACTAAAGAGTCCAGAACCCCCACTGGACAAAGGATTGGGAACATTAATTTTATTTAAGGAACGCTTTTTTTATTTAAGGAACCTTAATTTTATATAGGGACACAGTAGACTTATGCTATGAGATGAAGAGTTATGTCCTGTTACGAATTATATACTTCTAATATAGTTGCAATAACATGGATACTGTAAAGTTTGTGAAATGATGTTCTTTACGCTAAAGATGCAGTTTAGTTCAATAAAGGATAGTAGGAATTGACTTGGATATAATAATTAAAAAGGAAGAAAAAGGATGACTTTTTTTAAAAAAGTTGAATGAGGAAAAGGTAAAAATAAAAATTCTTCTTAAGGGTGTTTCTTAAAATGAATCTTGAGAGATTGTTTCTAATCTGCTTTTCTATGTTATGTATTTTTGCGGTAATAAAATTAGTCCCAAAAGATAAATCAAGAGACGCATGGGTATTATTCTTGGTTCTTCAAGTTGTAACTTGGCCTGCAGGTTTATTTGCTGTTGAAAAAGGATGGATTGAATATCCCACACAATTACTACCTCAGGCAAATATGTATAACAAGACAAGTTTCTCGTTTGAGTTTTTCTTATTTCCAACAGTTGCAATTTTTTTTAGCTTATATTTTCCATATAAGCTAAAAAAGGTTAACGTTCTTTTATATTACCTGTGTTTTTCGGGTTTTTTCACATTTTTTGAAGTAATACTTGAGAAGTATACTACACTGGTGGAATATGACGAGTGGAAGTGGTATTGGACTTTAATAACTGTCATTATTTCATTATACATTAATCATAAATACTATCTTTGGTATAGAAAATGGCTAATAAGGGTTGATTATAAATGAACAAAGAAATTCTGATATTATTGTTATCATGGCTAATTTCAATCATCGTATTGATAAAATTTGTACCGATAGACCGCAAAAGAATTGCTCACATAACATTTTTATTTGGACATGGTATTGCATGGATCTATCAATATGTTCAATTGTTATTTAACTTGGTGGAATTTCCATATAGAGAATTTGAGTATGCAACTAAAATGAGTTTCTCTTTATACTATCTTACCTATCCAACCTTTGGAGTCTTATTTATTATGTTTTATCCCGCAAATAAAGGGAGGCAAAGAATAATCATTCATTATTTGATTTTTACTATTGCTATAACAACTTATGCTTTTTTTATCGAAAATTATAGTTCACTTTCCTATTGGAAGAGTTGGAATATATATAGTGGGTTATTAAGTAATTTAATTATCATTTATGTAATAAAAAAATTTGTATTCTGGTTCCAAAAAGGACTATTTAAGTTCAATTGT
The DNA here is from genome assembly GCF_000612625.1 of Neobacillus jeddahensis. Lineage (GTDB taxonomy): Bacteria > Bacillota > Bacilli > Bacillales > Cytobacillaceae > Neobacillus > Neobacillus jeddahensis. Next base: position 11,509 of record NZ_CCAS010000078.1, read on the forward strand.
GAGAATGAATAATTTATTGCTCTTATCTAAAAAATGTAAATAATTGCACTTAAACTATAGGGTGCATTGATCTAAGAAGGATTAACGCACTTTTTGTTGAAGTTATTAAACTAATGAAGCAGGTTAGAAAAAAAATAATTGAACTATTCCCCTGCTAAAATGTCCTTCCCTCCCCTCAAATCCTTGTGGATCTAAGCCTCACCCTCTTATCTCGCCTTTTTTTTTCATTCCATTCTGCTACATAGTTCTTCCCCAAAATCCCCATTTTCGCCCTCTTTTTTCCGTTCTAGATTGTATCGAGTATTCGGATAATTGTATTAAGTTGGTACCAGAATGGAGATAAGAATCGGGAGAAAAGACGGAAAACAAAGCCATTTTGGGACGGTTATATGGTTAGGAAACACACTGAATAGAGATTGGAAATCCTACGGATTTATAGATTAGGAAAACGGCTGAACCCCTTATTGGACAAGGGATTGAAGTGATATTGAATAAATGAAATGGGACGAAGTCCTACTGGACCCGCCCCGAATTTTGATTAAAAAAACCGATTGAATACATATTTATCTGTCCGCTGCTCTTCCTGATTCCTTTGTCGTTTGGATACCAACTATTTAGCATTGCATTGGGTACCAACTTTTTAGCACGGGGAAGAAGAAAGTAACAGGGAGATAGTACATAATAGACTATCCGCCAGTATTCCCGATTCCCTTCCCGTTTGGATACCAACTTATTTAGCAGTCGATACCGACTTTTTTGCGTTGGGAAGAGCAGAGTATTAGCTTTATACATACTTGGGGGAACATCGGGAAAAATAAAGAGAATAAGTATTATTATCGGAGGATTATGTTGATGGAGAATGGTAAGCAGATAAGGATAACATCAGTGGAAATTGCACAACTTTGGTCACAATATTTGAACGATAGCGGAAGTTTATGTATTCTTGCATATTTTTTAGAAAAGGCTGAAGATGAAGAGATTAAGCCTGTCATCGAATATGCTTTAGAACTCTCAAAAAAACATATAGAAAAGTTAGTTTCTATTTTTACTGAGGAAAAATACGCAATCCCACACGGTTTTAAAATAGAGCAAGATGTCGATTTAACTGCACCTAGATTATATTCCGACAATTATGTATTAAACTTTATTCATCAAATGTCTATGATTGGACTTACAACCTACTCGGCTAGTTTATCAGGGTCTACGAGAGCTGACATTACAGATTTCTATACGGATTGTATATCTGAAACCATGCAATTATTTAGAATGGCGAAAGACTTGCTCTTGTCAAAAGGACTTTATTTAAGGTCTCCATATCTGCCGAATTTAGAAAGAACAGATTTTGTGAAAAAGCAGCGTTTTGTATGGGATCTTATTGGTGAAAAACGACCCTTAGTAGCTTCTGAAATATCCAACCTTTTTGCAAACATCCAAAGAAATGCTTTAGGAGCAGCAACTTTGGCGGGGTTTTGCCAGGTTGCTCAGGATAAACAAGTAAAACAATTCTGTGTTAGAGGAATTGAAATTGCCAAAAAGCACATTAAATTATTTGGGACCAAATTTGAAGAAAGTTACCTTCCAGTTCCCACGACTTGGGCAACAGAAATCACGAATAGCACTGTTTATACTTTTTCGGATAAACTAATGATGTTCTTTACAGCAGCATTAATCGGGTTGAGTATTGGATATTATGGAACAGGAATCGCTCAAAGTCCCAGACTGGATATAGGAGTAATGTATAACAGATTAATGGCAGAAATCCAATTATATTCTGAGGATGGCTCCAATATCATGATAAAAAATGAATGGCTAGAACAGCCTCCTATTGCATCAGACAGAGATGAGTTAGCCAAAGCTAATCTTAATAGCTGATTTCAAAAGGGAGGTCATGCACCTTCCTTTTTTTAGAAGCAATTATTGGTTAAACAAAATACAGTCTGATGTAGAAGGGCATATGGGGTGAAATTTACGATGAAAAATAGATATAAATCCCCTTGGTCGGCTTTGTTATGGTCATTTGTTTTACCTGGATTTGGTCAATTTTACAATGGCCAACTCTTTATAGGTTTTGTCTTAATGGTTTTGGAGGTTTTGATTAATTACAGTTCTAATCTAAATATGGCAATTTACCATACTTTCAGGGGGGAGCTGCATCAGGCACATAAGGTTGTTCATTACAATTGGGGATTATTTTATCCTTCCCTTTGGGGTTACGGCATGTGGCAAGCATACAATCAAGCAATTTGTATAAACGATACTCTAAGAGAAAATGGGATAAATGAACCTCTCAAAAAGGCTAAATTCACAGGAATGCTTTTCGGATCAGTTGCAGGAATGGTTATGGGGCTATTTTTTCAATTTATTTTTATTAGCCCAGTTTACACTGGTCTTGTAATTGGGGTAATTGGAGCGATTTTTGGTCATCTGTTGGAAAAGATTATTTATAAAATAATCAGCAGGCAGTGATTAGAAATCAACAACTAAACAAGCCAGATGGCGGAGCAAAGGCTCTTGCTTTCTTTTGTATGACCCAAAAATAAACGAAATAAATCTAGGGCACCCAAGACATTTTGAGACTTTTCTTTTATTGATTCAGTAATTGAGAAAAACGACTTTTTTCTTTTCTCTTCATTTTTCTTTCCTCTACTGTATTCACCTGCTAAAAATGTCCTTCCCCGTCCTTCTCTCCCTCTCACTCCCCTCAAACCCTTGCGGTTCTAAGACCAACCCCTCATATCTGGCCTTTTTCCTTCCCTCCATTATGTTATTAAGTTCTTCCCCAAAACCCCCGAAAATGACCTAAAATCAGCCTTCTGTATTGCGTAGAATATTCAGATAATGTTAAAGAGTTGGTATCGATAATAGAAAGAAGATCAGGAGAAAAGAAAGGAAATGCAGCAATTCCTAGGTGGCATTACAGTTAGGAAACATACTGAATAGAGATTGGAAATCCTACGAATTTGCGGATTGGGTAAACGATTGGAACCCTGACTGGACAAGGGATTGGAGAGAAATTGAGCAAAAGAAAAAGACTGAACCCGTATTGAATCCAGCCTGGATTTGTATTGTTTTTATGATTAAAAAACCGATTGAATACATATCGGAACTACCCGCTGCACTTCCCGATTCCTTTGCCGTTTGGATACCAACTATTTAACAGTAGGTACCGACTTTTTAGCATGGGGAAGAAGAAAGTGGCGGGGAGATAATATCTTAGCCCTTCTTACATTAGCCTGCTCTACAGTTACACACTTTATTAAATTTCATCGTAAATCTACACCGTATACAGATTCTTATCTCTCATACTCCCAATTATGGATGTAATATTACAAACTAAACTTTATTTCTTCTCTCTCCTATGTATAACCCAAATAAACCCTTCTCAAATCCCCCGTCTCAAACCCGCATTCCACCGTTCCAGTTAAAATAAAGATTTCCGACAGAACCCCAATTCAGACCAATTTCCAATTCAAAAATGGCCGTTTTTCCGCCCTTTTTTCCGCATTTTTTCACGTTTTTTCGGTAGTTAAAATAAAGTCTTCCGATAATGGAAGAAGAATAAATGGAGAAAAGAATAGTGGAAAGAAGAAAAAAGCCTTGAGAAAAGAACGATTTACTCCGGAAAGACCTTCTGTTTCTTGTTGAATCGCTGTCAGAAAAAAATATTGAAAAATCCTGAATTGGTAAGGGATTGAGCAGGATTAAGTTAGGATAAAACTATTGAAAATATATTGATTTTCTATTGCATTATACCAGAAAAAATCCCGGATTCCTATTGAGGAAAAACCGGGATCATATTGAATCAGGACTGAAAATCGGAAATGTTTATTTTAACGAAAATCGGTCCTGAATCGGAAATTTCTATTTTGGTTCGGAAGTGTTTATTTTTGGGTTACATTTTTAAAACTAACTGTGAAATGCACTCCACATGTGTCGTATGCGGAAACATATCTACCGGCTGCACCTCAACCGCTTTATAGCCGCCATCCTCTAGGATCCGTAAATCCCGTGCTAATGTTGCTGGATTACATGACACATAAACCACTTTCTTCGGTTTCATCTCAATAATCGTATTCAACAACGCTTCGTCACAGCCTTTACGCGGTGGATCCACCACCAAGACATCAGCAGCATTGCCATCCATATACCACTTTGGTATAACAACCTCCGCTTCACCTGCTGTAAATTCCGCATTCGTCAGTCCGTTCAACTCCGCATTCCGCTTCGCATCGTCTATCGCTTCTGAAACGACCTCAACCCCGAAGACCTTCTTTGCCCGCTGTGCCAAAAATAATGAAATCGTCCCGATTCCACAATAAGCATCAATGACCGATTCCTCACCGCTTAAACCCGCATACTCTAGGGCTTTATCATATAAAACCTTCGTTTGAACCGGATTCACCTGGTAAAATGATAAGGCCGAAATCGCAAATTTCACATCACCAATATAATCATAGATGACCTCTGCACCCCAAAGCACCTTCGTTTTGTCGCCAAGGATCACATTCGTGCGCTTGTTATTGACGTTATGAACGATCGACTTTACCTTTGGAAGACGGGTCACCAATTCCTCGACCAATTGATTCTTCTGCGGAAGATCAGCCGTTCTTGTGACGATGACAACCATCAACTCCCCAGACTTCAACCCGTAACGAGCCATAATATGTCGTAGTACACCTGTATGCTTTTCTTCATTATAGGAAGGAATGCCAAGTTTCGTACAAATCTCCTTTACCGCTTGCACTGCTTCATTTATTTCCGGCAGTTGGATCAAGCTTTCATTGGTTTCAACGATTTCATGGCTCCGTGGCTTAAAGAAACCAGCAATCAGCTTGCCATCCTTTTCTCCGACCGGCACCTGCGCCTTGTTGCGGTAATGCCATGGCTCGTCCATACCTAAAATCGGATGTACAATCACATCCTCTAATTTTCCGATTCGAGTTAGCACTTGTCTGACTTGGTTTTCCTTATATTTCAGTTGACCTTCATAACTAATATGCTCAAGCTGACAGCCGCCGTATTTGTGGCTCTCACTGCTGGCGATATCGACGCGATTTGGACTTTTTTCATACAGTTCAATCAAGCGCCCGAAGCCATAACCTTTTCCTGTCTTAATTACCTTTACTTTTGCCTTTTCACCCGGCAAACCATTGGGGACAAACAGCGGGTAGCCATCGACCTTGGCCACGCCTGCCCCGTCATGGGTTAAATCTTCAAATACTACATCTATATAATCATTTTTACTTACTGGAATTATTTTGCTCATTTTGTTCGTCCTTTTCTCCAATTTAGCTAGAAAAATTGTAACATAGATTCGATTGGAATACGAAATGCACCTTGAGATTATTTCGCTTCCGCCAAATGATGCAGCTATTTGAAGCCAAAGCTCATCATTATTGACCGCTTTTTGGATTTATTAACCACTTTTTCCTTTTTATCGACCGCTTGGTTTCAAAAAATGGCTCTCTGACATTGGGTTCAAGCTCAAGCATTCCATTTATGAGATCGTGCCCTCCATTTTGGCTTTGATTGCTGCCTAAACTCTATTCAAATACCAGTTTTCATCAAACCTTCCCAAAAACCTCTCACTTATCGAACGTTTTCCATCTTTATCAAGAACCAGTTCCCCCACTCTCGCGATTTATCAACCACTTTTCCTCCTTTATCGACCGCTTTTTGGATTTATCAACCACTTTCTCCTTTTTATCGACCGCTTTACCACGTTTATCAACCGCTTTCAAAAAATGGCTCTCAAATATCCCATTTATGAGATCATGCCCTCCATTTTGGCTTTGATCGCTGCCTAAACTCTATTCAAATACCAGTTTTCATCAAACCTTCCCAAAAATCTCTCACTTATCGCACGATTTCCATCTTAATCAAGAACCCGTTCCCCCGCTCTCGCGATTTATCAACCACTTTTCCATTTCCGCTAAACCCTTTCTGAACTCTCATTTTATCCACCACCTGCTGAATTCCCGCCAACCTCTAGATTAACTTCCACC
>NZ_CCAS010000079.1 GCF_000612625.1 Neobacillus jeddahensis
ACCAATAGGGCTCGGTCAACCTCATTCTGGTCAATTTAATGATCATTGTTTTTATGAACCAAAACCTGGAACATGTGATAGTGTTTACAGAAGAAAAGCTTACTCTTTGAGCAAGCTTTTATAGTATTTATCATTATCCAAATAGATGGGCGATGGCGATTTCCACTCCAAGCGGCTCGGGAGATCTGATTGGTGCAAGAAGGATTGAGTGTTAATCATTACCTTTTTGCCAACTCATCTCGATCAGGAGCCATTGGCGGCTGTTCCAACCATCCGTTTTCAATCATTATTTTAGCTCCATCCGCTGCAAAATTGGCTATTTCAGCAGAAAGCCTGACATAGTGTAAACCTAAATCTCTTCTAGGACTCATGGCCATACTTGCACCATAGAATCCTATACTTATGGCAATAAGGGATGTAGTAAAAAACATCATCAATTTATCAGAAAAGGTAAAAGCGGTTGATTCGGTTACCCCAGTATCCCATTTCTCAGGAACAGGAAGGTCACCCTCTTTAAGAATAGAGTCAAAAACCTGACAATGCTTTGTAGCAATGTCTTTTCCTCTTACCATGAAATTAGCAACCTCTTTTGACTGAGCAACCTGACTAAATCCTAATAAGGTCGTGACTCCAAATGCATTTCTTTGATAATTAACAAAGAGATTTGTAATTTCAGTACCAGCTAAGGGTCTTTTTTCTCCAAAAAATCCTTTAAGGAAACTTTGTTTTTTAACAAAATCAATATCCTCAGGAATAGGAATATAGGGAGACCTGATATAAAGACCTTTAGATAATAAAAGCTCAGTTATCTTTCTAAAAGTTGTAGTTACTTGTGAAATACACTCACTAAAAAAACTATATACATCTGCTCTAACAGATATGGACAGATTGAAGCAGTATCCTTGCAAAGCAATTTGCGCTGCTTGATGGAGGTAATACAGTATATAAGAATCTGAATATAATCTAGGAGCAGTTAGATCAACATCCTTATTAAGGTTAAATCCATATGGTATCGGATATTTTTCCTTATTGAAAATCTCAGTGATCGTTTTAAGATTTCCTTGAGCAATATCAAAAGCCTGTTTGACTAATGCGCTAATCTCTTCATCCTTCTCTATGTTGATAAAGTATTTTAATTTACATGAAATCGCACTATCATTGATATAGGATGTCCAAAGAGCCGTAATCTCTGCTGATGTAAGGCCCACCCGATTTTCTGCAGCCATAAGTTATACCCCCAGAAAAATATTTTTCTTATTATCTCCCATCATTACATGTAATATGTAGTACCGCACGTAAGAAATTAGACCAATGACGGTTCACAAGGTCAAATGCCAATCCCCTGATTTGAATGGTTCTTTTTTAAAGAATGTGTGAACTAAGAAAGAAAAACATCACTTTATACTACTGGATATAAACATTGAGGCATCTTGATTCATAAAAATCCGATTGCCATGATAGAAGGTCTTCATTACAATTGAGTTAAATCCAACTTCGGATAATCTATTTTTCAGTTCTTCATGCGAAAAACCGTTATGAACTTTCGGATGACTTATTTTATCATTTTTGTCAAAATCAATAATCAGTAGCTTGCCACCCTTATTTAAAATGTTGAACAATTCTTGTAAGATTTTTTTAGTATCCGGAATATGAAGAAGGACTAGTGACAGTAAAACAATGTCTGCCTTAAGTTCAGGAGTTTCTTGAGTAAAATCTGAATAAAGTACTTTTGAGTTGGTCATTCCTTTGTGAGAAATTTTAGCCTTCGCCACTTCCAACATTTGTTTTGATGAATCTACCAACAAAATAGAATCAACTAAATCGGATAATTCTAAACTAATGAGACCAGTACCACTCCCATAGTCTATTAAAGATTTTGATTTACTATTTCGTAATTCTGGTCTTACTTCCTTAACAATCACTTTCGCTAATTCCATTCTTTCTTCTGTATCATATCTATTTGCCATCTGTTCAAAAACGTTATTCTCCATATGCTCCTCCTATTTATTAAAAATTTAAGCTACATTGTGGTCATTATAACAAAAGGCTCCATTTTGAAAAGAGATTGATTAAAAGGGAGTGACTTTTATAGAAATATTAAAAAAAATGGAAGGTTAGGAAATATTTTTTGCTTCGTTTGACAACTATCTGATTTTTACTATTATTTTCCCTTTCGCCCTTCCTGATTCCGCATATTCCATCGCCTTTTGAGCATCTTCAAAAGGGAAAACCCGATCAATTATAGGTTTGATTTTGCCAGATTCAATAAAGTCTGCAATGATACGTAATTGTTCACCACTTGGCTTCATAAACAAAAACGTATATTGAACATGATGCTTTTTCTCAAGCGCCGTAAGTTTACGACTTGCTGCTGCAAACAACAACGTTTTAAAAAATCCGGAACCATATTCTTTACCAAAGCGAGCATTCGGTAATCCCGAAACGGAAACAATTTTTCCTCCGTCTTTTATAATTTCGAATGATTTTTCGAGTGTTTCGCCCCCAAGTGTATCAAATACGGCATCATAATTATGCAGGATCTCTTCAAATTTTTCTGTCTTGTAATTGATCATTTTATCTGCACCAAGAGATTTTACTAAATTCTCACCTGCCACACTTGCAGTCGTTGCAACTGTGGCACCCATTAATTTGGCCAGTTGAATCGCAAAGGTACCGACACCACCAGACCCAGCATGAATCAAAATCTTTTCTCCTTTTTGTAATTGCAGGACATCATGTAGGGCTTGATAAGTAGTTAGCCCAACTAGTGGGATCGATGCTGCTTCTTCAAAGCTTAAATTTTTAGGCTTTAGAGCGATGTCATCTTCATGAATGGCGATATATTCAGCAAACGTACCGATTTTACTCTTTCGTGGACGTGCATATATTTCGTCACCCACTTTAAAATGAGTCACTTTTGCTCCAACCTTTGCGACGACACCAGAAAAGTCATTCCCTAAGATAAGAGGCATCTTATATTTAACTAATAATTTCACTTTCCCATCACGTATCTTAAAATCAACAGGATTAATACTAGCTGCATGAATTTCAGCGAGTACCTCATATTCACCCATTTCAGGTGTGGGCATTTCTGCCAAACGAATGGGAACTTTCCCGTACTGATCAATTACCATTGCTTTCATAGCCTATACCTCCAAATAATGTGTGTTTATTTTTCATCATTTCCATAAAATTTCTGCATGAACGTATCAATATCCAACATAAGCGATCTTAATAAACCTAATTCTGTATGAACATTAATATAATAAAAGTTTTTTGTCCCTTCTTTACGCATTAAAATAACACCGGCATCTCGTAAAACTTTCAGATGATGGGACACAGCAGGTCGAGAAAGATGGGTTTGTTCCGTGATTTCACCCACACGTAATCCTGTTTGGCAATCCGTCCCCATTAGCACTAAAAGAATAGATTGCCGTGTTTCATCCCCAATTGCCAGAAGAACTTTTTGACAATTAATAAAATCCTCTTTGATTCTATTTAGTTGGTCCTGTTTATTCATTCAGTCAAATACCTCCAACATTTGTTTAATGGTTTAAGTTGATGAACCATATCACTGAATATAACCATATACGATTGTAATGTTGGGTGCAATATTGAGAAAGCAAATCGAGACGAATACAGCTTAGAGGGGAAGCATCATTCTGCATACAGAAATAATCCTAAGAGGGGTATGTAGGAATTGGTTGGAGATTTATACTGTTATTTTAAATGAGGATAAAAGAAATTCTGGGTATCAGAGATTGAGAAAATTGCTTTGGATAAAAAATGTGATTTCATTAAAGTAGATACTTTGAGTTTTCAAGCATTAGATTTCTATAAAAAGAATGGCTATAAAGAGTTAAAGAAGTGATGGCTGGGGCGTTTTTTTGTTGTCCTAACGAAAGGGATAATTGAAGAAGGGATGAAAAAACAGAAGGACAGATTAAACTAACCTGTCCTTTGATTGATGGGATAGAAAAGATCATTTCTTATCTAAAAATGTACAATACGTAGGCACCGTTACTTTTGACTAGCGTTAAACTTCATCCTCCCGCTTGGTGACTACTTTTTCAAAACCACATCGGTTACATATAAACCAAGTCGCAATATATCCCCATCCATCAGGTCGCTGACTTGTTTCTTCATAAACATGACCTTTTAATTTACAGATGATTTTCGCTAAAATACCCATCATAAAAACCTCCTTCAATTAAAAGTTGAGTGTTTATACTTTTTTATCTTATGCTCCAATGCTTGTCATCTTTGTTTTAAGTTTTCACTACAATCATTACAAAAAATTAAATTTACTGTACTGGCCCTATTTTCTTCGCATACAACTTATAACAAATTGATTCCCCTTATGCTCGACTAAAAAAATAAGTTGACCGGCATTTACAATTAAAAATTCATAGAAAAGTGCGACCATCAGGAAGGATAAATGTTAATATTTAGTAAAGGGGGCAGTTGTATGGAAGAGGAAAATAAACCATTTAACGATGTTGTTGACCACTTTAACAAGATTGAAGGTAATGCCACAAGCCCACGAAATGCAAAATTAAATAAATTGCCAAAACCAATAAAATATGTAGGGTATTTTATAATTGGTTTTATTTCTATATCAATTGTGTTAACAATTATATTAAATTTATTAGATTAATTGATCATTCTCCAACTAACAGGTGTAAGGATCAAACTACAAAGGTATTGTAAAAAAAACTTAAATTTGTAATATAATAGAAGTAACTCGTTAATTAGTCTGGAGGTGCTATGATGATTTGGATTTATATATTTACACCTATCATTATATTGTTTGGAATAGCCATTTATTTGGACAAAAAATCTGGGGCGACTTCACCAGATGAAAGAACAGCTGATAAGTTAGAGGAATATCCACCAGAAAATCCTTTCGGACCCAATAATCCTTTTTGACCTTTAAATGATTCAAATACAACTTTTCAAAGACATTGTGAAGGATTATTAACCAAAAGGTCTATATTTGCAAAAGAGGGATATAATTGAAAAACAAAAAAAATTTTATTTTCGCTATAATATTTGTATTTGTTCTAATGACTTTATCGGGCTGCTCAACTGACCAATCATCTGCCAAGTGGGCTTATTCATTTGTGGTTTGGGATGGCTATATTTATAAAGTCAGTGATGAATATGTAAACGAAGTAAATGGCGAAATTGGTGAAGTAACAAAACATTCGGATATAGAAGACACGTACAAAGGAAATTTCTCGAACGAATATGAAAAAGGTACAAAATACTACTCCATAAAAGGAATAAGTACAGAAGAAGCCATTGCCATTAAAGAAAAAGATGGACAGTTTAGAAAAGCAGTTAGAGATGGGAAATACGGTGAGAAATAACGCAATATAGGAAAGGGAACGCCTTAAAAAAGGGGTGTAAAAAGTTAGTTTATTGTTTGCATTGATGTTGCTATTTTCAATTAACGGTATAAGCGCTAGTACTGCACCAAAGGACGATGCGTTAACAGTAGTTATAAGTTTTGTGAGAGCTCAAAAAAGTTGTAACACGGACATGATGTTGAAGTATCTGCGGTATTACCGGAAAATAGCAAATATTAAGGAAATGTATACTGAGTTTTGTCGAAGAAATCTACTATAGCAGGCCAAGATCACTGATCTTAGCTTAGTCAATGAAGATACAGCTTTGGTGTCCATTCAATTTACCTTTTAAGGATATGGTGAATGTAAAAAACACCCCTGTCATTATCGAAAAACCTGAAAACACACGCAAAAATGCAAATCAATTTGTTGAACAATTTGCACCTCCCTTTGTAGTGGTCTTTGAAAAAATAAAATGGCTTCGTTCACTTGAACTAAGTCATTTTTTAAAATCCCCCTCTTTGTCAAATTTAACAAAAGTGGGGGATTTTCTGGATTTCATTTAAAATCTCTGCCTGGATATACCAAGCAATTCTGTGACTTTTTGTTTTAACTCATCAAAATCAGGATGGCTCTTCATAATGAATTTAAATAGTCTGTCTAGGGCATCAAATGAGTTGATTCTAGATACTTCGCGTTTTAATTCTCTTGCTTCTTCTTCAACTTTAATTTCATTGTCCAGTAAAAAGTAAATGTCTTCTTTTCTCATTTCTCTTTTGGTTTGCTCTTGTATTTCTTCTTGTATTTCCTTAAATGCATCAGTCATTTGAAACACCTCCACCATTTTTTGTTGAACTTCTCTTGAAACAATTGTATTTGTTAAGCCTATTATAGCACCAATAATGTATCCTCGATCTTCCTTTAATTTACTGGCAAGATCCACAGTTTGAAGGGCCCGTTAACTGGTAGATGCCGAATTTTACAAATGCACATTTACATAAACCACTCTTCAACTAACATTGTGATGGATTGTCAACACTAAACTAGACAGTTTTCTTAAGGTGCATAAGTTTGTATTCCACTGGACTTAGATAATCTAAAGTATCATGAATGCGTAGGTGGTTAAATGGATAGATGAGCTAATGAAATATGCTCTATCTATCCTTTTTTGGTACTCTCTTGTTGAAACCAAGGGTTTCCTTAAGGACTTTAAGGCAGTAATTTAATATATTGAGAATCGCCAAGGATAATTGTCCATTTCTTATAATTCATTAAAGATAATCTAAGGTTTGTAAAAAAATTCATTTACACTAAATGGCTTCACTAGATTTGTTTAACTAAGAGAAATTTAGTTTTACAGAATTATCCAAGTTGGATTATTATTAATTTAGTATATTGAGTGAAGAAGGTGTGTAAATGGATTTACTAGTTGGTTTTTTAGTGTTTGCAGGTATTTTTGCGTTATATGATGCCTTGAGAAAAGTGAATAATAATATCTTGGACCAAACAGAAGAGATAAAAAAATTACATGAAGAATTAGCAAAGCATAATAAAAATTAGAATTTTTTCCTTCAACAAACGGGTGTTAAAGCAAAAGAAGGATCGCTTCGGCGGTCTTTTTTCTGGCCGATAGGAAAGTATAACTTTCCTATCAGGCATAAGTGTAACTACGCCTCTGTCTTCGCCCTTAGGGGCTTGCCAATCTGCGAGTTTTCTTTATTAGTACTGGAAATGAGCACATTATTCCAGACTCAAAGAGTACAAATTTCGCCTTGTAATTCGGCTCATTTCGAAATGCCTGGACCGTTACGGAGTCCACATTCTTCCCGATATTTTTGACTTTGAATCTAACGATGTTGTTTTGATAAAACAAAAGCAGATACTCCGATCAATAGTACCCCCATGATGGCTGGAGTGGTATGGCTGACGATTGAATACAACTGTCCGCCAATAATCGGTCCAATCACTCGAGCTAGAGATTGAATGCTTTGAGAACCACCTAGGATACGGCCTTGTTCGCTGGCGCTAACAGATTTTGAAAGCATCCCATTAAAGGATGGACCAAAGATAGAATCACCGAGTCCAAAGAAAATCATCCCTATGATAAAGACTGGATAAAACGCTGTAAATGCTGAAACCGCAACAAAGATATAACCGATAATTTCACCTATCATCCCTAAAAGAGCGATTTTTTTATCCGTCAAAAATATAAGTAATCGTGGCATAATGATTGCTTGTGAGAAGATGTCAAGCACTCCAATTATTGAAAATGTCAGACCGATAAATACAGGCTGCCATGCAAATGTATCGATTGAAAATTGAGAGAAAATAGCTTGTAATGATCCATTAGGTATCCAAATTAGGAATCCAGCAATCAGTAGCCATTTAACAGATTTAAAGGAAAAAACGTTTGATAGTTGTATAAATGGATTAAGATGTTTAGCGGAAATGTGTGATGCGCGTCTAGACTTTTCAAGGCTCTCAGGCATAAAGAAATATCCATATATGGCATTGAGCAATGTGATGACGGCGCCGGCATACATAGGGACACTATTCCCGAGAGTTGCAAGTGCACCTCCGATTGTAGGACCGAGAGCAGTGCCAACTCCAACAATAGCACTAATCCAACCAAAGTATTTAGTGCGTTCACTGGAAGGCGTGATATCGGCAAAGTAAGCAAGAATCGCTGAAATTTCGCCGCCTGTCAACCCTTCAATGATACGTCCAAGGAAGAGAATCCAAAGTGCCCCTCCAAGACCAAAAATAAAGTAGCCAAGAGCAGAACCGAGTAGGCTAATAATCAATACTGGACGACGACCATATCTGTCACTTAATGCGCCTAAGACGGGTGCAGCCAAGAATACAGAAAGTGCGTATATAGAAGTAAGCAATGTTACTGCAGTAGCCTGACTGCTTGGATTGCTAGTATAAGATTTTACTAAAAAAGGCAAAACAGGGCTGACGATAGTCAATCCCAGACCAGTTAAAAAGACTGAGATCAACCCAAATGTTAGCGCGTGTTTATTGATTGAAGTATCCATCATATTTCTCCTTCGGAATTATTGTTTCTATGTCAACAAAATAAGTTTACTCTTTTATTGTTTCCTCGTCAACAATAAAACGAAATAAAAAAACACCACTTACTCAGTGATATTTTTCAAATGATGCCTGTATCGACCAATGAAACGAAAAATAGTGTCAAATTCGTCAGCGGTCATATGTTTAAATACTTCTTTGTCACGGTCGAGAAACGACCGATGTAATTCTTGATGGACATGATGTATTTTTTGCCCAATAGTTGTTAATCGGAAATAGATCTCTTTTTTATTTGTAGCATGTTGATAATTTTCAATCATATTTTTAGCTATCAGCTTCTTGGTGAGCTTGCTTATAGCGCCACGGGTCATATAGCTTGCAGCCGCAAGTTTTGTTACGTTTGCATTTGGGATGAGGGCGATTTTTTCGATCAATTCTATCTCATTCAATGTAAAGCCATTTAAAGCTGATTCTAGTTCAGGTTTATTAAGCCAGGTGATTTCATTGCATAAATCCATAAGTTCACTCATTAACTGCTGTCTTTTATCCATGATAGCTCCCTCCTGATTTATATACAGTATACCCAGATTTTGTTTCCCTCGCAACAAAGCGTAACGAATGCCCACTTAGTTAGAACGAGATAATAATTATATAAAAAATTTATGACCATGGAGAATTAAGTAGTGCATTAAAGTTGCATAAAACCCTACTATGATATATATCAACTTCTAGGACTTCTTCCAAAGCTAAAAACGTTGACTTATAGGCGGTGTATAAAATTATGCATAAACTTTTGAAACAGACATGCTGAAACCCCTTGAGTGCCAAGGGGTTTTGTGTTTTGGAACTTCTGGAAATTTTTCATTATGTAAACTGAATTTGTATAGAGCATTCATCCAAGGAAGTTTTTTTGAACAAATAATAAACAATATTTACAAAAAAATCGCTTTTTCAAATGCCCTTTTATTACAATAGACTCAAATAGGAAAATTGACACAATGAGGAGCGACAATACATTGAGCAAATTAACACTACAAGAAGTAGAATGACATTTATGAAAATCAGCGGATATCCTACGTCGATCTGTGGATTCCAGTGGTTATATATATATTTTGAAAAGATTCCGATTGAAAAAAGCAAATCCATAAAGGAGAGTTGATAATGATGAGCGATAAAATACTGGTTGTGGACGATGAACATGAAATTGCCGATTTGGTTGAGCTATACTTAAAAAACGAGAATTATACGGTTTTAAAATACTATACCGCCAAAGAAGCGTTGGAATGTATAGACAAGACCGAGCTTGACCTTGCCATATTGGACATCATGCTTTCCGGTGCAAGCGGCCTTACTATCTGCCAAAAAATAAGGGACAAGCACACCTATCCAATTATCATGCTGACCGCGAAAGATACGGAGGTAGATAAAATTACAGGGCTAACAATTGGTGCGGACGATTATATAACGAAGCCCTTTCGCCCACTAGAGTTAATTGCGCGGGTCAAGGCGCAATTGCGCCGATACAAAAAATACAATGGAGTAACGGAGCAAAACGAAAATGTTATCGTCCACTCCGGCCTTGTTATTAATATAAACACGCATGAGTGTTTTCTGAACGAGAAGCCGTTACCCCTCACTCCCACCGAGTTTTCAATCCTGCGCATCCTCTGTGAAAACAAGGGAAATGTGGTCAGTTCTGAGCAGCTATTTCATGAGATATGGGGCGACGAATATTTCAACAAGAGCAATAACACTATCACCGTGCATATTCGACATCTGCGCGAAAAAATGAACGACACCATTGATAATCCGAAGTATATCAAAACGGTATGGGGGGTTGGCTATAAAATTGAAAAATGAAAGTATGATTAAAAAACCCGATTATTTCAAACTAAAACGAAAGCTCTACCTATATATCGTTGTGATTGTTATGGCAGCCATTGTATTCGTGTTATTTTTGCGTTTATTTTTCCGGGGGAAACTTGGGGAGTGGATCGTACGTTTTTTGGAAAACGGTTATGACTTAGATCGTCAGGACGCGATGAAAATATATCAGTATACCATAAGGAATAATATAGAAATCTTTATTTATGTGGCGACTGCCATTAGTATTCTTATTCTATGCCGCGTCATGCTTGCAAAATTCGCAAAATACTTTGACGAGGTAAATACCGGCATTGATATACTGATTCAGAACGAAGATAAACAAATTGAGCTTTCTGCGGAAATGGAATTCATGGAACAGAAGCTCAACACATTAAGACGGACTCTGGAAAAGCGAGAGCAGGATGCTAAGCTGGCCGAACAAAGAAAAAATGACGTTGTAATGTACTTGGCACACGATATTAAAACGCCCCTTACATCCGTTATCGGTTATCTGAGCCTGCTTGACGAGGCGCCAGACATGCCGCTAGAGCAAAAGGCAAAGTATGTGCATATCACGTTGGACAAAGCGTATCGTCTCGAACAGCTAATCGATGAGTTTTTTGAGATTACGCGGTATAACCTCCAAACGATTACGCTCACGAAAAAGCACATAGACCTATACTATATGCTGGTGCAGATGACCGATGAATTTTATCCCCAGCTTTCCGCGAATGGAAAACGGGCGGTTATCCATGCTTCCGAGGATTTGACCGTATCCGGCGACCCTGATAAGCTGGCGAGGGTCTTTAACAACATTTTGAAAAACGCTGCTGCATACAGCGAGGCGGGCAGCGTCATTGACATTACGGCGGGTCTCTCCGGGGGTATGGTGTCTATCGTTTTCAAGAACGTTGGAAGCATTCCTAAAGATAAGCTCGCTGCCATATTTGAAAAGTTTTACAGGCTGGACGATGCCCGGTCTTCCGATACGGGCGGCGCGGGACTTGGATTGGCGATTGCAAAAGAGATCATTGTTCAGCATGGCGGGGGGATTTACGCGGAAAGTAATGATTACTACACAACGTTTACGGTAGAGCTTCCGGCCTTTCCAGATCTGGTTGAAAAAGAGGTTCCGAATAAATGAATATCGTTTCTTAGGAAAATCTTAAGGTCATCTTTACTTTTTCTTAGGAAATTAACAATTTAATATTAAAAAACGGCTCGTTCTTACGCGGTAGACTTAAAACCGTAAGAACGAGCTTTTTTCGTTTCGCCAGAGAAAGATAGGACAAGTTTACCGCGATTGGCATCCCCGTTTTCTTATTGGTGCCTTTTGGAGAAAGGAATGGGCTTAATTATGAAAAACATCGGCATTACCGTTTATGGATGCGATCAGGACGAGGCAGATGCATTCCGTGTCCTGTCGCCGCGCTTTGGCGTTAGGCCCTCGATCATTAACGCCGACGTGTGGGAATCCAACGCTATATCCTACCCTTACAATCAATGTATAAGCGTGGGGCACAAATCCGAGGTTTCCGCGTCTATACTTCTTGCACTGAAGAGAGCCGGTGTGAAATATATCTCTACCCGAAGCATCGGCTTCAATCATATAGATACAACTGCTGCTAAGAGAATGGGCATCACGGTCGGCAATGTGGCGTATTCGCCGGATAGCGTTGCCGATTATACCATGATGCTGATGCTTATGACAGTACGCAACGCGAAATCTATTTTGCACTCTGTGGAAAGACATGATTTCAGGCTGGACAGCGTCCGTGGCAAGGTACTGGGCGACATGACAGTTGGCGTGGTAGGAACGGGCCATATAGGCAAAGCGGTTATGGAGCGGCTGCGAGGATTTGGATGTCAAGTTCTGGCTTATAATCGCAGCCAAAGCATAGAGGCAAACTATGTCTCTTTTGATGAGTTGTTGCAAAATAGCGATATCGTTACGCTTCACGTGCCGCTGGGTGTGGATACACGCCATCTCATCGGCCACGAACAAATAAGGAGAATGAAGCAAGGCGCGTTTATTATCAATACCGGGCGCGGTGCGCTTATAGATACCGATGCGCTGATTAAAGCATTGGAAAACGGAAAACTGGGCGGTGCCGCATTGGATGTATTGGAAGGAGAGGAAGGGATTTTCTACTTTGATTGCACACAAAAACCAATTGATAATCAATTTTTACTGAAACTTCAAAGGCTGCAAAACGTGATAATCACGCCGCATACGGCTTACTATACCAAACAGGCGTTGCGTGATACCGTTGAAAAAACAATCAAAAACTGTTTGGAATTTGAAAGGAGCTTGGCACATGGATAGAGTAAAAGTTGCAATCCTGTTTGGCGGTTGTTCAGAGGAGCATGACGTGTCGGTAAAATCCGCAATAGAGATCGCCGCTAACATTGACAAAGAAAAATACGAGCCGTTCTACATTGGAATTTCAAAATCCGGTGTTTGGAAAATATGCGAAAAACCGTGCGCGGAATGGGAAAACGGCAATTGCTGTTCTGCCGTGCTCTCGCCGGATAAAAAAATGCACGGATTGCTTGTGAAAAAAAACCATGAATATGAAATCCACCACGTTGATGTTGTATTTTCGGCTTTGCACGGCAAGTCGGGTGAAGATGGAGCCATACAAGGTCTGTTTGAATTGTCCGGTATCCCCTATGTGGGCTGCGATATTCAAAGCTCCGCGATTTGTATGGACAAATCGCTGACATACATCGTTGCGAAAAACGCTGGCATAGCTACTCCTGAATTTTGGGTTATTAATAAAGACGATAGGCCGGTGGCAGATACGTTTACCTATCCTGTTTTTGTTAAGCCGGCGCGTTCAGGCTCATCCTTTGGTGTGAAAAAAGTCAATGGAGCAGATGAATTGGACACCGCAATTGAATTGGCAAGACAATATGACAGCAAAATCTTAATTGAGCAGGCTATTTTGGGCTGTGAGGTCGGTTGTGCCGTATTGGGAAACAGTTCCGCTTTTGTTGTTGGCGAGGTGGACCAAATCAGGCTGCAGCACGGTATCTTTCGTATTCATCAGGAGGCCGAGCCGGAAAAAGGCTCTGAAAACGCGAGTATAACCATTCCCGCAGACCTGTCGGTAGAGGAGCGAGGACGGATACAGGAAACGGCAAAAAGAATATATAAGGCGCTCGGCTGTAGAGGTCTTTCCCGTGTTGATATGTTTTTACAAGATAACGGCCGCATTGTACTTAATGAAGTCAATACCCTGCCCGGTTTCACGTCATACAGCCGTTATCCCCGTATGATGGCCGCTGCAGGTATAACGCTTCCCGTACTGATTGACCGCCTGATCGTATTAGCGTTAAAGGGGTGATAAGCATGGAAAAAGGATTTACTTTTTTAGATGAAATAGTACACGGTGTTCGTTGGGACGCTAAATATGCTACATGGGATAATTTCACCGGAAAGCCGGTTGACGGATATGAAGTAAATCGCATTGTAGGAACATACGAGTTGGCCGACGCGCTTTTGAAGGTAAAAGAACTGGCTGCTATTCAAGGGTACGGATTGCTTCTATGGGACGGTTACCGTCCTAAGCGTGCTGTAAACTGTTTTTTGCAATGGGCTGCACAGCCGGAGGATGATCTGACAAAGGAAGGATATTATCCCAATATTGACCGAGCCGAGA
Source organism: Neobacillus jeddahensis (assembly GCF_000612625.1). Classification (GTDB taxonomy): domain Bacteria; phylum Bacillota; class Bacilli; order Bacillales; family Cytobacillaceae; genus Neobacillus; species Neobacillus jeddahensis. Next base: position 13,919 of record NZ_CCAS010000079.1, read on the forward strand.
TGGTCTCAAAAGGATACGTGGCTTCCAAATCAAGCCATAGCCGCGGAAGCGCAATTGATCTTACACTTTATCGATTAGACACGGGTGAGCTTGTACCAATGGGGAGCGGATTTGATTTTATGGATGAACGCTCTCATCACGCGGCAAAAGGAATTTCAGGCAATGAAGTGCAAAATCGCAAACGTTTGCGTTCGATCATGGAAAACAGTGGGTTTGAAGCATATAGCTTCGAATGGTGGCACTATGTATTAAGAAACGAACCATACCCCCATAGTTATTTTGATTTTCCCATTAAATAAGCTTTTACCGGTTGCACGGACAACCTATACCATTTCAACTACTATAGATGGTGAAAAATATGAGATCTCTTATTACCCTGTAACCAAAGATATAACCATTCAAGTGCCTTCCAATCTTCGTTGGGAGATATCAGGCAACAATATGGATGGTGTAATGGTGACAGTGCTTCCCAGAACAACAGATACTAATCTCAGGGGGGAGGATGGCGGAATGAAAAAAACGAAAGTAATGAACAGAATTATTGTACTAGCACTATTTGTCTTTTATCTATACGCATTACTTAGAATCATTCTATTTAAGTTCCGCTGGAGAGATATGACCTTCCTCTGGTATCAACTTCAGAGGAATCTTGGGAACCCAGATAATCTCATGTACCAATTACAAAGAGGTAATTTTAGCCCGTTAAAAACAATATTCATTAATATTCAGAGTCTATCGGGGTGGCATGAATTAAGTAATTTGCTTGGGAATATCGCAGCGTTCATACCATTTGGAATGTTTCTTGTATTATTGTCTAAAAATAAAGGGTTGTCATTCATAGGCGTATTAGCTCGATCTTTGAGTTTAAGTTTATGCTTGGAATGCCTACAGGTTGTTTTTTCTATCGGAATTTTTGATGTCGATGATCTAATACTAAACACCTTTGGGGGATTGCTTGGCTATTGTGCTATCAAGCTTTATGACAAGGTTTATAGTAAATTTATAGTAAATACATCAAGCATTGTCCAAGATAGAGATATTGTTGAAAAATAGGAATTTAAAAATATCGAGGAAGGTGAACCTTACCTTAAATAACGGGTTCTCTTTTGAGGTGCAAAAGTAGAAATTTCAAATGAAATAACAAAAAAAGCAGGGCAATTCACAACGAATGCTCCTGCTTTTTAAATTCAGATTAAAACAACAATTTTTTATGAGTCCATAAAAAAATATGACAATGCTTTTTAGGTTGTCTTTAACTCAGGTTTTTTTATGAAACGGTAGATTAAATATACGATCAAACCAATAAAATACAATCCAGAAATAATACATAGATACGATAATCTAAAAACAACTATAAAAGCAGTGTGTTTCTGCATAATAACACTGCTTTTAGCACGTTTATAGGAATATTATGTAAAAATATTTTTAGTGGCTACTTCAACTAACGGGGAGTTTAGTTTAATAAATCTTAGGAAATTAATGGTAATATAGAAGGTGAATGTGTGGAGAGTGGCACTAATGAAGATAATGTTGGAGTTAATATGAATAATGCAAAATAACAGCGAATATACTCGTGACTTAATAAATAATAAGGTAGTGATCATTAATGGATGATGAATTAAAGCAGGTAATACAAAAATTAAGTTGCAGTAAAGCAAAAAGCCTATTGTTACATATGATGTATCGATTAAAAACTATAAAAGAATCGAATGATTCACAAGAAGAGATGATAGAAAAACTATATTTTTCACAAGATAGAATCCTTGGTGTGTTAAAAAACGAGAATCACTTCGAAAGAGAATATGAAACCGTACATATTGTATGTGGAGAATCTGCTGCGGGTTCTTTAAAAGTAGGTTTAGAGGGTGAGAATAAGGTGATTGGCTTTCCTGATTTCTTTGCTGTAGGTTCAATTTGGGAGCTTCATAAAGAAGTTGGACGTAACCGTAGATATGAATGGTTGAGAGATCATTTGATTTATCCAGATGATTTTATCGAGGAAGAGTATGAACGTAGGTTTAAAAACACTCTTTCAGAAATTGATGCTATACCTAGTCAAGTCCCAATTGTCATCTGGACTGCTGAAAACGCAAATGAACAAACGGGAGTATGCTATCTATTTTACTTGCTTAAAGAAAAAATAAATCAAATTTACCTTATAAATACAACAATTGCTTACCAGGAATTATTTAATACAAATGAATATCAGTATTTTTATTTGCATACTGGCGAGGTTGTGCCAGAGAAATTAAACGCTATCTATCAAAAAAAATTATCTAAGCCATTAACTGTTCAGGAAAGAACACAATTTGAAAAAGAATGGCTATCCCTATCCGATTCTAAAGGGGTTGTTCGAATTTGGGAGAATAATAAAATCAAAACAGTAAATGAAGATCACTTTGATGAAATGATTGTTACCACTGCCCAACAATTATATTCTAAACAAAAAGAGAAGGACTTTATGAAATCAGGTAGGATAATCGGGGAAGTGCTTGGTCTCCTAGATAATAATGTAGGTGATGCTTTTATAGAATATAGATTGAGGAGCTTAATATATAAGGGAGTTTTTGATATTAAGGGTATACCTAAAGGAATGAGGTATTACAGCGTGAAATTAAGGTAGAAACTGTTTGCAAATCGAACATCGATGTTTCATGCTCTCTAACGAATGCATTACTTCAATAACGAGGTGGTGCTATTTTTTTATTAAACCAATTTGTGTGTTTGTGAAGGTTGGCACTTAAACTAAAGGGTGAGATACTTCAATACCGAAGTTTCTCTTTTTCTTATTCAAGTAACGGGCAGGTTAGTAAAAAAATTATACCAAAAGTATAACAGCTCCATTTTAGGAGCTGTAAGGGTTTTTTCTTTCAAAATTTGAACTTGCTGAAATAGGTCTCCGAGTTTCAGCATCAAAAACCGTAGTGAGCATTTTTTTGCCATCCTCACTTACTGTTACAAATACATATACTTGTCTTTTAGGATGAAAACCTTCTCCACCAGTTCTTGATTCGCCGTACTCGTCAGCTTTGGACAGCACTTTGTTGATGTCTTTAAAATAAGTTTTTTCTCGAATATTTAATTTTGCATTTTTAAATTCAACATACCATTTTTTATCAAGTGAATTATAAAATGAATTTACATCTTGGAAATTCATTCCTGAATTATCAGGGTACTTACTCCAAGGCTCTGCATCAATTTTAGACTCGGCTAAAACTAACTGAACGTTTAAGGTGAATAGTGTTACTAATAGAAAAATAAGTGTAGTTATTTTTTTCATTTGAGAATCCCACCTTTTTTGATTATTATTTCGATAAATTAACTTTATATGTTAGAGAAATGATATTTCTTATGCAGGTTTGTGGAGGAAGGTATTTGTTAATTAAATAGAGAAGTATATTAAGGGAAAGATTTTTTTAAGGAATCAAACTCATATAAAAAGACAACTAAAAGAAGGGGGAAAAAATGGCTGAAAATGGTTATGAAAAACAACACTTGAGAAAGCTAATCGATTTTAGTTATGTCACGCTTGCATCTCTTTTTTCATTTATATTTTTATTAATTG
>NZ_CCAS010000080.1 GCF_000612625.1 Neobacillus jeddahensis
ACAGGCCCCTTTTTAGATCCATTCACTAAGGGATTCTATCAGTAATGGTTTAGGTTGAAATCCTGTTATTCTTTTCACGAGTTGACCATCTTGAAAAAGCAATAATGTTGGGATACCTAGAACTTGGAATGTACTAATAAAATCTTCATTATCATCGGCATTCACTTTCACGATTTTTAGGTCGTATTCCAAATCGATTTCCTCCAAAACTGCTCCAATCATCCTGCAAGGGGGACACCATGGGGCCCAACAATCTATCAGCACTAATCGACTCGTTTGAATTTCGTTAAGAATTCCTTGGCCATCTGCATGTAAAATACTCATCATTACCCTCACCTTTCATAATCAAGACGTTTATTGTAGTATATGATGCATTATGGTATAAGTAAAATTAATACTTTTTATATTTTGTATAAGTAAATACTAATGGATGGGAAAGGGGTATCCTATGACCCTATTTCAATTAGAAGTTTTCTTAAAGGTCATTGAAACGGGAAGTTTTACAAAGGCAGGAGAGCAAATCGGACTCTCACAATCGGCAGTAAGCCAAGCAGTGGCGGCATTGGAATCAGAGTTAAATTGTAAGTTATTAACCCGGTCCAGGGGTGGAGTGAGCTTAACCAAGGTGGGTGAACGGATTACGAGTTTGATGAGAGATCTAATCGTGATTAAAACAAAGATCATCAATGAGGCAGCGGGAATCTCAGGACTTGAAACGGGAACAATCAAAATTGGAAGTATTTCGAGTATGACTGCTAAATTATTGCCTGGAATGATTAGTTCATTTAAAAAACGATTTCCCGGCATCGAGGTGATCCTTTATGAAGGAAGTTATGAAGAAGTGAATAACTGGATGAAATTAGCGGTTATCGATATTGGCGTTGTGACGGAAGAGGTACATGAATTTGAATTTATTCCGTTAGTGCAGGATAAAATGGTCGTGTTTGTGCCAGAGGGACACCGATTGAGTCATCAATCTAGTATTGATTTAAAGGAAATTGTGGATGAACCCTTTATCATGCCAAAGGAATGTGAGAATGTCCTCCGTTTGATCTTTAAGGATCAAGGGGTATTTCCTCATATCCAATTTGAAGTAAGAGATATTGCCACAATTATTGCGATGGTTCAAGAAGGAGTGGGAAATACGATTCTGCCCGAGATGGCCATTCCCACTACTGTATCCAAAGTCACTGCTTCCTATTTAAGTCCGCAGGTGTATCAAAATCTAGGGTTGGTGGTGCGTTCAATGGACTATCTTAGTCCCGTCCTCACAGCTTTTATCCATGAAACACAAGAGTTCACGAAAAACCTATCACTTAAACTATTTAATAGTTACCGTTCTGTGATTGTGAAGAAAAGGTAAAAAGGGGCCTGACCCCCAGTGCGTTAACGCACTGGGGGTCAGGCCCCTTCTTATGCGGTGAAGTTGCCGTCGTAGCTGAGCATGATGGCGGATTTTACTCCTTCTAGATTGGAGATCTGATTGAGAAAGCTTCCATCATTTTCTTTTACACGAATTTCATAGGTGACTTCAAACTCATTTCCCGGCATGACCGATTTGGACTTTAGGGACTGCTTTTTAGCCTGTCCCGAAATAATCTCTTTCAATGATTTTTCTACTGACACTTCATGATAGCGAACAACTAATAAATAAGGATTTTCCATGGTAACTCGGTTAATAAAGATAAGTAAAACAATGCCGATGAGGACCGAACCGAGAATTGCGAGAGGAATAAAGCCTGCTCCACATAAAATTCCGGCGACAATCGCCCAGAAGATATAAACAATATCCATCGGATCCTTAATCGGTGTACGGAAACGGACGATCGATAAGGCCCCAACCATCCCGAGGGAGAGAAGAATATTTGAGGAAATCCCCATAATAATCAGGGCTGTGGCCATCGCCATCACAATGAGAGAAATATTAAAGGTATGCGAATAAATGACACCTGTGAAGGTTTTTTTATAAACCCAATAAATGAAAAAGCCAATCGCAAAAGAGACGAGTAAGCCAATTAAGGAATCGACAATTGAAAAGCTGCTGGTTTTTTCTAAAATACTCGATTTGAAGATATCGTTAAAAGTGGTTGTTTCCATTCAGTAATCCTCCAAGTTCATTATAAAAGTCTATGAATCATCCATACATTCTGCTAATTTGATATTTTGAATACGTTCCTTTTCGTCTGTCATGGACCTGAAGCAATTGTTTGATCACATCAGGCAAAAAATCATCATATTTCACCTCGAGAATAACAATATCTGGATTTGTCTCAACCATCGCTAAATCTGGATTTAATAGATTAGGATTACGAAAACTCGTTTTAATTTTGCTATCAAAGGTGACCCGTACATTTCCATATTCATAGATAAATACCTCACGCTCATAGTCGACCACGACCACCGGCTTTAATTGATACAAGGTCATCTGGACAAATAATTCTTGGATTAATGGTCTGGAGTCTGTCTCCATCCACGCTATGTCTCCAACGTTCATCAGTTCATATTCCGTAGCAGTGATGCGGCATTTTTGTTTGAAGGTGAGATTATTACGCTTACTCTTTTTTTCAAGATTCATATAGTCGATATTATGGTCATACAAACGAACCCTAAATTTATCGCGCTCAACAAATCCTTCTTTTTTCTGGGTCAACACCTTGTTATCGAAGTTATCAAAATAAACACTGCGAATTAGATATTTTCCGTTGTTTTTTGCATGAAAGGAGCCTATGCATGAGGAAAAGAACATTTACAGCCTTTAAACGAACGGCACCGCTACTATGTACGGTGATGTTGTTTGCCTGCAGCCATGATTCAGAATCGCCAACACTAACAAATAGTAGTGCATCAGTCGACATAAACAAGTTAGGGACGATAGGTAAAAGAGAAATAAGTGACGTAATTGCGAATACGGTTAGCTACAAAAAGGCGGATCAATAAAGTGAGTGGGAAAGTGAGGATCTAGCGTATATTCAGTTGAAAGGAACAAGCGCGACCGTGGAGGGCTCGGATGCTGTACAAGTATCAAACGGAATCATCACGATTAAAACGGGTGGAGTCTATGTATTCAGGGGTTCATGGAAGGATGGTCAAATCGTTGTCGATGCCATGCTGACGATGGTATTCTCGGACGTGATCTGGTTGCCGTGAAGGACGGCAAGATAAGCATTACAGCTGGTGGTGATGGTATTAAGTCTTCGAACGATAATAATCAATCTAAAGGAAATATTGCTTTAGAAGATGGGACATTTGAGATTACGGCAGTGAATGACGGATTACAGGCGGAATCCTCTTTGTTGATTGCCGGTGGGAAGTACTCCATTAAGACGGGTGGCGGGAGTCCGGAAACCATCGCCAATCGTGATGAGGGGATGGGTATGGGCGGTCCGTTTGGTGGAGACCCTTCCTCCACCACAAATGAAGAAACCGAGACACCAAGTGCGAAGGGGCTGAAGGCAGGAACTGAGGTGGCGATTGGCGGTGGTTCTTTTACCATAGATGCCGCGGATGATGCCATTCATAGTAACAGCAGTGTGACGATTGCAAAGGGCGACATGAGGTTGGCTTCTGGTGATGATGGTATTCATGGTGACGCCTCGATTGTGGTAAAAGGTGGGAAAATTTCGATTACAAAAAGCTATGAAGGCATCGAAAGTAAAGTGGTGGCGCTGGCAGATGGCGAAATCCAACTTGTCGCGGCAGATGATGGCATCAATGTTGGCGGTGGTAAGGATGGTTCCGGCACGGAGATGGGGATGGGCATGGATGCGAGTGATGACAGTCTGATGTTACTAACAGGAGGAAATGTCTCTGTCGATGCCAGCGGTGATGGCCTAGATTCCAATGGAAGTATTCAAATGACCAGCGGCACCGTATTCGTAAATGGGCCAACGGAAAGCTTTAATGCTCCGCTCGATTATAATGGGAGCTTTGAGATGAGCGGTGGATTCCTGATTGCATCCGGGAGCTCAGGCATGGCCCAGACGACTTCTGAACAATCGCAACAAGGTGGGATCATGATGACCTATCCGGCCACACAGACAGCAAGAACGCTGGTTCACCTCGAGGATAGTGAGGGTAAGACGATTGCGACCTTCGTACCGAGCAAGGACTACCAAACGTTCTTTATCAGTTCACCTGATCTCAAAAAAGATCAATCTTACACGCTTTACTCAGGTGGTACCGCAACAGGCACGGAAAAGGATGGGTTATTTACGGATGGAGATTACCAAGGTGGAACGAAAGTAGTTGATTTTACGATTACGACTATAATTACATGGCTTAATGAATCTGGAGTCACGACGGGAGGTAGTACTAGACCGGGCGGTGGCCCTGGTAGAGGCCCTGGTCAAGGAGGGGGTGATCCATCGGGAGGTTCGTCAAATGGAGCTGGTGAGGGGAGCAATACTCCTTAATTTAAACTGAAGATGACTAGTATAAAGGGAGAAGGTCTCGATAGGGGTCCTTCTCCCTTTGCTCGTTTCAATTATTTTCATCTTGATCAAAGATGGAGTGATCCTACTGCCCTTGGCACTTCCTGTAAGGGGAAAATGAACAGCAAATAAAAATATACGGGCTTATTGTTTTTTAGGATATCCAGGATGTCTCACAAAATAATAATCAACGTGTTAAAATAAGCCTTGAATGAAGGTTTCCAATAAATTTTAATGGGGAATTTAAATGAACGCTAATCAAAACAAGCAAAAACGAGTAATCGCTGGGATTTTCTTTTTCCTTGTCATCATTGCAGGAATCCTGATCTATTATACCCAATTTTATGAAGAGGATTTGAACAAAGCTTTGCCGCTGTCTTACACCTCAAAGGTGGACAACCAAGATCAAGAGAGTGCAGCGAATCAGCTTTTGGTGGAATATCTACAATCGTTTCAAGCGACGACGACTAGTGCCTGGAAACGAATTATTCACGTCGATTATCAGCAATTTCAGCTGCTGGCCGGAGATGAGAACCAATTTGCGGTTGGGGCGACCTTTGACGTAAAGCTGGAAAAAGGGAAATGGTCGGCGCATCATAAGTGGGGGAAAGTGCAAAAGGATGGAACCATAAAAGGGATCCGATGGACGCTACGGATTAAAAAAACGGGTGAGCATACATTTACGCTAGAGCGGATTGAGACGACTTCACAAGCGGTTGCAGGCCTAGACCCGGTAAAAGATATCTATCAAAAGAAAGCGGGGATTAAACTACCAGATAAGAATAACCGCTATCAGCTGATCAATGAAGAGCTCCAGGTTACCTATGATAATGGAGAGCACTGGCAGACCGTTCCAGCTTTGATTGATGATGTATTTGCTGGCGGCTACCCCGGTTCGAGGCAGGAATTAATGGAGGGGAGCTATGTAATTTCCCCTGAGAGAACTGCCTTCGTTATCGGCAACAACGATCAGGTAAGAATCCTGCTTTCCGAAGACAAAGGAAAAAAGTGGAAGGAAGTGCCGGTCCCGAGCACACTACCTGGGATTCGCATGCGTCTACTGGGGTTTACCTCTGAACAGGATGGCTATTTGATTTTAACCGGAGATAAAACGATGAGTTGGGAAGCCAATATGATTTTTAAAACTCATGATGGCGGATTGAGTTGGATTGCAGCCGGTCATGTCGAGGAGCAAAGATTAATAACGGACGGTGCGTTTATTACTGATCAACTTGGCTTCATCTCATTTGGGTCGATCAATGTGATGGATCAACTGCCAAGGCCATCTTTGTATCGAACGACGGATGGAGGCAAGAATTGGGCGGAAGTGGATGTGCCGATCCCGGCAGAATATAAAGGAATCTTTATCGAGGCGGAGGTTCCAACCTTTGATGGTTCCCAGGGGACACTGCTCGTCAACCAAGGACCTAGCGGTGATTACCAGGGAGGAAAGGTAAAGGCAAAATACATCTCGTTGGACCAAGGGGCTACCTGGACGTTTGCAAATCTAGTGGATCCTGACAATGTGATGGGGAAATAGGTTGTAAAGAGACACACTGGACCATGAATGGGGGTGTGTCTTTTTTATGGCTTCCTTATATAAGAAAAATTGAAATGATCTTTCGTAGATATAAGGTGACCAACAGAGTAACCACTGAATCCAGGGGGATGATTAACTTACAGGGGACCGTTGCCGATTCAATCAACGGCAGGTAATCTAAATGTTTTATTCTTCTTCTGTGTAGGCTTCGACCGTACTATCTCTGCACTCCCAACATTCCGCTCGATTCCTCTCCATAATGGATAATTCCTTTCCACAAGAAATGCAAATATCCATAGGTGAAAATTCCCCTTTCTATGAAATGTCTTATAAATATATGTAGATAATTTTGCAAATATGCCAACTTTTTCTCATTAAAACTCCCTTGAATTTTCAGGTTCCCCCTTTTATTAAAGTTTCACTAAAGGTAGATTGAGTAGGATTATTTTTGTAAAGCGGCTGCTTACAAAATAGATTTTGGAGGTTATGATGATATGAAGAGGGAATTAGGATTAATGATGAACACAACAAAAAGGAAGGTAGGTGCAGCTGTTCTTTGTGGAGCACTTATGGCCTCGATTGGCATAGGAACAGCCTATGCTGCAAACTCGATGTCCTCATTGCAAGTGAAATCGATGAACGGTGTTACAACCTACTCTACTGACGAAGGGAAAACCTGGAGCGAAAAGGCTCCCGAAGGTGTATCTTCGAGTGAAAAAGACGGTAAATTGACCATTTCGAATGGTCAGCCACCAAAAGATGGTGAGGCGAAAGGTACATTGAGTAAAGTAGAGGATAATGTAAGAACGTACTCAACGGATGGCGGGAAAACATGGAGTGAAAATGCCCCTGAAGGTGCTGAGGAAGGGGTAACAATCGGAGAGTAATTGGACAACTATATCTATTTAGACTTCATGTAGGCTAGATATACTATATCCACTACATAAGGGCTGGACAAGCTCCTATGTAGTGGATCAATTTGCAATCATTTTGTTAGATAGGGAGTAAGTACATGAGGGTATTAATGGTAGAAGATGAGAGGTATATGGCGGAGGCGGTTGCACAAGTCCTTAAAAAGAATCACTATAGCGTGGATTTGGAGAATAATGGGGAAGATGGGTTAGACAGTGGGCTTTCCGGTATTTATGATATCATCATTCTCGATATTATGCTTCCTAAAATGAATGGGATAAACGTACTTAGAAAATTACGTGAAAATGGGATTGATACGCCGGTCATTTTGTTAACAGCAAGAGGTACTACAGAGGACAAGGTCGTGGGTCTGGACAGCGGTGCTGATGATTATTTGGCAAAACCATTCCATACGGATGAACTGCTAGCCCGTTTGCGGGCATTGGGACGTAGAAAAACAGAATTGCTGACTGATGGAATCCATAAGTTCGGCGATATCGAGCTTAATCCACATACTCTAGTGCTTTTCTGTGGAAAAAAGGAGAAAACGCTAACTTTAAAGGAATCTCAATTATTGGAGCTGCTCATAAACAGAAAAGGAATGATATCTTCAAAAGACATCATTATTGAAAAATTATGGGGCTATGATACGGATGCAGAAGATAATCGTGTCGAAATACATGTCTCTCTTTTACGAAAAAAGTTAACTCTGCTAGAGTCTGAGGTTTCTATTCGCACGATACGGGGCGTGGGATATGTATTAACAACAGTAAAGGGTGAAGGATAAAATGTTCACTAGGTTGCGTAACAAATTTCTCCTATTGAATATGACGATTACATCCATGGTGATGATTGCGGCCTTCACGATTATTTATTTCATTACCTATAACAATATTCATTCGGACATTCAAAATAAATTGAATGCACAATCCAAAATGGAAATAAAGACTGAAAGAAAGGAACTGCCTGATGAAACCGAAAAGGGAGGGACGATGACCACTGCCCAAAATGCGTCATTGGATGGTCCCCTTTCATTTATGATCGAGGTAGACGCAGATGGTAAGATCGTAAACATCGACTCTTTCATTAATTTGTCTGAGAAAACGTATCTTAAAGCTGTGGAGACGGCCTGGCGTCATAAAAAAGACGATAACACGATGACCCTATCGGGAAAAAAATGGAAGTACTCGATAAAGCGAATGGAAAATCAAATTATTCAGGAAAATGGACAAGTATTAGCCGTAGAGTCTGACAATTTTCAGATCATATTTTTAGATGTGACGGAAGCCAATAAAACACTGTTGGAGCTGCTGACTACATTACTGTTAGTGGGAATCATCATGCTGGTAGTTATTTTTATCATTAGTCTGTACTTTGCTAATCGAGCGATTAAACCAATAGCGAAAACATGGGAAATGCAGAAGCAATTTGTTGCGGATGCGTCACATGAATTGAAAACCCCCCTTTCCATTATCAACGCCAATTACGACGTTCTTATGGAGAATCAGGATGAAACGATTAAGAGTCAATTAAAATGGCTTGGCTATATGCGAATTGGAACAGATAGAATGACAAAGCTGGTCAATGACCTATTGTGCTTGACTAAAATAGAAGGTGTAAATGCAGAAATACGAATACTGCCATTTGATTTTAGCAAGGTTGTTCATGATAGTATGTTGTCGATGGAAGCTGTCATGCTGGAAAAGCAATTGAACCTCAGCTATTCCATTGAGCCTGATATTATGGTTAAAAGTGACGTAGAAAGAATGAAACAAGTGGTCACGATTCTATTCGAAAATGCCATTAAATATGCAAATGAAAACGGAGAAATTGATGTTACACTACTAAAGTCAAAGCGCCAAGTTACATTTACGATTAAAAATAGCGGCAAAGGTATAGCGAAACAAGATTTGCCCAAAATTTTTGATCGATTTTATCGAGGAGATCCCTCTAGAACACAAGATACCGGTGGATATGGCCTCGGATTATCCATCGCAAAAACCATCCTCGACAGTCTAGGCGGGGACATACATGCCACTAGCATCGAAAATAAATGGACAACCTTTACGGTTACACTTCATCATGGTGCCTGACCCCCGATACGTTAATACGTTAACGCGACGGGGGTCAGGCACTTTTACATGTAGTTTTTTCCTATTTGTGGATAGATGCCGTCTGTTTGATACCATTTCCATACGAATTCGTCTCGTTTTCTTCCAATGATGCCGCTCATGATGATCCCGGGTTCAATTAATTGATAGGGAAGGCCTTTTACGTAGTAGGTACAATGCGTGTCAATGTCAGTCAGTACCACCGTATTTTCAATTTTGCTGGTCACTTCAAATATACTATTTGAACGATCTGCACATTGGGCAAATTCCTGGTTCATCCTTTCGAAATCTTGCTCTGGATCCCAGTCAGGGTGAAAAAGAAGCGGGTAGTCTAGCAAAAATAGGCTATTAAGCAGATGCTCACAGTCTTTCAATTCAGGGGTAGCAGCTACAATTAAGTCCTTAACAACTGGTGACCAGGACGTGCCTTTATTTTTATCAAGCCAGCGAACAAATTTTTTTAATTGGAGTAAAAAGGCTTCTACTTGTTTTTCTTCAGCGGTAACCTTCATGGAATGTGGGAAAAACATAAAGATAAATTCTTCCCAAAAGGAAGGCTGACATTGTAGCCACGAGGCAGGACAGTTATCCTCGAGACAATCAGTCATGAATTTTGAAAGGATACGGAGAAATTCGTTGCGGTTTTTATCAGATGGTTTTTGAAGTTTATAGGTGATGAGATCTTTTCCATAGTAGGTAAATAAGCCGCGATAGCGCATCTCAAATTCAGCACTTATTTCGAGATTCCTCAATAGCTCCTGCCGTTCTTTGGGATTGGCAATTGATTGCATCCACATTCGGATTTCGGGTCTGTTTTTAGTACGGGAGTCCTTGGTTGAATTACTAGTTTTCATCAAATAGATCGACCTGCTTTCTATTTTATAATGGGGTGGTGATTAAAGTGAGAGTTGGGGAATGCTGTAGTCATTTGTAGTATACTGCTAAACAATGGAGAGAAATGTAGTATTATTGAATAATTTGTGAATTTATGGAATTAGCAGCTAACTGAGGTGAGCAGAAATTTAGCTGGGCGCGTTTATGTTATGATAGTTATATTCCTCAACTTAGGATGAAATCTGTATATCTCTTGTAGAGAAGCAGAAATTGATAGATTAAAGGATGTAACCACATTGAATAAACGCAGCACAGAACGAACGACTTACATTTATACCAATTCCTGTTCCGAGGATGAACGCTCGTTATGTGCTTTGGAAATGCGCTCAATATTTGGGAGTGAGTCTCAAGGAAGTATACTGGAAAGTCATATAAAAATTGACCCAAGTCGTAGTCCATTTATTAAGGAAAGAATCTCTGTCATTTTTGAGGAGGAAAGTCTTCAAGATCTCCTCGAACAAGTAGAAACCTTACCACTGAACGGAGCAACGTTTAAAGTAATCTTTGTTAAAAATGGGGGCCGTACCAAAACGGAAACGGAAGGCTTCGAGAATCGACGAACAATTGAAAAGGAACTCGGTTTACACATTAATGGTGAAGCGGATTTACATCAGCCAGACTGTTTATTTGGCGTCATGAATGTAAACGGTAGATGGGTATTTGGTGATTATTTGAAAAGCGAGTCTGTTTGGTTTCGCCATCAAAAAAAGCCGCACAGTTACTCCACTGCGCTTAGCACACGTGTGGCACGAGCGGTGGTGAATATTGCGATACCGGATCCAATCGGGATTAAGGCGATTGATCCCTGCTGTGGAATTGGGACTGTCCTAGTTGAGGCGTTATCGATGGGGATTGATATAGAGGGAAGCGACCGAAATCATCTGATTCTCGATGGAGCAAGAAATAACATTTACCACTTTGGACTTTTTGGTGAAGTGAAATTAGCAGATATCCGCGATATTAAAGACCACTATGATGTAGCGATTATCGATTTGCCCTACAATTTGTGTTCGGTCATAACACCACAGGATCAGCTCGATATGCTGCAAAGTGCACGCAGATTTGCTAAAAAGGTTGTCGTGGTAACCGTTGAACCAATCGATGAAATCCTCGTAAAGGCTGAATTTGTCATTAGTGACCGCGCTGTAGCGAAAAAGGGTTTATTTACGCGTGAAGTGATTGTTTGTCATTAGTTTTTATATTTTTAGGAAAATGGCAGAAAAAGGACCATGCAATTGATCCTTTTTTTGCCTCTTCTTGCACTAAGCAGGTTATTTATTGCCAAACGTCAGCAGCAATCCGGATCACATGGCGTATTTTCTCCCATTGTTGATCTTCTGTTAAAAGATTTCCTTCTTCTGTTGAAGAAAAGCCACACTGCGGACTTAGGCAAAGCTGGTCAGAAGAAAGATACTGGTTAGCTTCTTGAATTCGTGCCTTAATTTTTTCTGGATCTTCTAGATCACCAAATTTAGATGTAATTAATCCTAAAACAATCCGGAGATCATCACGCTTCACATGGCGAAGGGGCTCAAATCCACCGGAACGTTCATCATCAAACTCAAGGAATAAGCCATCCACATTTAATCCACCAAAGATGATTTCAGAAGCAAAATCATATCCGCCAGAAGAGGTATAAGTAGATTGGAAGTTTCCTCTACAAATATGCATCGTGATCACCAAATCCTCAGGTTTGTTTGCGATGGATTCATTAATCGCTTTCGCAAGCGTATGGACCAAGCGTTCAGGCTCATGACCTTCCTTCTTCAGCTTGTCTCTGCCTTGCTCTGAGAATAGCGAGGCCCATGAGGTATCATCTAATTGAAGGTAACGGCAGCCAGCATCATAAAAAGCTTGAATCGCTTTTTGGTATGCTTGGATTAAATCATTCACAAATTCCTCCTGTTGATCATAGACTTCACTGATCCCTTGTCCGCGGACAATTAACATATTTGGACTAGGAATGGTGAATTTCGCGACATGGTCACCTGCAATCCGATGGAGGAATTTATAATCCTCAATCATGGGGTGGTTATCGAAATCAATTTTACCTGTTACTTTGACACCATGTGGTCTTGTCTCAACCCCATTAAATAGCAGTCCTTTTTCGGTTTCGAAAAATTCGACCCCTTCAAGACCTGCGAGAAAATCGAAATGCCACCAAGCCCGTCTTAATTCCCCATCCGTAACGGCCTGTAAACCTACTTCTTTTTGTTTATCGACAAGTCGAATGATTTCTTCATTTTCAATTAGACGCAATTGTTCTGCTGTAATCTCTCCGGTTTGTTTTTGCAAACGTGCTTTCTTCAATCGTTCTGGTCGTAAAAAACTTCCTACATGATCTGCTTTAAATGGTGCTTTCACTAATGTTTTTGGCAATTTAATCAGCTCCTAATTGAAATGATTGGTAGAATAATAAGTGGAAAATTAAAAACCTCTTCTTAAAAAATAAGAAGAGGATTGGTTACATAGCAAAGGCTGCTTACTCTTCTTATCTTCAAGCTTTCCGCTTCTGGAATTAGCACAGTCCAAAAAAAATTGTGGCTGTTGCTGAGGTATCATAGGGCCAGTCCCTCCACCTCTCTGGATAAGAGTGTTAACTATTAAATTAGTCATAATATTATAGCTATTTTGGCAGATTGTCAATGGGGGAAAAGAGGGAAATGGGGTCTGTCCCCCATTAAGTTAATGTGTTACCGCGCTGGGGGCCTGACCCCTACAAAAATATACTAGAGGTGGGATAGAATTGAACAAAAGATTAGGATGTTTACATGCCCATTATTCAAATATTGACTACATAGAAACTGCACTGACCCCTTATGAGATTGAAGTAATCCATTTTGTTGATCCAGGATTAATGAATCGAGTGACAACTGATGAAAATTTCCAGGAATCAGACGCGCAGCATAAAGTGAAGGAACAATTGGATTGGATTGCTCAATGTAATGTTGATGCCATCCTCATTACGTGCACAAACTATATTGCTATTTTACAAGAAGACCAACTCTCCTTTGCAGTGCCCATTATAAAAATTGATGAACCGTACTTTGAGCACATTTGCAAGATTCAGCAGCCACAAACGATCTTTTTTACAAATCCAGCAACTGTTGAAGGCACGGTGGCTCGACTTCAGCATTATGCTAAAGTCCATCAAAGATCCATAGATTTTGAGATTGTTGTCATAAACAATACTTTTGAATTAATTATGCAAGGACATAAAGAGGAATACCATCAGGCTGTTTTTAAGGCCCTTGATCAATTTGTTAAAGAGGAAAAGAAAATGTTCTCCGTTGCTCAATTATCTATGGTTGAAGCAGCCCGACAAGTAGAGTATAAGACAGCTAGGACGATTATAAATCCATTGAATGCACTCATCGCTTCCATTGTGAATCAATTAGAATTAGAAAAGAAAACCAAATAATTACCTGAGGATTTTACGAGAGGGGGCTGCTTTTTATGGCGGGATTGAGTAGAGCTAGTTGGAAAAATTGCTATAAAATGCCCCCTCTTATCTTTATTTTGGCAAATCATTTACTTCATTTGCAACCCGTATTCCAGATTCAATTGCCCCTTGCATCCAACCATGGTTAAGGGTAGTATGTTCACCTGCAAAGTGCACCCGACCTTCCGGCAAAGAGATAAAAGGAAACAGCTCTTGTTCCTGCCCTGGTTCAAAAGTTGCTAAACCACCAATCGAATAGGGATTACCGACCCAACTAAAGGAAGTTCCTGAAACATACTCAGAAAAGACCTGGTTTCCGTAAATTTCCGCCAAGTTCTTTAAAGCATATTGAATGCGATCTTCGTTTGAGAGGCCTTCCCAGGTCCCCGCCTCATCGGCCCAAGTATAGCTTGCCAAAACCACAGCAGGTCCTTGTGTACCAATCCCCTGACTAGGGTAATACGTGAAGCGAATGGGCAGATCCGTGATTGATTTACCACCAAATTGATTGTACTTTTCCCAGAATCTACTTTTAAACTCGATTCCGATTTTGGTAGTTGCCATATAATTCAGTTCGCGAATCGCTCTGCGTTTATAGTAGGAAAAAGAATGGTATGGTTCCACTTGCACGTATCGTAATACGGAAAAAGGGATGGTGATGATGGCAAGATCACTCGTGAGTGTGGACTGCTCTAATGTGTGTGGATGGATGGAATGGATGGTTACACTGTTGTGATGCTGGACAATTTTCGTCATCCTTTGATTGTAACGAATATCATCTTGCAATTGCGGTAGAAAGCCCTTCGGGAGTAGATCCATTCCACCGGTTATCTCATAGAAACGATTGGTATTGAAGTGGGCAGCTTCTCTTAATACCTCAAGAAATGACATCCCCATATAGGCTTCATAGTCAAGCAGGACGCCAATCATATCAACCGCACCATCTGAAAAAGTCGTTCCATATTGATAATGGTAAAATTTTAAGAATGAACCTAGTGTGTAATCTGTAAATTCTTTTTCTACAAGCGCCCAATTTCTCTCCTTGTCTTTGTTGATAAAATCGATAATGGGCTGTAGAGCCAAATTTAACAGTTCCTCTGCACTTTTGCCTCTTTCATTCGGGGCAATAGGAAAGTTTAGAATGCTTGGAAAACGTTCAAAAATGTCCAGCCGTGTTTTGATTCCATTGATATAAAGAATATCTGCTGGGGTTCTGTTAATAAACAAATTGACGGGTAATCCGAATTTTCTAATGTACTCAAAAGTCAAAATGTGATCATCAGGAATACGCATAGGGCCAGCATTAAGATAAAGCCCATTGCTAAACGGGGATCGTATGGTATAGGCACGTCCGCCGACACTGTTGTTTGCTTCTAGAATCGTGACATTGTGCCCGGCATCTTTCAAAATAGAAGCGGCAACCAGTCCTGCCAGCCCAGCGCCGACTATCGAAATACTCTTCGGAACTTGTGGTTTTTTCAATCCATTTTTAATCAAACTATGCATTTGTTCAGTCGTTAACTGAGAATTTATGTAATCAGGCACCTCATCGCTCCTTGAACAAAAGATTTATACCATTCTATTCACGGGAAGAGAAACCTATGTGTGAAAGGGGCCTGTCCCCCGCTGTGTTACGGTATTAACGCAGCGGGGGACAGGCCCTTTATTTAATGTTGAAAAATAACAGAAGATTTGATAAAATAAAATAAATGAAAAGGCTATGTGTAACTGGCGAACGCGGATAACCGTGAGGGAGCACATAGTGTCGGAGCCGTTCGCCTGGGCAGAGGTAAGGGAAGTATCCCTTGCCTCTTTCTGTTTTTTAGGAGGGGATCATCTACTACTACTTTGATTATTACAGGAAATATTGCTTTCACAAATTCGGAGGATGGAAGGTTTCTAAAGCTTAGAATCTATCTTATTAAATAACAAAGGGGTATCCAAGATGAACACAGTCCTTTTAGACAAAATGAATACAATTAAAACATTAAATCATATTGCAGACAGCGGGCTAAAGGTATTCAATAAAAAAACATTTACGGTCGACAATAATAGTGAAAATCCGGATGCAATTGTAGTTCGCAGTTTTAATATGCATTCAGTAGAGTTCGGGAATAAATTAAAAGCGATCGCCCGGGCGGGTGCTGGAGTCAATAATATTCCGGTCGAAAAATGTACAGAGGAAGGCATCGTTGTATTTAATACACCTGGTGCCAATGCGAATGCTGTAAAAGAGATGGTATTAGCTTCATTACTGGCTGCATCCCGTAATCTTTTTGCCGGTGTAGCCTGGACCAAGACGTTAGAAGCGGAAAGGGAGCAAGTATCAAAGCTTGTCGAAGCAGGCAAGAAGCAATTTGTCGGGAAAGAAATAAAGGGGAAAACACTCGGAGTAATTGGTTTAGGGGCAATCGGTGCGCTTGTAGCTAATGATGCTCTCAATTTAGATATGGATGTCATTGGCTTTGATCCGTTTATCTCAGTCGATACAGCTTGGAACTTGTCTCGTAATGTCCAACGTGCGATGACGATTGAGCAGTTGTTTGCTGAGTCTGATTATATTACTGTCCACGTGCCGTTAACAGAGGATACACGAGGAATGTTTAATCAAAAAGCATTTAGTATCATGAAGCAAGGGGTGCATATCTTAAATTTCTCACGCGGGGAGCTTGTGAATGAAATTGATATGGCGGTTGCACTGGAGGACGGGAGTGTGGGCAAGTTTATTACAGACTTCCCGAATGAAAATGTGTTAAAAATGAAAAATACCGTCTGTATCCCACATCTTGGCGCCTCAACAGTGGAATCCGAGGAAAACTGTGCCGTTATGGCGGCGAGACAGGTAAAGGTGTTTCTAGAAACGGGAAACATCAAGAACTCGGTGAATTTCCCAAATGCGGAGATTCCGTATACAGGCAAACGACGGGTGACGGCATTCCACCGAAACGTTCCAAACATGGTTGGCCAAATCACAGCTGCATTCTCAACCTATCAATTAAACATTGCTGATATGGTGAACAGAAGTCGTGGCGGATACGCCTATACGATGATTGATATTGACAATGAAATAACCGATGAAATCATTCCTGGTCTGGTAGAAAAAATCAACCAAATCGATGGCATCGTTACCGCACGAATCATATAACTTTAATGGGGCCTG
>NZ_CCAS010000081.1 GCF_000612625.1 Neobacillus jeddahensis
GCCGAACGCCCCCCGGAAAGCAAGCACCTGGAGCGGAAATCAACAGACTTTGTTGACAGAGCCAAACCAAAAAGGACCGGGCGGTTTTTGCCCGGTTTTTCTTAAGCGCTTATTTCTAACCTGCAAAGTACCATACCTTCAATTAGTCCTACATTAATACTTCGCTTTAAAATCCATGCCTAGATGGAACACACCTTTAAATCCCGCATAAAATGAACTATGACTAAACTTTTATCCAGTATTCACAAAAATATATATCACACTAGTCTAAAAACCAGCATACGATGAAATGAAAATGAATGAGGAGGGTTCGCGCAAAATGGGAGAATATAGAGAGATAATTACCAAAGCCGTAGTTGCGAAAGGACGGAAATTTACCCAGTCCAATCATACGATTAGCCCGGCGCATAGTCCAACAAGTATTCTTGGCTGTTGGATCATCAACCATAAATACAACGCGAAAAAAGTCGGCAAGACTGTAGAGATACATGGCTCTTATGACATCAACGTTTGGTACTCTTTTAATGATAATACCAAAACGGAAGTAGTGACTGAACGTGTTCAATATACAGATGTCATCAAGTTAAAGTATCGTGACCATGACTGCCTCGATGACAATGAAATTTGTGCTCGAGTGCTGCAACAGCCTAATTGCTGTGAAGCGGTTATTTCCCCTAATGGTAACCGAATCATCGTCCATGTCGAAAGGGAGTTTCTTGTTGAAGTAATTGGCGAGACAAAGGTGTGTGTTCGTGTCAGCTCCGAAGGTTGTAAAGACAACGATGATGATTGGGGATTAGATGTGGACGACGAAGAATTCGAAGAATTAAATCCAGATTTCTTAGTCGGCTCAGAAGAAGAATAACGACACTAGGAAGGTAAACCTTCCTAGTTTTTTTCTTTTTCAAATCATAATATGAAAAATGATCCAGTACTAGAACATTAAAAACTTGCTTAGAGTTTAATATTTGTTGAATGAATACATGGAAAAATCAGCAACCTAGATATAGGAGGTGTATGGATGGATCCAAAACAACCTGGAAATAAAGAAATACCTGATTTTAAACAATTAAACGACCGGGTCATTGCAGAAAGTACTCCGACGCCAATGATTGTCATAAAAACAAATCTCGACCCAAAGGATGCTACCGAGAATAATCCTTATTATCATAATGGAGAAGTTCATGACCCTAAAGCATTAAAGGAGTATTTTGAAGAGTAAAAAGCCAGAATTATTTTTCCTGGCTTTTTTCCCATTCGGATTTTAATAAAGATAACATCCATGTATCATGGAATTGCTCATTTTGGAACATATAGCTGCGCAGTAATCCTTCCTTAGTAAATCCAAGCTTGATAAGGAGATTCAATGATGCATCATTTTCTGGGTAGACCACGGCACCTATTCGAAATAAGTCTACTTGCTTAAAACTAAACTGAAGAACTTCTTTAATTGCCTCGGATACATATCCCATCCTCCAAAAAGAGGGATGCAGTTCATAACCAATTTCAGCTCGTTTGTTTTTTAAGTGTAATGCATTCAGACCAATCGTACCGATGATTCTTTGATTTTCCTTCAGCTTAATTCCCCAACGAATCCCACGTTTTTCAAGATAGTTCTTGTGAAACATATCAATTAATCGTGATGCTTCCGCTTGTAAAGTAAATGGTTGTGTGCCGTAAAACCTCGTCACTTCTTCCAATGATAAAATCTCGAATAGGGTGTCAACGTGTTGATGGGTTAGTTCAATTAATTTTAATCGTTTTGTTTCTAAAATCGGAAAAGTCATGGCTACTCCTCTCATTAAGGCCTAAAATAGGCTGATGTCCAATCTGACAATAGCATAAAGGTAAAAGAATATTTCCTTACTCATTAGTGTATAGTGGCAGAAAAGAAATTTCCAATATATTATTAGAATTAGGTTGGTTCATGTTAATGAAAAAATCGAAAAAATGACGTATGCTAATAAATTTATCCAGTATAGAGTAGAAGGTGTGTATATGAAATTTGATCGGTATATTCATTTAATAGAAAAAGAGTTACTTCCACAGATTCATTTAACCATATCTAGTCCTTTTGACCCTATCATTGTGACAAACCAATCAAATTCGTGGAGAACGATCGGAAGCGGCAATTATGCAGGTGTTTTTACCCATTCCTCCTTTCCAGAGACAGTTGTAAAGGTGTATGGGAGAAGCCCTGAGGAGCTAAAGAAGGAAATTGAAGTTTATAAAAAACTTGGCAAACATGAGTCGTATTCCCAGCTAATAGGCTATGGAAAGACGTACTTAGTATTAAAGAAGCTTGATGGAATTACTTTATTTGATGCGCTTATTAAGGGAATTCAAATCCCCGATCAGGTCATAAAGGATATTGACCAGGCATTAGAATATGCTAGGGTGGTTGGGTTAAATCCTTATGATGTACATGGGAAAAATGTTGTGATGCATGAGGGGAGAGGATACGTCGTCGATGTTTCCGACTTCTATAAACAAGGAAGGTGCCGGAAATGGACTGACCTCAAAAAGGCATATAACAAAGTCTATCGACCGTTTCTATATAAATATCATCCGCCCATTCCTTTTTTTATGGTTGAATGGATCCGCAAAGGGTATCGGCAATATCGAAAAATGAAAAAGAAATAAGAAAGTTTTTTTCTACTTTCACATAGATAATATTAATGAGAAGAGTATTTTGATAAGGGGTGGTTACGTGGATGATCGTCAATTTAGAAATGCAATGGGTAAGTTTGCCACTGGGGTAACTGTCGTTGCAACAGAGGTAGATGGCAATATACATGGGATGACTGCGAATGCCTTCATGTCCGTATCACTGAATCCAAAATTGGTAGTAGTCTCTATCGCTGAGAAGGCACAAATGCTTGAGAAAGTAACAAAGAGCGGGACATTCTCTGTTAATATTTTGAGCGCAGATCAACAGGAACTGTCGATGGTGTTTGCAGGGCAAGTGAAAAAACAGCAGGAAGTGGTATTCGATCGAATTGGTAGGATACCAGTTTTAAATGGTGCGATTGCCCAAATTGCTTGTGAAGTTTCGTCAGCCCATGTGGAAGGGGATCATACATTGTTTATTGGTAAGGTTTTGGACGTTCACCTTGAAGATTCTGAGCCCCTTATATATTATAGTGGAAAATATCGAGAAATGGTTGAAGAAGGAGCATTAGATGGTAAATAGGGAACTATAGCGAAACCCAAAATAGTGGGTTTCTTTTTGTTTAATATATTTAAAATTCGGAAATTTTTGATATCATTAATATGTGGTTTTTAAAAAGGAGTGATCGAATGGTTGTACAATTAGAAGGCATTTCTTTAATAAGAGAAGGAAAGTGGATCTTACAGGATATCAATTGGCAAATAAATAAGGGCGAAAATTGGGTACTATTTGGTTTAAATGGTTCAGGTAAAACTGCCATTTTAAATTTATTAAATGCCTACTATTTTCCAACTAAGGGGAAAATAACGGTTTTGGGATTAGAGTTTGGTAGAACGTATTTAGGGGAGAAGCTTCGCAAACAGATTGGCTTTGTTTCCTCCTCCCTTCAAGAAAAATTTTATCCAAGTGATAATTCCTTTGAGGTTGTCCTAAGCGGGGCATATGCGTCCATTGGTCTTTACGATACTCCAACAGATGAGATGAGACAGAAGGCTATTCATCTACTCGAGGATCTTGGCTGTGTATCGTATGCTAATCGAAATTACCACACCTTATCACAGGGTGAAAAGCAACGCGTTCTCATTGCGAGGGCGTTAATGGCGGATCCGTCTTTGCTAATCCTCGATGAACCCACCAATGGATTGGACTTTATTGCGCGTGAACAAATGTTAGATTCAATTGAAACCATTACGAATACAGAAGGGGCACCCACGATCATTTATGTAACACACCATGTGGAGGAAATACTTCCTTCGTTTACAAAGACATTATTACTGAAAAATGGACAAGTTTTCGCGGAAGGAAATACGAAGGAAATGATTTCGAATGACCAGCTCAGCGACTATTTCAATCTTCCGGTACGTGTTATTTGGGAGAATGGGAGACCGTTACTTTCTAAAATACAAACGAAAAATACCGTGAAGATTGGACAAAAATAGGGCACATATTGTCTTGCGCCCTATTTTTAACCACTACATTCTCTTATATGCTTGACGTAGTATATCTGCAAGATCTCTGGTTAGTGGACGCTTTGGGTTGACGTTTGTATCTGGATCATGGAAGGCATGTAAGGCCATTGTATCTACTTTGCTTTCATATTCAGCTTGGTCAATCCCACACTCCTCCATACTAAGTGGCATGTCGATATCGATGGCCAATTTCATGATGACATCAATGAGGTTTTCAATGCCTTCCTCAGTCGTCCTTGCTGGTAATCCCAGCATTTTTGCAAGCTCAGCATATCGTTGATCAGCGATATATTGTTCATAATTGGCAAATGGAGTAAATTTTGTTGGTTTTTTCGCATTGTAACGAATGACATGTGGCAGTAAGATGGCATTCGCACGACCGTGAGCTAGGTTGAACTCAGCTCCGAGAGCATGGGCCAGACTATGATTTACCCCTAAAAAAGCATTGTTAAAGGCCATTCCAGCTATCGTTGAGGCATAATGCATTTTCTCACGTGCTAGATCATCAAGACCATTATGGTAAGCCCTTGGTAAGTATTCAAATACAAGTTGAAGTGCTTTTATGATTTGACCGTCTGTAAAATCGTTAGCAACCACTGAAACATAGGCTTCAAGTGCGTGGGTTAATACATCCATTCCTGTATCGGCAGTAATATGCTTTGGAACGGAAATCGTAAATTGTGGATCCACGATTGCAATATCTGGCAATAGTTCAGGATCAGAAAGCGGATATTTGATATTCGCCTTTTTATCGGTTATGACAGCAAAGGACGTGACCTCAGAGCCTGTACCGGATGTTGTTGGAATGGCGATAAGTTTGGCTTTTTCTCTCAATTTAGGATAGGTGAAAACTCTTTTTCTTGGATTTAAGAACTTTTGCTTAAGTGCGAAAAAGTCTGTATCAGGATGTTCGTAATAAAGCCACATTGCCTTGGCAGCATCAAGGACAGAGCCACCTCCAAGGGCAATAATCACATTCGGCTGAGTATGCTTCATCTGTTCGGCCCCTTTAAGGACGGTTTCAATGCTAGGATCTGGTTCTACATCAGAAAAAATATCATAGTGGAGAAAATCAGGTCGTTTTTTTAGAAAATGAAGCACTTTATCGACATAACCATTCGTCATGGAACTAGGGCTTGTGACAATGAATACTTTTTGTATTCCAGGGATGACTTCTAAAGCTTGTACTGCATTTCTTTTATAGTAAATTTGTGGTGGATTTTGTAAAATTTGGACGCCCATCTTTCTTTTGGCTACCTTCTTAATATTAATTAAATGTAAGGCACCCACATTGGTTGAGACAGAGTTTCCACCGTAAGTGCCACAGCCGAGCGTTAAAGTTGGCAGAAAATCATTGTACACATTACCTGTCGCACCTTGGGCGGCAGGGGTGTTGACTAAAATTCGACCAGCGCGCATCCTTATGGAAAACCTTTCGATCACTTCTTGATCTGCCGTATGAATGGAAGCGGTGTGGCCAAGGCCACCAAAATTTAAGGTCTCTTCTGCAAGGCAAAATGCTTTCTCAACACTATCAGCTTTATAACAGGCAAGAATTGGACTTAATTTCTCACAGGAAAGAGGGAACTTTTCCCCAACTCCTTCTAACTCAACGACTAATATCTTTGTATCAAGCGGAACTTCAAAACCGGCCATTTCTGCAATTTTATTAGCTGGTAACCCAACAATCATCGGGTTTAATGAGGCGGTTTCTTCCTTAATGGCTACTTTTTCTAATAGCTGCTTTTCTTCATCGTTGAGAAAATAGCACTTATTGGCAATCATTTCGGTGATAACCTCTGTATAGATTTCTTTATCGATAATGAGAGCTTGCTCAGATGCACAAATCATGCCATTATCATAAGTTTTTGAGAGAAGCAGGTCTTGAACAGAACGTTTAATATTGGCTGTTTTTTCGAAATAGCAGGGGACATTGCCTGGACCAACCCCGATGGCTGGTTTTCCTGAACTATAGGCTGCTTTTACCATACTTGATCCACCAGTTGCGAGTATAAGCGAAACCTTTGGATGTCTCATTAGAGTGTGAATGCTATCAAGACTTGTGGTCTCAAGCCATTGAATGCAATTTTCTGGTGCACCAGCTTTAATGGCGGCATCACGAAGCAGTCTAGCTGTTACCTTTCCAGAATTTTGTGAGACAGGATGAAAGGAAAAGATAATCGGATTTCTCGTTTTTAACGAAATAAGTGATTTATAGATTACTGTCGAGGTTGGATTGGTAATCGGCACAAGGGCAGCGATGACACCAACCGGTTCAGCGATCTCAAAGGTACCTTCATGCTCATTTTCACTTATAATCCCAACCGTTTTAAGATGGCGAATGCTGTTATAAATCATCTCAGTGGCAAACATATTTTTGGTGATTTTGTCTTCGAACAGTCCCCTATTTGTTTCTTCTACTGCTATTTGGGCTAATTGCTCATGATTGTCTAATGCAATGAGAGCCATCTGTTTGACAATTTCATCGACCATTTCTTGATTGAAGCTGCGGAACGCGGCTAAGGCTTGTTCACCTTTAGACGCTAATTGATCCACCTCTGTCATCATTTGTTTTTGTTTCAGTACCTTTTCCTCTAATACCATCAACGTTTCCTCCTCATAAATATTTTTTGAATGTAACGCCTTTAAAAAATAGATTGATCCTGTTCTGTCTACCAATATAGCAATGAATAAAATAGAATTTTGTAGAATGATGGACAGATCTTTCCTTGTTTTGATAAGATTCAAAAAATGTTCAAAAATTGGATTTTTTTAGATATGGTTGAATTGCTGTAGGTAGTTAGCGGAAAATACATAAAAGAAATTGAAAATAAGACCTCGGTTCACAGTGGCCGAGGTCAATTGAGGAGACATACATATATTATTGTATTTGAATTGACTAAAAAAATTTAACCACTTCTTATCGATTGATTTTATTATAATTTTGCAATTTACTATATTCGTTTAGTAATCTGTCCAACTCTTGGCTACATGTCACGGTTGAATAGCTGGTAATTCCATTATTCTCAGCTAATTTTATAAGATTCTTTTTTTTCTCATTGATACAGTTTAAAAGGAATATTTCTAAAAAACAATTGTTCATGTCAGCTTAAGCCCCTAGTAAATTCATGTTTAAAATTTTATATCAATTATTATAAAATATTTTTAAAATTTTGAAACAGATTCGACAAATGATTTCAAAATTAGACATATTTTGTTAGTAGACACTTTATAATTGGAAATAAAATGGATATAACTCTATTTACTGTACAGAATATGTTTATAATCTAATTCAATGTCCAGTGGGGTTAAAATGATTATCATGTATGTGTCGGTAATAATATTCAATTTTTTAGCATTTAAAAAAGTAAATAAATTTTCAGGAAATATGGTTCTTCAGATCTGGTTATTTACATGTACTTTTCAATTAACATTTGATATTTTTATTGATGTTAAATATCATGGGTACTGGTATATGTCTCAAGGGATAGATTGGCCTGCTTTTGCGGGTTATACATTTTTAATACCACCAGTAAACCTTCTGTTCTTAAATTGGTTTCCTTTTAATAGGTCACTTACAAAACGAATTATTTATATTGTGGTATGGGAGATCTCATTACTAAGTTATGAACTGATTACTTTGTTACCTGGTCCATGGGGATTTCTCCATTATGGCTGGTGGAAATTATGGATTTCAGCATTAATTAATCCAATCCTTTTGCTAATTTTAATTGGGTTTTATAAGTTTGTTTCTAAGTTGGAAAATAAAGTGAAAATAGAGGTGTCGTGAGGAGTACTCATTTAAATTTTTATGGGCCTATTGCACATGCAGGTAGAAATTTGTTTAATGCGAATTCCAGGATCCTTAAAGGGCTCTTTTTCATCTCAAGGGATGGAGCTAATTAACAGGTCTACTCAATTTTTACACCCACATCAAACACATATGGCTGCTTAGGAGGAGTAATTTTTGACAGATTCTCAATTTTAATAACGGGAATATCCTCACCATTAAATTGAGTCTCTTCAATTTTTCCAGTAACTTGTACCCATCTATCTTTCTGCAGGGCAGCTACGTCTCCTTTTGCCATCATCCCGTATACGGAGGCATCTGCAATACAACATGTGATTCCAAATCGGGCTACAATCATTTGGTCTTGCATAAATTGCTTTTCCCGATACACAAATCCTTTTGTGGTAACAGTTTTTCCAATCATAGACTTTAAGTTATCTTGGATGATGGTCATCATGTTGACGTATTGGTCATCGGTTATATTTATCACTTGGTCCTTTAATAATTTCTCCTTTAAAGCATTATAATCCATTTGAGATAATGGTTCAGGTTGATTATTTGATATATTTTGTGTGTCTGACGATAGGTTAGCATTACTTGCATCTGTTGCTGAGTCTGACTTTGTACTGTTTGTCACACTACTTACTTTAGTAGGGACTTGGGAACTGGCTCCTAGTTTAATAGTTCTGTTCGTAGCTACAGAGCTTCCGAGTACATTGTTTGAGAAGAGAAAACCCGTGCTGATCGGAATGATAAACACTAAATAAAGAATTAGACTTTTCCCAAATGAAGAGGGGTAGGCATGATCTCCTTCACAATCACAATGATTGGAATGATTCTGTCCTGAAGTTCCTCTTAAGATCAATAGAATACCTAGAATTAGACATACAAAGAGGGTAAAGTAAATAAATCGGATCATTTTTGGTGCAATCAGGAGTGTAATGTTACCAGTAAGTAGTAATTTAAATAACAGCAGCATAAATCCAATTAAAATGATCCCCCTCAGTAGATGATGAAACGAGAAGTCATGAGATTGATGTGACTTCATTATTGGACACCTCTCTTATAAAAAAAATAGTTGGAAGAGATAGACAGTGAAATAGACGACGATCGGAGTGATCATCATCAAAAACAGAACAAACTTTTTCTTGAAATATCCGAATAACATCAAAGTGTTTTTTATATCAAGCATTGGTCCGAAGACTAAAAATGCAAGGATGGAACCTTCAGTAAAGGTAGAACCGAAGGATGATGCTACAAAAGCATCGGCTGAAGAACATATCGAGAGAACGTAACCTAACCCCATCATAACCCCTGGTGCAAGGGCGGTGCTTGTCCCTATGGATAAGAGAACATTTCGGTCTATGAAAGTCTGAAAAAGACTTGCAAGAAACGCACCTATGAATAAATATTTTCCTGTATCAAATAATTCATCACCTGCATGATATAACGTTTCTAAAATCCTATTTCCTTTTGTATGGTGGTCATGATGACTATCCCTCACTGTTTTAAGAATAGTTTCTCCCTTAAATTGTCGGTAAATGATTAATCCAATGATGATGGAACTAATGAATCCAACAAACATCCTGGCATTGGCAATATAGGGTGTACTCTTAAAAGCAAAATAGGTAGAAGCATAGACGACAGGGTTTAGAATAGGAGCACTAAGCATAAACACAACACCTACATGCGAAGGCATGCCTTTTTTTATTAACCTGCGAACCACAGGAATGATGGCACACTCACATATTGGAAAGATTATACCAAGTAAAGCAGCAGGTATAAGTGCAAAATAGGCATTACGGGGTAAAACCCTTCGGATTACATTTTCAGATACAAATGTTTGGATAATGGCTGATACAAATACGCCCAGTAAAATAAAAGGGATAGCTTCTAAAATAATACTAAGAAATATTGTATTTACATTAAAAAACTTACTTGGAATTCTACTAAAAAAGGAGATATTATTTATTTCCTCTGCAAAAAGAAATAGAAACAGGAATAAACAAAATAATAGTAATACGAAACTATCTTTTACCATCTTATTGATAAAGGTCACAACCTATCTCCCTCCTTCAATCTATTATACCTATCATAATGATATGCACTTATGGGTAATTCATTTCATTTAAATTTGATGATTGACAGATAGTAATAATCGTTATATGATTTAATTCGTAATAATTACGATTTATTAAGTAACTAATAATCTTCAATAATATAAAATAATTCTTCGTTTTAAATCGTAATAATTCTTAAATAAAGATAACAATGGAGGTAAATAAACATTGAAAAGACTTTTCATCCCAGTTATTATTTTACTTTTCATAGTAAGTGGTTGTTCCAATGTAGCATCTACCAAAAGTGAAAAAACAAGTGAAGGATCGAAAAAACTGCAGATTGTTACTACTTTTTATCCTATGTATTATTTTGCCCAAAAGGTGGCTGGCAACTCAGCAAATGTTGAACTATTAATACCAAATGGTGTCGAACCACATGATTGGGAGCCTACAGCAAAGGATATGGCTAAAATTCAAGATGCAGATTTATTTATCTATAATAGTCGTTACTTTGAAACCTGGACTGAGAAAGTATTAAAAAGTATTAATGATCCAAATTTAAATGTTATTGAGGCTTCAAAAGGAATTGAATTGATGGATGCACTAGATTCAGAGGACGAGGATGAACATCATTCTGAAAATGCCTCCTCAAAAGATCCACATGTCTGGCTTTCGCCTGTCTTAGCAAAGCAGGAGGTTAACACAATAGCTGAAGCTTTAGAAAAAGCAGACCCAAATAATAAAGACCAATTCGAAATCAATGCCGCGGCTTTAAATGCGGAGCTCGACGATTTAGATAGCTTATATAAAGAAACCACTGATAAAGCACAGAATAAAGAATTTGTTACACAACACGCTGCATTTGGATATTTGGCAAAACAATATGGCTTAACTCAAATTCCTATTGCAGGTTTATCACCTGATGTTGAGCCAACTTTAGGGAAGTTGACTGAACTAACAGATTTAACAAAAAAGAAAAATGTGAAGATTATTTATTTTGAGGAGCTGACCTCTGCAAAAGTAGCGGAGACTTTAGCAAAAGAAATAGGTGCTAAAACTGTGGTTTTAAATCCATTAGAAGGATTAACGAAAGATGAGAAAGAACAAGGTTTAGATTATATAGGTGTGATGAAAAAAAATCTAGAATCATTAAAACTATCTATTATGGAGTAGTAACTTTTCGATTCTTTGTGTGGATTGATGCCATAGCAGATTTGACAAAGTAAAAAGACATGGGATTCCCATGTCCTGATGCTAACTGTTAATCTATTTGATCTTAATAGTGGCGATACAAGGGAACGTTAGAAGCTTGAGGGTATTGCTGAGAATATGGGTGTTGAGGGTATTGTGGATTTAAATGTTGATAGTTGTTTTCATTACTTTTATTACAGTTTTTGTATGGACCTATATAGGCTGTCGGTTTTACGGGTGAGATAGCTTCTTTCCATTTTTCCTCATTTAAACAATAGGTATGCGCCATTATATTTGAAGGGGTAAATTTTAATATGTCAGAACCTAAAATTACCTCTGGAGTCGGTGCATCAAAAATTGCCAAGAGGTGAGTGCTATCTACTAAAGCAATTTCATAATGCCACCAACCTTGGGGAATATTCGCTACTTGCCCAGGTAAAATAGTAAAATTGAGAATTTCTTTAGTGAAGGGGTTCAGCATTGATACAGTAGCTGTCCCAGAAATACAATAGACAAGTTCGGCTGCATTTTGGTGATAGTGGGGTTCTATAACGTTATTAGTACTAAGGAAAATATCTAGAAGAGACACATTCTCTAATGTATTTAATTGTTTAATTCCAAGTACGTTAATATAGTTTTTTGTATCTTTTCTAAACAAGGGACTTGTATTGACATCAAAAGCATATTGAGTTGAAGGGGATGTGTAATCCATATAAGAAACCAAAGCTCTTTCACCTCTTAGTTTAGCTAGCTAGAATACAAACAGTATAGGCATATGTTATGCTTACGAATAATTTAGTGTGACACATAAACGTTATGAATACTTATTTTCATCAAAACAACTTTAGCTCTATTAATTTCCATAAATTACATTTGATTTTTAGGAAAATAGTTTGATAAATTTAGTGAGGCTCTCAGCCAGATTTGGGGGAGTACTTATTTAATGGAATTGGGATGTAAAGTACTATTTGATTCTGAGATTTACACAATCGTCTGGATTTATGAAAGTGGATTTTGTGAAATACAAAAAGATCGAACAATGTTATTAGTTAAGCAATCAGAACTTACACCTTTAGAATAAGACATCAAGTTTTTTAATGGCTGAGGGCTAAAAAGCACCCAAAAAATAGGGTGCTTTTCTTTTTATCAAGTACACGATTTAAAGGGGGACAGGATTTATGATTTAACCCCCATTAGAATGCAGCCCACTCCGATAAAAATCCATAGTATTTTGGAAAGAGATATTTGCCCCATTAGTCCTATGACCCCAATTGTTGTCGTCAAGATTAGAATAATGGGACCTACTAATGCAAGCGAGCTATTTACGACGAGTGCTTTTTCTACTGAATTAAATTTAATCATGAGTATAGCAGCTGCTATTTCGATGCAGCCAGATAGAATTCTTAAAAGGGCCATTCCCAAAACGGCTATTTCAATAAAAATAACATAATATCCCCCAGTGTAAATACTGTATATCTTTATAAAATATGTTCCATATGTAAATAAAAGGACAAGTTTTTAAAAGTTGAGGGGTTCTCTTCAGCGGCAAATACATGACATTAATTTCTTAGGATTATAATGCTTCTTCAATTTTAACTAGATTTCGAGATTGATTATTGACTAAATAATCAAACACCAGAGCAAATTGCAGATCGAATTTTACAATATGAAGAAACTGACTTAGACTTATTGTTATTACAATTTTCACCTCAACTAGAGGAAATGGAACGCTTCGCAAAGCGGGTTATGCCATTAGCTGAACACAAACGTAGTTTAATATTTAGCTAGAAAGGGGTCGTAAAAATGAGCAAGGTATATGTGATACATGAAAATAGTGAATGGACAGTCCATTTAACAAAAAGGTTAGAGGAACTAGGTGTTCCTTATGAAGAATGGCATTTAGACGAAGGAACGTTAGATTTATCGACAGAACCACCAGAAGGAATTTTCTATAGCCGCATGAGTGCTTCTTCTCATACACGTGATCATCGTTTTGCAGCTGAATTTACTGGGCAAGTATTAGCTTGGCTTGAAGCACATGGCCGTACGGTGTTAAATGGAACAAGCGCTCTAAAGCTAGAAGTTAGTAAGGTTTTACAATACTTAGAGTTAAACAAGTATGGTGTTAAGACTCCAAAAACGATTGCAGCGGTTGGAAAGCAAAACATTATTAAGGCAGCCGAGGCATTTGCAGGACAGTCGTTTATTACGAAGCATAACCGTGCCGGTAAAGGCTTAGGTGTTCAATTATTCCATAGTATAGAAGCTTTAAAAGCTTATGTGGAAGGACCTACTTTCGAAGAACCAGTCGATGGCATTACCCTTATTCAAGAATACATTCAATCTCCTGAAAGCTACATAACTCGTTGTGAGTTTGTAGGAGGAAACTTTGTTTATGCCGTGAAGGTTGATACGTCGGAAGGATTTGAACTTTGCCCAGCGGACGCATGCCAAATTGGTGATTTATTCTGCCCGGTAGGAGAAGAAGTAGAGGAAAAGCCTAAGTTCCAAATTATAGAAGGTTTTGAGGACGAAATTTTAGATAAATATAAAGAGGTTCTAGCTAGGAATAATATTCATGTTGCTGGAATTGAATTTATCAGAAATGCTGAAGGTGCGATTTATACTTACGATATCAATACAAATACGAACTATAATTCTGATGCAGAAGCAATTGCTGGAAAATACGGAATGCTCGAGTTAGCTTCATTATTAAAGAAGACATTAGAAGAAAAATACGCTACAACAGCAACGGCTTAATTTAGTGATTAACGAAAATTCCATTGGAATTACAATCAATAAGAAGAACATATAAACTGTTTATTTAGAGTCCTTAGGGGCTTTTTTATATTGGGGTGGGAGATAAGCCAATGGATGTTTAAGTATTATATTTGACCTGTATTTGGGAACGATACTAATAACTACCTTTTAAGGACTGAGTATTTTGTTAAGTTCTCACATGGAAAAATTCGAAAAAGCTGCGAGGGTGAGGAAGGAGTCAACCAATGATGATCTACGATAATAAGGAGGAATCAAAATGGTAAAATCATGATTGAACAGATAGAGTATTAATTGTGTGGGAAATCGAGGTCCATCGTAATCCGGAAAGCTTTAAGGTGAAAAAGCAAAAAAGAAAATTTTGTTACAAATGCCGATCAATTAAATATAAGTAAAGAGTCGTGTCAGTGTTAACTTCTATAAAAAGTAGACCCCAATTCGACCCTAGTTTAATAATATTCTTGCTGATATTAATTAAAAAACAAAAAAGAAACCTTGATATATCAAGGTTTCAGTGACGTCCCAAAGAGGATTCGAACCTCCGACCTACAGTTTAGGAAACTGTTGCTCTATCCTGCTGAGCTATTGGGACAAGGTAAAACTTTTTTATTTTTGAATACCATTCATAATAAGAATATCCCGTCCTGATCTCAGAAAGATAATTCAAGAAGCAGTTCGATCAGTACGCTGAGGAATATTCAATGAAGCATATTCGGACGTGCTGAGCTATTGGGACACTATTATAGGAACGTTATTTATTATAATGAGTTAAACGAAAAAGGTCAATAAAAAGATGAAGATTATGGAATTGATTGGCTGATGGACACTTGGGTTTGCTTTCCCGTCCTTTTTCTAAAAATCAACCAAACCAGTATACTTAACGAAATTAATAACCCTTCCAGCGACATAATATACCAAGGATAAGGACCGAGGACATCCAATAGACTAGCACTATCCGGCTTATGACGCAAATACATGTAGTTCCCGCCAACGAGTTTATTGATCAACATAATGATCGGCATGAGCACATTCAAAAAAATAAACAACTTGACCACAGACCAGATAGTGGGGCGGTAACCAACTATCCAAGTGAAGTAAAGCGGAACCCATATGATCATCAAGTGCGTGTAGAAAAAATGAAAGAAACGAAAATGGGGAAAGTCATAATTTAATGAGGGCGTAATTAATGCCTGTGATGCGCCTAATAAAGCAGTAAATAAAAGAATCTCGTAAATTACCTTTTTCCTTGTCAGTAATAAAATCACGGTCAAGAGGAGGCTAATGCTACACAATTCTAAAGGGATAGCATGGCTGACGTGCCAACTGCCATTTTTGATCATCCAAAAATGGTAGGTTGACTCGGTGAGAATGAGGGAAAGGGCAACACCGATTTCGACATGTCTCCATCTTTTTCCTTTTAAGTGTTCTCTAAAAATATAAATAGTGATCGCGATCAACAAAAAGACAGAAAGAACAATAAAATGGCTGATAGAAAACATCTCAAAATCAACATTTTTATAACTCGGGCCAAACCACTTCATATCATCACCATCCTGTATGCCCAATCTTAGCATGCTCGGAATAAGGAATTCGTCGAAAAAACGTATTGAAATGAAATTTAATATTATAGGATGGCCTGCTCTTCAATGCTAGTTGAGAAACCCCTTTAAATTGCCAAATATTCGTTGGGTGCCTGACACCATCTGAATATGATATAATAGTTTGTCGAAGGAAATCGAAAAAAGAAAAATGGATGGGCTCATTTTGATATGCTGGTAACAGACAAATTGAGCTAATCGTTTAAGAATATATGAATATCGTGGAGGTCATTATGGCTGCTTATACGCCGATGATACAGCAATACTTAACCGTTAAGGCAGATTATCAAGATGCCTTTTTATTTTTTCGCTTAGGCGATTTTTATGAAATGTTTTTTGATGATGCGATGAAGGCATCACAAGAATTAGAAATTACTTTAACAAGCCGCGATGGTGGCTCTGAGGATCGCATTCCAATGTGTGGCGTACCATACCATGCAGCACCGAACTATATTGAGCAACTGATAGCCAAAGGGTATAAAGTGGCTATTTGTGAGCAAATGGAAGATGCCAAGCTTACTAAAGGGATGGTTAAACGGGAAGTGGTCCAACTCATTACCCCAGGAACCGTCATGGATGGGAAAGGCTTAACGGATAAAGAGAATAATTACCTAGCGTCCATTACTTCATTCGATGATCATACCTATGGCTTCGCCTACAATGATATCTCAACAGGTGAAAGCAAGGTGACACTGCTTTCGAGCAATTTTGATGAAGTCTTAAATGAACTTTCGGTTCTTAGCGCAAAGGAAGTGGTTGTGGCAAGTGATTTTGATGCGGAACTGCAAAAGAAGATGCGCGAACGGGATGTTCTTGCTATTTCCTATGAGGATAACAGTTCAATAGATAC
>NZ_CCAS010000082.1 GCF_000612625.1 Neobacillus jeddahensis
TGAACTCTCAAGTAAATAGTCTGGTAATTATGGCGAGAAGGTCACACCCGTTCCCATACCGAACACGGAAGTTAAGCTTCTCAGCGCCGATGGTAGTTGGGGCATGCGCCCCTGTGAGAGTAGGACATTGCCAGGCAACTAAAAGGACAGCCCGAAAGGGTTGTCCTTTTTATATTCAAATAAAGGATAAGCTGTTGATACATAGACTCGAAAGTCCTAATTTATCGCATTAAAAATTGGTAGATCAAAAAGGGTCCCTTTTGTAGCGTGATGTTTAGGAAGGAGTGAATGAACGGATAATCTCGATTAGGCATCATTTTTGTTAACTCGCTCCACCATTCTGTCTCATAACGGGCAATCATACTTAGGTTATACAATAATAAGTAATGAGCAAGCAGCTCTGGGAAATTAAAAAAGTCCCCCTTGTTTAGTGGTACTTGATAGGATTGATCACCTAAGTGATAGGTTAGAGGCGAGATGCCATGTAAATGCTTTTCATTCATTAGAAAAGAAAGCCCTTCATTAGAAAAGTCCACTTCATTTTTACACTTCGAGGCAAAAAACTCCTTAAATCGTCCTTCTGTCATATGAAAGTGATCCAATATAGTTTCAGGTATGGAAAGTTGTTCACCCTGCTTTTGTAAGGGGATAAATGTTTTTTTCCCTTCGAGTAAAAAGAATAATTCATTCAGTTCAGGTATAAGCTGTAGTAATTCCTCCATAATGACTTTTTCCCCTTCCAATTGTTTCATGTGGAACATCTTTTTGGACATAAAGGGGAAAAGTCCGTTTTTTTGAATTTTTACTTCATCCTGGAAAAACAAGTAATTTTGTTTTTTTCTTTTTCTTGTTGAAACACCATGGGCCAAAACAGCCGTCGTCTCCGGATAAGAGGGATCGACTGTTAATATACAAGCTTTAATTAAATGGACAAGTCCATAAAACAGTAAAATCGGTTTCAAGATTAAGGGAGAGGTATTTGCCTGCTCATAATAAATTTTTCCATGTTCGAGATAATAGAGAAAGGCGTAACAATTTTCGTAGCTCTTTTGTTCAGGCTGATCGATATTTCCCTTTTGATAACAACTTTTTAAGTAGCGTTGGCAATACTCTGCCGAAAAAAAACAAGAGAAGTTATTCCAATCTTTATATTGAATATCCAAGTGGCTCACCTTTTTCAGAAGAATCTGTTTAATGTTTATTCCTTGACAGTATTTTGTCCAATTGATAACCTACAAATAATATTTTTTGACCTGGAGGCTGCTAAAAATGTGGGAAAGTAAATTTTTAAAAGAAGGTTTAACGTTTGATGATGTCCTTTTAATTCCGGGGAAATCAGAGGTACTGCCAAGAGATGTAAGTCTACAAGTTGAATTATCACCTGCTGTTAAGCTTAATATTCCAATTATTAGTGCTGGCATGGACACAGTGACAGAATCAGAAATGGCTATTTCAATGGCCAGGCAAGGTGGCCTAGGTATCATCCACAAGAATATGACAATTGAGCAGCAAGCAGAACAGGTGGAGAAGGTGAAGCGCTCTGAAAGTGGCGTTATCACGGATCCATTCTTCCTAACTCCAGAGCACCAGGTTTTTGATGCGGAGCATTTGATGGGTAAATATCGCATCTCTGGGGTGCCGATTGTGAATAACATGGAAGATCAAAAGCTAGTTGGCATTATCACGAATCGGGATCTTCGGTTCATACAAGATCAAGATTACTCTTTTAAGATTTCTGATGTTATGACAAAGGAAAAGCTTGTCACAGCTCCAGTGGGAACAACCTTAAAAGAGGCTGAACAAATTCTTCAAAAGTATAAAATTGAAAAACTTCCGCTTGTCAATGAGCAAGGCGTTTTGAAGGGCTTAATAACTATTAAAGATATTGAAAAAGTGATTGAATTTCCAAACTCCGCTAAGGATAAACAAGGCCGTTTGTTAGCTGGTGCCGCAGTAGGGGTAACAAGTGATACGATGATGCGGGTTGAAGCACTTGTTGCAGCTAACGTGGATGTAATCGTCCTTGATACGGCTCATGGCCATTCAAAAGGTGTCCTTGATATGGTGAGGGAAATTAGAAGGGCCTATCCACAGCTAACAATTATTGCCGGAAATGTAGCAACTGCTGAGGCAACAAAGGACTTGATTGAGGCAGGGGCAGACGTGGTGAAGGTTGGTATTGGACCAGGATCCATTTGTACGACAAGGGTGGTTGCAGGAGTAGGCGTGCCACAAATCACAGCTGTTTATGACTGTGCGACAGAGGCGATGAAGCATGGAAAGACAATCATTGCAGACGGCGGTATTAAATACTCTGGCGATATCGTAAAAGCCCTAGCAGCGGGTGGACATGCGGTTATGCTTGGCAGCCTATTAGCTGGAGTTTCAGAAAGCCCTGGTGAGACGGAGATTTTCCAAGGTCGTCGTTTTAAGGTATACCGAGGCATGGGTTCAGTAGCAGCCATGGAAAAGGGATCTAAGGACCGCTATTTCCAAGAAGATAATAAAAAATTCGTGCCAGAAGGCATTGAAGGCCGGATCCCATATAAGGGACCATTATCAGAAACCGTTTATCAGCTTCTTGGTGGCCTGAGGGCTGGCATGGGATACTGTGGAACAAAGGATCTTACTGACTTACGAATGAAGGCACAGTTTATTAAGATGACTGGTGCTGGTTTAAGAGAAAGTCATCCACACGATGTCCAAATAACAAAAGAAGCACCAAATTATTCTTTATAGGATTCCTGAAACAGAGAAGCGACTGCTTCTCTGTTTTTTATAGGTAGGATGAATGGTTATATGCCCAATCATAATGGCTGGAAGTGATAAAAATGGTCTGTTTTTGTGTAAAAAGTCCTAGTGAGTGGGAGTTTGTTTCAAAATTAGCCATAAGATGGTTCAATGCTCCGCCTATGATTTGCCAGGCAGTTATGTTAAAATAACCAAAGTGTAATAATTCCTTGGAGGGCATATAAAGTGAACAATCGTTTTTATCAGAAATGGGTAGCCAGTGCGCTGGTATTGATCATGTTTTTTAGCCTTTTTGCTGGCGTGGATAAAGCCCATGCAGAAGCGGCATTAAATGTGAATGCAGATGGAGCTATATTAGTCGATGGAGAAACAGGTAAGGTTTTATACGAAAAGAATGCTGACAGTGTACTAGGCATCGCGAGTATGACGAAAATGATGACAGAATATATCTTATTAGATTCTGTTGAAAAGGGAAAAGTGAAATGGGATCAAGAATATTCAGTAAGTGATCTTGTTTATAAAATTTCCCAAAATCGTGATCTATCAAACGTTCCATTGCGAGCTGATGGTAAATATAAGGTACGCGAGCTATATGAAGCAATGGCCATATATTCTGCAAACGCGGCAACGATAGCCATTGCAGAAATTATTGGTGGGTCAGAAACAAACTTTGTAAAAATGATGAATGATAAAGCTGAAGAATTGGGCTTAAAGGATTATAAATTTGTTAACTCTACTGGATTAAATAATCAAGATTATCAAGGCGAACAACCGCAAGGAACTGGTGCTGATGATGAAAACGTTATGTCATCACGGGCCGTAGCGAAATTAGCCTTTCATTTAATCAATGATTTTCCTGAAGTTTTAAAAACAGCAAGTACGGCCAAGAAAAAGTTTAGAGAAGGCACAGATGACGAAATCCAAATGGATAACTGGAACTGGATGCTCCCATCTTTAACTTATGGTTACGAAGGAATGGACGGGCTTAAAACAGGAACTACGGACTTTGCAGGTTATTGTTTTACTGGTACAGCCAGCCGTGATGGAAAAAGGTTTATCACAGTCGTACAAAATGCTGTAGATGGCACTGGCAATGGCGGATATAAGGCCCGCTTTGATGAAACAAGAAAAATGATGGATTACGCCTTCAGTAATTATACGAATAAACAGCTAGTTCCAAAGCACTATCAAGTGCAGGGACATAAAACGATTCCTGTTATTAAAGGAAAAGAGGACCAAGTTAAGATTTATACGAAATCAGCGATTAAGATGACTGTTCAAAATGGTGAAGAGAAAAACTTTACTCCAGTCCTTGTCCTAGATAAAAAGAAAGTCGATAAAGATGGCAAGCTTACAGCCCCTATTAAAAAGGGCGAAAAGGTTGGTTATTTAACGATAAAACCGAAAAATGGTGAAAAGGTAAGCTTTTTAACAGATGAAGGTCAGAAGAAGGTACAAGTGGATGTTATTGCGGCACAGGGTGTTGAAAAAGCAAACTGGTTCGTGTTAATGATGCAAGGCATTGGCCACTTCTTCGGCGATGTTTGGCATGGTA
The DNA here is from genome assembly GCF_000612625.1 of Neobacillus jeddahensis. GTDB lineage: Bacteria > Bacillota > Bacilli > Bacillales > Cytobacillaceae > Neobacillus > Neobacillus jeddahensis. The sequence continues at coordinate 4,307 of NZ_CCAS010000082.1, forward strand.
TTTCCTCCACAGTTAAGGGTTGGTTCTAAGGTGAAAGGGTAGTTGATGAAAATGGAGTAAATCTAATTTTTACCAACTAGCAATTTATAAAATGGAAGGATTCTTGTCTTGACAGGAATCCTTTTTTGTTGCTTTAATAATTCTATGGTAAAATAATTCCGATGTGTTAAATGGGAATTTTCCTAGAAAAATTTTCTTAATATTAAAACAAAGGGGGATTTTAACAAATGAAAACAGGTACTGAGCTCGTAAAACGTGGCATGGCTGAAATGCAAAAGGGTGGCGTCATCATGGATGTCGTTAACGCTGAACAAGCAAGAATTGCGGAGGAAGCTGGTGCGGTAGCCGTAATGGCATTAGAGCGCGTTCCTTCAGATATTCGCGCAGCTGGCGGGGTGGCAAGAATGGCTGACCCTAGAATTGTTGAAGAGGTACTGCAGGCTGTTTCAATCCCTGTTATGGCTAAAGCAAGAATTGGTCATATTGTGGAGGCACGTGTGCTTGAGGCTATGGGTGTCGACTATATTGATGAAAGTGAAGTTTTAACTCCAGCAGATGAAGAGTACCATTTAAATAAAAAAGAATATACGGTACCGTTTGTATGTGGCTGTCGCGACCTTGGCGAGGCTGCACGCCGTATCGGTGAAGGGGCTTCAATGCTTCGTACAAAGGGTGAGCCGGGCACTGGAAATATCGTTGAAGCAGTTCGTCATATTCGTAAGGTAAATGCTCAGGTGCGTAAGGTTGTCGGCATGCAAGAAGATGAATTGATGACGGAAGCTAAACTATTAGGTGCACCTTATGAGTTATTGCTTGAAATTAAGCGTCTTGGCCGCTTACCAGTGGTAAATTTCGCAGCTGGCGGCGTGGCAACCCCTGCTGATGCTGCCTTGATGATGCAATTAGGTGCAGATGGCGTATTCGTAGGTTCTGGTATTTTTAAATCAGAAAACCCTGCAAAGTTTGCTAGAGCAATTGTTGAAGCAACTACACATTTCCAAGATTATAAATTAATCGCTGAACTTTCAAAGGATCTTGGAACACCAATGAAGGGGATCGAGATTTCATCGCTGGCACCTCAAGATCGTATGCAAGAAAGAGGATGGTAAAAAGAAAAGCTCCAGCGCCTTGATCAGGCGCTGGAGCTGGACAGAAATCCAAGTTCACAGTAAAAAAGAGGTGATTTAATGAGTAAAATAGGTGTACTCGCTTTGCAAGGCGCTGTCCGCGAACATATGAGGTCTTTAGAGGAATGTGGCGTTGAAGCGGTCGCTGTTAAAAGGAAAGAGGAGCTCACTGATCTAGATGGCCTCATTCTTCCTGGCGGCGAGAGCACCGCAATGCGTCGCTTAATTGACAAATATGACTTTATGGACGCGTTAAAGGCATTTGCTGCAGAAGGGAAACCAATGTTTGGTACTTGTGCAGGACTGATCTTGTTAGCGAAGGAACTCGTAGGCTATGATGTGTCACATATTGGCGTGATGGATATTAAGGTGGAACGCAACTCTTTCGGTCGTCAAGTCGATAGCTTCGAGGCTGACCTCACGATTAAGGATGTTGCTGAGAGCTTTCCTGCAGTCTTTATCCGTGCCCCACACATCGTCGAGGCTGGTGAGAATGTAGAAATTTTGTCCAAGCATAATGGCCGCATCGTCGCCGCACGGGAGGGGCAATATCTAGGCTGTTCTTTTCATCCAGAACTAATAGATAACCACCGCCTTACAGCGTACTTCGTGGAAATGGTGAAGGAAGCAGAAGCAAAACAATTTGTTTAATTCGGTTGCATTTGGTTAATAATTATAGTAAATTATTAAGAAAATCATCATATTATTAAAGCAATGAGAGGAACTAGTACCAAGAAGATCACTCTTAAAGAGAGTCGGTGGTTGGTGGAAACCGATGTGTGATGCTTGTGAATCCCTCCTCGAGTAAGGTATGGAACGCCTCGTAATGGAGGTAAGTAAGTACTTTCGGTGAAACCGTTACATTTTTTAGAGGTGGATAGCACAGTGCTGTCAACCAGGGTGGTATCGCGAGCAACTCTCGTCCCTGTTTTTAGGGGCGGGAGTTTTTTATTTTTACGAGAAAGCGCTAGATCGTTTCAAAGTTATTTTTTATAAAGGAGTGCTAAACATGCTAGATAGTAAAGTATTACGAGCTAATTTTGCAGAAGTAAAAGAAAAGCTGACACATCGTGGTGAGGATTTGTCTGCGTTAGGACAATTTGAGGATCTTGATCAGAAAAGACGGGAACTAATTGTCGAAACAGAAAAATTAAAAAGCCGCCGCAATGAAGTCTCTCAACAAGTAGCGGCCTTAAAGCGTGAGAAGCAGGATGCTGATCATTTAATAACTGAAATGCGTGAAGTCGGGGATCGCATTAAGACCCTCGATGATGAACTACGCGATGTTGAAGAGGTATTAGATCAGCTATTATTAAGTATTCCGAACATCCCACATGAAAGTGTACCAATTGGGGAAACGGAGGAAGATAATGTTGAAATTAGAAAATGGGGTCAAGTGCGTGAGTTTGGATTTGAAGCACAGCCGCATTGGGACATTGCGACTGATCTAGGCATCCTTGACTTTGAACGTGCCGGTAAAGTGACCGGAAGCCGCTTTGTCTTTTATAAGGGGCTTGGGGCGCGTTTAGAACGGGCATTGATTAGCTTCATGCTAGACCTTCATGTGGAAGAGCATGGCTATACAGAAATCATGCCGCCTTATTTAGTTAACCGCACAAGCATGACGGGTACGGGACAGTTACCAAAGTTTGAAGAGGATGCTTTCTTAATTGGCAATGAGGATTATTTTCTTATTCCGACAGCTGAGGTGCCGGTAACGAACTACCATCGCGATGAAATATTAAGTGGAACTGAGCTGCCAATTCGTTTTGCGGCCTACAGCGCGTGCTTCCGTTCAGAAGCAGGATCTGCTGGACGTGATACAAGGGGATTGATTCGTCAGCACCAATTCAATAAGGTGGAGCTTGTTAAATTTGTGAAGCCGGAAGATTCTTATGAGGAATTGGAAAAACTTACGCATGACGCGGAGCGCGTTCTACAATTATTGGAGTTACCATACCGTGTCCTAAGCATGTGTACGGGCGATCTAGGCTTCACGGCTGCGAAGAAGTATGATCTTGAAGTGTGGATTCCAAGCTATGGGACATATCGTGAGATTTCTTCTTGCAGTAATTTCGAGGCATTTCAAGCACGACGGGCCAATATTCGTTTCCGCCGCGATCCTAAGGCGAAGCCAGAGCATGTTCATACATTAAACGGATCTGGCCTTGCGATTGGCCGTACGGTCGCTGCAATCTTAGAAAATTACCAGCAAGAAGATGGCAGTGTCATCATTCCGACAGCATTACGTCCATATATGGGCAACCGCGAAGTCATCAAGCCACTGTAAAAAGCATAAAAAATCCGGGCAGAAAAATTCTGTCCGGAAATCTTTTATAAAATTGGTTGACAGGGGTTATAATATATGATAAATTATCTTTTGTCGATACGGAGGAATACCCAAGTTTGGCTGAAGGGATCGGTCTTGAAAACCGACAGGCGGGTAACACCGCGCGGGGGTTCGAATCCCTCTTCCTCCTCCATAAAAAATTACAATCGCGCATAAAAACTGGAGATAAAGGTTCGTTACAATTTGTAACGGACCTTTTTTTTATGCTTTTTTTCACAATAAAAAAACACATTGGATTTAACCAATGTGCGCTCTTTCTATTTTTAAGATTTCCGTTAATTTTTCTTCTACTTCACGGCAAACGCGTAAGGAATCAGCGTTACTTTTTACAACATCCGTCGTATCCATATCGATAATCAATACTTCGCTTGCATCGTATTGATTCAGTACCCACTCATCATAGCCCTTCCAAACTTCAAAGTAATATTCCTTTAGTTCAGGGTTGATTTCAAAGCTGCGTCCACGGGCCATAATCCGGTCGATCACGGTATCAAATGATCCTTTTAAGTAAACCATTAAATCCGGAGCCTTTTTTGGAAGTTCTTTTAGTTCTTCCATCATATTATCGACAAGCTCTTCATAAATTTTGAATTCCAATTCCGAAATCCGACCTAAGTTTTTATTCACATAGGCAAAGTACCAATCCTCATAAATGGAGCGATCTTGAATCGTATAAACAGGTTCGCGCCAGTTCACAGATTCTTTAACTGTCTTAAAGCGTTTATTTAAGAAAAATAATTGTAAAAGGAAAGGAATTCTTCGTGCATCCAATTCTTCCGGTGTCAGTTCATAATAAAGGGGGAGAATCGGATTGTCATCCACCGCTTCATAAAAAACCTTACTCTCGATGCCTCTATTTTTAAAGTGTGCATTCAATGTGTCAGCGACACTTGTTTTTCCAAGACCAATCATACCACCAATAACGATACTCACTAACATCCCCCGTTCTATAATATGTTGTTAGACCAGCTGCTTTCCTTTAAGGAAGTCGCTAATTTTTGAAAAATATAATGTAAATCCTGTTCGTTTTTGACAAAATCCAACTCATCACCGCTAAAGCGAAGAACTGGGATCTCTGGATGTTCCTTTTCAAAGATCGCTATGGTATTTTCATAGTCAATTGATAATTGCTCTAAATAGAGGGGACTCATATTTTTCTCTATTTCGCGTCCTCTTATTTTAATCCGTTTCAACAATGTATCTAAGCTTGCATTTAAATAAATAATGACATTTGGCTTCGGCATATCTTCTGTTAGGATTTGATAAATCTTCAAGTACTTTTGGTACTCTTCTCTACTTAAAGAACGCTCGGCAAAAATCAAATTCTTTAAAATATGATAATCAGCCACAACGGATTGATTTTGGCTTAAGTAATGGGTATTGATGTCCCCTAATTGCTTAAAGCGATTGCAGAGAAAAAACATTTCTGTTTGGAAACTCCACTCCTCTATATTTTCATAGAATTTCCCTAAAAAAGGATTTTCATCAACAATCTCTTTTAATAAAGCAAAATTAAACTGATCTGAAATGGCTTTTGCGAGAGATGTTTTTCCAACACCAATCGGCCCTTCAACGGTAATAAAGGGTGTAACCCCCATTGCAAGTCCTCCTTCTCCAACTGCCTGCACTTTCTATGATTAACCAGGATGAACTGGATCCTTTATGTTAACTGGATATTGTATATTGTCCATTTCAGCGTCAATGGGTTATAACCTTCATCCAAGGGACTGCCTTTTCTGGACACAAAGAATATTTTATCATAATCTGTCGTAGGTTTGGACATGGAAAATTTAGAAGTGATTTGTTTTATGTCAAATATATGAAAAAACTGCCGAATAACGGCAGTTTTTGTTGAGAAAATAATTTTAGTCTTTGAAAAAGAGCCTTCCTACGTCCCTCTTTTTGTAACGTTGAAATTATCGACGATTAACAGCCAGTTTTGAGGGAATGACAATCCCAGCTTCCAATAACTCATCCCTCTTATATTTAGTTCCTTGATTAGGTCAAACTTGGCTTGGATCGAGCGGGCATCTTCGAACCAGACCTCATGCTGTTTGCCCTCCGTACTATAACGGAAAAAGGGAGCTTGCGACTTTGTATCGTATTGGATGGCAACTTGATGTGTCACGGCAAGCTGAATGGCCTGCTGTGGACTCACTGCTTTTGCCACAGTTCCTTGGACAAAGGGAAGAGTCCAATCATAGCCATAAAGATTTTGCCCCATTAAGATTTTATTGGCAGGCATCTCGGTAATGGCATATTCCAATACCTTTCTAACTGAATCGATTGGGGAAACGGCCATAGCAGGACCGCCGCTATACCCCCATTCATACGTCATGATAACAACAAAATCAACGATTTCTCCATGCGCTCGATAATCATGACCTTCATACCATTTCCCTTGTTGGGTGGCACTGGTCTTTGGGGCCAGTGCCGTCGACATCAACCAGCCCTCATTGGAAAAACGTTGCTTAGCCTTCCGTAAAAAGCGATTGTAGGCCTCGCGGTCAGCGGGACGTAAATATTCAAAATCAAAGTGGATGTCTTGGAAGTCGTATTTTTTGGCAGTGGTAACGATCGTATCGAGAAATTTATCTTGAATAGCGATATCATTCAACAGGATTCGCCCAAGTTCATCGCTAAATTGATCATTCTCTTGATTGGTAATCACCATCATGAGGACATTCCGATTGGCTCTCGCAATGGCAGGGAAGTTATTAAGTAATGGCTCCTTTAACGTGCCATCACGAAGGGCTTGAAAGCTAAATGGGGCCAAATAGGTAAGATAGGGTGCGGCCTCGCGGGCACTATTTTCTAAGACAGGGGCCACAGTCGTGCCGCGCGGTTCGACGTACGCGTTAAATTCAGCGTCCCGTTTAGGGCGCCCGGGTACATAGAGACGAAAGCCTATATTAAGGGGTTGATTGACATTGAGACGATTGATCTTCGCAAGTTCTTGATAGGTGATGCCAAACCTTCTTGCAATTGTGAATAAAGAATCGCCGGCTTGCACGAAATAAAACTGGCCAATAATTGGAATCACTATTGATTGTCCTATAACCAGGTTATTTGGATTAGGCAGTTCATTCGCTTCTACGATGTCTTGAACAGTTGAATGATATGTTCGAGCAATAGTAGTTAATGAATCACCACTTTTTACTACATGAATTTGCATCATGAAACCCTCCCAACAAACTACGCTACCATCATTTTATGTGGGCGGGAGTGGATAAATGATATAATGTTGATAAATTTCATGATGACTAGGGGCAACCTTGGCCTTCAGCACATTTTCCATCATTGTTAGGGCGTACTTTTGATCCTGGTCGTCCACTGAGGCAATACAATCATTTGGAGCCAAGAGCGCGTATTCGCGCATATAAGCATCGTTTGCGGTAAATAACACACAGATATTGCCGGCAATTCCAGTGAGAATCAGCGTATTCACCTGTAGTTGATGGAGCAGTGTCTGTAAGGCTGTACCATAAAAAGCAGAATGCTTTGGCTTTATTAAAAAATAATCCTGTTCATCAGGCAGGAGTATATCAAAAATAGGCTGACTATAGTCATTTCTGCAGAGGTCGATGATTTTATGAAAGTCAGCCTGCCATAAATTATAATGATCATTTATAAAAATGACGGGAAGTTTCTGTTTGTTAAATTGTGCTTTTAACTCCTTAATATGCCCCGCAATACTTTGTGCTTTTTTGGCAAGAATGGGACCATGTGAGAAATCAAAGTTATTAATCATGTCGATAATCAGTAATGCAGGATGATGTGTCGTCATTAGCGTCGCTCCTTCTTGTCTATTTTGGAATGACAGAACGGTTTTTATCCTGCGTTTTCATAATAGGACTGGGTCATGCTTAGTAAAATTAGCTGTTTTTTAAGGTGGGTATTTCAAGATGTTTGAAGAAAATCAAGATGAATATTATATGAAAGAAGCGATCAAGGAGGCAAAAAAGGCGGAAGCACTGAATGAGGTACCGATTGGAGCGGTGCTCGTTATCGGTGATAAAATCATATCCCGGGCACACAATTTACGGGAAAGTGATCAAAATGCCCTTGCTCATGCTGAACTGCTTGCCATTGATCAAGCTTGTCGGGAGATAGGCTCGTGGCGTCTGGAGGACTCTATCCTTTATGTCACACTTGAACCGTGTCCCATGTGTTCGGGCGCCATTATTTTATCCAGAGTGAAGCGAGTCGTCTACGGAGCCGGTGATCCTAAAGGAGGCTGTGCCGGGACACTTATGAATTTATTGGCAGACCCACGCTTCAATCATCAAAGTGAAGTAACGAAAGGGGTATTGGAAGAGGAATGCAGCCAATTGCTCTCCGACTTTTTTCGAAAGCTTAGAGAGAGAAAGAAACGGGAAAAACAAGAAAAGAAAAAGTCGACACTTTGTGATTTACAATAATTTACAGTTGATAAAGATTGCTTTTTTTCGCGAATGGTTGTATATTTAAAAGGCGTCAGATACGACGCACTAAACTTTGTTATCAATTTTGCCGTGCTAGGTGGGGAGGTAGCGGTGCCCTGTACCCGCAATCCGCTCTAGCGGGACTGAATCCCTTCCCGAGGCTAACGACCTGTAGGGTCTGCCTTAAGTAAGTAGTGTTGACGCCCGGGTCCTGCGCAATGGGAATCCATGAACCATGTCAGGTCCGGAAGGAAGCAGCATTAAGTGGACGCTCCCATGTGCCGCAGGGTTGCCTGGGCCGAGCTAACTGCTTAAGTAACGCTTATGGGCGTTAGTCGACGGAAGGTGCACGGCAGTTACATATGCTTATAATAAACTTATCTCAGACTTGGGATGAGTTTTTTTGTGCATTCAAATAGATTCATTTTGTAAAAAGCAAAATGGTTAAGGTATAATAATAAGGATGAAAACTTTGAAGGGGGCGATGTCAGTTGGCATATCAGGCTTTATATCGTGTTTGGCGTCCGCAGGCGTTTATTGATGTAGTAGGACAAGAACATGTGACCACGACATTGCAAAACGCCCTGCTTCAACAAAAGATCTCACATGCCTATCTCTTTTCCGGTCCACGAGGAACAGGAAAAACAAGTGCGGCGAAAATTTTAGCAAAGGCGATCAATTGTGAGCGTGCACCCGTTTCAGAACCGTGCAATGAGTGTGCGGCATGCCGGGGAATTACAAATGGGACTATTCCAGATGTGTTAGAATTTGACGCAGCCTCTAACTCTCGCGTAGAAGAAATGAGAGATGTATTGGAGAAGGTCAAATTTGCTCCAACTGCCGTAAACTATAAGGTCTACATTATTGATGAAGTGCATATGCTTTCAATTAGTGCGTTTAATGCTTTGTTAAAAACGTTAGAGGAACCGCCGAAGCATGTTATTTTCATTTTAGCGACGACAGAACCTCATAAAATTCCGCTTACGATTATCTCTAGGTGTCAACGCTTCGATTTCAGGCGGATTACTGCAAATTCCATTGTAAAGCGGATGAAGCTGATTGTTGATGAAACCGGTGTAAATTGTGATGATACGGCGCTGCAGATGATTGCTCGTGCAGCAGAAGGTGGGATGCGTGATGCGTTAAGCCTATTAGATCAGGCTATTTCGTATAGTCAGGATCGTGTAACGCTTGAAGATGCGCTAACCGTCACAGGTTCTGTATCACAAGGATTTCTCAATAAATTAGCAAACGCCTTTCAAGAGGGTGACGTTGCAAGCGGGTTAGAGGCACTGGATGAGCTATTATTCCATGGAAAAGATCCGGCTCGATTCATTGAGGATTTGATTTTATTTTATCGAGATATGCTTCTCTATAAAACAGCACCAAATCTAGAGGAATCGCTTGAAAGAGTCATGCTTGACGATGAATTTCGCCAGATGGCGGAAAGCATCCCCACAGGACAGATCTACCAGCTGATTGAATTGTTGAATAAGACACAGCAGGAAATGCGCTGGACAAACCATCCGCGGATTTTTCTAGAGGTGGCCATTGTTAAGCTTTGTCAAATGGAAGTGAAGCAGCCGGAACAGATAGGATCGGGGCAGGTTGACCAATTACTATCAAGGATAGAGCAACTTGAAGCAGAATTACAGCACTTAAAAGCAAATGGCATAGTCCCAGCAGCACAAGAAGGGGCGGCGCAGCCGCAAAAGCCAGCCCAAAGATCGTCAAAGAGAGCTTTTCAGCCAGCAGTTGGGAAAATTAACGAAGTGTTAAAGCAGGCGACAAAGACGGATTTGAATTTGATTAAGGCAAATTGGGGCGAAATGCTTTCAAGCCTGATGAAATCACAGGCAGCCTTGTTAAATGATGCTGAGCCGATTGCCGCTTCAGCAACTGCTTTTATCATAAAATTTAAGCATGAAATGATTTGTCAAATGGCAATGAATCGATCTGATTTTCTTGAAGCAGTCAGCGCAGCCTTATTAAAATTAACAGGCAAACGGTTCTTGCTCCTAGGTGTTCCTGAAGACCAGTGGCTGCCGATTCGTGAAAGCTTCTTAAATAGTCATCATGATGAAGACGGAGAGCATAGCGAAGAACCGAAAGAAGAAGAACCACATATTGTTGAAGCAAAGAAGTTGTTTGGATCTGAATTTGTTGAAATTGTTGACTAATAAGAAAAGCGGAAGGCGCCCGCTTATTGGCTTGTGACCTCGAGCCGATGGCTTCTTGAGCTGGACAATTCTTAAAGTCGAAACATATAAATTCTGATACTATAAAAAATTATTTGGAGGTAAGATGGAATGATGCGTGGTGGAATGGGAAATATGCAAAATATGATGAAACAAATGCAAAAAATGCAAAAGCAAATGGCTGAGGCCCAAGAGGAACTAGGCGAAAAGAAAATTGAAGGTACTTCTGGCGGCGGAATGGTGACTGTGGTTGTAACAGGTCATAAAGAAGTGGTAGATGTACAAATTAAACCTGAGGCAGTTGACCCAGATGATGTGGAAATGTTGCAGGATCTTGTACTTGCCGCTGTCAATGATGCCCTCAAAAAAGCAGAAGAATTAACAAACAACACAATGGGGCAATTTACTAAAGGAATGAATTTGCCGTTTTAAATTAACTTGATCATGAAAATGTCTAGCTGGGGTGCCTAGTGACTCGAGGTTCATACCTTGGTGTCAGGCACCTCTGCTTTTCTAAAGGGGAAAAAATACATGCATTATCCTGAACCAATATCTAAGCTGATTGATAGCTTTATGAAGCTGCCTGGTATCGGACCGAAAACGGCTGCACGTCTAGCTTTTTATGTTCTAAGTATGAAGGAAGATACTGTCCTCGATTTTGCAAAAGCACTTGTGAACGCTAAGCGTAATCTTACTTATTGTTCGGTTTGCGGCCATATTACGGATCAAGATCCATGCTATATTTGTGAGGATCAGCGTAGAGACAAGACGATCATTTGTGTTGTTCAAGACCCGAAGGACGTGATCGCAATGGAAAAAATGAAGGATTTCAATGGTTTGTACCATGTACTGCACGGGGCAATCTCTCCTATGGATGGGATTGGACCTGAAGATATCAATATTCCCGATTTGTTGAAGCGCCTCCAGGATGAAACAGTTCAGGAAGTGATTCTTGCGACCAACCCTAATATTGAAGGCGAAGCGACTGCTATGTATATTTCACGCTTGCTCAAGCCTTCAGGCATTAAAACAACAAGAATTGCCCATGGGCTTCCTGTTGGTGGGGATCTAGAATACGCCGACGAGGTTACATTATCAAAGGCGCTAGAAGGTAGACGGGAATTATAATGAAGGTAACGAATGATGTAGGGGATTTTGAAGACGAGCGGATCGGAGGACACAATCATGTTTTTTCAGCGTAAAGGCCGGCTCCGAAAAGAGTATGATGAAAAGCTGTTAATGCAGTTAAATCGCTATAAAGTTCACTGGCAACAAGAAAAACTGCTTTTGGAGAAAAGCTTCGATCCTTCCGAGGAAGTTATTTGCCAAGCAAAAATAGCAGAAGTAAAATATATCTTTCTGCTAAGTGAAGCAAAGTCGCGCAATGTTTCCTTATTAAGATAAGAGCCAAGCTATTCCAGTTCGATAGGTCTATTCTTACCAACTTGTACATATGTTGTGTGTAAGGAGACTATAGGAGGGGGATAGCTTTTTTGGAACCAATTGTTGTTATTTCTATTTTAGGTGGACTAGTCCTTTTATTATTATTTTCAGGAGCACCGTTTAAACCAGCGCGATTTATTGGTCAGGCAGCGATTAAGTTTATTATTGGCGCCCTGTTTTTATTTTTTTTGAATGTAGCTGGGAATAAATATGGAATACACGTGCCAATCAACTTTGCGACATCAGCTGTGTCAGGTTTTCTTGGTATCCCCGGTTTATTTGCATTAGTAGCCATACAACAATGGGTAATCTAGCAGTACAAAAGCCGCTGAGAAACAGCGGC
>NZ_CCAS010000083.1 GCF_000612625.1 Neobacillus jeddahensis
ATCGATTCCGATTAATTCCGCAAAGCCGATTATTGAAGATCTTGAGAAGTTTGGGACCGTTAAACGTCCGTATATGGGCGTTGATTTAAAATCGGTTGCTGAAATTCCAGCTTACTATCAAGAGGAAGCATTGAAACTCCCACAAGATGTGAATTACGGGGTGGCTCTTCGTCAAGTGGTTCCGAATTCACCGGCCTCACAGGCAGGATTAAAAGAGCTCGATGTTATTGTGGAAATGGATGGACAGAAAATTAATGATGTGATCGACCTACGCAAGCACTTATATCAAAAGAAGAAGGTCGGCGATAAATTGAAAGTAAAATATTATCGTGAGGGTAAGCCAATGGAAGCCACGCTCACCTTAACGGCTGAAAAGTTGGAGTAGGAAAGTTAATCTTGCGGGAAAGTGATTATTCACTTTCCCGCTTTTCTTTTTTGGGGCTGTATATTTTACGTGGTATGGTATTATGAACGATGTGTATGTAAAAAATATAATCAAGTAGAAGTTTATGGAGGCTGAAAAAATGATTTATTGCTGTGAGGAACATGTGGATATTGCCTTAGATACAATCGTGGATGAATATGAAACATATCCAGTTTTAACAAAGATAGATGTGGATAACTTATCAACAAGCTGTGAATATTGCCAAAATACAGCTGTATATATGGTGGCGAACAAGTGATTCCATACAAGATGTGGATAACAATTGTGAATATGTGGATAACTTCTGTGGATATCTTGTTTGTAAGCTGTTCGTAATTAAGTTGAAAAGGGCTGTGGATTGTGAATATCTCGATTATTACGGTTGGAAAGTTAAAAGAGAAATATTTAAAGCAAGGCATTGAGGAGTACTTAAAGCGATTGTCTGCCTATGCAAAGGTCGAGGTGATCGAGGTAGCAGATGAAAAAGCACCAGAGGAATTAAGTGAGTTGGAAATGGTGCAGGTTAAGCAAAAAGAAGGCGAACGAATTCTGGCAAAGATTAATCAGGATACATATGTGATAGCGTTGGCGATTCAAGGAAAGCTGCAATCCTCTGAAGAGTTGGCAAACACGTTAGATAAATTGGCTACGTATGGAAAAAGCAAAATTGCCTTTGTGATTGGCGGTTCACTTGGTTTAAGTGAGGAAGTAGTCAAGCGCTCTAATGAGCAGCTGTCTTTTTCAAAAATGACCTTCCCCCATCAACTGATGCGGCTGATCTTGGTGGAACAGATCTATCGGGCGTTTCGGATTAATCGGAATGAACCGTATCATAAGTAAATGAGGTTTTTTATTAGGGAATTTTCCCTATCATTCGAACGATAATCAGAAAGGAAAAATAAAGTTTGTCCTCATGAGAGATTCATGAGGACAAAAATCGGTATGGAATAGGGGAAACTGCCCTAATTATCCAGTTAATGGACCACCAACTGCTTCCATATTATCAATAATAAAATACATACCTAACACTAAAAGGGAAACCCGATCATGTGTAGTCAGGAATGTGTATTACGGCTTTTATTTTATTGGCTCTGTTTTAACTGAATGTTGATTTCACTGTGTTTGAAAAATAAGGGGTAAAATTCCGTTTAAATTGGGAAATACCCATATTTCCCTAAAAATAAAGGAGGCTTTTCCGTTTATATGATCCAAATCTTTGGATTTCGTCTTATTTTAGAGCAGTTGATCGGAATATGTCCGCTTATATCTGCTTCTTAAGCCTCCACTACATAAATTAGCTGGAAATTCTTCGCCTATGTATTCTTATACCTACACCAAATTTAACAATGAATAATAACAGAGCCATTTTATTCCGAAATAACCAACTCAGATATGATAATAGTTCCTGATTTTAGGGAAGTGAATAACGACTTTCGTAAATGCACCCTCTTCCGATTCAATCGAAATATCATGTCCTAACTTATTCGCTAATTGTTTGGCAAGATACAGCCCTATGCCAGTGGACTTTGCATGGCTTCTTCCGATGGAACCGGTGAATCCCTTTTCAAATATTCTGTTGATATCCCCAGGAGTAATTCCAATTCCAGTATCTTGGATCAATAGCCTTTTTTCTTTATGATCTTCCTCAAAATGAACGGAAACCAATCCGCCTTCGTTGGTATATTTCAAAGAATTAGCAATGATTTGATCAATCATATACCCAAGCCATTTACTATCACTCTGGACAAATGGAGTGAGTTCATCCATTTCAAAACGAATCCCTTTATTGATGAATAGTTTGGAATGATTTTTTGACACTGTTTTTGATCAGTTGAGTTAGATTAATTTCTGATATGAAGTAATCTTTTGAAAAAGAATCAACGCGTGAATAATAAAGAGCCTGTTCAACATAATGATCAATCTTATCGATTTCATCCTCATCCACAAAGCTTTCATCTTTCCACAGACTTCGCATGATTTTATTTCGGGTGACTATGGATCCTTTCTGCTGCATCAAGAGGTAGAAGATCGTAAATTCTGTTTTTGTCAGATTTGCCGTTTTTTCCCCAACTAAAACATCCCAGTCTTTCAAGTTCAATATCACCCCATTATGCTAGAGAATATTCTGCTGTGTATCAATGTAGGAGTATGAACGTCTGAGGAGCGCATTAATTTTTGCCATAAGGACCTCCGTATAGAACGGTTTCTGGATAAAATCATCGCCCCCCATATTCATGGACATCACCATATCCATCGGTGTGTTCCTTGAGGAGAGAAAGATAATCGGTACTTGCGATACTTCTCTAATTTTATTACACCAGTAAAATCCATCGAATGATGGCAGGTTTATATCCAATAAGATGAGATGGGGCTGCACGTGAAGGAAATCTTCAAAAACCTTGTCAAACACATTTAGATTTATTGTTTCAAATCCCCACTTTACACATGTCTCCGCTACCATCTCTCTAATTGTCGGTTCATCTTCAACAATCATGATTTTCATATCCTTTTACCTCCAATAGGTTTTTCTATGTATTTATACTATCTAAAATGAAGCTGGATTTCATCCGCGTGACAAAATTGTAAGGTTTGCCGCTAATACTGTAAGTTTATATTGTCCTTCCTTAGTTTAAAATGAAAGTGTTGAAAGAAGATAATCTTTATAAATGGAGGAATCACATAGATGAAAACAATCGTTGAAGCGAAAAGGGTAAAAAAGATATATGGAGTAAAGGGAAATGTATTTACGGCACTTGAAGAAATTGACTTAACTGTCTGTGAAGGGGAATTTGTTGGGATCATGGGTCCTTCCGGTGCTGGAAAATCCACATTGCTAAATGTGTTGGCTACAATTGATGCCCCGACATCGGGTGACATTGTTATTGATGGGACAAGCATTATCAATATGAATGAGGAGAAACTATCTGCTTTCCGCCGTAATAATCTTGGATTCATCTTTCAAGATTATAATCTGTTAGATACGTTAACCGTGAAAGAAAACATTTTGCTACCACTAGCATTAGCAAAAATGGATGTAACAGAATTAGAGCGAAGAGTAGAGGCGGTCGCTGATAAATTTGGAATTCGCACGATTTTGGATAAATATCCCTATCAAATATCTGGGGGACAAAAGCAGCGGACAGCGGCTTCTCGAGCAATTGTGTCTGAACCAAGCCTAATCTTGGCAGATGAACCAACAGGGGCATTAGATTCAAAGTCAGCAACAGATTTATTGGAAAGCTTGAAGAATTTGAGTGAACAGGATAAAGCAACCATTTTAATGGTGACCCATGATGCTTATGCAGCTAGTTATTGCGGGCGTGTGTTGTTTATTAAAGATGGAAAATTGTTTACCGAGATTGTGAAAGGAAATGAAACTCGCAAGGAATTTTTCAACAAAGTGTTAGCTGTATTATCAGCAATAGGAGGTGGAGCACATGACATTATTTAGTGTAACTAAAAAAAATATTCAGGGGAACTTCAAAAATTACCTCATTTATTTCCTGTCGATGATTTTCAGTGTGGTGATTTATTATACTTTTGTGGCCTTGCAGTATAATGAAGAAATCCAAACAAGTATTCAATCGTGGAAAATGTTGCAATCTGTTTTTGTAGAGGCATCCATTATATTAATTTTATTTGTGGCCGTTTTTATTTTGTACTCTAATTCCTTTTTTACAAAAAAACGTAAAAAAGAAGTAGGATTATACTCCTTGCTTGGGGTGCGAAAAAAAACAGTCGGGAAAATGTTATTTTATGAAAATTTGATTATGGGTGCAATAGCTGTCATTATCGGAATCTTTTTTGGAACGATACTATCTAAATTGTTTGCTATGATGTTATTGAAGCTATTAAGTTCCACCGTCAACGTAAGTTTCAGCTTCTCTATTGATGCCATTATAAATACAATGATTGTCTTTACTATTATTATATTATTTACATCATTTCAAGCTTACCGGCTGATTTATCGTTTTAAATTAATTGAGTTATTTCGCGCAGAGAAAGAAGGAGAACAAGTACCAAAGGCTTCTATTATCGGGGCAGGAATGGCAGTAGCCTTGCTCGTCTTTAGTTATTGGATTGTCTTCCATCCCATTACTGATCAGTCTCTCGTGCAGCTTTCCCTTTTCTTAGTCGGAATGGTCTGCGGAACATATCTATTATTCCGTTCTTTGATCCTTTTTCTATTAAGGGCTTCGCAAAAAAATAAAGCCAGCTATTATAGAAGTATCAATTTCATTGGGATCTCTCAATTACTATACCGCATAAAAGGAAATGCCCGAACCTTAACAATGATTGCTTTACTAAGTGCTGTTACGTTATGTGCCATTAGTATCGGATACAGCTCGTACTACAATGTTGAAGAGAAGACGAAGAATATGTCTCCATTTAGTTATATGTTTGTATCAAAGGATGCTAATTTCAATCACCAAGCAAAAGGCATCATTATGGGAGATAAGGAACATCCTGTTCAAGCCAGTCTAGACATCCCTGTTATTCAAGTAAAAGGGGATCTTTCGGATTTAAAATATGTCCCTTATGGACATTCAGCTGATTCGGTGCCTACCAAATTGATTTCTGTAAGTACGTATAATCAGATAATGGAGGCATTAAATAAAAAAAAGGGAAACTTACATCTGAAAGGGGAGCTGGCAGCTGCGATTCGCCCATGGCAGGATAATACAAATTCCGACTATATTGGGCACGAAGTAAAGTTACAGTTATCAAAAGGAAATCGCACTGTTAAGTTAGAGAAAATGTTCGAAAAAAGAATTGTAAACTGGACTGCTTCTGCTCCTGACATCTATATAGTCGTCAGCGATTCGTTATTTGCTGACATGACCAAACAAGTAAAACCATTTTTCTATTCAGCCTATAAAGTGAAGAATGAGAAAATGACAAAAGAAACATCTGCTAAACTAATGAATCTTAATGCAAAAGACTTAGAATTATCTACATTTTACACAGCCTATACAGAGGAATTACAATCTTCAGGAATTGATATCTTTTTATTAGGATTTTTGGGGCTCGTTTTTCTTGCCGCAACCGGCAGCATCATTTATTTCAAACAATTGACGGAAGCGCATGAAGATAAAAATCGATACAATATTTTGCGCAAGATTGGTGTAAGTAAACGTGAAATCTTTACTACCATTGCTCAGCAAACTCTATTTGTATTTTTATTGCCATTGGTGATAGGGATCCTTCATAGTATCGTGATCTTAAAAGCCATATTTGGAGTAAATTTGGCAGAGAAATCGATCATCATTCCGATTTTTACCGCAATTGTGGCGTATGTCATTATCTATCTTGGCTATTATCTGCTAACTGTTAGATCATCTAATAAAATCGTGTATAAGTAACATAAGAACACATCCCTTGAGCGTTCGGGGGATGTTCTTTTTGTAGTCGTGTGTTACACATGGGCATACCATCAAAAGGGAGGGAAATGCTAACGAATAACCTCATTTAAAAGCGTTACGGTGAACCGTACCATAAGTAAATGAGGTTTTTTGGGGAGTATAAACTAAACCGTGTAAGTAAGAGAACGTACGTCTCTTGCTACGCCGTTTAGTTTTTTTATCGGTAGAATAAAACAATTGAATGGGAGGTATTTCTAGTGAAGTGGGGGGGAATATAGGTATATTCATTTCTACCTTATCATCCTAAATATTAATTATATACAAGATTTTTACAGAACTAAGCAATCTGTTTTCCTAGATTTCGAATGAATTACGAATCCTACCTTCCATGCGATTACCGCCAAAAATGCAGATGATTTGGCGGTGTCACAAGAGCCTGCTAGAGCCCTTGACGATAGGAGACTTGGATTTGTTTGTTTCATTCCTTTAATATTTCCATTAAATTATTAACAACAACCATAGTTTTGCTAAGTGAAAGAGAACGACTGGCTTTAGATAGTCTCCTTTTATTCTCTAGGAACCACCCCTGGTTTCTTCAATTTAAGGTTAGTTTAAGTTAAATCCTTAAAATAGTATTAGTAGCCATAGGTAACATAAAACTGAACAAGAATTTGGAGGTAAGAATATATTGACTAAGAGTGTAACTACAATTTTATTGACAATATCACTCTTAATAAACGCTATTTTAATAAGTGTGATATTAAAAGGATTCATGGGGGAAAGTCTAGGTGGTAACCAGTTGGCTTACGCAATAAGTGGTTATAAGGGGAATCCAGAAGAAGATTTAATTAACGTTATTAATCATACAAAAGAAGAGCTGAATATTGCTATTTATAACCTAGATAATGAGCAAATTGCTGAAGCCATTTCTTCTGCATCAGAAAGGGGAGTTTCCATTAGAATTATTGTTGATGAAGAAAATGCTGAAAATAAAGATAGTAAAGAGATACTAACTGAGTTAAAAAAGCTAAATATACCGATTAAAATTGATATAAATGGAAAAATGCACGTAAAGCTTACTATATCTGATAATCAAACGGTCGTAACAGGTTCGTTTAACTACACTAAAGATTCTGCTAAAGATAACCAAGAAATCCTTTTAACAGTTAACAATCATAACTTAGCCTCATCCATGAATACAACATTTAATGAATTATGGAATAGTAATAATTTAACTGATTGGTAGACAAAAATAAGGGTAACCCAAAAATATAACTTTTTGGGCCACCCTTATTTTGTGTATGCATTCAATGAGAAAAGCGCAAGGAGCCAGCTATCGGCTTAGTCCCTCTTTCTGTAGCCAAGCATAAGATGAGCCAATGGCTTCTTGAACTGAACATTTCTTAAAGTCGAAACAAATAAATTCTGATAGTAAAATAAAAACTGACTCAATACATTTTGAGTCAGTTTCCTTGGCTTTACGCTGTAAAATTCCCGTCATAGCTTAACATGATTGCAGATTTTACCCCATCAATGGCTGATATATTGTTAACAAAGTTCATGTCATTTTCTTTTATTCGGATTTCATAGGTGACTTCAAAGTCGTTCCCTGGCATCACTGATTTCGATTTAAGAGAATGCTTTTTAGTGTGTCCTGAAATGACGTGTTCTAAAGAGTTTTCAATCGAATTCTCATTGTATCGGACAACAAGTAGGTAGGGGTTTTCGATTTTGACTTTATTCACAAACACAAATAGTACTAAACCAATGAGAAGGGAACCTCCAACTGCTAGTGCGCTAAAACCAGCCCCACATAAAATACCGACTACAATGGACCAGAAAATATAAACGATGTCCATTGGGTCTTTAATAGGAGTCCTAAAGCGTACGATCGATAGCGCACCAACCATTCCAAGCGACAGAAGAACGTTAGATGAAATTCCAATAATAATCAGTGCTGTTGCTAAAGTCATAATAATGAGAGAGAGATTAAACGTGTGGGAGTAGATGACCCCAGTGAACGTTTTTTGATAAATATAATAAATGAATAATCCTAGAGCTAATGCTACGACTAGACCAATAAGTGTATCCACAAAGGAGATGCTGCTTGTCTTTTCTAAAATACTTGATTTAAAAATGTCTTTAAAGTTTGTGACTTCCATTTCTGTTTCCTCCAAATTTTATGTTAGTTTATCCAAACATCCTGCTAATTTGATATTTTGAGTAAGTTCCCCGCGCTCTGTCACCAAGTTGAAGCAGATATTTAATCATATCCGGAAGGAACTCGTCATATTTTACTTCAAGAATGACAATGTCCGGATTGGTTTCGACCATTGGTAGATCAGGGTTCAAAATATCAGTATTCCGGAAGCTTGTTTTAATGGAACTGTCAAAGGTGACCCGAACATTACCATATTCATAAATAAAAACCTCCCTCTCGTAGTCAACCACAGTCATAGGTTTTAGTTGATAGAGGTTCATTTGTACAAATAAATCCTTGATGAGCGGTCTTGAGTCATATTCCATCCAGGTGATATCGCCATGTTGAATCTTTTCATACTCTTCTGCGGTCAGCTTGCATTTTTGCTTAAATGTCATATTGTTTCGCTTACTCTTTTTTTCCAGATTGATGTAGCTTGTATTATAGTCATAAAGTCTAACCCGATATTTATCTCTTTCGATATAGCCTTCTTTTTTCTGGTTTAATGCTTTATTATCGAAGTTGTCAAAATAGACACTTCGGATTAAATATTTCCCATCATTTTTGGCATGGGGATCGGTCTGCATAACATGCTTTAACCGATTCCTCAGCAGGTAGCAATCCATTTTTGTAATCTCATGCTTCATTTCATACCTGCCTCTTACCCCATTTAGGCACATTGTCTTCATGAACATCTTCTCCTCTATGTGTTGTTCCATGTCTGTATTATGAGAAACCAACCTTAAACAAACCTTAAAGGTTTGTTTCTTTGAAAAAAGAAATAAAAAAAGAAGACCACGTGTGTGATCTTCTATTTTGGAAGCTTAATTCTAAAGGTGGTTCCTTTTGATTGGTTTGGAATGGCCTTTATCGTTCCATTATGTTTTTCAACAATCCATTGAGCGATCGATAGCCCTAATCCTACACCACCAGATTCACGAGTTCGAGCCTTATCTTCACGGTAGAATCGATCAAAAATATGCTTTAGATTCTCTTCTTTGATACCAATTCCTGTATCACTTACCTCTATTACAATCTTTTGGTCTTCCATATAGGTTTTGATTCCAATACTGTCGTGTTCCCCTGTATATTTTAAGGCATTATCAAGTAATATGACCAAAAGCTGATGCAGACGAACTTCATCGGCTTCGATTTTAACATCACTCCTTAAATTTAGCCAAAAGTGTTTGTCTTGTGACTCGGCGATTTCCTGATAGGGATTCGATACTTTTTGAATGAAAGAATCCATATGAAGTGGTTGTTTCGCCAACTGAGTCTCGGCCGAATCCGCACGCGCGAGCGTCAGTAAATCGGTGGTCAGCTTAGAAAGACGCCTAGTTTCTGCAAGGCTGAGGGCAATATTCTCAAACTTACTGGCTATTCTCTCTTGTGGAACTGTTAAAAGCAGCTCTAACTTGTTTTGAATAATGGTTAACGGAGTCCTAAGCTCGTGAGATGCATTTTCCACAAATTCTGATTGTTTATTCCAGGATTGGATGATTGGATTCATCATTTTTTTAGATAAAATATAACTTGCGGAAATAGATAAGATGATAAATACCGCTGAGAAAATAATGATGAGCTTCCTGAAGTTGTTGAGAATCGTTTGTTCCGGATCAACGTTTATCATCAGCTGTGTATAGGCAATATCGTCGTTATTATTTGTGTCTTTAATTAGAATATATCTGAAATAATACTGATCATTAATGACCGTCATGGTTACTTGATCGATATTTGTTTTATCTAGCTGGTAGTCTTGAAGATAACTTTCATAGAGGAGCGACCCAATCTCATCTTTATTTAAGATTTTGCCGTCTGCACTCCAATCAACGATCATAATCCGCGGATTGGGATTGTTTTTCCGGTCATTAGGGGGGCCGTTTGAATCCATGCCTTTATCTGGCATAGGCGACTCCTTGTCTCCTGCCGGATGATCGGTTATTTTTCCCTGAAATCCCTGCAATTCCTCATCTGTCTTAGAATACAATGTGTTCTGGATCTGGCTGAAAATAATAAAACCAAATATCGTGAAAATAATTGTGAACGCCAGCAGATTCAAGAGCATAAACTTTAACTGCTGCTGCTGGAAAAGTTTTCGTTTAAACATTAGTTATCACCGTCTTCTGACAGCATATAACCCAGACCGCGGAAGGTCTTGATGTAGTTGTCATAGCCATACTTCTTTAGGGTTTTTCGCAAATTGCTTGCATACACTTCTACTACTGTTGTCGAGGTATCCGACTCAAAGCCCCAGATTCGGTCAAAAATTTGTTCTTTTGTTAAGATGGTGTTTTTATTATTGATTAAATACTCAAGCAGGTCATATTGCTTCCCATTCAACTTGACGGCTTCACTATTAATCTCAGCGCTTTTCGTTTTTAAATTAAGTTTCAAATCTTTAAAGTAAAGTGTGTTTTCTTTAAAACTTCCCCCGGCTCTTCTGACCATGGCCTCCAGCCTTAATAGCAGCTCCTCTCGGTGAAATGGCTTCACCATATAATCGTCTGCTCCTACTTTAAACCCTTGAATCTTATCGTCAATTCCATCTTTCGCAGTCAGCATAATGACAGGAGTTTCAATCTTACTACTCCGTAATTCTTTTAAAACCTCATAACCATTCATCCCAGGCATCATGATATCTAGAATAATGACGTCAAAAATATTTTGCTCCGCTAAAAAGAGACCATCCTCTCCGTCAAAGGCCTGCAGTGTCTCAAACATACCTTGTGTTGTTTCACGGATTGTGTCTGAGAGATGCTTGTCATCTTCTATAATTAAGAGTTTCATTTTTGGTACTCCTTCTTTAGTAGAGTGGTTTCTTTATCCCAATTGTTAGTTTCGATTATAGAGTGAAACCAATAAAATGCAAATTATTTTGTTGTTTTTTTGTTTTAAGGTTGGTTTAAGGTTAGTCCTTAATAATGTGGTACATAGCAACAGTGAAAACAAAATACTATTTTTCAAAAAAAGGAGCTAACCAAATTGAAAAAATTAAAATATACAAAATTAGCAGCCCCTGTATTGTGTGCAGCATTATTATTTGGCTGCAGCAATAACAGCAGTGATTCTAATACTACTGCTTCAAGTAATAGTAGTAGTGTTACAGAAGTTAATGCAGAGAGCTTAAGTACGATTGGAAATAAAAGCATTGCAGACGTCATCAGTGAGACAGTGACTTATGACAAGGATGATGTATACAGTGATTGGAAAAGTGAAGATACCTCTTCCATTCAATTAACGGGAACAAATGCAACCGTAGATAGTTCTAGCGGGGCAATCGTTGACGGAAGTACAATTACTATCAAAACTTCAGGTACTTACGTGATCAGCGGTAAGCTAAATGATGGACGAATTATTGTCGATACAGAGGATCAAGCAACGGTAAGGCTAGTACTAAATGGTGCTGAAATCCATTCTTCGACCAATGCCCCTATTTATGTGAAGCAAGCAGAAAAAACGGTTATTTCACTAGAAAAAGGAACGGAAAACTCTATCTCAGATGGTGTGAAGTATGATACGGACGGTCAGGAAGATTCACCGAGTGCGGCCATCTTCAGTGAAGATAACCTGACGATTAACGGAACCGGGAAATTGACTGTTAAAGCTAATTACAAAGATGGGTTGACAAGTAAAGATGAGTTGAGGATAACAGGTGGAAATATTGAAATAGAGTCTGCTGACGATGGTTTGGTAGGCAAAGACTTACTCGCTGTGAAGGATGGAAATATTACCGTTAAGGCAGAAGGAGATGGGGTCAAAGCTACGAATGATAAGGATTCCTCAAAAGGAATAGTAGCGATTGAAGCTGGAACCTTCAACCTTACAGCGCAAAATGATGGGATTCAGGCCGAAACTAGCCTCTTAATAGCTGATGGGGACTTTACGATCTCAACAGGCGGAGGAAGTCCTGAGACGATTGCTGTCCAGGAACAAGGCGGCCCTATGATGGGACAAAGAAATAACAACACTTCCACCACTACTACGCAAGAAGAAACGGAAAGTGCCAAAGGCTTAAAAGCTGGAACTGAGGTGGGCATCGGCGGAGGAACATTTGAGATTGATACACTTGATGACGCTGTCCATAGTAATAACAGCGTAACAATCACAGGTGGGAAAATATCCATCGCTTCCGGAGATGATGGAATTCATGGTGATTCTGCCGTCCTAACAAAAGGTGGGGACATTACCATTAGCAAGAGTAACGAAGGCATAGAAAGTAAGATCATCACCCTTACAGACGGAAATATTCATGTGACGGCTAGTGATGATGGTATCAATGCTGGTGGGGGCAATGATGGCTCGAATCCAGAAATGCAATCCTCCACTTCGGATACTATATTGCTATCCATTAAAGGCGGAACGGTATATGTGAATTCAGAGGGAGATGGCTTGGATTCAAATGGTTCCATTTCGATGACTGGAGGAACAGCAATTGTCAGCGGTCCGACTAATGCAGGTAATGGTGCCCTTGATTATGATCAATCCTTTAGCATAACCGATGGTACATTGATTGCAGCAGGAAGTTCCGGAATGGCTCAGGCCCCGTCAGATAGTTCAAAACAGTATTCTTTATTGATGACGTATCCTTCCACACAGAAAGCAGGTACCATTCTTCATTTGGAAGACAGCGAAGGAAATACCATTGCAACGTTTGCACCTGAAAAGGATTATCAAACGGTAAGTATCAGTTCTCCGAAACTTGAAAAGGGTGGAACCTATACCCTATATTCAGGCGGAACGGCCACTGGTAGTGAAGCAAATGGATACTATGCAGATGGACCCTACACAGACGGAACGAAAGTGGTCGAATTTACAATTGAGGATTCTGTCACATGGTTGAACGAATCTGGTATTACGACACCTGTAAGCAGCGGCCCAGGAGGAGGCAATGGCGGTGGCTTTGGAGAAGGGGGTCAAACTCCGCCTGATGGAGGGAACCGTGGGGATATGTTCTCCAATCTAGATGATGAAACGAAAGCGAAAGCCGAGGAAATTATGGAACAAGAACGTGCAGGAACCATCACAAGAGAAGAAGCACAAGCAAAACTAGCGGAACTTGGTGTGAATATGCCAATGGGTAAAGGGCAATAAACTTAGTATAAAAAGGAGGGCAGCAGCTACGTAGACGCTGCCCTAAAAAAATTAAGGAAGTAGTATGAGGTTTGTTATTTTTAATAAAAAACGGCGGTTAAATAGATGCGGAGAACCTTACCATAAGTAAATGAGGGTTATAGCCAAATGCCTCTCCTTAAAGTTGGGGAGGCTAGAACATAATAATTTTTCTTAACTAGTCGACAAAAAGATGTTGATTCCCGTATTTGGTATCAAGAGGGTCCGCTCTTATCGGTTGGAGGATCAGGCTAAGCACCCGATTAAATAAATAGACGGAAAAATTTCGCTTAATTAGTAATTATCATTAAAAATGGCCAAAATAGACGGAGAGATTCCGCCTATTTTACTTTCGCTGATTAAAATAACTGCCCCTTAAATAGATGCGGTGAACCACTTCTTATTTGAAATTTGGGCCTATTTGTCTTCCCATGGTCTAAAGGAAAACGGAATTCCAACCATTTTAGCCGTTAGTTCATCATAGGAAACTAAATCCTTTTTTGATAACTCTTTTAAAGATCGTTTTCCTATTGCTCTTAATGCCATTTTCATTTCTTCTACACTAGCTGTTAAGAATTTTTCTGCTGTTTTTTCCCCTTCTTCGGTTTTAAATTGATCCTTAAACTTGCCATCATACCATAAAGCTTGTGTAGGAGGCTCAAATGGGAGGGCATTCAATACTTGATCATGAGCGAGAGCAAACACCATGGCAGAGCCTAAATATACAGCGTCAGCTCCGAGTGCAAGCACTTTTAAAAAATGACCGGGTACTAAAAGTCCTCCTGAAACGATTAAACTAATCCTTCCCTTCATCTTTCTTTTTTCTAGATGATTTACTGCTCTAACTACCACATGTAAGGTCGGGATTCCAAAGTCATCAAATAATATCGGCGGTGCACCGTGCATGGCCGCTTGACCGCCGTCAATGGCTATAAAATCAATTCCCATTAAGATTAAATGATCAATATCTTCTTCGATTTTTCCACCTGCGCCAATTTTGGCTCCTATAGGAACACCGCCTGATCTTACGCGAAGCTCCTCCACAAGTAGTTTTAAGTCAACTAATGTTTGATTTTCATAAAAGTTTTCATAAATGACCGCTTCCTCATTTTCCTTAAGTCCCATTACTTCACGGGCACGGCCTGTTAAATTTTGTGGGGGGATTTTTTTTCCCATTCCAGCTAATGCACCATTGCCTAATTTAATTTCGATCATGTCCGCACGGTTTAATAAATGTTCTTCCTTTGCCCATTCTGTTTTAGAAAATTGTAAAATATACTTTCCGGCAGCGTCTAATTCTTCGGGTAAGATTCCACCTTGCCCTGAATTAATCGCCGTTCCGGTCTTGTTAGCTGCATTTGCTAAGGATAACCTTGCTTGTTCACTAAGTGAAATCCCGTAACCCATGCTACTAATCATAAGAGGAATTTTTATATCCATTGGTTTTTTTGCCTTTGGCCCAATGGTAACAGATATATCTACATCTTCCTCACCATCAACCGGAAATGGTGACGTTTGTGCAGGGATAAAGGTAATCGGATCCAAATTCGGCCATTTTTTAGAAGAGCCGCCAAGCGGACGATCCAAGACAGTCCCTGTTTCTGCCCGCAGGCTATTTTCTAGCATATTCTGAATGCCCATATGCCTGAGACCTGGGATCAATTCGATAATATTTTCTTGGTAACTGTCAGATAAAATAATTTTTCCAGCCTTTTTCACTATGAGTTTCATCACCCAGCGCCAGCAGACGAGTATGAATACCAACACGATAAATAAAAGGGTTACTATTGTAAAAGTCAGATAAAATAATAGGTTCGGCATAGTCATTTCTCCAATATCCGTGCAGTAAATGGGGCTAGGCGTTTTATGAGCTAATAGGAAAGTATAAACTTTTTCAAAGCTTATACTTTCCTATTTCGCATAAGTGCAACTACGCCTCTGTCTTCGCCCTAAGGGGCTCGCCAATCGGCGAGTTTTCTTTATGGTAAATGTCCTTGTTTTTCTTCCCATGGTTCAAAGGAAAACGGAATTCCAACCATTTTGGCGGTCAATTCATCGTAGGAAACCAAATCCTTTTTCGATAACTCTTTTAAAGATCGTTTTCCCATTGCCCTTAATGCCATTTTTATTTCTTCTATACTTGCTGTTAGAAATTTCTCCGCCGATTTTTCGCCTTCTTCAATCTTAAATTGATCCTTGAATTTCCCTTGATTCCAAACAACTTGTGTGGGTGGTTCAAACGGCATGGCATTTAATGATTGAGGGTGTGAGACGGTAAATAACATAGCTGATCCTACATAGACTGCATCGGCTCCGAGGGCGAGCACTTTTAAAAAATGGCCGGGTACTAGTAGCCCTCCAGAGGCAATTAAACTAATTTTTCCCTTCATGCCTCTCTTTTCTAAATGATTAGCAGCCCTGACAATCGCATGCAGAGTTGGGATTCCAACGTCATCAGATAAAATAGGAGCGGCACCGAATGTTGCTGCTTGTCCTCCATCAACCGCAATATAATCAACACCTATGTAGATTAAATGATCAATATCTTCCTCAATTTTTCCGCCAGCCCCTATTTTTGCCCCAATGGGGACACCACCTGTAATTCTCCGAAGCTCATCAGCAAGTTCTTTCAAATCATCAAGCGTTTGGTCTTCAACAAAATTATCATAAATTACGGCATCTTCATTTTCCTCTAACCCCATCAGTTCACGGGCACGACCCGTTAAATTTTTAGGAGAAATTTTCCCACCTGTCCCAAATAGTGCCCCTTGTCCCAGCTTAATTTCAATCATATCGGCCCGCTTAATTAAATCTTCTTCCTTTGCCCAGTTTGTTTTAGAGAACTGTAAAATATATTTCCCACCTATATTTATCTCCTCAGGTAGGACGGCTCCTTCACCGGAATTAATGGCGGTTCCAGTCATTTT
>NZ_CCAS010000084.1 GCF_000612625.1 Neobacillus jeddahensis
TCAGGCAAAACCCTTGGCTGGATTAAAGGATTATTGATTATTTTCGGTTCACTTTTATTAATGGAAGGTTTAAATGTGCATCCAGCTATCCTTATTCTAGTATTGATCATTTTTGTATTTCTTCCGTTTGGGAAAAGGGGGGCTAAGGATTGATTTATTGGAAAATCTTTATGGCCTTCTTTATCCCTGGGATTTTAGGCTATGGCGGCGGTCCCGCTTCGATTCCATTAGTCGAAAATGAAGTAGTGGGTCACTATGAATGGATGACGAGACAGGAATTCAGTGAAGTATTAGCGGTTGGGAACTCTTTACCAGGACCGATTGCTACAAAATTGGCTGCGTATATTGGGTATACGGAGGGCGGTGTCTTCGGAAGTATTGTCGGTTTATTTGCCTCTGTAGCACCATCTATCATTTTGATGCTCGTGTTAATGGCGGTGCTCTTAAAGTACAAAGACAAACCGCAAGTGAAAAATATCTCCATCATCGTGCGGCCCATCATCGCCGTCCTGCTCGGAGTCATGACCTACCAATTTGCAAAAGACTCAGTCCTAACCCTGGGAGCCCTATACACCATCCTCCTAGTGGCGGGAAGCTACCTACTGATGGAAAAACTCAAATGGCACCCTGCCCTCGTCATCCTCATCGCCCTCGTTGTCGGTGCCGTAACCGGCTAAGCAGGGTGTCAGGTGTCAGGCACTGTTCATGGACACTGTCCGTTCCAGGAAGACATTTAAAACTAATTTTGGCTTGTATCAAGTGATTGGTACAGGCCTTTTTATATTTCTGGTTTGGGCATCTTGCTGCTTGTCCGATTATCATTCGAACACAGTCACGATAATCCCATCCATATTGTCGCCGGAGACTTCATAATGGCGATCCTTCGGTATTTTAATATCTTTTAGTTGAGAAAGAGGATAGTAAGATACCAAATAGGATTTTCCATTGAAATTGACTGAAATGCTCTTTTCTCTTTTTAGATAATCCAAATATTCTTCTAAAGCAAAATTCTTTTCATGCATGATCGCACTATGTGGTAAACCGACGTAACGAATATGCCATGGTTCATACTGAATGCCGGTAATGGCTGTTTTATCCTGCGGATAGCGTAAGATAAAGCCGTATGCCCAGGCGTTTTTTTCGATCCACTTACCTTCTGGTGCTTGATTCATCTTCATTAGTGTAGAACCAACATCGAGCGATAACCCCAAATTATGTTCGCTAAAGCCTGCTGGCAAGGAGTAGTCAGGGCCCATTTCTTGATATAGTTGATCTTGCTCGTCAAATGCGCGAAAGCCGCTATTAATCGAAAAATGCGTCACGCCTGCTTCCTTTGCTCCAGCAATCATGTCGGAAAATTTTTCGGCAATATCTCTTGATAAATAAATATCACTTTCGAGTAATGAAAATCCAGCTGTTAATTCTTTGTGCTCGAATAAATTGACGACATCGGATTTGATACTTTCTTGGTGTACGGGATATTCTTGATTGACTAAAAGTAAATTACCTTGGAAGACTTGTTCTCTTGAAATACCTGTGTTCTGAATGGTTGCTGAAGTTCCTATATCTTCAAAATTCTTTTTAGCAGTTTGATCATATGATTGAATCTTTACTTTTTCTTGAAAAAAAGATGCCTTGTTGACGACCACATATGCTAGGCCGACGATACAAAGCAACAAAAATCCCCACTTCTTCATGTCCAGTTCCTCCTTGTGCTTCCTTATTCCTAGCATAGGAAAAACTTTTTAAATAAAAAGTGGGGTAAAGTTTAAATTTTTCTTAAATCTTGTCCTGTTTAAGGCTCTTGAGGCTCACTATCTCCACTTATCAGTGGTAAACGAACTTCAAAAATCGTCTGAATGACAGTACTGTCTGCCTGTATCGTTCCCTCATGCTGTTCAACAATATTTTTAGCAATGAATAAACCAAGACCAGTACTATTTTCTTGATGGGTGCGGGCCTTGTCGCCTGTATAAAACATATCAAACAAATACGGCAGCTCTTCTACTGGAATCTGCTCTCCGTAGTTGACCACTTGTACGACGACTTCTTCCCCATCAATCAGGCCGTTAATATCAACAAACTGTCCATCAACCCCATACCGATTGGCATTCGTTAATAGATTTTCGAACACTCTTGCGATCAGCTCGCCATCGGCCCATACAGGTAATTGAGGGGGAAGATACACCCGTGCGGTTAAATCATTTTTCTCAAAGACTGGATACATTTCTTCTTTTAATTGGATCAACAGATCGGTTAAGTTAATTTGCTTTTTTTCAACAGGCAGCATTCCGTAGTTCATTCTGGTGATTTCAAATAGTTCGTCAAGGAGTCGTTCTAAACGTTGTGATTTTGTAAAAGCAATCGTTAAATAATGTCTAACCTGCTCTCTAGTTAAATACTCATCCTTGAGGAGCAAATCTAAATATCCTAAAACAGAAGTGAGCGGTGTTCGTAAGTCGTGCGCTAAATTTACTACGAGCTGATCCTTACTGTTCTCTGAAAAATCGCCGCGAGCGACGGCTTCCTCTAATTTTTCACTAGCTAAGTTAATATCTTGGGCGATATCACTAAATTCATCATTCGAGTTAATTTCAACGCTGTTGGAAAAGTCGCCGCGAGCGAGGGAATGGATCCCTGCTGAAATTTCAGCGAAATAGCGAGAATACGGCTTCGTCAGGATATAGAAAAACAGGATGGAAAGCGGGATGAACAGTAGTAAGAAAACGTTAATATCGCCTATTTCGTTCATAGCTTGTCGATAAAAGGCGAGTCGGTCTCCAAACCGGACCACCGAATGATAATAGAATTGTAATCCCTTAAAGAGGAGATAGGTAATCAGGCCGGCGAGGATCATACTTAATCCAAATAACAAAATCATCTTTGAGCGGAAACTACGGACGAATTTACCCATTAAACGTATACCCGACTCCCCAAACGGTTTTAATCAGTTTATTTTTCCGTTTATCTTCTGCTAGTTTTTTTCGTAATGTCCGAATGTGGACCATCACGGTATTGGCCGCTTCAAAGTAGGCCTCGCCCCACACCTGTTGAAAGATTGTTTCGACGTTATAAACCTTCTTAGGATGACTAGCGAGTAAATATAAAATATCAAACTCTTTCGGAGTAAGCTCGATGCTTTCACCATAGAGATGAACGGTACGTTGATCAGGGGAAATCACTAATCCACCATATTCCAAACTGGATGGAGGATTGATCTTCGGTTGGTTCAGCTTCATAAAGCGGCGCAATTGCGCATTCACCCTGGCCACCAATTCAATCGGGGTGAACGGCTTTGTCATGTAATCATCTGCGCCAATCACCAGACCATGGACTTTATCAAAATCCGAGGTCTTGGCACTAACGAGTATTATCGGCATATTATGTTGCTCGCGAATGTGGCGAGTGACCTCATAACCGTCCATTTTTGGCATCATGATATCAAGGATCAGCAAATCAATCGGTTGCGTGTTAATCACATGAAGGGCTTCTTGCCCATCCGCTGCTTTTATCACCTGATAGCCTTCTTTCGCTAAATGGATGGCAATCAGGTCGGCAATTTCCTCTTCATCATCCGCGACTAATATTGATATGGGTTTCATTTATATTCACTCCTAAATGTAGGTACCTTTAAGGATTAATAATCTTAACTATTATTGTAGGATCATCTTTCATGTCATGAGATGGGACTTCAGTTTATTTTCTATCATTTCCCGTTCATATTCAAGGCTAGGGTGTGAGGTCTTCTAAACGGATAAGGTCCTTTAAAATGACGATCATGGTAAATAACTTTTTCAGAAAAATAAAATGTTGGCAACAACCATTGTGACAAAATGGAGTTTTGTATAAATTGAAACACTAATGAAAACGCTTTAGTATAAAAGTATAAAGTTCAACAAACTGGTTGAAGGGGGAAAAAGAGATGAATGAAACAACTAAAGATAAATCAGATGTAAAAGTTAAAATACAAAAGTTTGGTAGTTATCTCAGTGGAATGGTAATGCCGAATATTGGTGCCTTTATTGCTTGGGGGCTTATCACTGCCTTATTTATTCCAACCGGCTGGTGGCCAAATAAGGATCTAGCAACACTTGTTGATCCAATGATTAAATTTTTACTGCCATTATTAATTGGTTTTACTGGTGGTCGGATGGTCTATGACAGTCGAGGTGGGGTTGTTGGTGCAACAGCTACGATGGGTGTCATTGTCGGAACGGATATCCCAATGTTCTTAGGCGCTATGATCATGGGACCTATTGGTGGTATTGTCATTAAATTTTTTGACAAACTTGTACACGGAAAAATCAAATCTGGATTTGAAATGCTTGTTAATAACTTCTCTGCAGGAATTCTCGGTGGTTTATTAACACTAGGGGCGTATAAAGGTGTTGGCCCAGTGGTTGAAGGGTTAAGTAAAATCTTAGCAAATGGCGTCCAATTTATTATCGACCATAATATGTTACCATTAGCAAACGTCTTTATTGAACCGGCAAAAGTATTATTCTTAAATAATGCTATTAATCACGGAATCTTAAGCCCATTAGGGATTGAACAAGCAGCAAAAGCAGGAAAATCGATTCTGTTCTTATTAGAAACAAACCCTGGTCCTGGTTTAGGGATTCTACTAGCCTTTATGTTATTTGGTAAAGGGACAGCAAAACAAACAGCACCTGGTGCAGTCATTATCCACTTCTTGGGTGGAATTCATGAAATTTACTTCCCATATATCTTAATGAAGCCGATGTTAATCTTTGCCGCTATGGCTGGTGGAGTAAGTGGAGTATTCACCTTCAATCTTCTTGATGCAGGTCTTGTAGCAGCACCATCACCAGGTAGTATCTTTGCCCTACTTGCGATGACACCAAAGGGTGGATATTTTGCAGTCCTTGCAGGTGTGGTTGTAGCAACTGCTGTATCGTTTGCCATCGCAGCCTTGATCCTAAAAACAAGTAAAGCGACAGAAGAGGAAGAAGATTTATCTTCTGCAACAGCAAAAATGGAAGAAATGAAGGGTAAAAAGAGCTCTGTAAGTTCTGTATTAACTAAACAAGCTGAGATCAATCCTGACAATGTCAACAAGATCGTCTTTGCTTGTGATGCTGGTATGGGCTCAAGTGCGATGGGTGCTTCGATCCTTAGAAACAAAACGAAAAAAGCTGGTCTAGATGTAACGGTTATTAATACAGCAATTAATAATTTACCAGATGATGCGGATGTGGTTGTAACGCATAAGGATTTAACTGATCGTGCGAAAGCAAAGCTTCCAAATGCCAAGCATATCTCCGTAGAAAACTTCTTAAATAGTCCTAGATATGATGAATTAGTGAATTCATTAAAGAAAGACTAAGAGCAAACAGCTTAGAGCCTAGTGAACGTGAACTAGGCTCTTTCTTGTCCTATTGGCCACGTTAAAACTCATGGTTGATGTTGCCTACTATTTTTATCTGGGGCGGAAATTAACAGGCACTTTCTTCGTTCGTATTTTAATGATGTCAACAATGGAATTGACTAATTTATAACTAACTCATGTTGTATAAAGGATATTGCGGGTATAAAATTAGATTGTCAGTATAATATTTTAATTTTGGCAACAATATAAGATGGGAGGCTGACGGTCGACTTGGAGGGAGTGTGAACGATGTATATCTCCGCAAGAGAAAGACAAATCCTTGAAATCTTATTCAAGCATCAAGATGAAATGACCGTGAAGGACCTCGCAGATCAAATTGGTGTAAGTGGACGGACCATCCATCGCGATCTAAAAAATGTAGAGGATATTTTAGGCGAATATAACCTAACCTTACAGAAAAAGTCCGGTGTAGGTGTGCAAATCATTGGTGAACCGAGCAAGATCCGCGAACTAGAATTAGTTTTGTTTAATATTTCACATACAGAATACACGCAGGATGAACGCCAGACGATCATTCTTTGTGAACTATTAGAAACAAATGAACCAGTAAAGTTACTTAGTTTAGCCAGTGATCTTAATGTGACGATTGCAACGGTAAGTGCTGATTTGACAAAACTGGAAGAGAAAATCCAGACTTTTGGGTTAACCCTCATTCGTAAAAGAGGCTATGGGGTTGAAATCGACGGAGATGAAAGCGCTAAACGAAGAGTGATGAGCAGTCTTATCTCTGAGTATCTGGATGAATCGGAAATTCTCTCGTTAACACGAGAAAATATTCAAAAACGATCCACTCAGCAAATTCATACCATATCTGAACGACTGATGGGGCTTGTCGAAAAGAGAAAGCTCGTCATAGTTGAAGAAATCGTCAACGCGATCGTTCAAGAATTGCCCTTTTCCATGGCGGATAGCGCCTATATAGGGCTAGTGGTCCATCTAGCATTAGCAGTGGAACGCATCCAAAAGGGTGAAGGAATTAACATTAATCCAGCCTATTTAGAAGATCAAAAAGAGACGAAAGAATATAAATTTGCGGGAAGAATTGTAGCGCAATTGGAGCAAGTTTTTTCGATTACTATCCCAGAAGCAGAGGTTGCCTATATCACCATGCATTTAAAGGGTGCGAAGCTAAGACATGATAATGAATATCTCAACGAAGACACCAGCCTGCAGGTTGCGATTAAAACCAAAAAGCTGATCGATCAGGTGGGGAAACTAGTAGACATGGACTTGACGCATAATCGCTCTTTGTTTGAAGGGCTTGTCATGCATTTAAAACCTGCAAGCTATCGAATGAAGCAAAAGATGGGAATTAGTAACCCCTTGTTAGATAAAATTAAACGGGATTATGCTGATTTATATGCGATTGTCAAGCAAGCTGCCGAGCAGGTTTTCTATGATGTTCATGTTCCTGATGAAGAAATAGGCTATCTTGTCATGCATTTTGGTGCCGCTATACTGGGTGATAGAAATCTAATAAACTTTAAAACCCTTGTCGTTTGTTCGAGTGGAATTGGTACTTCGAAAATGCTAGCGACAAGATTACAAAAAGAATTCCCTGAGCTGAAGCACATTCAAAACGTCTCGGTGATGGAGTTTAAAAAAATGAATTCGGCCGATTATCAATTAGTGATCTCAACCATTCATATCCCTGATTACGAATCCGATTATATTATCGTCAATCCTTTTTTAAATCATGATGAGATTGAAAAGATTCGTACCTTTATCAATGAATATAAGATTGTCAACAGTTCTGAAAAGCAGCTGCCCGTTAAGTTAACAGGCAATCTGAACAGAAAAAATGTCACCATGCTGGTAGAAGAAATGCATACGATTCAAGGTTATGCAGGGACGATTGCAAGCCTTCTTGAAGGGTTCGATTTAAACAAAGACAATGTGCCTAATACAACAGAGGAGATTCTGATCCATGTATGCCAACGATTATTCGAGGAACAGCGGATTGAACAGGTCGAAGCCGTCGTTCAGGCCGTGCTCGAACGAAAAAGACTTGGTGGAATCGGAATTCCGGAAACGGGGATGGCCTTATTTCATGCCCGATCCGTCTTTGTGACCCAGCCGTGCTTTGTCCTATCTGTTTTACCCGCACCAATTAAGGTTTTGGGTATGGATGATCAGGAAATGGATATGCGTGTAATGATTTTACTATTATCGCCGCAACAAGCATCTGAGAAGTCTTTAGAAGTATTAAGCTATGTGAGTTCCTTGTTAATTGAAAGTGATGAAAATATAGCCGTCTTTCAATCAAACGATTATGATAAAATCAGTGGTTTACTAGCAACAAGATTAGATCAATTTTTCAGCGAGAAATTAAGAGAATTAAGGAGTGTTTGATTATGACAACAACCATTTTAGCGAAAGAAAATATTATCTTAAATGCCTCTGTGGCAACAAAGGAAGAAGCCATCCGCTTAACAGGCAGCATCCTCGTAGATAAGGGCTATGTGGACGCAGACTATATCGAAAAAATGATGGAAAGAGAAGCATTAACCTCGACCTATATGGGTAACTTTGTGGCTATTCCACATGGTACGGAAGATTCTAAGTCATTTGTAAAGGAATCAGGTATTTCCTTTGTTCAGGTTCCAGAAGGCGTGGACTTTGGTTCCGGAAACATCGTCAAATTGTTAATTGGCATTGCCGGTAAAGATAACGAGCATTTAGATATCTTGTCCAACATTGCGATTGTATGTTCAGAGGAAGAAAATATTGAAAAATTAGTTTCTGCTAAATCGGCAGATGAAATTTTAGCAATCTTTGCAGAGGTGAATTAATATGTTAGCCGTTCATTTTGGAGCAGGTAATATCGGCCGCGGGTTTATTGGAAATCTACTATATCATTCAGGTTATGAAACATGCTTTGTCGATGTAAACGAAGTAATTGTGGACCTATTAAATGAGAAGAAGGAATATCGTGTCGTTCTTGCGGAACCTGCGCAACAAGAGGTTACGATTAAAAATGTAAGAGCCATCAACAGTGCGAAAAATCCAGAGCAAGTCATCGCGGCAATTGCAGAAGCGGATTTAGTCACAACTGCGATTGGCCCTAATATTCTTCCGTTTATTGCCGGCATTATTGCGGATGGTTTACGTAAACGCGTGGAACTAACCGATCAACCACTTAATATAATTGCTTGTGAAAATATGATCGGCGGAACATCACTTTTAAAAGAGAAGATTTTTGAAAAATTAACAGCTGAAGAGGCCACGCAATTCGAAGGGCGCTTTGGCTTCCCGGATTCAGCCGTTGACCGGATTGTCCCGAATCAAGTCAATGAAGATAAATTGATGGTGAAAGTGGAACCGTTCTATGAGTGGGTCGTGGAAGAACCAAAAATCGTTGGCGAAAAACCACCGGTTGAGGGCATCACCTATGTTCAAGAACTAGTACCGTATATTGAACGGAAATTATTTACCGTTAATACAGGCCATGCCCTAGCTGCCTATTTTGGTTATTATTATGGGATGGAAACGATTAATACGGCGATGGAGAACGAGCAAATTCGCGCATTAGTGGAAGGGTCATTGAAAGAAAGCGGAGCCTTCTTGGTGAAAAAATATGGCTTTAATGAAGCAGACCATCACAAATACATTCAAAAAATCATCGGTCGTTTCTCAAACTCCTATATTGTAGATGAAGTGACAAGGGTAGGACGCTCGCCGATTCGCAAACTTGGACCAAATGACCGTCTAGTGAGCCCGGCTCGTCAATATGTTGAAGTGATTGGTAAGGAACCAAGCTATCTCTTGAAGGGGATTGCGGCTGCCTTATTATATGATGTTTCAACCGATGAAGAAGCGGTTCAAGTTCAGACAACGATTCAGGAACAAGGTCTTGAAGCAGCCATCTCTAAGTATACGCAATTGGAAGAAAGCTCTTCGTTGTTCAAAGGAATTGTTGAGCAATACCAGCAGTTAAAAAACAAATAAAAAGTAGAAGAGCTTGTTTCCAGTGATGGAGACAAGCTTTTTTTGAGCCAAAAGGCGCGCACCTCGCCCTTTCCTTTAACCTAATTTATTTCTACTTATTGCCTGATCCTTTTCCAATAAAACGATTAATCCTGGTAATAAAACTCCTCTGATTAAGAAAGTATCCAGTAGGATTCCGACGGCGACAATGAAGCCGAAGATAAAAAGCAGTTCGACTGGCTGCGTCATCAAGACGGCGAAGGTTGCGGCTAAAATAATACCGGCAGAGGAAATGACACCGCCTGTGTTGGCAACAGCGATTTCGACCGCTTCTTTTACAGAGTGATTGTTACGTTCCTCCTGGAATCTAGAGATAAGCATAATGTTATAGTCAATCCCAAGGGCAACCAAGAAAACAAATGCATAAAGCGGTACACGGTCACTGATCGTACTGATATCAAAGAATAGATTACTTAAGAACGTCCCGAGCCCTAGAGCAGCTAGGAAGGAAATCAAAATCGTACCCATCATGTAAATGGGCATTTTAAATGACCTCGTTAGGATGATCAGCATCGAAAAAATTAAAATCGTTTCAAGGATAACAATGAGAATGACATCTCGGTTATTGGCTGTTCGATCGTCAACCTTTGAAGCGGTCTCGCCGGCAAAATACAGCTTGCCATCTACATGACTGTCAGCCATGATATCTTTGCTGTTATCCCTGATTTTTTCCATGGCATCCATGGTCTTGGTGGTGTAAGGATTTCCTTTAAATGTAAGGCTGTATTTGATTACCTTTTGGTTGTCAGTAATACCGTTTATCCGGACCCCGCTGACAAGCGAATGGTTGGCCAATGTGTTTCGTAATTCCGCTTGCTGCTTAGCTGTGATGGCTTCTGCAGATTCAAACAAGACGGTTGTTGGCGCAAGGTCGCCTTTTTCAAACTTATCTTCTAAGATTTCATAGCCTTGACGGGAAGGCATATCGTCAGGGAATGATTTCATGGTGTCAAATTCATACTTCAGATTGAACATATTACTTGCTGCTGCTAACAAGATGATACTGACAACCGCCACAGAGATCCCTGGTTTTTTTGCGACAAATCGACCGACTCTACTCCAGAGTGTTTGTTTAGTAGTGGTTTGATCGCCAACCCGTGGGATTCTAGGCCAAAACGATTTTCTGCCGAATAAAGTAAATAGGGCCGGAATCAGCGTAATTGATGCAATCATAATAATAACCATGGTGGTCGCAAAGGTGGGTGCAAAGTTGCGATAGTCACCTGATTTTGCGAAAAATAACACAAGCATAGCCGCCAAAACAGTTCCACCTGAAAAGAAGACGGGCATGCCCGTTTCCTTCATAGCTGCTTGCATGGCCTCATATTTATTCTCGTGAATTTTCAATTCTTCACGGTAACGGGAGAAGACGAATAAGGAATAATCAATCACGGCTGCAAACAAGAGAATCGACATGATCGAGACCGTTTGGCTGCTCATTACCAGTCCGCCTTTTCCCATGATCCCAAGTACCTGAGTCACGATCTCATATACAAATACAGCTCCAAGGAGGGGAATCAGCGCTAATAATGGTGAACGATAAATAACGATTAATAATACTAAAATAATGCCGACCGTTGAGAAGATTAGGACTAAATCGGCGCGGGAAAACAGATCTAGCGTATCTGTAGCAATTCCAGCTGGTCCTGTGACATACAATGTAAGCTCGGAGGAGTCCTTGACCATTTTACTAATCTTATCGATCGATTTTTGCATTTCCTTTGTTTCTAAGGAAGCATCAAAGCTCAAGGGGATTAATGCGGTTGTTTTATCCTCTGAGAAGAAACCAGCAGTTGCTTGAGGTGGAAGCGCTGATAGCGGTACAACCTGTTGCACTCCTTTAATCTGTTCGCTTTCGACCTTGTCTAACAGCGTAGTAAGGTCTGAAAGGGCAATCTCGTTATTTTTTGCCTGGAAAACTAGAATGGCGGGTAGTCCTTCGGTATCTTTAAAATACGTATCTACTTTCGCTTGGGCGACTACGGATTTAGCATCGTCAGGCAGTGTGTCTATTTTCGAAACCTGATAATCCCGCACACTAGGTGCGAACATGGCTAATGCCATGGTTACGATCAGCCAAGCTGCTAAGGTGATCCACATGCCCTTTTTAGTTGTAACACGATTTGTGATAGCCTGTAATAATATTTTCATTTTGTTCTCCTTTCTGAAATTTTAATAATTAAAGTAACACAAGTGTCACTTTAGAAAAAGGTTAATGACACTCTTGTCACTATCATTATCTTTAAAAGTAACACAAGTGTCAATTAATCATTTTTTAACATTCCGTGGCAAAGTATCTCCTTAATTGATTGAACCCATTCTGATGGAGAGATCCCAAAATGATTAGGAATCATGATCGATTGAAAAATAATCCCCAATATTAAAGAGTCCGGTATGGATGCCTTTAGTTTTTGTTCCTGTCTCCCTAGGTCGATAAAGCCTTGGAGATGCTTGTACATATCGAGGTGAAGATTTTCTAACTGGCCAATATTCTCTTTTACCTTATTATTTTCGTTAATGGGTACACGCCGACCGATCTCAATCATCTGCGGGACGGTGGAATTTTTAAAAATCAGCTCCAATAAAAAGGTAAACTTCTCATCAAAGCTATGATACTCTTCAATTATTTTTAGTTCTTCGAGAAAAAGCTTCATTTCATAAAGCATATAGTTCGTGATGAGCTCTTCACGATT
Source organism: Neobacillus jeddahensis (assembly GCF_000612625.1). Classification (GTDB taxonomy): domain Bacteria; phylum Bacillota; class Bacilli; order Bacillales; family Cytobacillaceae; genus Neobacillus; species Neobacillus jeddahensis. Next base: position 12,091 of record NZ_CCAS010000084.1, read on the forward strand.
ATCAAAATACTTATAAATGGCGCCTCTGGAGATGTCTAACTGTTCCGCTAAAAGACTAAAACTAAATCCCTCATAGCCGTGCTTAAGCAGAATCCGTTCTGTTGCATGGTATAGTTCATCTGTTGAAAATTTGCGCTCACGTGCCATTGGTTCACCCCCAACCTTTATTATAAGGCAAGGGTATGTACAAAGAAAATAACTGTTCGGTACCTGGTTGGTATTTTGTGAACAAGTTGGTAAGGTTTGTGATAGAAAACAGGTTTATGAGTGCGCATCATCTATTAGTGGGATGGGTGTATATGGTAATCTAGAGTTAAGGTTAGAATCTTTTGATTGGAGTGAAGAAAGATGAATAGTTGGTTATATGGAATCTATGCGATTATCTTGGCAATCGTTTCCATTTTTACTGGGGAGATCGTTACCTTTGTCATGCTGGGCTTTATCCTGATCAGTCTGCAAAATATCCTCTCAACCTTGAAGAAGTTGGTTGAAGTCAATCAATCTAAGAAGTAAGAAGCTATCAATCTGTATGACTATGAATAGAAACAAAAGTGGGAATGGTACTGATTTGTGCGTTTTTCAGACAAGGGCATCATAACAAAACAAACCAACCTCCAAGAAGCTGGCTTGTTTAGGGTCTCTACTTTATAAAATGAACATCACTTTTAAATTGTGGGTCGTTTGTGTTTGGTAAATACCAAAGTGTTTGTAAATGGATTCCATTCTCGGCAAACAGAGCTGTCAACTCTTCCATAAAGATACCTCTAGTCGGGTCGCAGGAGGGACTGCTTTGGATCCCTAGTAACCCAGTAATCTCGTAATCATTGTGAACGTAATCCTTTGCTTGTTGTAGGATCGGCTTTAAAATCTCGCGGCAGTGTTCTCTGTATTCTGTTGTATTGTATTCTTCGTAAGTCATCGATGGACGGTTCAAGCCAAGGAAAGTAAATTCTGGACATGGTAGCTGAAGAAACCCGTAGCCCTCTTTCATGGCCCATACAATGGCTGAATGGACAGCACCCGCTGCACGTGCTTCGTTTTCTATGACGGTATTTTGATTCAGAATACAATGGGAGACGATTAATATCTTTTTACTACGCTGCATTTTTTTTACCCTTTTTCACGATTTTTGAGAGATTTGGTACACGGGCAATCATCACTGTTACAAGTAGACAAGTAATAATCTTATCGACAAAGTTTCCGGTGATTCTCGAGATAAAGGTTGAAGCAAATACACTTTCTCCAGCAGAGCGTAACCATAAAACGACTAAATCCATGCCACTTCCATTCAAACCGCCGTAGACGGCAACCGCTATAGGTGTTCCGATAAGCGGTGCGATAATGGATAACATAATACCGGTAATGAGGGCAATATACCATTTTCTAAAATCAAACTTTCTCGCCATGTAACCGGATACTAAGGCAATCGCGATATTAACAAGTCCAAAGAACATCGCGGAGGGACCTGTTGTGACCCCTAAAACCACATTGGTTAGTCCTCCTGCTAAAGCTCCCCACCATGGTCCAAATAAAACGGCAATTAAAACCGTTCCTATCGTATCAAGGAATAAAAGGGGAATTTTCATTGATGAGACTGCCGTTCCCAATTTTTATAATCTATCTAATTTTATTTTAAGTTTTATTGAATGCCTTTGTAAGTGTATTATTTGTCTATTTTGTTAAAACAGATTGTTTATCTTTATGGAGAACATTTCAAAAATGAAGGATTGGCCATTAAGTATCTGCCATTTTACTAGAATAATCTGAAACATTATTAGTCCTGCTTCGTAAATACTAATTATGAAAGGATGGTGTTTTGCGTGAGCAGGTATTCAATAAATGAGTTCGTAAAACAAACGGAGCAGGAGGATAAGGGGGAGGGCTTTTTTGAATTAGAAACCCCACGGATGCTAGAGGTTAACCTCAACGGTCAGGTATGGGCAAAGGCGGGATCGATGGTTGCTTATCATGGTGCAATTAAGTTTGTTCGTGAAGGTATTTTAGAGCATGGATTAGGAACTGCTTTTAAAAAGGCTTTTACGGGTGAAGGTACTTCATTGATGAAGGCGAATGGCCAGGGGAAATTGTATCTTGCCGATGAAGGTAAGAAGATTATTATTTTGAATTTGCAAAATGAGGCGATTTACGTAAATGGCAATGATTTGCTCGCCTTTGAACCAAGTATAAAATGGCAGATAAAATTGATGAGGAAGGTTGCCGGGATGATGGCCGGGGGCTTATTTAATGTCCGATGTGAAGGAACAGGGATGATTGCGTTTACGACCCATTATGAGCCACTCACCTTAAGGGTCACACCGGGGCAGCCTGTGATTACTGATCCAAATGCGACGGTGGCGTGGTCTGGAAATCTCCAACCAGAGTTTCAAACCGATATTAGCCTTAAGACGTTTTTTGGCAGGGGAAGTGGGGAGTCGATTCAAATGAAGTTCGAGGGTGAGGGCTTTGTAGTCGTTCAACCGTATGAAGAGGTCAAAATGAAGGCTACACAAGGCTAAAAAGGGGGTCA
>NZ_CCAS010000085.1 GCF_000612625.1 Neobacillus jeddahensis
TTTTAAAGAAAACTCGCCGACTGGCGAGCCCCTAAGGGCGAAGACAGAGGCGTAGTTGCACTTATGCCTGAATGGAAAGTTATACTTTCCTATCGGCCGAAAAAGGCGCATATTAATGATTTAATTCAGCCATTGTCTTGAAATTTCATGAATGCCCAAATTACCACACTTTAACATAAAAACCATTGACCAAGTCCACTTCAATTTTCATGATGACTCTACATGCATAATCACCTCAAGACCCGTTGGTTTTCTTTTGAAAGAATTTTGATATTTCTTCAATAAATAAACATAATTATCATTTACATTTTTTAACATATATACTAAAATATAATTGAGTAAAAAATAATTTAGTATTAGAGGGGAGAGTTTAAAATGAGCCTATTGGATATCTATTTACAGAAAAACGGGAAGAAGCGCTACGACGTCTTTAAAGAAACAGGAATAAGTCAGCAAATGCTCGCAAGTGTAAATAATAAGAGCGTCAGCAGTTATTCAGTCAGAACGATTCAAGCAATCGCGAAAACATTAGAGAAAAGTGAAGGAACTGTGCTTGATGAATTATTACGATTGGAAACGGAAAATGCCTACTTCGAGGTTTATAATGCGGAAGATTTACTCGTTGCCTTAAAAAATAAAGAACCCTATATTATCATCAAGGGCGAATACAATAAAGAAATTGCGGAATTAGCCAAATCACAACTTTCTGAAACGGAAACATTAGGCTTGGAATTAGGTTCTGCTGGATTGGTATCTGTTTTGGCAGAAGTAATTCTCCATTTAGCTGATTTATTCAGTAGTAAAGATATTGACAAAAAGAAAATTGAAAGCCAGATCCGTAAATATAAATTTAAAAAAGTGAATGGAAACGAATTTCTATTGTACTTACGCCAATTAGATTTCTAAATCCTTGATTTTAAAAAAATGTTGAAGCAGACAATCCATATAAAGCACTCCAACAGTGCTTTTTTTATTTCTGACCCTGGCTGAATAGTATTATATATAGACAAAAATAGATGCTACTTCTTTTAAAGCGTTAATCTTATTGAAGGTAAGCTCCTTGTTAAACCGGATCCATTTTCTATAAAAAGGCGATCACCCTATATAGCAATCGCACCCGTTGGTAAAAGCAAACATTTCAGTTTCCTTGCTGTTGATATCTGCTCAAAAGATATTTAACAAATTTATGAAAGCCCACCAGAATTAAATAAAGTAATGGATAGATGATCACTGAATACCAAAACTTCCAGCCGTTATAATAAAATGTTCCAGTTTTTAAGAAAAGAAATTCAAAAATATAGGCAAAAACGGACCATAGTAAGATATAAACAACTTTTCTTAGTAACTGCTTTTTATAAGGAAAGTAATTTAGATATACAATATTTACTGGTGGATAGACCCCTAATACATAAAGTAAGCTGGCCCAATTTACCCCCTTTGTAAAATACCCATACAAGTCATATTTCAAATCCAAAAAAACATTCGCCATTGTCTCTAAATACAGCGAAAATAATGTCGTGGTTAGTATTTCAATACCAGAAATACGCTTCGGAATAAGTATAGCAATTAGGTTAAACACGATAACCAATAGTATGAGGAATATCACCTATATTACCCCCTAGCCCCTTTGACCTTCATTTCATTAGCATCTCCTCGATTTCGAAGAATATGAGACAATGACACTTTGTATTAGTCAACCTGAACCGTTAGTGATATAAGAAAAAAATGAGCAACTTCATGACTGCGCCCTTCTTCAATGGAACAGTCATCCCTCTGGTCAATACTTCTCGAATATTGGTAAAATTTCCTGTTTTACGTCCCGAATTAGATTGTTATAATGGTGGGAATGAACTAATTAGGAGGATCCTCTCATGACCACATTTGAAAAGTTAAAGCCTATTATTGCAGACCAACTCGGTGTCAAAATGGAGAATATCAAACAGGATGCATCATTCAAAGATGACTTTGAAGCTGATTCACTTGATATGGTGAACCTGACGATGGAAATTGAAGATGAATTCGCGATCGAAATTAGTGACAAAGTTGCCGCGAAGCTTCAAACCGTCGGTGATGTCGTCAATTATATTGAGAACCGTTAACAAGTAATATGAAAAGCGCAAGGCGCCTGCCTATCGGCGACCAGCACAAGACGAGCCGGCGGGAAGGTTGTTCTTTAACCTTCTCGACGGATTGGCTTGTGACCTCGAGCCGATGGCGCCTGGAGCTGGATCATTCTCAAAGTCAAAATTTATACTTATCTTTTAATAAAAGCGCAAGGCGCCCGCCTATGGGCCGAAAAAAGAACTCAGGAGATCCGAGTTCTTTTTTCGTTACTCTTCCATTTGTACCCTTTCTTCATTGGAATGATGCGGTAACAACGTTTCCCCTACTTCTGATAAAGGTACTCAGAGAGCACGAGCCATCTATCGACTCATTTCTTTGATCCTTGTGACAGAAATTTTCTATCAATCGATTCCGGTTGTTTTTCTAACCATCCATGTTTAACCATAATATTGTAAGCAAAGGCACCAGCCTCCATCGCATGGGTAAATACTTTATAATAGTTTGTGATGATATCCGATCTGAAGCTGGAACCCAATGATGCCCCATAATAAGAAAGAGCCGCATTTACTAGAAATCCTGCGTGAAACATCATCAACTTGTCAGAAAATGGAGCTACAGTAGAATCCGAAATTTCAGCATCCCATTTCTCAGGTATCGGTAAATAATCTTGTTGTAATATAGTGTTAAAGCTATCAGCATCTTTCCCTGCTAATTTAACGTTTTTCACCATAAAATTACGAACTTCTTCCGATTTCGCCACCTGACTAAAAGCCAAACTTAACGATTTGATGAATCCCGTTTTCTTTGAATTAAAGAAAAGGGTACTGATTTCGGAACTATTGAGTGGTCGTTTGTCTCCAATTAAATTTGAAATGATTCCTGTTGATTCCATAAACTCCGGCCCATGGGGAGAAGGAATGGAGGGGACACTAGAATACATCGGTTTTTCTTTAGCCAATAACACTATTTTTTGGAACAACTCGTTAGATGTTTCCATACATTCAGAAAAATAGTTTTGAATGTCTTGTCGCTCCGAATTCGTCATAGCCAAACTATACGCGGTGATCCCATGTATGGTCATAATATAGGAGTAAAATAGGAGAAATGGGTCGGAAAATAGGCGCGGGGCATTTAGATTTACGTCACTCTCTGTAAATCCTATTGGAACTTGGAAATTTGCACTTTTTAAGAATTCGGAAATTTTCGTTATATGATCCTCAGCTAACTGTAATGCAGATTCTAAAATTGGTTTGATCTCATTGTTTTCAACAATTTTAAGAAAATATTTGTAAATGCATATAGCCATACTATCGCCCGAATATTGAAGCCAAAGGGCGGATAACTCCGCAGCGGTTAAGGTGTTTGTCTTCGTTTTCCTGAAAATTCCCAACGGAAAGACCTCCAATTATTATAAATATTCCTTCATCCATTATTCTGAGATTATTTTATGGTATTCGTAAAGAAGTATACGGATAAATTGAAGGAACCCTTGATTACATTAACGAAGGGAATGAATAAGAAAAGATATTATTGGAGTTCAAAATGTGCGATTATTTAAATAAAAGGGCAGGATATAGTATGATTGTACTTTCAAACACATGCTATATGTGGTATATTACGAATGTATGTTCCGAATAATGGTTACATATGTAAAAAATTCAAAAGAGAGGTGTGTTTTATGATATTAGGAGTTCACGCTTATTTACGAATGAATGGTAATGGGAAAGAAGCTGTAAAATTTTACGAAAATGCGTTGGAGGCAGAAGTTCTAGGCGTTCAAACTTACGGAGAACTGCCTGAAAATCCAGGGTTCCCTCTGCCTGATGAAGCAAAAGACCGTGTCATTCATGCCCAATTAAAAATCGCTAATACGTTTCTCATGCTATCTGATACATTCCCAGGTCAACCCTTTCAAACTGGATCACAAGTGGATGTAGCAATCACCTTTAATGATGTAGAAAAATCAAGAGAAGTATATGAAAAACTGCAGGATGGCGGCGAGGTCCTCATGCCACTTCAGGAAACGCCATGGAGTCCTTCCTATGGACAAGTAAAAGATAAATTCGGCATAACCTGGCAGCTTTCAACCATAGCAGAATAATCTTTGTCCACTGATATCACTGGAACAGTCAGTAGAGTAAAAATCACCATTTAGACTTGAGGTTAATGGTGCTTTCAAGTCATTACTTATTTCGTCAATTGCATTTTTTATTTTACCATGCTACTAGACAAATAGGATTCACTATGTAAGAATAAAATTAACTAAATATTCGGTTAAAGATTAAGAGAGACCACCCATAAACTTAAACAGTATGTTAAGTTCTTTGGATTGGTCTCTTTTTATTTTCTACAGTTACCAGAGGAGGCATTTCAGGATGAGTCAACCGTTTTCAGGTAAAAAAAGAACAGAAACCCTTACAGGGATGAGTCAAAAAGAGTATGATGTGCTGATTATTGGCGGCGGAATTACGGGGGCAGGAATTGCGTTAGATGCCGTAACCCGAGGCATGACGGTCGGTTTAGTCGACATGCAGGATTTTGCAGCCGGTACCTCTAGCCGCTCTACGAAACTCGTCCATGGTGGTTTACGGTACTTAAAGCAATTAGAATTTAGCGTGGTCTCCGAAGTGGGGAAAGAGCGAGCGATTGTTTACCAAAATGGACCTCATGTTACCACCCCGCAGTGGATGATCTTACCTTTTCATGAGGGAAGCACCTTTGGCAGGTTCACAACTTCCATTGGACTCCTAATCTCCGCCTCTTTTCCCCTTGCCAAACGGTCCAACATCCGATTTCTGGAGGAAACTTTCCAACTGGAGAGAAATACCAGCAATTTATCATCCAAAAATCAAAAGAAGCAGTACAATTTGGCTTAACAGAGCAAGAGGGATTTGAACTGGCGAAAAAATATGGAACCAATGTCGATCAGCTATTCACCTATGCAAACCATTATTCAGCTGAGTCGGAAGAAGACTTATCACCCTTTGTGTTTGCCCAATTAATGTATTCAATCGAACAAGAAATGGCCGTCACCCCGATGGACTTCTTTATCCGCCGAACCGGCGCACTCTATTTCCAGATTGATTGGATAAGAAAATGGAAGAATCCTATTCTAAAGAAGATGGAGAAAATCATGAACTGGTCTCCCGCCGAATTAATTTCGCTGGAAAAGCAGCTAGAACAAGAATTAAATCATGCTGTTATTCCCGAAAACACTAAGACCCTTTAAAGGAGATTCAGAAGAGATAGAACATAGTGATTGGACCTAGTTGCTTATACTCTCCGATATCCTTTCCTATCTGCCAATAAAAAGCCCACTTCACACATCCAATGGATAAGTGGGCTTCTGTATTGTTTTTCCTACTGACCCCTGTTGGGAAGTTAGTCCTTTTTACTTATTCGAATCAATGCATTATTTTATATTGACAAAATCGTTTAGATCTCTACGATGTCCAATCACTACCAACTTATCACCATTTTTCATAATCTGATCAGGAGAAGGGGAGATGATTAAATTATCATGACTCAAGATCGCAATCGCGTTCACATTATAATTTGCTCGTAAATCCAGCTCCCGCAAACTCTTGCTTGCCATACTTGGTGGGATCATGATTTCTTCAATATTGTATTCATTTGACAGTTCTATATAGTTCAACACATTAGGTGAGAGTAGCTGATGTGCCACACGCTCTCCCATATCTCTTTCAGGATGTATGACCCAATCTGCCCCAACCTTTGTTAATACTTGTCCATGACGTTTATTAATGGCTTTTGCAATGACCTTGTTTACTCCCATTTCTTTTAAAAGCAAGACCGTTAAGATACTAGCTTGCATATCATTCCCAATTGCGACAATGACATAGTCAAAATTACGAATCCCCACTGATTTAAGCGAGTCCTCTTCTGTAGAATCCAGTGCCACTGCGTGCGTAATCGATACGATCCCATCTTCTACCCGTTCACTATTAATATCAATCCCCAGTACCTCTTGTCCGGCTTCATATAATTTAGCCGCAATACTGGTCCCGAATCGACCTAACCCAATCACAGCATAACTTTGCTTTCCCATCGTTCATCATTCACCCCAAAAGAATCGTAATGAATTCAATCTCTATCCGATTAAGATCTTTTCTTCTGCATATCTAACTTTTGCATCCTTGCGAGTATGTAAGAGTGCAAAAGCCATCGTTAAAGGTCCAAGTCGTCCAATAAACATCATGATGGTAATGAAGATTCTTCCAACCGGTGACAGTTCAGGTGTGAAATCTGCAGACAAACCTACTGTACCAAAGGCGGAAATCGTTTCAAATAAGAGTTTGCTCATATCCGCATCCTCAGTAAAGGTTAATAAAAAGAAGATGAGGAAAATAAAAAATATACCAGCGACCACAATAGATAGTGATCTATTAACTAGCTCCCACGAAATTCTTCGTTTAAATATATTCACATCATCCCGATTGGTCACGACAGCCCAGAAAGCTGAAATTATAATCGCAAAGGTGGTTACTTTAATACCACCACCGGTAGACCCAGAAGAAGCTCCAATAAACATCAGTGCCATCATGAAGACAAGGGAAGAAAGGTTCATGGCTCCAATATCGATCGTATTAAAACCGGCAGTCCGGGTGACGACACCTTGAAAGTAGGATGCCCATACTTTATCGCCAAAATGCAAACTGCCAATCGTATCAGGATTACTATATTCTGATACGAAAATGATGAAAGGTCCAATAATGTTCAGTATTAATGTCATCGTTAGAGCAACCTTTGAATGAAGGGATAATTTACGAATTGATCTTTTATGAAAAAGATCGAGAATGACAGTAAAACCAATCCCCCCTATGATGAATAGAAAAGTAACCATGATATTAACGGTCGGATCCCCTACCCATTTACTCAAATTGTCAGGTTCTAAACCGAACCCAGCATTATTAAAGGCAGAAACTGAATGGAAAATTCCATAGTAAATCGCTTTCGAAAACGGCATGTCAAATGACCATCGAATGGCTAAGGCAGTAGCACCGATTAGTTCCACAATAACAGTAATGAGGATGATCCGCTTTACTAGGTTAACGACACCTGAAATGGAGAATACATTTAATGAATCCTGTAGTAATAAGCGTTCCTTTAGACCGATTTTTTTTCCTAAGATAATAAACATAAATATTCCGGTGGTCATAAAGCCCCATCCACCAATTTGAATTAAACAGAGCAGGACAATCTCACCAAATGTAGTAAAGGTTGACCCCGTATCAACAACCGCCAATCCTGTCACACAGACGGCAGAAGTTGCTTCAAATAAAGCATCAATGAAGCTAAGTCCACGTCCCTCTTCATATGTAGCGATGGGCAGCATGAAAAGAAGAGTCCCCACTAGGATGAGACTACCGAAGCCCATGACAAGTATCTGGGCAGGATGAAAACTAATTAAATTCCCTTTTCTTTTTAACATTTTCACAATAGTAACTCCCTTAACAATTCATCATAAATGCTGACAATTGGACAGATTCGTACTTGTTCAAGAACACACTAACATATTATCTATTTTCACAGCAAGAATACCATAGATTTTGGAATCTTTCTTTAATAGATTTGATCCATAGTTTATACAATAGAAGAATTATTTATCATAGTTCCAGATCATGCCCTGCAAAAAATGCAGCTAATTCAACGATGAAAGAACCTGCAATTAAGCCATCTCCCAACATACAAATAAACAATAAGATAGTATTATGTACTGCACCTTTGGATAAATAAAGAAAAAGCCGCCAAAAAGCAGCTGATCCTTTAACACATCTTTTAACCACAGTAACAAACTGCACCCACAATGATTAATAAAATAAACAACACTACTATGAGTATAAAATCATCGCACCCACGTGCAGGAAGACAACTTGCATAAACAGGAGCTGCATAGGAGTAAGACAATGGAGGTTGGGGAAGAACATTCGGTATGGCATTAGAAATAGGTAAAGCATTAGAAATAGGTAAAGCATTAGAAATCGGTATGGCATTTGTTATCGGTAAGGCATTTTCCAATTTTGACACTTCCTTTCGAATGTAAGGGGAGCTCATATGACATTACCCTATATATTACACTCAGAGAGGAATTTGGAGCCCGTCTATATTATAAATGGGCATGACTTCGTGCCGATGTGAAAAACCATAGAGTGGCAGGCGATTGATTTCAGAAGAAGAGGGTTAAAGCCAACATGTGAACCTAATTCCACCGCACGAAGTCTCCGATTCACTCGTAGTAAACGTCGGTGAAGTTGGTCACATTCACGTTCTAGCAGATAAGTTTCATTATTTTTTATGCAAATATTGTAAATATGTATAAAGGCTTACTCAAAGAGTAAGCCTACCCGCTATAAACACTATCGCATGTTCCAGCCTTTGGTTCATAAAAACAATGTTCTTTAAATTGACCAGAATGTGGTTGACCATACCATGTTGGAGGGCATGGAGCATGTGGATTAAAATACCAAAGGGCAAATTTTGCTGGGTGGTCTCTCCAATAATCTAAATTCTGTTTTGCTAATCTTCTTTCAGAAGTTCTTGATCTTTGATAAAATACATTCCCTTTTTGAACTGCTTCAAAGGAGTAGTTTCCTCCTTGTACTTGAAAAATAACTTGGTTAATTGTTCTTAAACCTTTAAAGTCTAGACAATTTGCTACAAGACGGTTCACAATGACATTTCCAACATATAACATTCCCTGTTTCCCTTCACCTTCGGCTTCTGCCCTCATCATCCTTGCCATTACGTCTACGTCTGAACTACGGTAACTTGCTCTTGGCATTTTCCCACCCCCAAAATATAGTATGAAAAAAAGCCAGCGTTCATGTCATTGTTTATCTAATAAAAATGCTTAGTTTATAGAACATTTGGGGGAAGATACTATTAAAGCGAAGACACAAAATGGGGGGCACGAAGTGGATAAACAAATTAAAGAGCTTCAAGAACAAACGGAACACAAAGAAATAGTAAAATATACGCAACATGTACTGGAAGCCATTGATAAATTAGTGAATGAGCATCGACGGATCGTATCTTCAAACTCACTAGCTGGGATAAAACCAAATGGAAAGAAGGAACATACTTTTTACAGAAGTATGCATGATGTAAAGCGAATCCTTATCGTTGAATTAGAAAAAACCCTTGAGGATTTTAAACATCTTGGTGACAAACATTATGTTAGAAATTATCCAGATGGAGTAAAACAATAAGAAGTAACGGGAAAGATGTAACCTTCTTTCCCTGAATACCATTTTATCAGTCATTTCATAGGACAGCTGTGTTATATGAGTGTTTTAATCATGATGAAATCTATTTGTTCTTCATCCCCCATATAAAAAGAGTGAGCTCCCGTTTGAACAAACCCCATTTTCTTATAAAAGGCCATCGCATTCTCATTTTTTTCCCATACGCCTAACCAGATTTTCTTTTTATCACGTTCTCTCGCAATTTCCATCGCTTTATTTAATAAGTATTTACCAAGCCCATGTTTTTGAAATTGCTTCTTTATATAAATTCGCTCGATTTCAAGTGATTCATCACCCATTTCTTCAGACTGAGCATCATCTGTATTGACCTTTACATATCCAGCGACTTCATGATTAAAATAAACAAAAAAGAACTGCGAAGAAAGATTGGATATTTCTTTTTCTACTTGTGTTAAGTTAAATGCCCTTTCCAAGTAGGCATTCATATTTTCGGGTGAATTCTGATGATTAAATGTCTCATTAAATGTTTCATAACTAATTTCTTGAAGTTTGCGTGAGTCTTCAAGGGTACACTTTTTTAGATTGATAGTCATTTACGTATGTCTCTCCTTCATCTTGTCAATAATTTCTCTTGTTTCCCTTTTTTACATTGAGACTCTTACATTACTACCAAAAGATAATTATTTTTCCACCCAGCTTTCACTTTTTTTATGTAAAAAAAGAAGACACAAAGGGTTCTAACGTGATGACCTGTTTAACTATAGAAGAAGCGGCCCTCCATAATTGAAGAATCGCTTCAATATGAAGATGACTGGAACTTTTTCTAAAGTAGCAGTTCCCATGTCTCACCAACTAAATCTTGCCCAAAACTATGATGTTTTTCTTCATCTACAAGTATGAAGCCCTTTTTCTGATAGATATGACGAGCTTCTTTAAGAATACTATTCGTCCAAAGGACAAGTTTTTTATATCCAGCCCGTCTAGAAAAGTTAATACACTCCTCAACTAATTGTGAACCTAACCCCACTCCTCTTGCCTTTGGATCTACTATTAACAAACGAAGTTTAGCTGTATCTGCACTTCCTTCTACAACAAAAATAGAACCCACAATTTCTCCATTCATTTCGGCAATCCAGCAACGTTCTCGTTTGGGGTTATAGTTATTTATAAAATCCGCTACAATTTGAGACACTAGTGCTTCAAAGCTCTCATCCCATCCATATTCCTGAGAATATAAGATACCATGTTTGTGAACCACCCACCCCATATCACCAGGCTCATGCTGCCGAAGAAAATATGGTCCGGAAAAAGTAAAGCTTTCATTCTTACTAATCAATCCCTCAACTGTTTTCATAGCGTTAATTAATTGTTGTTGTTCACTATCCGACAATTCTCTAAGGAGTTCAGCTATTTCAATATTTGAACGTTCATTGAGCTTAGCATATGCTTTTACTCCTTCAGCTGTAAGTTTTAAAATACGCTGCCTAGCATCTTTAAGAGAACGCTCTTTGTATAGAAGACCCTTCTCTTCAAATTGAGCTAATATTCGACTTAAATAACCAGCATCTAATCCCATCTGTTGAGTTAAATTTGAAGCTGTAGGGTTATCATTGTTAGCAATTTCAAACAGTATTCTAGATTCTGTCAGCGAATAAGGGCTATGTAATAAACCTTCACGTAAAGCGCCAATATGCCTTGTTATAAAACGATTAAAGTGCCGAACAGCCTGTATCCTTTCTTCATTAGAAATATTTAACAAAATAATCACCCCTTCAATATAGTTGCTTTTGTCAAATATAATAATCAAATTAGTTGCTAAAGTCAATTTGATTTACGTTTAAGTGTTTACAAATAAACCTACCTACCAATTTCAAGGCTACTTTTTTAAAGTTTTTTGGATTAATCTAAAACTTTAAATAAATTCAACTTTCCAATTATCATTGACATATATTTGGCAGTTTCATCTGCAAAATCCCTCTTTTTTTTATTTATTAATTCAATAATCTTCTCCAGTGGTAATTCATATATATCATTTTTGAAAATTGTATTTGATAAACAGTCAAGCGCAGAAAAAATGGCTCAGTTCATATTGAACGAAACCATTTAACCTTTTGTAGTTTAATACTTTCGCCTGTTAATTGGAGAATGAATGACCTATGAGTTTATGTTATAGACTAATACATCGAATAACTTCCCATCAACATAAAGTAAGATTGCCCATTCTCCTGCCATTGGAATGTTCACGCTTGAAGGTGCGTGTGCATCTGCTCCATTATTCTCTCCTCCAAGATCCAGTGACCAACCTGTTGTAAGGATCTGATGGACCGTTCCCGTTTCTCTGTGAAACCCAACGACCGTTAGCTTGGTTTCTTTGGGTTTTTTTATCCACCAAAGATGCCACATCCACTTTTGGTTGATGTTTATGCTTGGCATATCAGCACCAATAACACCTGATTTATGTTCATTCCCTAAGATATTGTTACCTAGATCCACAGCTTTTCGATTCCAGTCAATCTTTTCAAAGTCGTTTGCTTGAACAAATTTAGGAATATTTATAGGTAGTAAAGTTCCTTCCCCAACTGGTAATACTACATCCCCATAAAATTTTTTATCAAAGAAGACTTCATATTTCCAAAGTCCGCCTTCTGGTATGATTAATCTTGTTGTAAACCTGCCTAAACTGGAATATCCAGAAGAAGGTTCGGTAATCTTTTTTGAAGGTAAGACATTTATACGCTCACCTGTCTCCTTATGGATAGCATATATTTCTAGTTCTTTTCCATTATAAGTATCAAAAGCTTCCTTAAAACTAAATACATAACCAAAAGGTTTACCGGCAGACAGATAAGGATCTGGGGAAACACTGAAAAGTACCTTACCATTTCTTGAGTAATCGTTTCTACTCTTCCACTCACTTTTTATAGCTTGGTTTGCCTCTTGCTTTACACCATCTTTTGAAGATAAGAATGCTGATAATTCTGTATAGAATAGCAGGATGAATAAGGATGCTGCCAGAGTAGAGATTACATAAATATATAACTTTGGCTTTCTATGCACATTTATGTTTTCTTGATGGAGGGAGGCCCTAATTTTTTCTTTCTGTATTTCTGTAAAGCGTACCCCTTTATGAGTGGAGGAATTCATTGCTTTCCGCAAGTTTCTAAGTTCTTTCTCCATCGTATCTCCACCTTTCCAGTAATGCTTTTAATTTCATCCTTGCCCTATTTAATCTAGTTTTTATCGTATTTCTATTTATTTTCAAGATCTCACTAATTTCTTCAATTGATAATTCTTCATAGTAATATAGCGTAATAACCTCACGATATTTAATCGGTAGTTCTAACACACAAGCTGATAAAAATTCTTCTTCCCCGCTCTTCATTATGGCCATCTCTGGTGATAATTCTGACGATTTTGTCAGTGTAAGTAGGTTAGAGTTCGTAACAACCCTTTTAAAAATTGAACTCTTTAATAAATCTTTACACTTGTTTATCGTGATCCTAAATATCCAAGCTTTAAAAGATACAATTTTATCAATCTTTTCATATTGTTTATAACAAGTAATGAATACATCCTGTACGATATCTTCTGCACTATTCCAATCCTTTGTATAGTTATAGGAAAGCTTAGTTAACCTGTCGCCATATTCATCCATAATCCTTTCAAACCATATATCTTGATTTTCTGGATATAAATTTTCCGTTCCACTCACTTTTTTCAACCTTATACCACCCCATTTCTCACTTACTGCTAAGACGACGGAGTTAAGCTTTGGTTTCACTTTATATTTTTTAAAAAAAGACACCCAGCAGATGAAACACTCTTTTTCGATTGTCCTATCTCTAGGTACCATATTAGAGTAAATCACATACCCATTAGCATACACCATAATAAAAATTATGGACTTGCGTTTTCGTGTGCGATTTCATACGCCAATAGCATTTTCATCAAATACTTGGCTTCGAGTGATAGCCCCGAACCAATTGGAGGATATGATATTTCGGTAATCGGGTTACCATTCATAAACAATATTGAATCCTATATCCTAACTAATGTTGCATTAATTTTTCTCCTGCTAGGTTCCATTTCTCTACTTGTGTCGTTGGGTATAATAGTTAGGCAGTCAATAAAAAATCGAACTTTTAAAAAAATCACTGAGGCTTAATCTAAGCCGTTCTCTTTTGAGGTACCCACACAGTAAAAAGCATATATAAAAACATCTATAAAAGCAGTGGATTTCAATATAGAAATCTCACTGCTTTTCGCGTTTCTACAGGATAGATATTGCAAATGACTTGTCTTTTTATCAATGACAACATCTAGTGTACGCAAAAAAATAAGTGCCAAATTAAGTGTCAATTTCAATGCCATTTTCATGCGTCCTTTTTTATCTATTCTACAAACAAGCAAGAGTGTGTATTAAGTAGTTCAAGATATTGTAAATGTTTTGACTAAAATAATTATGTAAAGTGGAAGAAATTCCGAATTGTATTTAGGTTACATCACTGTCTGGATTATTGAAGGCATATTTATTACAAGGCAATTATTTATTACAAAATGCAAATGATTATTTACATTTTGAAATATTTAACTTACAATTTAAGTAAATGATTTAAGAAGGGAAAATATATGCTGGAAAATAAAGTTAGAGAGTTACGTGCACGTTTTAGGTGGACTCAGCAAGACTTGGCTGATGCAATTGGAGTAACTAGGCAAACAATTGGTTTAATTGAAAAAGGGGACTATTCCCCGTCGGTTACTATGGCTTTAAAGGTAGCAAAGGCATTTAATGTTACCGTAGAGGAAGTATTCTATTTAAAAGGGGAGGATTGATTTTTATGTTGAGATTTTTTTTGCGTTCGCCGATTTTTCCTGTAATTTTACTAATTTTTATCACTGCTTCTTTGGTACTATCACTAATAAATACACAGGATTTATTAGCTAAATTATGTTCTGGGATATCTCTAATTTTGGCGTTTGTTTGGACTATCCTTATAAAGTTGCATAACAATAAAAATCCAAAAAACAGAATCAAATTAACTGGTTTTATTCCCTATGAATTTCGAGAAATGGATGAAGGGCAACAATGGGTAACTTTTAAGGCTTGCCGTAATGTCTATATTTACTACAGTCTTGCAATCCCGGTCGTTACGTT
>NZ_CCAS010000086.1 GCF_000612625.1 Neobacillus jeddahensis
CAATGTAAAAATTTTGAATTAATTCAATTTAATTACTAATATGCAAGGCTAGTGGGCCTGACCCCCGCTCAGTTAAAGCGGTAAAGTATGGGGTGCTGCATGTAGGCATGAGACAAAAGTTGGTAATTCGAAAGTGGGTGTAACATTGTTTAAGCTGTTTTCGTTCTAATAAATGAAACGATATTCTTCAGCCTTGTCTCATTGATTATTCATTTAAGAGTCCAATACAGTAGCAGATCTCTACAATTCTATAGATTTTTCGATAAACAGGCTGCAGGAGAAGGGAAGTGACGCTTTTGGAAAAAGGAGTGGGCTCAGGTATATTTCCATGCCTGATGTAAATCTATTGATAGGAAAATCAACAGGACTCATTCACATAGCATGATGAAAAGGGGTAATAAAATTGAAAAACTTATTGAAAATTGGCTTTATTCCGTGCCTTTTTGCGCTTCTAATCGGCTGTACGCATCAAGAAGATACACAGTCTTCACCACCTCCGTCCAAACAAACTTCGCCTAGCTCCAGTTCTTCTCATTCCTCCAGCCAAACCGATGAACCGGAAAAGCCATCAGAAAAGCCATCTGGAAACGTGTCCGAAAAACCGTCTAGTAACCCGTCAACCTCCGAGCCAAGCCAGACGGGAGATAGTCAGCAGGCGTCGTTGATACAGGAAACGGTGAAGCTTGCGAAAGAGGGAAGCGTTAAAAACTGCATCTTTCCTGTGGAAACGACTACTTTTGAGCAGATCACAGCTAAGTGGGGCGAGCCTGATCAACTTGATTTTGTGGCTGGGAATCGATATGCGACATATACCAGCCGGGGGATTGTTTTCGGTATAAATAAGGGGGAACAAATTTTTGATGTCCGTTCGAATGCGAAGGAACTTCAACAACTCACGTTTGAACAGATCAAGCAAGAATTAGGTAAACCAGATGACACTCGTACTAGTAGCGGTGATACCATCTGGGTCTACAATGTAACTGATAAATTTCAATTAAAATTCGTCGGTTCCAAAGCAACCATCGACCATATCTCAGTCTACTGCCCAAGAGATGCCAAAAATCAAATGGCAGGATAAGGGGCCTGACCCCCAATCAGTTAATGCTGTAAAGAGTAAAAGGAAGGCAGGGAGCTTAGGGCTCTCTGCTTTTTGTCGTATTTTCTTCTCAGTTTTTATCGAAAGGGGAAGGAATTTGGAGGGAGGTGTTGAATGATATAGATGGAAAGTAAGTAAGTTGAAAGAGAGGTGTTATGCACGTTGTCGAGAAAACTTCGTGTGTGGTTTCCTGGTGCCATCTATCATATTACGAGTCGAGGTAATCGAAGGTCAGTCATTTTTTTTGATGACTTTGATCGTGTAGTTTATTTGGAGTTACTAGAAGAAACCCGTCAAGCGTATCCTTTTCATCTCCTCGCCTATTGCCTCATGGACAATCACGTTCATCTGCAAATCGAAACCATTGATGATCATCCAAAAGATATTATGAAAATGATTAATTCCAGGTATGCCATCTATCTTAATAAACGGTACGAGCAAGTAGGTCACGTCTTTCAGGGAAGGTATGGATCTGAAATGATCGTCTCCACAGATTATCTATTAGATGTAAATAGATACATTCATCTGAATCCTGTTGAAGCCCAAATGGTGAGGTCCCCTCAAGATTATCCATGGAGCAGCTATCTTGCTTATTTATCGGATACGTATGTATCACCCATACCGATCCAAACCACAAAAGTATTAACTCTATTTCCAAAGCCGCAGATAGAAAACTACTGCAAATTCGTGGAAGACATACCGGTGCCTGACCCCCACAACATTAATGCTGTAAAGCATTAGAATCAGAGGCTATTCCTGTGATTGAGCGACGTTGGAATAGTCTTTGCCGAAGTTATTAGTAATAAAAGTTTCTTCCTCTACTGGGGTCAAGATGCCGTAAGCTTGACCGACGGTTCCATCCTTATATCTCCAAAAGTAGTTATGGTCACTGTCCACTTCTGCAAACTGTCCGTCCTTCCATTTTGCTAGAATGGCGAGCAGGTCAGCTTTATGAGTAAATTGACTATTATTAACAATTTCATAGACTTGGTTAATGGTAGAAGGAATCATTGGAATCGCACCCCACTTTTCTTCTGCCTTAACTTTTTGATGGGTCATCATGTGCATCACATCAATGACTGCCTCTTCTGAACTGTCCTGATTTAACTTAATATCATACTGCACACCACCAATTTTACCAGTCTGTTCTTCCTGTTCTTCTTCTAGCGCTTGTTCCTCTTTTGATTCCGCCTTATACTCATCAGGTGCTTGTTTGGGTAAGAGAGTCACTTTCTTTGAAGCCGTGTAATCGAACCACTTATAGACGCCATATGTTCCGCCTATCAAAATAATCAATACGATCAATAGTAAGACGAGTACTTTTTTCATAGCAGGA
Source organism: Neobacillus jeddahensis (assembly GCF_000612625.1). GTDB lineage: Bacteria > Bacillota > Bacilli > Bacillales > Cytobacillaceae > Neobacillus > Neobacillus jeddahensis. The sequence goes on from NZ_CCAS010000086.1 coordinate 2,433, forward strand.
TCCTCCAAAATATGGGATTACTATTAATTTACCAAAAAATTAGAAATAATACTAGCCTTATTGGGGCCTGACCCCCACACCCCCACATCGGTAATGCGGTGAAGCATGAGATCGTGAATAATTTTGCAATTGGGGGCATATGGTTATTTGAAGGATCTGTTCTGTATCGGCATGTACGTGTGAAAGAGGAGGAATCGGCATGAGATATACGAAATCGATCATCGGTGGACTAATTGCCCTTATTATTATTGTCTTGGGTTTTGCCTCAGCGACAACTGTTGAATCAGGTAATCGGGGCGTTTTGCTCCAATTTGGAGCGGTGAAGCCGACCATTCTAACAGAAGGGCTTCATTTTAAGCTTCCTTTTATTCAAACGGTTCAGCAGGTTGAGGTGCGGGTTCAAAAAGAGGAGAGTTCACAGACAGCTGCATCAAAGGATCTTCAAATGGTAACGGCAAATGTAGCCGTCAACTATTCAGTCGATCCTGGTTCAGTCAATACCCTCTATCAGGAAATCGGCCTGGATTATCGCTCGCGGATTGTCGACCCTGCCATTGCTGAATCATTGAAGGCGGTCACTGCCCAGTACACTGCTGAGGAACTAATCTCGAAACGGCCAGAGGTCTCCGCAAAGGTGAAAGAGATGTTGGGTGTCAAATTAACAAAATATTTTATGATTCTCGAAGATATCAATATTAAGGAATTTGCGTTTAGTGAGGAATTTAATAAAGCGATTGAATCGAAACAAACCGCGGAGCAAAATGCGTTACGGGCCCAGCGTGATTTGGAAAGAATCAAGATTGAAGCTGAGCAGAAGGTCGCTCAAGCTGGTGCGGAGGCGGAAGCGTTACGCTTGAAAAAACAAGAGGTGACCCCGGAATTAATTCAATTAAAACAAATTGAGGTCCAGGAGAAGGCATTAGAGAAATGGGATGGCCGTTTGCCAAGTGTTACGGGAGGGGCGACGCCATTTATTGACGTGAATGGTTTGACGAAGGAATAACTCGGGCGGCTGCATGAAAAGACTATCTTTCATGCAATCCGTTTTCCAAGAGGAATGCACAATAGTAGGTCTTCATCGTAATCCCTTTTCCAAGGGGATTAGTTCATTATACAAACCAAGTGGATTCAAAGCCTCTAGTCCATCATACTAGCGGCTTTTTCCATGCTATGAAAATCCTTTGAAGAAGGAGAACCATTCAACGGTATAGAATCATACAGGTATAACAATTTGTAAGGATGATCGGAATGAACGAGGAGAAAATGATAGCCATCATTAGCGAGGATCCATGGATGATGGAAATATTACAAGCGGCGAAATCATTGGAGTTGCCGGATTGGTGGATTTGCGCGGGCTTTGTTCGGTCGAAGATTTGGGATACTTTACACCACTTCAAGGAAAGAACGCCACTCCCAGATATTGATGTCATCTATTTCGATCCAACCAATCTGGAAGAAGCTACAGAAAAAAAGCTCGAGCAAAGACTGGCCAACCTGCTTCCCAATATTCCCTGGTCCGTAAAAAATGAAGCTAGAATGCATCTCAAAAGCCATATGCCTCCATATTCGTCAGCTGTTGACGCGATCTCTAAGTTTCCAGAAACCGCAACAGCTTTAGGGGTGAAAATAGATGATCAAGGTCGTGTCATCCTAACAGCTCCATGTGGAATTCATGATGTCGTCCACTTGGAGGTGAGACCGACACCGTATTTTACAAAAACGGAGGAGCGGGCGCAAATATACGAAGAGCGAGTCGCCAAAAAGAATTGGAAGTCCACGTGGAGTCAAGTACAAGTCGAACGGTTATTTTTCAGTCGAGCAAATCGGCTCAATGAAGGAGGGTAACGATGGATGGACAAGTATTCTGGGGAATTTTAGGAGTAATCTTATTAGGAGGTCTAATAAGATCTATGAATCTATTACGAAGTGAGATGGGCCGTGTAAATACAACATTAGAAAATATAGCAAAACATATGGGGGTGCCAGATACCAATCCAGCTACAGCCAATATCGATGAGGAATTAAAACTTCTGATTGCAGAAGGTAAAAATATCAAAGCAGTGAAAAGATATAGAATGGTTACGGGACTTGGCTTATTGGAATCCAAACAATATGTTGATTCCTTAAGCAGTAAGATGAGTGGTGAAAAGTAGACAGTACCCTGAAGTTGATGGGGTAGCGGGGCTTACGTCCATTTTAAAAAAAAAATGGATATTTTTCACCCGGAATCAATGATTTATTGAACATTTTGGTTCTTCATTCAGAAGTCAGCAAAGGTTATCGACCACTTGCCCCAATTTATCAACCGATTTTGCCATTTTATCGACCACTTCCCAAAATTCCACTTAAAATGCCAGATATCAAACGTTAGCGGCAATCAAAAAATGAGTTAGGGGTTGATGAAGATGACAGAACGAAGCCACCATCTAGTTCAGATTAATCCATGGGAAGAACAAGACCTTGATTTACTTTATCGACTCAACTCTCCAGAGATGATGGAGCACCTCGGAGGGCCAGAGACGGAAGAGCAGACCCTAAATCGGCATAAACGTTATCTTGAGCATGATCTTGTAGGAAGGATGTTTAGCGTTCAATTGTTACCTAACCTAGAATCAGTCGGTTCGGTCGGTTACTGGCCAAAGATTTGGAAGGAGGAACTTGTTTACGAAACAGGATGGAGCGTCCTTCCTGCCTACCAGGGGAACGGAATTGCGACAGCGGCAATGAAAATAGTCATCGAGGAAGCTGCAGCCGAGAACAAGTATCCCTACATGCATGCCTTCCCTTCAATTGATAATCCTGCATCGAATGCTGTTTGTCGAAAGTTAGGCTTCCAGCGCATCGCCGAATGCGAATTTGAATACCCTCCAGGAGCCTTGATGCGCTGCCATGATTGGCGAATCAAGCTTAATGGTTAGAGCGAATGGGACTAGGACGGTTGGATAGGATTCTTTGGACAGGCATTGCTTCTACCCCCATCGAAATCGTCTACCCATTTGTTGCATATACATAGAGTGGAATAAATAAGGAACCGATTGATAGTAAACCAAATTGACACCGAATAACAGATTTTGTATAGTAAGGGCGAAGAGTAGGATTGGAGTGAATCATTTGATTTTAAACTCTGAATTACAACATTTAGACCTTATCGACCTATTAAGTGAGCGTCATAGCTTAGTTCGAAAAATCGCCGAGAAAGCATGGAATGATCAAAGTGAGATTTATATTTCAAACTCTGAATGGTATATCATGGCGAGGATTTATAAAAAACAGCCGACCATTTCCTATGTGACAAAAAATGTAGAAATTTCTCGTCAGGCGATCCATAAATTTATCCAAAAGCTTTCTGATAAAGGATTAGTCGAAATCAATAATGTAGAAAACAACAAGAAGGAAAAGTGCATCCAGTTAACCGCATTAGGCAAAGATTGCTATGAAAAAAACGCGACCCTTAAAGCCCAGCTTGAGCAGAAAATTGCAGAAAAAATGGGTACTGAGCAGGTTCGCATGTTGAAAGATCTATTAAAATTAGAGTGGGATATAAATTAATTGCTGCCATGAAACCCTCGCTTCTGATAAAGGAAGCGAGGGTTTTCTTTTTGTGTAAAATCGTTAACCTAGATGACACTGAAGAAGAAATTTTGATATAGTTAACAAATCGGTTTGTACCTGGGAGGGAATAGAGAAAGTAGATTAGAAGAAAAGCCAAATTTGTTATTGTTCATATGTTAAAATATAGAAAAAATGGTCGAAAGAGGGGTGGCCACCATTCTGTCTAGAAAAATAATTTCGGCATCCATTTCTGGTACTTTCTTTACGATTATTTTAGGATTCATTCAGCCCAATCCTTTTGGTGAGGAAATAAGGTCAATCCAAAGCTATTTCATCTCTTCCAGTACGGCTATCTCGGTATATATGTTGTATAGTTTTCCCGCCATTTTAATATATGGTGTGGTAACGTCCATCATTAGCGATAAGGTCGGCGATATGATTTCAATCAAAGTCCAAGTAAAAAAGACAGAACCTATTGTTTCAGGAGCTTTCCATATCATTTTTGGCTTGATTTTGTTCTGGGTTAGTCTTGGAGCCGCTATATTATTTTTTATAACTGATCGAATATTGAGGGGACGAAATAAAGAGTACAACTGGTTGCAGGCAATGAAGAGTTTGACTATTCCTTTGCTCGCGTGGCTATTGGTATGGGGATTTTTTGGGGGAATGATCTTTTCTTTAACTAGAAGGGTCTTTCAATATAACAAGAATAGGGTGAATGAAATGAAAAAATCTTCTCCGAAACTACCTTTAACAACCGAAGAAAGATTAACTTTGAGAAGATGTAAAGTTAAATTAAGTGAGATTGCCGAAACGGATGTCATTTCCTTATCCAAACTAGGCATCCTTATTTTATAAACAATGACAACAATGTAGGCGATTTTTCATACTTTATTTTGGGGGTGAAAAAATGCCACGAGTAAATTACCGAAGTTCAGACGTTGACTTAATGGCAAGGATGATGAGAGCAGAAGCCGAGGGTGAAGGAAAACAAGGAATGCTATATGTTGGAAATGTCATTGTCAATCGTCTAAAAGCAAACTGTTCAGACTTTAAAAATTTACGAACGATTCCACAAGTCATTTATCAAGTACAAGGAGGAAATTATTCTTTTGAAGCCGTTCAAAAAGGAAATGTCTTTTACCAAAAAGCGAGAACGGCTGAAAAAAGATTAGCCAAACAAAATTTGGATTATTGGAGAGAACACCCAGGGAAATATGCCCTTTGGTACTTTAATCCATATGCCCCATGCCCACCGACATGGTATGGTCAACCTTTAGCAGGTCAATTTAAAAATCATTGTTATTATGAACCAACAGGTGAAACCTGTGATAGTGTTTATAAGGGAAGTTAAGCTTACTCTTTGAGTAAGCTTATACATAGTTTAAAAACCATACATTTTTTCATCTCATAGTGCAGTTAAGAAAAAGCCCATAATAGCTGTTCAACAAACGGGAGTGGAATAAAAAATGTCAACATCTCATTCAGAATAATGTGATAAAATACAAAATAAACCATTTGGGAGGGGATAGAATGTTTATACATAAAATAAACGATGACTTATCATTAAAATTAATAGAATTAAGAGATGGAGAAAGGGTATTCGAAGTAACAAACAACTCAAGAGGCTATTTAAGAGAATGGCTACCTTGGTTGGATATGACGACTAAACTTGAAGATACCATCGAATTTATCAAAATCTGTTTAAACGGTTTCGCTCAAAATAAGAGCTTAAATGCAGTGATTTTATTTAAAGGAGAAATTGTTGGAGTGGCAGGCTACAATAACATTAATTGGTCAAATAAAACAGCCTATATTGGTTATTGGCTGGGTGAGGAATTCCAAGGAAACGGAATAATGACCGAGGTGGCCAAATCATTGACCGATTATGCTTTTAATGAGTTAAACCTAAATAAAGTAGAGATTAGAGCGGCTATAGGAAATAAGAAAAGTAGGAGCATTCCTGAAAGATTGAAGTTTGTGAATGAAGGATGTATTAGACAAGCAGAATGGTTATATGACCATTATGTGGACCACGCTGTTTATGGGATTTTGGCAGAAGAATGGAATACGAAATAGGGTAAAGCTTAGGTTTACTTTTGATTGGATAATTATGGTTGACATTTAAAAAAATCCATCATATTATATGATTAAATCTTTGAAAGAAAGGCAAGGTACCGTATACAATGAAGTAGTAATCCTAGTTTTCAGACAATATTTTGAATACTTTTTTAAAAATATTTTGTCTAGATAGGATTAGTCTGTTCATTTTTAGGTACTTTCTTATATGAAATGATTAACACTCTTTTGTAATGAGTTTCAATTAAAAGGGATGTTTCTTTCTGTATGCCTAATAAATAACTAATCCTCTCTAGAATTCTAGGGAGGTTTTTTTATGCTATTGTTAGCAGCGCATAGAATTGAAAAAAGTTATGGTGATCGTTTAATTGTAAAAGCTGATCAACTGAACATATATTACGGTGAACGCATTGGTGTGGTAGGGAAGAATGGTGAAGGGAAAACAACTTTATTGAAAATGTTAGTGAATGACCTTGAGCCTGATCAAGGAACTGTACAATCATTCTGTCCAATTGCTTATATTCCACAACTTGGAATGCAAATGGAAAATGAGATGGGTCGCAAATTAAAAAGTAATTGGAAGGTCCCAACAGTGGAATGTTCACTTAGTGGTGGAGAAAAGACAAGAAAAAAAATAGCAGCTGCCCTCTCATCAGAAGCCAAATTAATCATTGCTGATGAACCAACTAGTCATTTGGATAGTGATGGTGTTGAAAAGTTCGAAAAGGAAATAAAAAATTTTGAGGGCGGAGTTGTCCTCATTTCTCATGATCGGGAGCTGTTAAATAACGTATGTACTCAGATTTGGGAAATAGACAATGGGACAATTCATAGTTTTGAAGGAAACTATCATGATTATGTTGAACAAAAGCAACTTTTAACAGACAGGCAATGGTTCGAGTACGAGCATTATACAAAGGAAAAACATCGTTTAGAACAGGCTGCTCTTGAAAAAAGTCAAAAATCAAAGTCATTGAAGAAAGCGCCAAGTAGAATGGGGAATTCCGAAGCAAGACTTCATAAAAGAAGTGTAGGTCAAAAGAAGGCTAAATTAGATAAAGGGGTAAAGGCTATTCAATCGAGGATTACCCAACTCGAGAAGAAGGAAAAACCGAGAACAGAAGAGAAAATCACTTTTGATATGAATCAATTTAAACAGATTCACAGTAAAACAGCTATTTTGTTTCAGCAAGTAAGTGCGAAAGTGGGGAACCAAATGCTGTTTCGTGATGTAAATGGGTCCATTAAACCCGGTTCAAAAGTGGCTATTATGGGAAACAATGGGGCGGGAAAATCAACATTATTAAACATGATTGCAAACGGATCTGAGGGTATATCTGTTTCAAAATCAGGATCATTAGGCTTTTTCCACCAACAGCTAGAAAATCTGGATGAAAACAAAACAATTTTAGAAAATATCCAAGATACGAGTCATTACACAGAACACTTTATTCGGACCGTTTTATCAAGACTACAATTCAAGCGAGAAGATGTTCATAAGAAAGTTCACATGCTAAGTGGGGGAGAAAGAGTTAAAACAGCCTTAGTAAAAGTATTTCTTGGAAATTACAATATTCTTCTACTTGATGAACCAACAAATTATTTAGATCTTCCCTCAATAGAAGCATTGCTATTCGTGTTAAAAGATTATCCAGGAACCATTATTTTTGTAACTCACGACCGTTATTTTGTTCGAGAATTGGCCACCCACATCCTTATTTTTGAAAACAATACATCACTTTTAAAAGATATTGACCACTTAAATATAACGAAAAGGGCTATTATGAAACACGAGAGAGAAGATTATTTATTGGCAATTGAGATGGAGTTAACGGAGATAGTAAGTAAATTATCTATTACCACTAATAAAGAAGATAAGGAATTACTTGAAGAAAAATATTTAGAATTGATAAAAAAGAAACGGCTAAGCAAGTAGGAAGTTTAATAGGGATGTCATCGTTTTCCTATTTATTAAGGAGGAGATTCTTATGGGAATTTCACAAAAGAAAGTAGCACTGATTACAGGGGCAAGTAGTCCAAGCGATATCGGTGCTGCGATATGCCGAAAATTAGCAACTCAAGGTGTAGATATCTTCTTTACCAATTGGAAATCGGAATCAGGTTGGTCAGAGAATTTTAAAAAAGAGATTATCGGACTAGGAGTTCAGTGTGAAAGTATAGAAATTGATTTGTCTGATGCAAATGCTGCCTATAATGTACTTGATGCAGTTTCAAGTAAATTTGGTTCTCCTTCGATTTTGGTAAATAATGCAGCTTATTCAACAAGTGGTGGCTATATGGAGCTGGATGCTCAAACTTTAGATGACCATTATGTAGTTAATATGAGATCGACCTTTCTCCTATGTGTAGAATTTGCCCGCCGCTTTGAAAAATCCAATTTACAATCAGGAAGAATCATTAATTTGACATCAGGACAGGATTTAGGACCAATGCCTGCTGAGTTAGCTTATGTGGCAACGAAAGGAGCAATTTCAGCGTTTACAAGGTCACTATCAACTGAACTAGCACCTATAGGAATTACGGTTAATGCGGTAAACCCTGGACCAACTGATTCCACTTGGATGACGGATGAAATAAGAGAATACTTGTTGCCGAAATTCAAAATGGGGCGCATTGGAAAGCCAGAAGATGCGGCACGAATGATCGCATTCCTTGCAAGTGATGAAGCGGAGTGGATAACTGGTCAGATTATTCATTCAGAAGGTGGATTTAACAGAGGGTAGAAATGATAAACTTTGAACCAGTATGGACGAATTCTATTCTGGTTCATTCTTTGTAGAAATGTCAGTAGTCTTCTTATAAGACTGACTACACTTACCAATTGATTAAGAATGTTGATGCAAAAAAATAAAAAACCACGTAGAGTGGTTTTTTAATCCTACATGGCTCCTGCCTCTCGAGAAGTCATTGCACCTTGTCCTTGGCTTATATCTTTTTGAATTTCTTTTTTTACTTTTTGGGCATCCGTTCCGGCAAATTCTGGTTTCATCATTGAACCCAAATTTTTTCTAGCTTGTTCTTTTTGCATACAACGCCTCCTCATTTTAATCCTTAACCATCTTATTATTTACATATAAACCCCCTGAATATCCCAAGGAATTGATTGAAATTCACTTAAAGTAAAGGGAACTTCGTATAAACAAATGGGATGCTGCGAAGATCTTTTTGATGCTGCATGAACGGATGGTTTAGTTTAGAAAGAACAACTGTTAAAATATACATATTAATTCATCACAAGAGGTTATTGAATGAAGGTATATAGACTAAAAAGGCAGTTTGATGGATATAAAAAAGGAACGCAGTTTTACATGATTAGTGAATCAGAATTTATAGGGGTTAAAGAGTTTGTATTGAGAACAGAAGATTTAACGAATAGGATAGCGATCAATGAAAATGAACTTCTTAAGAATTTTACTCTTATAAAAGAAATCTTTTAACGAATGACAAAAGAAACTTGCACCATAATAATGTAACTGAAATGCTCGACCAAGTTGTTGCTTGGAGCGGTTCATTAAAAACGTTAAGAAAATAATCAACTATCATATAGAACGGCCAGATTCCCATGCTTTAGAAAATAGCAAAATAATTACCTCCAATATTATTGTTTTTAGAGGAATTATGGACGGCTTTACCCAATGAAAATACCCGTTATTCAACTATTGTGGCAGGTTAGTGGGAGCACGTTTTGTATATAAACATAAAAAAGAACGCCATAGATTTCATCATAAGAAAACAAACTTGGCATTCTTATATTATGAACGATGTAATGAATTTTTTTATTACTAATCCAATTATCACTCCTGGTATAACAAATAACATTGGTAAAAAAATAGGTCCAAACAATACACCGAAAACTTTAATATCAGGTGAATAAATCAGACCTATAGTGACAAAATACGCTGCAAAAACAAAGGGAAGAAATAAAAAGGGAGAATTCTTTCCTCCTCCATTTGCATCCTTTACAGCATCCCACATTGAAAAAAAATACAGACAGGGATAAAACATTAGCCAATTGAAATTTATTTGCTCAATAGAAGTATTAGTATCACCATGGAAACTTGAAATGATTGCTTCATTAAAATTTGATTGAATATTTACAAGATATTCAAGGAATATGAATAATACGCCTTTAACATATTTTTGATTTAATAGTTGTCCAAAACCAGGCAAAGCAATTGACCATAATAATTTCTCAATCGCATTCTTATTCAATCATAATCCCTATTTCCTTTTGGTTTTAGCTAATTCAATTTCATCAACAGATGCAGGGGGCTTTTCCATCCAACCATGTTCAATCATAATATTCGCTCCATCTTCTGCAAAATGAACAGCTTCAAGAAATATGCGTAGAAACTTTGCACCCAAGTCACGTCTAGCAACTGTACCTATTGCAGTTCCATAATAACCAAGTGACATTCCAGAAAGTATGGATACTTGGAACATCATTAACTTATCTGAAAATGGCGGAGTCGTAGATTTAAGTACTTCTGAATCATATGTAGGTGACTTGGATATATTTTCTTCTGCTAAAATATGTGCCATAATCTCCACTACTTTATTCGCGATATTTGATCCTCTAACCATATAATTTTGAACTTCTTTTAATCCTGCAACCTGAGCAAAGCCTAATAGTAACGCTTTACCAACAGCATTTCTTTCCATATTTTCATAAAAGTGCATGATTTCTAGGGAATTGATTGGGCGACGTTCTCCAAACCAACCAGTTAAATATCCTTGTTTCTCAATAAATTCAACTTTTTCTGGAATTGGAATAGAAGCAGCCCTAGAATACAATCCTTTTTCTAGTGAGATGTTTAAGGATTTAAAAAATAATTCCCTAGTGAGGTCTACTGCACTTGAGAAAAGTTCTAAAACATCGAAGCGTGCACAAGCAGATAAAGCTGCACCATATGCAGTTAAGCCGTGTCTTGCCATATTGTGAACAAAATTTAAAAAGAAGGTATCAGAATATAGTGCAGGTGCATTCACATTAACATCCTCATTTTCACTAAAAGCAACGGGAATGGGATGATTTTCTTTGACATAAATTTCTGTAATATTTTGTAACATCTTATCTGATATTGAAATTGCCAAATTTAATACTGTTCGTATCTCCTCATCTTGGGTATTTTCTTTAAAATACTTCAATACACACTTAGACATACTATTATTCATGTATCCAGTCCAAAGTTGAGCTATTTCAGCAGAAGTAAGACGAATATTATGTTCAGAATTCATAATTGATTAACCTCCAAGTAGCATCTATCTTTAAAATGCCCTATTTAGAGCAAAATAATATACTGATAATTATTGGGGTTATTAATTTTAATAAAATAATGACGAATTGACTAAAAAGCGCAAGGGATAAAAAAGGAATTGCTCTGGCAGGTTTGTGCAAGAAGGATAAATAGAGTTTTGGAATTGCTTGGAAAAATAAGTTACACAGGATAAACAAACAAATTTGTAGCAAATTATAAAAAGTTCAATAATTCCTAAAGGTGACTGAAGATGAGTAACTACAGCAATGATAATACGGCTAGACGTTATAAAGCTCATGTAAGCATACTTGGAACCACTCAGCTTCATTTAAGGAACCCATACATTATCGCTTGGTGGTCCGCTGCCTTCCCAGGATTCGGACATTTAATTTTATCAAAATATCTTAGAGGTTATGCATTGTTTATTTGGAAAGTTGTGGTTAACTTATATTCACATGTCAATCTTTCAATGGTGTACTCATTTCAAGGAAATATAGACATGGCTAAAGAAATATTAAACACTAGGTGGCTGCTTATGTATATTCCTGTTTACCTTTTTGGTATATGGGATAGTTATCGAACAACCGTGGATATGAATAGGGTTTATCTTTTAGCTGAGAGAGAAGAACACAGCTTTAATAGCTTTGCGTTGGGTTCTCTAGAAATTAACTATCTAGATAAAAGAAACCCAGTTTTTTCCGTTATTTGGTCGCTGTTTATACCAGGTCTAGGACAACTTTATATACACAGAATATTGACAGCTTTATTTGTTATTATTTGGTTAGTCATCTTTTATTATAATTTGCATGCTCTAAAGGCAGTTTCGCTATTGTTTTTAGGCAAGATAAAAGAAGCAACCTCTGTGTTAAAAACTGAGTGGCTATTATTTATCCCTTCTCATTATGGATTTGCCATGTATGATTCTTATATTAATACAGTTAAA
>NZ_CCAS010000087.1 GCF_000612625.1 Neobacillus jeddahensis
CCGCCGATGAAATAGCGGACCATACATACACTGAGTAAAACAATGCTGCCTGGCAGCCAACCAGCATACAAGGTGAGGACGAGGACGGCACACATCCGTAAATCAAAATGGGTTTCTCCTAATGTTTCAATTGGATAAACCATACAGAATAGTGCTCCAAAGGAACCAAGCAGACCATAGATCACTTTTTGTTTAAACGTAAAAGGTATTTTTGTTTGAAAAGGGAAAAACAAATTTGCGTTAAATGTAAAAGAAAGCAATATGGTGATATTAACCAATAATGGTTTGATTAGCGTAATCAAGGATGATCCTCCATATTAAAAATATAATTCCGTGTGGATGCTTCTTAAATCATAGATGAACTTATCACAATTAACAATTACCTGCCAGAAAAAATATTCTATCTATAGGTGAATGGCACTAGATTCGTGGATACAATTATCGTGTGATCCTTGTAAATAGTGATGATTAGGTTTTAATAAACACGATATATCAGCTCTATTCATTTCTGAATAGGGCTTCAGTACTTTATTAAAGTACAGAAAAGAAGAGAGTATGATACTATAATTTTAATAGTACTTAATTCAAGTAAGGGGGGAGAGAAATGCTGGAGAAAAATAGTATTCTTCTTGTAACATATACGAAAAATACGCTGCAGACATTGACTGCTCAATTGACGGAAATTGGGCTCCAAGACTATTTTAATATTGATTCGCGAACAGTAGATGAATTGGATTACCTTAGTTTAAAAAAATATTCCTTAGTGCTGATTACAAGCACAATTGTCTATAAAATGGTCAAGCCTTACTTACCTGAAAACTTGCCGTACTTTATTTTGAAGAGAACCATTAATTATGCGAAAATTCGGGAACTTTTAGAACTCCCAAAAGGAACTAAAGTTTATTTAGTAAGTGATTTAAAGCAATCAGGTGAAGAAACCATCGCGATCCTAAGAGAAACAGGGATTGACCTCGACTATATTCCATACTATTCACATGAGAAACCTAATAAAGAGATTACAATTGCGTTGACTGCCGGGGAGCCGCAATTAGTCCCGCTGCATATAAAAAAAGTAATCAATATCGGGAGCCGATTAATTGATATTTCGTCATTAGTAGAATTGTTTAACCATTTTCAACTTTCACCATTTTCTTCCAAAACCCATTTATCTGCGAGATTTATGCAATCCTTAGTAGATATTAGCAAAGAGCTTAGTGATGAAATATTTCGTTCTAAACTGTTGCAGCAGAGTTTAGAAAGTATCATTCAAAATATGGATGAGGCAGTATTGGTGTATAATAATGAATTGCAAATTGAGGTTTTTAACCAAATTGCTGGTGACTTTCTTGAACTTGAAAATATGGGGTTCAAAAACCAAAGCCTCAATGACATAAATGAAACGTACCGGGAAACCTTTATTAACTTGGCAGTGGGTCAGGAAAGCTTTGTAGAAATGAATGGTACGACTTTTTATATGAGGAAAAAGCGGGTTATCATTGATAAAGAGGTCCACTCAACGCTTATTATCTTTCGAAAAGCAGACGATTATCGGAAAATTGAACATGACTTTCGGTTTAAAGCCAAGCAGCGAAATTTAGTGGCCAGATATCACTTTGATGACATCATGACCGGTAATGATTCTGTCATTAATATGATTCATATTGCAGAAAGGCTGGCAAAAAGTAATTCTACCATTTTAATTCTTGGGGAAACCGGTACAGGCAAAGAGCTGTTGGCTCAGGCGATTCACAATCATTCACCTAGAAGGCTTCACCCTTTCATAGGGGTAAACTTTTCTGCGATTTCTGAGAGTTTGATGGAAAGCGAGCTATTTGGGTATGAGCCTGGAGCATTTACTGGTGCAAATAAAAACGGGCATATTGGGATGTTTGAGCAGGCACATCAGGGCAGTATCTTTCTCGATGAAATTGGAGATGCCTCTGCGGTGATTCAAAACCGTTTGTTAAGGGTGCTTCAGGAAAGGCAGATTATGCGGGTTGGCGGAGATAGGGTGATTCCGCTTGATGTCAGGGTAATCGCGGCAACCAATAAAGACTTCCATCAACTTATTGAAGAAGGGAAGTTCCGTGAAGATTTATATTATCGATTAAATGTATTGCCGCTCCGACTTTTGCCGTTACGGGAGAGAAAGGACGACATCCCATTGCTCATTAATATATTCGTAAAAGAATTCCAAGAGATGCTCGACCGGTCTGCATTTGTTTTTTCTAAGGCGGCTTTAGAGCTTTGCCAAGAATATCATTGGCCTGGGAATATAAGGGAGCTGCGCAATGTTGTCGAATATACCGCTCATATTTCAGGTGATCTGGTCTACAAAGAGGAGCTGCCATTCTATACCGCCAATGTTTCTTATCAGTCGGACTCTCATTTGGAACAGGCATTAAAGGAAATTGAAGATGATTTACGAAGAAAAGGTTTCCTTGCAGAAGTAGTAATGTTATTAGAATTTTTAAATTATAAAGAGGTCCAGTCTGCAGGAAGAGGGGTTATGTCAGACTATTTAAGTCAAAAAGGCTTCCACTTGACAGACCAACAACTGCGCTACCGGCAGACTATCCTCCATACTCATGAACTTATTATTATTGAAAAAGGTAGAAAAGGAACGAGAATCGCTAAAAAGGGCGAGAAATTTCTCCAATATATAAAGAAAGCAGAAGCGGCCGTTTAGCGGTGTATGTCCACTAGCCGTTAAACGGGCTTCTTGAGATCGGCAACTCTCGCAGTCAAATCTCATGCTTTTTTGTTATTCATTGATATCGAGATTGGCTAAATGATAGATGGCATTTGCATAAATGGCTGCTGCGCGGTAAAGATCTTCTATTTCGACATACTCATTTTTTTGATGAGCGGTATTTTCTTTCCCTGGGAAAACGGCGCCATAAGCAACCCCATTGTTAAGAAAACGTGCATAGGTGGCACCGCCAGTCGTTAACAGTTCGGCTGGCCGCTGGCTTTCTTCTTCATAGGCTTGCTGAAGAACCTTTATCACGGGGTGATTTTTTGCCACGTGGTGCGGTTTTTTCTCCCTTACTGCCTCGATCTCAAAGCCATATTCTTGAACGACCTCACTTAACTTTTCAATCGTTCTTAAGTAAGGGGTTTCAACAGGGCAGCGAATATTTAGTGTAATAATGGCTTCTTCATTTGGAACATGACGGAAGATGCCGGCATTTACAGTAAGCGGACCGGTGATTTCATCGTGAAAAGCGATATTTAGTTTTTTACCAAAAAAATCTTCGGCTAATCGCTCTGAAATGAATTGAAGATAAGGATGATTGACAATGGAACGAGTTACTATGAAATCGGCAAGTTTAAGCCCTGCGTTTATCCCTTTAAACGGTTCCATGCCATGAGCAGATTTTCCTTTTAATGTTAAGACCATCATGCTGTCGTATTCTTCAATTGAGTGTTCCAGATTCTCATTGGCAGCAAAGGTACGAAATTCCTCTTTGACCCCGTCAAGCTGATTGCCAGTAATCTTGGCAGTGGCTGTATCAGGAACCATATTGCCTTTTTCCCCAGAAATGAAAGAGATTAATCGATTTCCTTCCGCATTGAGTATACCTGTCTGCTTCCACTTTAAAATGGCATTGATTTGACCTTTCTCTGCGTGGATAATCGGAAACTCTGCATCGGGTGCAAATCCTGTTAAAGGGTCCGGTTCTGTTTGCACATACTTTTTCATACAAGACATGCCACTCTCTTCATCTGTTCCAAAAATGATGCGGACACGATGCTTTAAGGGCAGATTGTTTTCCTTTAAAATTTTTAATGCATAATAAGCAGCCATGGTGGGACCTTTATCATCAATTGCCCCTCGAGCATACAGCTTCCCATCTTGTAGAAATGGTGTAAAGGGATCATGGGCCCACTCCCCAGTTGCCGGTACCACATCCAAATGACATAAAATAGCAATGTAGTGGGAGGCGTCTTCGGGTCCCAACTCAGCAAATCCAACATAATGATCAATATTCTTCGTTCTGAACCCATCCCGCTCCGACTTGGATAACATTAAGTTTAATGCTTGTTTAATAGCTTTCCCCATAGGCGCTTGTTCTGATGATGTGGATAAGTCTTTTACACTAGGGATTTTTAATAGGTCCACTAAATCATTCAATAGAGCTTCTTTTTGACTGTTAATTTCCTTTTTCCAATCCAATTTGTGTACCTCCTTTTCTTTCCAACTTATAGATATGCAATTTTTATACCAACTTCCTAACCACAATAGCAGAGGAAAACATACAAAATAGGTTACCCAATTATCAGAAATAGTGAAAAGTAGAGGAAATAGGGTTAGCCAATTTATTTTTAAAAAATATAGATTATTGTTATTTTTTAGAATAAAACAACAATAATTAAAGTTGGCATGAGAATTGCATGGTTATTATTTGACAAATTTTTTAATTAGGAGGAATGAATATGGTCAAAAAATGGCCGAAATTGTTAGGTGTGTTTCTATTAGGATTAATGGTGATCTTATCGGGCTGTAATTTTGAGGAAAGTTCCAGCGACGCTAAAGACAAAAAGGGTGGAGAAAAAACAGAGAAAAAAGCTGAGAATGTACTAAATTTAAGTCTTGATAATGATATTCCCGATTTAAATCAGGTAAAAACAACGGATACGATTTCGTTCTCTGTTTTAAATAATGTGATGGAAGGACTTTATCGCATTAATCAGGATAATGAGCCTGAGCCGGCCATGGCAAAAAGCTACGATGTTTCAGAGGATGGACTTACTTATACCTTCCATCTGCGTGACAATGTAAAGTGGAGCGATGGAAATCCAGTTACAGCTAATGATTTTAAATATTCTTGGCTCAGAGCGATGAATCCAGATACTGCAGGCTCTTATTCGTTCATCTTAGCTGACTATATTAAAGGTGGGGCTAAGTTTGCAGCAGGTGAGACTGCTGCCGATACGGTTGCCATTGAGGCAAAAGATGATCAAACATTGGTTGTTCAACTTGAAAAGCCTACACCATTTTTTGTGAGTTTGACTGCTTTTGTTACTTATTTCCCTTTAAATGAGAAATTTGTAACTGAAAAAGGTGATCAATTCGCCTTGAATAATCAAAATATTCTTTATAACGGGCCGTATGTCATAACTGATTATAACCAGGCTGAAGGGGTAAGTTTAGAAAAAAATCCGGAATATTGGGATAAAGCGAACGTTGGGGTTGACAAAATTAACCTGAAAGTAATTAAAGAACAAAGCACAGCTTTAAATCTGTATGAAGCGGGAGATCTTGATCGCGTCATTTTATCATCAGCGGATGTTAATTCTTTTAAGGACAGTAAAGAATTTGGAACAGAAACAGAATTTACTTCCTACTATATTCAATTTAATTTGGGCAAAGATCCAATTAGCAACACTAATATTCGAAAAGCATTGCAATTAGCGTATGATCCAGAGGTATTAACAAGTGTGGTATTAAATAATGGGTCAGAGCCTGCAACCGGGTTAATAGCTCCGAAAATGACAGGGGCAGACGGAAAATCATTTAGAGAGCTTCAGGGAGACGTTGTTAAGCCAGACGTGAACAAGGCGAAGGAACTTTGGGAGAAGGGCGTGAAAGAACTCGGGAAAACTCCGGAAATTACCTTGCTGACAGCCGACGATACAGTTTCAAAAGATACTGGTACGTTCCTGCAAAGTGAATACAAGAAAAACTTAGGGATTGATATTCAGTTAGTGACGAAGCCATACAGCGGTAGATTACAAACAATGAGAGATAACGATTATCAGATGGTTGTTTCAAAATGGGGAGCTGATTATAACGATCCAATGACCTATTTGGATTTATGGATGTCACCAGCAATACCGTTCCGCGGTAACTATAGCAACACAAAATATGATGAACTGGTAACGGAAGCTAAAGATGAAGTGGATGAAAAAGAACGTATGAGCAAGCTTCTTGAGGCGGAAAAAATTCTGCTTCAAGATGATGCCGTCCTAGGAACCCTTTATTACCAAGGAACAGCATTCCTGCAAAAACCTTATCTAAAAGGTATGGTCACACATCCATCGGGAGCACCATTAGATTTAAAATATACAACTGTCCAATAACAAGATTAATAGGGGGAGAGGGGTGCCTCTTCTCCTATAAAGTAAGTAACCCCGCAACAAGTGGAGGTGTAAATAGAAGTTGAAAAAGTATGTTTTTATCAGATTAATCAATATCGTAATAACTTTATTTGTGATAGCGACAGTTACCTTTTTCTTAATGAAACAGTTACCAGGATCTCCGTTTGATGAGGAAAAACTGGCTGTATTATCGGATGAGCAGCGGGCAGAGTTCCTTGCCCGGTATGGGTTAGACAAGCCGGTGACAACCCAATATGTTTTATATCTTGGGAATTTACTAAAAGGTGATCTTGGGACATCCTTTTATTTTAAAGGGCAAGATGTCACGTCCATTCTTGTCGATCGGATTGGGCCATCTGCACTAATTGGCACACAGGCAATTATTTTAGGGTTAACAATTGGAATTATCCTCGGAATTATTGCCGCCTTTAGACATAATACCGTTTGGGACTATTCCACTATGTTTCTTGCCGTCCTTGGAGTATCGGTACCAAACTTTGTTTTTGCCGCTCTCTTACAATACTATGTCGGATTAAAACTTGGACTTCTCCCAGTTGCATTTTGGGAGTCTTATTCAAGCTCGATTATGCCGAGTATTGCCCTTGCTTTAAGCGTAATTGCATTAATCGCTCGCTATACAAGAAATGAAATGCTTGAGGTCCTTGGGCAGGACTATATGCTGACAGCAAAGGCCAAAGGCGTCAAGCGGCTAAAAATTATTTACGTACATGCCATTCGTAATGCTTTAATTCCGGTCGTTACAGTTCTCGGCCCGATTACGGTAAGTTTATTAACGGGTTCGCTTGTTATTGAGAATATTTTTGGCGTACCCGGTATTGGCAGTCTGTTTGTTGATTCGATAAAAGTTAATGATTATACAACCATCATGGGCCTTACCCTTTTCTATAGTGCATTTTTTATTTTAACAATGCTGGTTATCGACCTATTATATGGAATGATTGATCCAAGAATTCGCATTAGCGGTGTAAAGGAGTGAACAGTTTGAAAAACGCTGAATCACTTGTTACAGATGAGTTTTCAGATGATTTATTTGAAGTAGTGGGCCCAAGGGAGGAAGATAGTGAAAGAATTGGGCGTCCACCTATGTCAGCGTTCAAAGATAGCTGGATGAGGCTAAAGAAAAATAAAGGGGCTGTCATTAGTCTAATTATTTTAATCATCATTGCCCTTTTAGCCATTATCGGGCCGCATATGAACGAGTATAAATATTACGAGACGGATTATGGTGCTTCCTATCAGGCGCCAAATCAAGACCATTGGTTAGGGACGGATAAGTTTGGACGTGATCAATGGACAAGAATTTGGCAAGGGACAAGAATTTCCCTTTATATTGCCTTTTTAGCAGCATTACTTGATTTGATTATCGGGGTCACGCTTGGTGCCATTTCCGCTCTAATGGGTGGAAAAGTGGACAATGCCTTGCAGCGCCTCATTGAGGTTTTAGTAGGAATTCCGCATCTCATTGTGGTTATTTTGTTAATTATGTTAATGGAGCCAGGAATTATTACGATTACTGTTGCCATGGTCATCACGGGCTGGGTGAATATGGCCCGGTTAGTTCGAGCTCAAATATTCAAGTTAAAGGGACAGGAATTTGTCTTAGCGGCAAAATCCTTGGGTTCTTCAAATACACGATTAATTTTGCATCATCTTATTCCCAATACAATTGGATTAATTGTTATCAATATGATGTTCACAATCCCATCCGCCATTTTTACGGAAGCCTTCTTAAGCTTTATTGGTCTTGGGCTCCAAGAACCGCATGCTTCCCTAGGGGTATTAATTAATGATGGATTCAAAGGCATGAGAAATCAGTTTTATCTGCTGGCATATCCGGCTGTGGTTATTATCGCGGTAATGGTTAGCTTTAATATTTTAGCTGATGGACTTCGAGATGCATTAGATCCAAAGATGAGAAAATAGATTTCTGTAAAACAAGAAAAATACTAAATCAAACATAATATGAAGGTGAATATTGATGGAAGAAGCAATTAAAGTTTATCGTGGAAAATATCTTGAAAGCACTCACACTATGCATGTAGCTGTAGTCAATACAAAAGGGGAACTACTTTACTCTTATGGGAACCCAGACAGGCCCACTTTCCCAAGATCGTCTATGAAGCCATTTCAAGCTGTTCCTGTTTTAGAAACAGGGGCTGCACGTGCCTTTCATTTTGCAGATGCTGATATTTCTCTTATTTGCGCCTCTCATAGTGGGGAATCAAGACACCGAGAACGTGTATTGAAAATAATTGACGGGATCCACTTAGAAGAAAATCATCTTCAATGCGGGACTCATATTCCAAGGGATGCAGAAAGTTATAAGGCATTAATTAGAAATGGCGGGGAACTTACTCCCGTATATAGCAACTGTTCTGGAAAGCATTCGGGTATGTTAACGGCTGTCGTGCATATGAACGAAGATGTGAATAGTTATCGTGAATTAAGTCATCCCCATCAACAACGAATCTTACAAGCTATTGAAGATATATGCGAATACCCGAAAAAAAATATTGAAATTGGCGTTGATGGGTGTGGAGTTCCGGTACATCGACTACCTTTAAGATATACAGGACTCGGGTATGCCCGACTAGCAAACCCATTCATGAAACAAGACGAGCATTCCCAAACGCTTAATCAAATTTGCCATGCGATGATGAAACACCCTGAAATGGTAGGAGGAGAGAATCGGTTTGATACCGATGTCATGAGAGCATTTAAGGGGAAAATAGTTTCCAAGGCAGGCGCGGAAGGTGTCCAATGTCTAGGGGTTGTTGGTGAGGATCTCGGCATCGTTGTTAAAATTGAAGATGGGAACGCAAGGGCAGTAAGTGCAGTGGCACTGGAAGTATTAAAACAATTACGAATTGGTGATGAAGCTATATATAAAGAGCTTGATCACTACGTGAATACTCCCGTTTTAAATACTAGAAATGATCAAATTGGCCGAATTACTGTTCAATTTGAGCTTGTCAAACATTAATGCTAGTAAGACCTGCTAGAGCAATGCTGCCATCATGCTTTATATGAAATAATACTAGCTTTATTCTAAGAGTTTCTGGTGGTAGAAAGGAAGGTAAGACATTGTGGAAAAAATACTAGAAATAAATGACCTACATGTTTCTTTTCACACATATGCCGGGAAGGTTCAGGCTGTTAGAGGAGTTAATCTATATTTGAAAAAAGGTGAAACTCTTGCGATTGTTGGGGAATCAGGTTCAGGAAAATCTGTTACTTCAAAAAGTATCATGAAATTGCTTCCTAGTCAGTCGGCAGAAATTGAAACAGGGAAAATACTTTTTGAAGGTAACGATCTTGTTGGTTTTTCAGAGGGGGAAATGGAGAAGATCAGAGGAAAAGAAATTTCAATGATTTTTCAAGATCCAATGACTGCTTTAAATCCTACCTTGACTGTGGGCAAACAAATATCAGAAAGCATTCTCACTCATCAAAAAGTAAGTAAAAAACAAGCGCTGCAAAAGACCATTGAGTTATTAAAACTGGTTGGGATTCCGAACCCTGAAATCAGGATCAATCAGTATCCGCATCAATTTTCTGGAGGGATGAGACAGCGTGTTGTTATTGCCATTGCATTAGCATGCAGTCCGAAAGTGATTATTGCCGATGAGCCAACTACAGCCCTGGACGTAACCATTCAAGCACAAATTTTAGATTTACTTAAAGCCATTCAAAAGAAAATGGGGACCTCAATTATTATCATTACCCATGATTTGGGTGTTGTTGCAAACATCGCTGATCGTGTGGCTGTGATGTATGCAGGGAAAATTATTGAAACAGGCACCGTGGAAGAGGTGTTTTACCATCCTCAGCACCCGTACACTTGGGGATTACTTGGATCCATGCCTAATATGGAAACGAAGGATGAACTGGTGGCGATTCCCGGAAGTCCCCCAGATTTACTCCATCCACCACTAGGTGACGCGTTTGCTGAACGAAATGATTATGCCATGAAAATAGATTATTTACGCGAACCACCCATGTTTAAACTATCTGAAACTCATTATGCTTCGACATGGCGCCTCCATGAAAAAGCACCTAAAATAGAAAGGCCAAGTCTTTCCCAAAGACATGTAAAAGCAGTAGAGCAGACAATTGGCCCGATAGGGGAAATATCAGATAAACAAATGGAGCCGCTCATTGAAATTAAACATTTAAAAAAATATTTCCATGTTGGTAAGAAAGAAGTATTAAAAGCTGTCGATGACGTTTCCTTTACTATATACAAAGGGGAAACATTAGGTTTAGTAGGAGAGTCCGGTTGTGGTAAATCAACAACAGGACGAACTATCATGAGGTTGTATGATGCATCGGGTGGAGAAGTACTATTCCAAAAGGAAAACGTCCATGAAAAGAAAAATCTCTCTCAGGTAAAGAATTTTAATCGAAAAGTTCAAATGATCTTTCAAGATCCCTATGCTTCGCTAAATCCGAGAAAAACAGTAGCGGATATCATCGCGGAAGGGATTGACATCCATGGACTGTCAAAAACTAAAGAAGAGAGACAGGCAAAAGTATACAGCCTACTGGAAACTGTAGGATTAAATAAAGATCATGCAAACAGATATCCACATGAATTTTCGGGTGGTCAGCGGCAGCGAATTGGGATTGCCAGAGCTCTAGCGGTCGAGCCAGAATTTATTATTGCGGACGAACCAATCAGTGCATTGGATGTTTCGATTCAGGCGCAGGTTGTTAATTTAATGAAGAAGCTTCAAAAAGAAAAGGGATTAACCTATTTATTTATCGCTCATGATTTGTCAATGGTGAAACATATTAGTGACCGAGTGGGGGTTATGTATCTTGGAGGAATCGTCGAGTTAGCAAGCGCTGATGATTTGTACGCTGAGCCCCTTCATCCTTACACTAAAGCCTTGCTTTCAGCAGTGCCAGTTCCAGATCCATTGGTGGAAAAGCAGAGAGAAAGGATTATTCTACAAGGAGATCTACCTAGTCCGAGCAATCCACCAAGCGGATGCCGCTTCAGTACTCGTTGTCCATTGGCTACTGATTTATGCAGAAAGGCAGCCCCTGAATGGAAAGAGATTAAATCAAAGCACTGGGTAGCTTGCCATTTAGTTGACTAGAATAGAATATAATTACGTAAGACTATTACCATGGCTAAATTCAAGCCATGGTTTTTTATTGATAGTTTAAGAACAGATTTTAACTCTGCTTAAAAAATTATAGCTGTTAATATTTTACAATAATTTACAAGGTGGATTGAATCCCCCCTCATGCTATGCTATAGTAGAATTATATTTATGACTATAAAACTAAAATAGTCAGAAAGGTAGGCCCGCGGATGGCACCAGACAGGAGAAAGATGATTGTAGAAGCAGCAACAAAATCCTTTTCGTTATTTGGTTTTAAAGCTACAACGATGGACCAAGTGGCCAAACTTGCGAATGTTGGGAAAGGAACGATTTATACCTTTTTTAAGAATAAAGAGGAATTATTTGAAGAGATCATTTCAACATTGGTAAAAGAAATGATTGCGGAGGCAGAGTCAGCCATCGATCCCAATATCCCCTTTACCGAAAATGTTCATCGGGCTCTTTCTAGGCTATTAGCGTTTCGTTCCCAGCACCAGCTTATGATTAAGCTCATTCAAGAGGAGGCTGATATGGGGACGTTAGCTGTTTCCGAAAAGCTGCAGCATATGGAAAATGAAATTATTGCCTATTTACGGACAAAAATTGAAGCCGCCATTGCCAAAGGGGCGATACCACAAGTAAATACGGAAATCACTAGCTTTCTCCTGTTAAAAATGTACATCGCCCTTGTTTCTGACTGGGAAAGAAATCACGAACCGTTAAGTTCCGAGGAAATCGCTGAAACGATGAAGGTGTTTTTAGTAAGAGGACTTGAATAGTAAGCAATAAAGACTTGTGTCATCATGCAACACAAGTCTTTATTCTTTTACTTATTAGCCACTGACGCCTTTTGGCTCTGCCATTCGTCACGAAGAATCCCCATAATCATACGATCGTAGGCCTTCCCGTCACGGAGGACAGCGCAACGCATGGCACCTTCCATTTGAAAACCAACTCTTTCATAGGCCTTAATGGCTTGAAGATTATAAGAAATCACATCGAGACCAACGCGGTTTAGATTACATTCATGAAAGGCATAGTGAAGGATTAATTGTAAGGCATCCGTCCCAAATCCCTTGCCGCGGAACTCAGGATTACCGATTCCAATCGCTAGGAAGCCCGTTTGGTTATTCCATTCGATACTGTGGAGGGCCACAAACCCAATCAGGGCATCATCAGAGAGGGTGCGGATCCTGAATTCAATTGTCCGTGAGCCATTCCCTTTCGAGGTATCCTGTTCTCTCAATGTATGAACGGATTGTGGTATTGCTAAATCCGTATCCACATTTCGTAAATAGTCACTATTTCCATGCCAGCGCGCCATTTCCTCGGCGTCTGTATCTCTTGCTGCAGTTAATTTCACAAGTTTACCTTTAAACAAATCATCTAGAATCATTATTCGATTCCCCCTAAATTTTTATATTGGGGGTAGCAGCACATTTTCAGGTACCCCCGGATTTACCAGTGATAGTGGATTCCTGCAATGAGCGTTTGCATAGGCGCATCTCCTCTGTATTGAACTATCTTAATTATAAGACTTTTTTGAATAAGTGACAATCGGGGCTTTCCCTTTACTAGACTCCGTGTATTCTTCCATTAAGCTTAAGAAAATGCCCAATAAGAAAAATACAATGGAGGCCGTTGTCAGGCCGATCCCTAGACCAAAGATAATATTGTAATCGCTTGCAAAAATACTGAATAAAAGAAAAATGATACCAAATCCACCTCCGTAGGCTGCAATGGTTTTGAAGATCTGTAAACTTTTACTGTAGGTTTTTTGCATTGCCATCCACTCCTTGTTACTGAATATTCTATCAATTGTCACAAAATTGTCAAACTTTTTTTAAAAATATAGTTGTGTTATGTTTTTTGTTGTTTTCTGCTCCAATCATCGATCCTTAGAAATATAGAGGGGACCTGATTAAGGTCCCCGAGCTTACTGCTTTTTCGTTAAGTTTTCCTGAGCCATTCTCACGAGTTCGCGAACCATACTTCCACCCAACCGGCCGCCGACTTTTCCAGCTTGCTCAGAAGTGAGCTGGCCATTGTAGCCCTTTTTTAGTGGCACGCCAACCTCATCAGCAGCCTCAAATTTGGCGTCTTCCGGAGAGTGTGATTGAACAACCTTTGCTTTTAAGCTGTCCAAACCTCTGCGTGCTTCAGGAACAAGGATTTTGTTTCTTCTAGCCATGATCATCCCTCCTTTATGTTAGGATGACCAGACCACAAAAAATCATCAAAAACCGACTGGATAAATCCTAATCTTTCCAGTATAATAATTGTTAAATAAGTCGGAAAAATCAATGAAAAAGAGAGTAGTTATCTGGGACGCTGAAGCGAATCAGGGATGGTGGGAGCCTGATGTGGAGGAGATAATGAAGCGCACTTTTGAGATGCAAACCTGAACTTAGTAGGGGGCGCCGGAGAATCCTCCGTTACAAAGGGAAAGCTGGTTCTTTTGAACAATTAGAGTGGTACCGCGGGAATATCGAACTCTCGTCTCTTTTTATAGAGGC
>NZ_CCAS010000088.1 GCF_000612625.1 Neobacillus jeddahensis
GGGCATACGAGATCCTTTCAAAGGAAGTCACTTGCCTTCCTAGCTCTTTACACAGTTCTTCCTTAAGCTTGCTGAAATCCACCATTTCAAGAAGCTCACCCGGACGAACCTCTAAAGGTTTCTTGCCTTTTAGAATGACCTTTTGTAATTTCTCCGGAAAACCTCCATATGGCTGTCCTAAGGATCCCTCAAATAATTCAACAACCGAGTCAGGAAAATCTAATGATTCACCCTTTAGTAACACATCTTCTTCGGTTAACCCATTTTGAACCATGAATAATGCCATATCCCCAACAACTTTTGAAGAAGGCGTCACTTTTACTAGATCACCAAACATGTGATTTACACGTGCATACATATCTTTTACATCTTCCCACTGCTCACCTAGTCCGACAGCCTTTGCCTGTTGCTGTAAATTACTATACTGCCCACCTGGCATTTCGTGCTGATAGATTTCTGTATGTGGCGATATCATACCACTTTCAAAGTCCTGATAATACTTGCGCACATCTTCCCAATAATACGATAACTTCTCGAGTGCCTCAATGTGCGCTTTTGGTTTCCTCTTCGTCCCTTCGAGGGCATAAAATAAAGAATTCGCACTTGGCTGTGATGTTAATCCTGCCATCGTACTTAAGGCCGTATCCACAATATCTACGCCACCGTCAATCGCACGAGCATACGTAAATATTCCATTTCCACTAGTGTCGTGGGTATGCAGATGGATTGGTATATCGACCGCTTCCTTTAATTCCGAAACTAAACGATAGGCCGCTTCTGGCTTTAATAACCCAGCCATATCCTTTATCCCTAATATGTGAGCGCCTTGCCGTTCTAACTCTTTTGCTAGGCTTTTATAATAGTTTAGATTGTACTTCGATTTTGTTGGATCTAAAATATCCCCTGTATAACATATAGATGCCTCCGCAATCTTTCCTGATTGCCGAACTGCCTCTATCGCCACTTCCATTCCCTTAACCCAGTTTAAACTATCAAAGATTCGGAAAACATCAATACCTGCCGTAGCAGATTGATTGACAAATTCACGAATGACATTATCAGGGTAATTCTTATATCCAACAGCATTTGCACCACGAATCAGCATTTGGAACATAACGTTGGGAATTTTTTCACGTAGTGTTATCAGCCGATCCCACGGGTCTTCTTTTAAGAATCGATATGCAACATCAAAGGTTGCTCCCCCCCACATCTCAAAAGAAAATAAATCTGGCAATAGCTTTGCTGACTGCTCCGCTATATGAACAATATCGGTTGTCCGCATCCTTGTCGCTAACAAGGATTGGTGAGCGTCTCTAAAAGTAGTATCCGTTAATAAAACTTCCTTTTGATTTTTTACCCATTGAACAAGCCCATCTGCTCCATGTTGATCTAATATTTGTTTTGTCCCGTTCTGAAAGGGGGAATCATAGTTTAAGGACGGAATTCTAGGTTTGGGTAAAACAGGCCTTTTTTTCTTCTCGATGCCTGGAAAACCATTAACCGTTACATTACCAATGTAATTTAATAGCTTTGTTCCCCGATCCTTACTGGCAGGGAAAATAAATAATTCCGGTGTTGTATCAATAAAGGAAGTATCATATTCCCCATTTCTAAACTTCTCATGCCTAATAACGTTTTCTAAAAAGGGAATATTTGTTTTGATTCCTCTAATTCTAAATTCCTGTAAGTTACGGACCATTTTGGCTGCAGCCTGTTCAAAGGTCAATGCCCAGGTTGAAAGTTTAACAAGCAATGAATCATAATACGGTGTAATAACCGCCCCTTGGAAGCCATTACCAGCATCAAGTCGAACTCCAAAGCCACCACCTGAACGATACGCCATGATTTTCCCAGTGTCGGGCATGAAATTATTTAATGGATCTTCTGTCGTTACCCGAGACTGGATGGCAAATCCATTTAAATGGATTTTATCTTGTTCAGGAATCCCAACGATTGGACCGTGCAAATCATGACCTTCAGATACCAAAATTTGTGTTTGCACTATGTCAATACCCGTTACCAATTCAGTTACTGTATGCTCGACCTGAATGCGCGGGTTCACTTCAATAAAATAAAAGTCATTTCCAGAGACAAGAAATTCAACTGTTCCTGCATTTACATAATCAATATTATTCATCAATTTTACTGCGGCATGACAAATTTGCTTGCTCAATTCTTCCGAAATGGAAACACTTGGAGCAACTTCAACCACTTTCTGATGGCGCCTTTGGACAGAACAGTCACGATCAAAAAGATGGACGATATTTTTGTGGTGATCGCCAATGATTTGAACCTCAATATGCTTCGGGTTTTTAATTAATTTTTCAAGATAGACTTCATCGTTACCAAAAGCCGCTTTCGCTTCTGATTTTGCCCGTTCAAAAGCTTCTTTAACCTCATCGTGGTTGTTGACGATTCTCATTCCACGTCCGCCCCCACCAAGTGAGGCTTTAATTATGATTGGGAACCCGTGAATATTCGCAAATTCTTCGACTTCCGTAATCTCATTAACCGGTCCATCACTTCCCGGTATGACCGGAATATTTGCGTATTCAGCCTGTTTTCTTGCTTTTACTTTATCCCCAAACATATCCAAGTGGGCGGACGATGGACCGATAAAAATGATCCCCTCCGCTTCACAGCGCTTCGCAAAATGAATGTTTTCTGACATAAAGCCATAACCAGGATGGATCGCATTTACTCCACTTTTTTTGGCAATATCTATAATCCCATCAATATCCAAATAGGCATCGATTGGTTTTTTCCCTTCACCCACCAAGTAGGCTTCATCTGCCTTATAGCGATGATAGGCCCCAGAGTCTTCTTTTGAATAAATAGCAACAGTCCGAATATTCAGTTCTGTACAGGCGCGAAAAACCCTAATTGCAATCTCTCCCCGATTAGCAACTAACACTTTATTAATTTGTCTTGTCACGTAAAGCACCTCATCTTCTATTCTATGTATTTTTAAAAAACGCAAGGGATTCATTTCCCCCGCGTTTTTCATTTAAATATAGTAGACCTTTCCATCCTGATGTTTCAGCTTTTTGTTGCCTTGTTCCTGTTTATTCTTATATTTCTTTTCATATTTAACAAACATAGAAACATTTACAAGTATACCCGTAGCAAATGCCAGCATTAATAGGGAGGAACCACCGTAACTTATATATGGCAGCGGCACACCTGTAAGAGGAATTAATCCTGATACACCTGCAAGATTAATAAAAGTTTGAATCCCAATCATACTTGAGATTCCGATAGCGAGTAAGCTACCAAAAGGATCCTTACATTGCAACCCAATATAGATCCCGCGTAAAACAATGTAGCCTAATAGTAAAATAACAAAGCCAACCCCCCAAATTCCTAACTCTTCCGCAATAACAGCCATAATAAAGTCTGTATGTGATTCTGGTAAGTAACCTAATTTTTGGATACTTTTACCTAAACCTAGTCCATTTACCCCGCCAGAACCAATGGCAATATAGGAATTTGCTAAATGGAAGCCTGCATCCTTTATATATTTATCAGAAAATGGGTTCTCTAATACCGCAAACCGACTTAATTGTTCTTGTGAAAAAAACTTTCCCCAAGAAACTAAAATGACAGGCAGAAGAACAACTAAGCCCATTATTAATAACTTTCCTATACTTTTGAAATTCATCCCTGAACATAATATGATCATGCTCGCGATAACCATAATGATAAATGCTGTACCAAAATCCGGTTGAAAAATAATCAGCGCACAAACAATAAAAAGGTATACTAAAGGGGGGAGAACTCCTTTATTAAATTGATTAATATAAGCTTGTTTTTTCGCGTAAACCGCTGCCAAATAAATAATAACAGCAAGTTTAACAAACTCTGACGGCTGAAATAAAAATGTACCAATTTGGTACCAACTTTGTGCATTATTTTTAACTACGCCAAAAGCAAACAATCCTAATAATAAGACCAACGATGCCACTACAATCAATACTAGGACCTGGGTATAATTCATTATTTTATATGGTATAATTGCCATAAAAACAAATATCAGCATAAAGAGCAGAAGCCAAACCTTTTGTTTTTGGTAAAAAAAATCAGGTTGATATCCATACCGCTGAACAGCTGATGCCATGCTCGAACTATAAATCATCACAAGTCCGAACGCACACAGAAGAATTATAGCAATAATCAAAGTATAATCATATGATTTCAATATTTTTTTAACCATTGGAAGACGTCCTCATTTATTAATAGTTTTATATCACTCTATTATAATAGAAAATGAATGATATGACTTAAAGAATCAAGTATTTGTTACAAGATTTTAATGTAGAATATTCAAACTATTCACCAAGCAATTCAATAATAAAAAACTCAAACAATTACCATGCATTGTTTGAGTTCAAAAACCTTATTTTTTTAAGGATGCATCATGAAGCGCAGATAATTCTCTTTCTAATTGATCTAATATCGCTTTTCCATCCTTAGCA
The DNA here is from genome assembly GCF_000612625.1 of Neobacillus jeddahensis. GTDB lineage: Bacteria > Bacillota > Bacilli > Bacillales > Cytobacillaceae > Neobacillus > Neobacillus jeddahensis. The sequence continues at coordinate 4,476 of NZ_CCAS010000088.1, forward strand.
TCTATTAAGCCTAATCGAACAGCAAAGTCAATTTCTCTTGACAGGCCAAACATTTGCGTATCCAATACCTCTTCATAAAGAGGGCATTGAGGCATCGTTAGATTGTCCATTTGCACTTTGATCAGCTTTAATATCTTTTCAGCGTCAGCCTGTAATAAGGCATAAGCTTTTTCTTGGTGATTCACGATCATTTCAGACGCCAACATTGATCCCCCCATTTCAGAGCGATAATTCAACTTATCTATAAATTTTACCGTTTGAAAAGGAAAATTGCAAGAACAATCAAGGATATAGTTACTTTTATGACAATCTTCACAAAAAAAGTTATACTTAATAGTGATTAGATTAGGGGGATGGAAGATGGAAAATATCATGATGATTTCGGGCAAAGTGAAATATACCATTACGCTCGATCCAGGTGTGTGGATTTTTGATGATCGCCGTATTGATTTAACTACTTATTTTTCAAGAGAACAAGAGAATTCTGATTCTATTGAAACCTATACAAAAGCTGTTTCAAAGCATTGGGATCGTGAAATTATGGAAGGGGCCATCTATCCTCCTACATTAAAAACGGAGAAGAAATTCGAAAAAGAAAAGGTATTGACTGGAACCTTTGGAATTCCCTTTAAACCCTTTTTGGTAAATGCTGAGCCCATGAGTGATGCGGATATCCTTGTTGTCCATACTACAAATGGGGATTACGAATTTTCGTTTGAAGAAGCTTTTGCCTTAATATTAGGTTTTTCCAATAATGGTCAACCATTAACAATTGACGGTCCTGTCCATATCTATAAGGGGGATGGGGCAAATCAGGAAAACCCCCTCAAGCATGTAATAGGCTTTACAATAAAGTAGACGGGTGCCCTTCGGCGCCCGTTTTTTCTACAATAAATCCGCTGCCAGCCTCGCTAGCCCGGACCGTTCACCTTTTAAAAGTTTTACATGCCCTGAAATATTTTGATCCTTAAACTTTTCAACGACATACGTTAAGCCGTTGTTATAAGCATCCAGGTAGGGATGATCTATCTGTTCTGGGTCTCCCATTAATACGATCTTACTATCTTCTCCTACACGAGTTAAGATCGTCTTTACTTCATGCTTTGTTAAGTTTTGTGCCTCGTCAATAATAATAAATTGCTTCGGTAAACTCCTTCCACGAATATACGTTAAAGCCTCCACCTCAATGGACCCCATACCAGCTAGTATAGCATCTAGTTCACCTGGCTTTTTCGTATTAAAAAGGTACTCTAAATTATCGTAAATGGGTTGCATCCATGGTCTCAACTTTTCTTGTTTTTCCCCTGGCAAAAATCCAAGGTCTTTGCCTACAGGCACAATTGGCCTTGCTACTAACAGCTTTTTATATTCTCTGAAATCCTCTGTTTGCATTAAACCCGAGGCCAGTGCAAGTAATGTTTTTCCTGTTCCTGCTTTACCAGTTAACGTAACAAGAGGAATATCTTTGCGGAGCAGTAATTCAATCGCCATGGTTTGTTGCACATTTCTCGAGTGAATCCCCCAGACGTGCTCTTGATTAAGTGTCAACTTTTTTACCATTTTACTTGTTTTGTCTACCATTCCTATGGCAGATGCAGAACTACCGAGAATGTCTTTCATAAGTAGGAATTGGTTTGGATAAAACGGATGATTGGCCACTTCTGACAGTGATAACTCTCCCTTTTCATAAAAACGGCCTAATAATTCAATCGGTAAAAGTAACTCAAAAAAACCAGTATAGATATGTTCTACTTCCACAACACGATCGTTCAAGAAATCTTCTGCTGTCAATCCGATGGCGTCAGCTTTTACTCTGACTAATGCATCCTTACTCACAATGATCACCGGCTTGCCATTTTCCTTAGCTTGTTCTTCTAAAAATAAATTCTTCGCTACTGCAAGAATACGATTATCATTTGTCTTTTCAATAAATATATCCTGGAGCTCATGAAAAGATCGATGATTCAATTCAATTCTGATCGATCCCCCTCTGTCAAGAGGAATTTTTTCATGAAGCTTGCCCGATGCCCTTAGACCATCAATTAATCTTGATACATGCCTAGCATTTCTTCCTACTTCATCCATATATCTTTTCTTTGAGTCCACTTCCTCAAGGACCACAGCCGGAATAACTACTTCATTTTCTTCAAATGAAAAAATGGAATACGGGTCTTGGAGCAAGACATTTGTATCTAACACGTATATTTTACTCAAAGCAACGCCTCCTGTTTTGTTAAAAAGGCTTCAACAACCCTTTGCTAGATTGGACTTTGGTAAAATATATGTTTATTGGAATAAAGATAGAAGACGTTCCGCACAATAATTGTTAATGAGACCACACTACTTGTAGAAAAGAATGTTGCTCAGTCCTTTTTACCATTTGATTAATCATTTTGGAGGTGGTTTATTTATGAAAAGTTTATTGTTTGTAATGGGATTAAGTTTACTTTTAGCAGGATGTAATAACGCTAATCATAAAGAAATTGCTAAACAGGGTAATCAGTCCTTAGTAAATGTTAAAAACAGCACTATTAACAATGTTGATCGTAAAACAGGGCAAGAAATATCGAAGCGTCTTGTTAGTCTCGCAACAAGTATACCAAATGTTCATGATGCAACAGCTGTCGTTATTGGAAATTACGCTATTGTCGGGATTGATATAAACTCGAAAATCGATCGTTCTCAAGTTGGCTCCATTAAATATTCTGTGGCTGAGAGCTTGAGAAAAGATCCCTATGGAGCAAAAGCAGTTGTGGTAGCAGACGCTGACACTACTCAGCGTTTAAAAGAAATACAAGCAGACATAAAAAAAGGAAGACCTGTCCGAGGAATTATGGAGGAACTGGCAGATGTTGCCGGTCGATTAATGCCCGAAATTCCAGGTGATTTGATTACACCTAGCCCGAAAAATGCTACCGAAAAACCAGATAATAAACTTCAAAATAAGGAAGAAGAAAAACTTAAAAAAGAGCAGGATGATCAATCAAACCATCATAAAGATAAATAATCGGGTATTTAAAGAAAAAAGCTTAGTGGTTAACTAAGCTTTTTTCATTGCGTCCATTACTTGATTATCTAATTTTTGAGCTGCATTCTTGTCATAGGTTTTATCATACTGTACTTCTGTAACGATTTTGGACCCATAGAACATGACATCTCTGACTTCATTAATATTTACTTCAACCAATGCCAGTTTTAATGGTACATCTGCTAATCTCTCTTCTTTTACACGTGCTTGTCCTTGAATTGAATATGTAGATTCATTTGCAATCAAATTAATGACTACCATATTATTCTGATTGACATTCTCGAGAATTCTTGAACGATTATCCACAGCAAAATAGATAGTATTCTCATCTTTAGCTAGCACCCAAGAAATTGCACTAACATTTGGTCCTCCGGTCTCATGATCGACAGTTGCAATCGTGACGAACCGTTCTTTTTGTAATTCATTATATAATGGCTGGATTAATATAGGTTCTACTTGATTTGCCATTTTACACAACCCCTTTAATAATTCCTTCAACTTGATTTAAACATAGATATTCTCATATTACTACTATCCCTTTTTTTCATCAACTCTAATCAATTGATTTACTTTGTGTAGGTGTTCCATCACGATATGGTATACTATAATACAAACATTCTGTTTTTAAAAAGAATTGACGAGGTGCATGAATGAGAGTAAAGTGTGTAATCTGCGATAAAATTGAAGCGATTGAAGATGAATCATTGGTAGCAAAGCGCCTTCGCAATCGCCCCATCCATACATATATGTGCAATGACTGTAGTACAAGAATTACCGAAAAAACAAATAATAGAGCTGAAACAGGTAATTTTCGATTGTATCGCCCAAAATCAGAACAGGATGAATGGTAAAACGAAAAGCGGAAGCGCCATGACCAGATTGAACGCAGACATAAAAACCGCAAGTACATTCCAGAAAATCGGAATATACTTGCGGTTTTTTTAATCCTCTTCGATTGGATAATCTTGATACTTTTCTGGATTCTGATTTATTTGATTTAGCATAATTTCAATTAATTCACGTGGGTATTTCACCGTTTTAGTATCTTCACCTTGTTGATAGGAAAGATAATACATCACTTCATCACTTGTCGTATTAACGGCAGATACATGATGTTGTGTTGTTAACATTTCTTCAAAAAAGGTACGTGTTTCAATTGCTGCTATATCATCGGGGCGTGCATCACAAACCACCTTAATCGTCAGCCAATTATATAGTGCATCTTGTAAGGATTTCATTCTCCTCAACCCCCGTTATTTCGCTTCAACCTGATGTTTTTTTGTTTGATGTAATCGAATTTTATAAATAATCAATAACAACGCTGCACATGCGAGTCCTTCCGCAATTGGTAAAGCATATGAAAAAACAAGCATAATCAAGCACCCAATTAAGAGGAAAATATAAATCACTATGTTTTTCAAAAGCGGCAGTTTTTTTGCAAAGCCTAACTTATAAACAATTGCTGATAAAATGACAATATATAAATACTGTAACCATACAGCAGTTTTGACATCGGTTAGCTCAATAAAAAATCTAAGACTGGGAGAGAATCCTTCCACCTTTATGCACTCCTTTACTTAACTCTGTTCTGCGTATTTTTTCTTTTTAGCAGCTCTTTCACGTTCATTTTTATCAAGAATTTTTTTACGAAGACGAATCGATTCTGGTGTAACTTCACAATATTCATCATCATTTAAATATTCTAATGACTCTTCTAACGTCATGATCCGTGGCTTTTTAATAACAGATGTCTGATCTTTGTTAGCAGAACGAACATTTGTCGCCTGTTTCATCTTGGTGATATTTACCGTGATGTCACTTTCACGAGTGTTTTCACCAACAATCATTCCCTCGTAAATTTCCGTACCTGGTTCAACAAAAATGGTTCCACGGTCTTCTATTTGCATAATACCATATGTCGAAGCTTTTCCAGATTCCATGGACACAAGAACACCTTGGTGTCTGCCACCGACTTGACCTGGTAACATTGGTTGGTAGCTATCGAAAGTATGATTAATAATTCCATAACCACGAGTCATGGTTAAGAACTCAGTTGTATAACCAATTAACCCACGTGCTGGCACGTTAAAAATTAACCGAACTTGACCAGAACCATTGTTAATCATATCAATCATTTCACCTTTACGTGCACCGATTGACTCCATCACTGAACCTGTATGTTCTTCAGGTACATCAATTTGAACTCTTTCCACTGGTTCACAACGAACACCGTCAACAACTTTAACAATAACTTCAGGTTTTGAAACTTGAAGCTCATAGCCTTCACGGCGCATATTTTCAATTAGGATTGATAAATGTAGTTCGCCACGGCCAGAAACGATCCAAGCATCTGGTGAATCTGTGTTTTCAACACGTAAGCTTACATCGGTTTGTAATTGAGCGCGTAATCTTTCTTCAATCTTTCTTGAAGTTAGGTACTTACCTTCTCGACCGGCAAACGGACTATTATTTACAACAAATGTCATTTGCAGGGTCGGCTCATCAATTCTTAATACTGGAAGTGCTTCTTGATGTTCAACAGGGCAAACTGTTTCACCAACATTGATATCTTCCATACCAGAAACAGCAATTAAGTCTCCTGCTACCGCTTCTTCTATCTCTTGTCGTTTTAATCCGAAGAAACCAAAAATTTTCGTCACACGGAACTGCTTAACTGAACCATCTAGCTTCATCAAGGCTACTTGTTGACCGACCTTCATCGTACCACGGAAAACGCGGCCGATTCCGATTCTACCAACATAGTCATTATAATCTAGAAGAGCAACTTGAAATTGCAACGGATCTTCACGATTATCAACTGGAGCAGGAATATAGTCTACAATCGCATCATACAAAGATTGCATATTTTCATCTTGTTTTTCTGGATCTGTACTAGCTGTACCATTAATTGCTGAAGCGTAAATAACTGGGAATTCAAGCTGATCTTCGTTCGCTTCAAGTTCGATAAACAAATCGATTACTTCATCGATTACTTCTGCAGGTCGAGCAAAGTCACGGTCAATTTTATTTACAACAACAATTGGAGTTAAATTCTGTTCTAATGCTTTTTTAAGCACAAAACGAGTTTGTGGCATACAGCCTTCATAGGCATCTACTACAAGCAATACTCCATCAACCATTTTCATAATCCGTTCTACTTCGCCGCCAAAGTCAGCGTGTCCCGGTGTATCTAAGATGTTGATACGTGTATCTTTATACTGAATCGCTGTATTTTTAGCGAGGATGGTAATTCCACGCTCTCTTTCTAAATCATTAGAATCCATTGCGCGTTCTTCTACATGCTCATTTGAACGAAATGTTCCTGATTGTTTTAGCAATTGATCCACTAACGTTGTTTTACCATGGTCAACGTGGGCAATGATCGCAATATTACGTAAATCATTTCTTATTTTCAAAAAATTCCACTCCTACCTATATTCATAAAAATAATTACTATTTGTAGTTTTTCATATACAACTAAAACATTATACCATAAATAAAGTGGAAAACTAAAAGATTTTTATGTAAAATGAATAAAACAAGGTAAATCAAATCAATTTTGACTGCATTTTTTACAAAGGGGTATAAAAAATGAACAATATTAAATGGTCTTTACTTCTTTACGCAATTCTAGCTGCCTCCAGTATTATGGGTATCGGTATTGCCATCAGCGAAAAAAGTATGTTTGGTACCCTTGGCTGTATTCTCGCTGTCATCGTGATTATGGGGATGGGTTTCAAAACAAAAAAGAAAATGCGCGAGAATGGAGAATTATAGGGGAATCTCTATAATTTATAATTAAAAGAAGCCTGGAATGATCCAGGCTTCTTACCATTTACCATCTTTAAGATAATCCTTTAATATCACTTGGTGTAAGCCACGATTTGCCGTTAGGACGGAATCCAGCGTAAGAAAATCGAGGGGTTCTCCTCTTACATTTGTTACAATCCCACCAAGCTCTTGGATAATAACAGCACCTGCTGCAAAATCCCATGGTGATAGGCGCATCGATATGTAGGCATCCACCCTGCCAGTGGCTACAAACACCATTTCAAGGGCTGCCGTTCCATAAGACCTTGTCCCTCTGGCATCTCTTGCTAATGGAATCATGATATTGTGGTCAATCCGATGATTTTCCATCACCCAAGTAGCATTTAGTGCAAGAATTGATTCTTTCACCGTTGTTTCCTCAAGTAACGGAATTGGTTTTCCATTTAAATATGCGCCCTCCCCACTGATTGCATGATATAGCTCATCATGGGCAACATCATAAATAAGACCTATTTTACCGATTCCATTTTCATAAACCCCAATAGAAACGGCAAAATTCCTTTGTTGATGGATAAAATTCATCGTCCCATCAATGGGATCAATTAACCAAACGATTCCTTCGAGACTCTTCAGTTCATCACCAAAGCCTTCTTCACCCATAATTTTATGTTGTGGATAAACTCCTCTAATTTTACCGATAAAAAATTGCTCAATTTCCTTATCAATATTGGTAACAAGATCGTTAGGATTTGATTTAGTTTCAATGTTTAACGTTTTCTCAAAGGATGAACGGATTTTATCGCCCGCTTCCTTTATCCATTGCTTTGCATGCGCATCAATGCTTTCCCAATTCATAATTCTCCTCCATTCTCCTTGTTCCTTTCAATGTATGTAGTATAATGCTTGATGATTAATTTAATGTACTTCTAGCTTAATCAAATTGATGGAACACATCAACTTTTAGCATCGTTACGTTCAAGTTATCACACAAAGTCACAATAATAAACGAACCCCTGTAATCTGTTTGGGAGTTCGTTTAAAATAGTTCCATAAAACTACTCTATTTTTATTCATGCCGATTGATTACTCCTTTGATTATTAAATATCCCCAATCAATCAAAGAGCTTTTAAACGTAATAATTCCTGACGAATCTTTTCTAATTTTTGTTTACATTGATTCATTTTCTTTTCATTTTTTTCTTCAATTGCCTCAAAAAGCGTCGCCAACTCATAGTCCATTTCCAGTCTTAAAACTGCCGTTCTTTCCTTTTCGCCCGCTTTTTTTAGAGATGTATTCATCAATTGTTTCACCATGCTCATCCCCTTTCGATAATTTTACTAATTTTTCAGATTATTTTGTTTTACTGTATAATATGAGTTATCAAGATATGTTGCAACAAATATGTGCATTCACCTAGGAAAGCAACAAACTTCTTGGATTTTCGAACTTATGCTACAATAATGGACAAATGGTTTGTTGGGGGTAATCGAATGGAGTTTACAGGTTTTACAAATGAGGATTTTGATGTCTTTTTAATAGATGGGTTAGAAGCAAGAATGAACGCGTTAAAAAATACGATTCGTCCAAAATTAGAAAGTTTAGGTGACTATTTCGCTCCAACCTTGTCGGCCTTATCGGGCGATGAAATGTTTATTCATGTTGCTAAACATGCACGGCGCACGATCAATCCACCTAAAGATACGTGGGTCGCTTTTTCGAATAATTCGCGCGGATATAAAATGCTCCCTCATTTTCAAATTGGTTTGTGGAACACTCATTTATTTATTTGGTTTGCTGTTATATATGAAGCACCACAAAAAGAGGAAATGGGTCAAAGATTTACGAAAAAGGCAGCTAAAATCTTCAAAGAAATACCAAAAGATTTTGTCTGGTCCAATGATCATACTAAACCTGATACAGTCCAGCACGGACAATTGACCAAGACAGACTTACTGTCATATTTTGAGCGGTTACAAAGTGTAAAAAAAGCTGAATTATTATGCGGTTATACTATAGACCGCAATGAAGCTATCCAATTAGGAGCTGAAGGGTTAATCAAACAAATTAACGAAGTATTTACCGCAGTGACACTACTGTATAAAATAGCAGTCAATATGAAATAGCAGAAAAAACTCCCGAAAGTGTGATGAGGGCACTGAAAAAGTTACTTGAATTTAGGGTATATGTCTAAATTGGGCTGTTGATTTCCGCTCCAGGCGGCTTCGCTTTCCGCGGGCGTGCCGGCGAGCCTCCTCGTCGCTTCGCTCCTGCGGGGTCTCTCCTGGCCCTCACTCCCGCAGGAGTCTTCGCCGCCTTCCGCTCCAATCAACAGGTTCTTTAACCTAGGCTTCATTTAAAA
>NZ_CCAS010000089.1 GCF_000612625.1 Neobacillus jeddahensis
GAATAACAATAACGCGAAACGCACCTGCCACTCCAATCAGCAATGAACTTTAACATACAAAAAGACACCCTATAAAAATAGGATGTCCTTTTGGCATCGGTTCTATGGTTTTAAACGCTTCTTCTTACAGGAGTGATCACAATAAATCTGTGTGGTTCAGCTCCATCAGAAAAGGTTTTAACACGTTTGTTTTCGGCTAAAGCGGTATGAATTACTTTACGCTCATAGGACGGCATCGGTTCTAAAGCCACGTCTTTTCCGGACTTCACTGCCTTGCCAGCCAGACGATGCGCTAATTGAATAAGCGTTTCACTTCTTCGGTTTCGGTAATCCTCTGCGTCCAAAATCACATTTAAATAATGTGTGGCATATCGATTAATGACAAGCTGGGTCAAATATTGCAGTGAATTTAGTGTTTGGCCTCTTTTCCCAATTAAAAGAGCAATCTTTTCTCCTGACATCACAAAGGTAACCTGTTTACCTTCCCGCTTGATTTCTATTTCTGCGGGTGCTCCCATTTGTTCACTTACTTGAGTGAGGAATTTCTTCGCTTCTTCAATTGGGTCAATAATCACTGTAACCTTGACAACAGCTGGACGAGAACCAAAAATACCAAATATCCCTTTTTTGCCTTCGTCAATAATATCTACATCTGTGCGGTCTTTTGTTGTCTGTAATTGAGCTAAAGCTGATTCTACTGCTTCTTCGACAGTTTGTCCTGTAGCAGTTACCTGTTTCACTTTTTTGCTCCTCCCGCATTACCGGATGCTTGTGACCTTAAATCCGGCCCTTTAATAAAATACGTTTGTACAATCATAAATACATTTCCGACAACCCAATATAACGAAAGAGCTGCAGGGAAACTAAACGCAAAGAAAACAATCATAATCGGCATCATCCAGGTCATCATGGCCATTTGTGGATTCGCCTGTTGACCGGCCATCATAATTTTTTGCTGGATGAAGGTTGTGATCCCAGCGACGATTGGCAAGATGTAATAAGGATCTTTCTCACCAAGGTCAAACCATAAAAAGCTATCAGAGGCGATTTCTCTTGTTCTTGAGATCGCATGATAAAAACCAATTAAAATCGGCATTTGCACGATTAATGGAAAACAACCAGCCATCGGATTAACACCGTGCTTTGAAAAAAGTGCCATCGTTTCCTGTTGCAGCTTTTGCTGTGTTTTTTGATCTTTTGAACTATACTTTTCGCGAAGCGCCTTCATTTCCGGCTGTAATGCCTGCATCGCCTTTGAGCTTCTTGTTTGTTTGATCATGAGTGGCAAAAGAGCTAAACGGATTAAAATCGTTACCACAATAAGGGCTAACCCGTAGCTTCCTCCAAGTATGTGGGCACCTTCTTTAATCACCCATGAAAGCGGATAGACAATGTATTCATTCCAAAAACCTGAACTCTCTGATGTGATCGGCTTCTTTATTTCACTGCAGCCTGTTAAAAATAAGAACACAGAAAGCAGGCCGAACGAAAGCAATATTCGTTTTTTCAACCAAATTTTCCTCCTTGCGTACTATAGAATGAAAAGGGTGGTACACCTTTTATGTATCTATTTATTTTTTTATAAAAAAACTATCTATTACCAATCCTTAAGGAGCCATTCTGTAAGCACTTTCGCTATCCATTTTATCATTTTTTTAAATTATTTGTCTTTAGAAAGCGATAATATTTTGACTAATTACGGAAATTTAGTTTCTTTTGAGGACTTTCCCTACTTTTAACACATGGGTTAGGCTTTTTTTTACTTCAAAAAAGTCCATTTCGGCTGTGGGCTTCCTCGCAATAATAACATAGTCATTCCCTGAGGTTAATTGATCGTTCAGTTCAAAAATGGCTTGTCTTACATATCTCTTGATTCTATTTCTAGTTACAGCATTACCAATCTTCTTGCTTACAGACAGTCCAATTCGAAAAAAATCCTGGTCGTCTTTCTCGACGCTATAGACAACAAACTGGCGGTTGGCAAAGGAGCGTCCCTTTTGAAATGCCGTCTGAAATTCTTTGTTTTTCTTAATTCGGAATTCTTTTTTCATAAAAAAAACTCCTTCTCTTATTGATATGAAAATTCACTCAGATGAGAAAAAAGACCACTGACTGTTCAGTGGTCTAAGCTGATAATACTTTTCTTCCCTTTAGACGACGGCGAGCAAGAACCTTACGGCCATTTGCTGAGCTCATACGACTGCGGAAACCGTGAACTTTACTATGTTTACGTTTATTTGGTTGATACGTTCTTTTCATATATGACACCTCCCTGAGGAATAGCTATCAAGTTAAAACTTAATTGACAGTCTTACTTATTATAAAGACGTCTATCTACAATTGTCAACAACTCTCCAAATATTATTCCTTATTTCCAATTTTTTTCGAACATGTTCTTATCCATTTTAGAAATTCTAATCATAGGAAAGTCTATATGTATGTTTGTCTGTTCATTCCGCTCCAGGCACTCCTCTTTTCTGGCTGTGGATAATTTTTTCGACAGTTTTTTATTATCCACACAAGATATTGACAGGTTTTGCACAAACTTACTACTTGTGGACAATATTTATGCACATAATGTTATAGTTGTGGATAAGCTACGAAAAGGCATTGCAACTACAGCGATAATTTGATATTATATTTGTGTTTTCACTCTGAATAACTTCATCTCAGATAATGTGTTATCCACAAACTGTGGATAACGTGTGGATAGTTTATCCTAGCATTCTGTAAAAACTTGTCCACAAGCGGTGGATATTGTCGAAACTCCACATTATTTCCTTATTATAAGTTTTCCACAACCACTGTTTCGTATATTTATAAATTAATAGGTTGTACTGCTGGTATAATCCACGTTTTTTCACGGAACTTTAGACATATAGGTGATCCGGTTGCGAAGAGAATATTCCGGAAGAAAAATATTTTTTTGGAGTTAGACAGAAAAAAATGCGAGTGCAGTTACGATAAATTGTTTTATTAAAGTAAAAAGGAGGGATACTAGTTGGAAAATATTGCGGATCTTTGGAATGCAGCGCTGGCCAACATTGAGAAAAAGATAAGCAAGCCTAGCTTCGACACATGGCTTAAGTCGACAAAGGCCCATTCCCTTCAAGGTGACCTGCTTGTCATAACCGCTCCCAATGAATTTGCGCGTGATTGGCTAGAAGAGCGTTATTCTCAGTTGATCTCTGGGATTCTCTATGAAATTACCGGAGAAGAGCTATCTGTAAAGTTTATTATTCCGCAAAACCAAAATGAAGCCGAAAATGACATGCATTTACCGCCTAAAAAAGTAAAAAGAGACGATGATCATGGAGAATTTCCACAAGGTATTTTGAATCAGAAATATACCTTTGATACATTCGTTATTGGTTCAGGCAACCGCTTTGCCCATGCCGCCTCACTTGCGGTAGCTGAAGCTCCAGCCAAAGCCTACAATCCCCTCTTTATTTATGGAGGCGTAGGATTGGGAAAGACACACTTAATGCACGCGATCGGCCATTATGTCCTCGATCATAATCCGGCTGCAAAGGTGGTCTATTTATCATCTGAAAAATTTACCAATGAGTTTATTAACTCCATTCGTGATAACAAGGCAGAGAATTTTCGCAATAAATATCGAAATGTCGATATCTTACTGATTGATGATATTCAGTTCCTGGCCGGAAAAGAATCCACCCAGGAAGAATTTTTCCATACTTTTAATGCCCTTCATGAGGAAAGTAAACAAATTATTATCTCAAGTGATCGACCGCCAAGGGAAATTCCTACACTTGAGGACAGGCTCCGTTCCCGCTTTGAATGGGGACTGATTACCGATATTACTCCGCCAGATTTAGAGACAAGAATTGCCATCCTTCGCAAGAAAGCAAAAGCAGAAGGTTTGGATATACCAAATGAAGTCATGTTGTACATTGCCAATCAGATTGACTCCAATATTCGTGAACTAGAAGGGGCGCTAATCCGAGTGGTTGCCTACTCTTCTTTAATTAATAAAGATATTAATGCGGATCTTGCCGCAGAAGCGTTAAAGGATATTATTCCTAGCTCAAAACCGAAGGTCATTACGATTCATGAAATTCAAAAGCTTGTCGGAGAGCATTACAGTATTAAATTAGAGGATTTCAAAGCGAAAAAACGGACAAAGTCTGTTGCTTTTCCGCGGCAAATTGCCATGTATTTATCACGTGAATTGACCGACTACTCCTTGCCAAAAATAGGAGAGGAATTTGGCGGTCGTGATCATACTACCGTGATCCATGCCCATGAAAAAATCTCGAAGCTGCTCCAGACAGATTCCACCTTGCAAAAGCAAATGAAGGAATTGCATGAGTTGTTAAAAATATAAAAGTGGAAGTGCAATGAGCAAAATCTCTATCTCACTGGAAGCTGGACCGGTCACTTTCTAAAAATACCGTTCCCTGACTCCATTTGATTGTTAAAATTGTGAATAACTTCTTCCCATCTATACACAGTCTGTCCACATGTGGATAGGCTGTGTTTCTATTGTAAAAACGAGGTTATCCACATACTAACAGGCCCTACTAGTACTTCTACTGTTTTTATAAAAAATATTATTATATGTTAGTGATTAAAAAATATGCATAAAACGGAGGATTAATCTGATGAAATTTATCATCCAGCGCGATCGCCTTGTTCAAAGTGTCCAAGATGTAATGAAAGCCGTCACATCACGAACGACCATTCCTATCTTAACGGGAATCAAAATTGCTGCTACAAGTGAAGGAGTTACCTTAACAGGAAGTGACTCCGATATTTCGATTGAATCATTTATCCCAAAAGAGGATGCAGGACATGAGATTGTGGAAATTAAACAATCAGGAGCCATTGTCCTTCAAGCGAAATTCTTTAGCGAGATTGTTAAAAAACTCCCTACGGATTCAGTAGAGATTGAGGTTTTAGGTTCGTTACAAACCGTGATTCGCTCAGGAAAGTCTGAGTTTAATTTAAATGGACTTGATGCAGAGGAATACCCACATCTTCCACAGATTGAAGAAAATAATAAATTTCACATTGCCACTGATTTATTAAAAGCAATGATTCGACAAACACATTTTGCAGTGTCCACCTCAGAAACACGCCCCATCTTGACAGGTGTAAACTGGAAGATTGAAAACGATGAATTAATCTGTATTGCAACAGATAGCCATCGCCTTGCATTAAGAAAAGCTAAAATCGAAACAGACAATCATGAGAACTATAATGTCGTTATTCCGGGCAAGAGTTTGAATGAGTTAAATAAAATCATTGATGACACAAATGAACCAATCGATATTGTGATTACAGAAAACCAAATTTTATTTAAAGCCAAGCACTTATTATTTTTCTCAAGATTATTAGAGGGTAATTATCCTGATACATCGAGATTAATTCCAAATGAAAGTAAAACGGCTGTAACGGTTAATACAAAGGAATTCCTCCATGCAATTGATCGTGCATCGTTATTAGCGCGTGAAGGAAGAAATAATGTCGTCAAGTTTTCGATCATTGAGGGTGGAAGCATTGAAATTTCATCAAATACGCCCGAAGTTGGGAAAGTAGTCGAAGAAATTCAAAGCCAATCTATCGAGGGTGAAGACCTAAAGATCTCCTTTAGTGCTAAATATATGATGGATGCCTTAAAAGCATTAGAAGGGACAGATATAAACGTAAGTTTTACTGGGGCTATGCGTCCTTTCGTTATTCGTCCCCTTCATGATGAAACGATCCTACAGCTTATTTTACCTGTAAGAACGTATTAATTTTCCAAGTGAGTGCTATATGCCACCATACAACTGGTGGCTTTCTTATTGTAATCAGGGACCGGAAGCAGAACATCTGATGAAGAAGACGTAAGCACATTTTTTTAAGAAATTTGGCTTTATGTCCCCTTCTGTGTTCTTTTTTCGAGTTTCCTTTGTGTCTAATCAATTTTTTTAGTAAAATAAAGTATTGGAACCATTTTTAGAAATGAGGATGAAAATAGTGCCTGAAAAAATCATGCTAAATACCGAATACATTACATTAGGACAATTTTTAAAACTGGCCGATGTTATTCAATCGGGTGGAATGGCAAAATGGTTTTTAAGTGAACATGAGATATTCATAAATGGCGAGCAAGACCAAAGAAGAGGAAGAAAGCTTCGCGTGGGTGACAAAGTCCAAATTGCTGGCTTTGGGGAATTTGTCATTACCGAGTAAAAAGGATGATGCGATTCCCATGTATATAGAAAAATTGTCGTTAGCGAATTATCGGAACTATGGAGAGTTATTTGTCGAATTTGAAAATAAGGTCAATGTGATCTTAGGTGAAAATGCACAAGGGAAAACAAATGTGATGGAATCCATCTATGTTTTAGCTATGGCTAAGTCTCACCGTACATCCAATGATAAAGAACTTATTCGTTGGGACCAGGAGTATGCTAAAATAGAGGGTAGGGTTCAAAAGCAGCATGGCCCCTTACCATTGCAATTAGTCATTTCTAAAAAGGGTAAAAAGGCGAGATTGAATCATATTGAACAGCAAAAATTAAGTCAATATGTCGGAAATATGAACGTGGTCATGTTTGCACCGGAGGATCTCAACATTGTCAAGGGCAGCCCACAGGTGCGAAGACGATTTATTGATATGGAAATCGGCCAGGTATCCCCTATCTATCTACATGATATGAGTCAATACCATAAAATACTGCAACAACGAAATCATTATTTGAAAATGATGCAAATAAAAAAACAAACAGATCCGACGATGCTCGAGGTTTTAACGGAACAATTTATCCAACTGGCTGTCAAAATTGTGAAGAAGCGGTTTGAATTTTTAAGATTGCTTGAGAATTGGGCCAAGCCCATTCATCAGGGAATTTCCCGTGGTTTGGAAACACTTGAAATTACCTATAAGCCTTCCGTCGAGGTATTAGAAGATCAAGATTTGTCGAAGATGATAGAAAGATACGAGGAAAAATTTAATAAGCTTAGAACAAGGGAAATGGAGCGCGGTACGACTCTATTTGGTCCCCATCGTGATGATTTGCTGTTTTTTGTCAATGGCAGGGACGTTCAAACCTATGGATCGCAAGGGCAGCAACGAACAACCGCCCTTTCTGTCAAACTGGCAGAAATTGAATTAATCCATAATGAAATTGGGGAATATCCCATTTTACTTCTTGATGATGTTTTATCGGAGTTGGATGATTACAGACAATCCCACTTACTTAATACGATTCAAGGGAAAGTACAAACGTTTGTGACCACCACAAGTGTCGAAGGGATTGACCATCAAACACTAAAGGAAGCATCCACGTATGTAGTTGAATCTGGCGTAATAAAGAAAGTTAATTGAGGTGAGTCATGTATATTCACATCGGGGAAGATCTAAACATTAGGGCGAAGGATATTATATCCATTTTAGATAAAGAGAGTGCAAATCAGTCTCCACTTGTTGAGGAATTTTTAAAGCACCAACGTGAGAAATTAATTAACTTGTCCAAAAACCCCTTTAAATCAGTCATTATTACATATGACAATGTATACCTATCCCCAATTGCTTCAGGAACATTAAAGAAACGTTCAAGTCAAATGAATATACACGAATTTTAATATAAAGGTTTTGCTTATGGTTTTTAACCGCGAAAATATTGAGATATTTTTGTCAGAAGGTGCAGGTGAACAAGTATGACTATGGAACAAAAAGCAGTAGAAGAGACATATGGTGCCGATCAGATTCAAGTTCTTGAGGGACTTGAAGCCGTTCGGAAAAGACCTGGGATGTACATTGGGTCAACAAGTGGTAAAGGACTCCATCATCTTGTTTGGGAAATAGTGGATAACAGTATTGATGAAGCATTGGCAGGTTACTGTAACGAAATTAATGTCATCATCGAAAAAGACAATAGCATTACGGTAAAGGATAATGGTCGTGGAATCCCGGTTGGCATTCAAGAAAAAATGGGCAGACCGGCTGTTGAAGTCATCATGACCGTTCTTCACGCTGGTGGTAAATTTGGCGGTGGAGGCTACAAGGTTTCCGGAGGACTTCATGGAGTAGGTGCATCCGTTGTAAATGCCCTCTCAACAGAGCTTGAGGTTTATGTTCACCTTGATGGAAAAATCCACTCGATCAAATTTGAACGAGGCGCTGTTGTTCAAGAGTTAGAAGTGATTGGAACAACCGATAAAACTGGTACAATTACTCATTTTAAACCAGATGGTGAAATTTTTACGGAAACACTCGTATACGAGTATGATATTCTAGCCACGCGACTTCGCGAGCTAGCATTTCTTAATCGCGGCATAAAAATTACGATTGAAGATATGCGGGTTGAAGATAAACGAAATGAATACCACTATGAGGGTGGTATTAAATCGTATGTAGAGCATTTAAATCGGACAAAGGAAGTCATTCACGATGAACCGATTTACATGGAGGGAGAGCGTGACGGAATAAGTGTTGAAGTTGCCCTCCAATATAACGAAGGCTATACAGATAACATTTACTCATTTGCAAATAATATCCACACCTATGAAGGTGGGACACATGAATCCGGCTTTAAAACAGCTTTAACTAGGGTTATCAATGATTATGCGCGAAAAAATGGCATAATCAAAGAAAATGATACAAATCTTTCCGGGGAAGATGTACGAGAAGGAATTACAGCGATTGTCTCGATCAAACACCCTGACCCACAATTTGAAGGACAAACGAAGACTAAGCTAGGTAATTCTGAAGTTCGGGCAATTACTGATACCGTTTTTGCCAGCACCTTTGATAAATTCATGATGGAAAATCCTTCTGTTGCTAAGAAAATTGTCGAAAAAGGCTTAATGGCAGCTCGTGCAAGACTTGCAGCTAAGAAAGCTAGAGAATTAACGCGACGCAAAAGTGCGTTAGAGGTGTCTAGTTTACCTGGTAAATTAGCAGACTGCTCTTCAAAGGATCCAGCTGAAAGTGAAATGTATATCGTTGAGGGTGATTCCGCGGGCGGGTCGGCTAAGCAAGGACGTGATCGCCATTTCCAAGCGATTTTACCACTGCGTGGAAAAATCCTGAATGTTGAAAAAGCACGTTTAGATAGGATTCTCTCTAACAATGAAGTTCGAGCCATGATTACCGCAATTGGAACTGGAATCGGTGAAGATTTTGATATCGCCAAGGCACGTTACCATAAAATTGTGATTATGACGGATGCCGACGTGGATGGTGCCCATATTCGGACGCTCCTCTTAACGTTCTTTTATCGTTTTATGAGAAAAATTTTAGAAGCGGGTTATATTTACATTGCTCAGCCGCCGCTTTATAAAGTGCAGCAAGGAAAGCGGATTGAGTATGCTTATGATAACAAAGAACTTGAACGGATTTTTGCGATGCTGCCGGCTTCACCAAAGCCTAATATCCAACGCTATAAAGGTTTAGGTGAGATGAACCCTGAACAATTATGGGAAACAACGATGGACCCTGAGAGAAGAAGTATGCTTCAGGTTAGTCTTGAAGATGCAATAGAGGCGGACGAAACCTTTGATATGCTAATGGGTGAGAAGGTAGAACCACGTCGTAACTTCATTGAAGCAAATGCACAATATGTTAAGAATTTAGATATATAAAAGGCGGAGGGAGGTAATTAATATGTCTGAAACCCCCAATCAACAAATAAAAGAAATTAATATTAGTCAGGAGATGAAATCTTCCTTTCTTGACTACGCGATGAGTGTTATTGTTTCTCGTGCTCTACCAGATGTTCGTGACGGCCTTAAGCCAGTGCATCGCCGTATTTTATATGCGATGCATGATCTTGGAATTCATTCGGATAAACCGTATAAAAAATCGGCACGTATTGTTGGCGATGTTATTGGTAAATATCATCCGCATGGTGATTCTGCCGTATACGAAACAATGGTTCGGATGGCACAGGATTTCAATTACCGTTATATGCTTGTCGATGGTCATGGAAATTTTGGATCTGTTGACGGTGACTCTGCAGCAGCGATGCGTTATACAGAATCGAGAATGTCGAAAATCTCAATGGAATTATTAAGAGATTTAAACAAAGATACCATTGATTATCAAGATAACTATGATGGTGAAGAAAGAGAACCGGTTGTTTTACCAGCGCGATTTCCTAACCTCTTAGTCAACGGAACAACTGGAATTGCTGTTGGAATGGCGACAAATATTCCTCCGCACCAGCTTGGCGAAATTATTGATGGAGTTTTAGCTGTCACCCATGATCCTGAAATTACTATTCCAGAGCTGATGGAAATCATTCCGGGGCCAGATTTCCCTACAGGGGGATTAATTCTTGGTCGAAGCGGGATTCGTAAAGCATATGAAACCGGCAGAGGATCGATTACGCTACGTGCGAAGGTAGTCATTGAACAAAAATCAAACGGTAAAGAAGTCATCATTGTTAATGAATTGCCATATCAAGTAAATAAAGCAAGATTGGTTGAAAAGATTGCTGAATTAGCCCGTGATAAGAAAATTGAAGGCATTACAGACCTGAGAGATGAATCCGATCGTAAAGGGATGCGAATTGTGATTGAGGTCCGTAAGGATGCCAATGCAAATGTTCTTTTAAATAATTTATATAAACAAACGGCTCTGCAAACAAGTTTCGGAGTCAATACACTAGCCCTTGTTAACGGGCATCCGAAGGTGTTAAACCTTAAGCAATGTTTGGTTCATTATTTAGATCATCAAAAAGTGGTAATTCGGCGCAGAACAGAGTTTGAATTGCGTAAAGCAGAAGCACGTGCCCATATCTTAGAAGGTTTACGAATTGCTTTAGACAATTTAGATGCCGTTATTACCCTTATTCGAAACTCACAAACCACAGATATTGCCCGTGAAGGCTTAATGACTCAGTTTAGCTTGTCAGAAAAGCAAGCCCAGGCAATTCTTGATATGCGATTACAGCGTTTAACAGGATTGGAACGGGAGAAAATTGAGGATGAGTATCAAACACTTATGAAGCTTATTGCTGAATTAAAGGCTATTTTAGCTGATGAGGAAAAAATCCTTGAAATTATCCGTGAGGAATTACTTGAAATTAAAGACCGCTTCAATGATAAACGCCGTACAGAAATTGTTACAGGTGGACTTGAAAATATTGAAGATGAGGATTTAATTCCTCGTGAAAATATTGTCATTTCACTAACCCATAACGGCTATGTGAAGCGTCTCCCTGTTTCAACATATCGCGCTCAAAGACGTGGCGGTCGTGGGATTCAAGGAATGGGAACGAATGAAGATGATTTCGTTGAGCATTTAATTACGACATCTACTCATGACACCATTCTCTTCTTCACTAATAAAGGGAAGGTTTACCGTTCTAAAGGGTATGAAATACCAGAATTCAGCCGAACAGCTAAAGGGATTCCAATTATCAATCTCCTTGGTGTCGAAAAGGGAGAATGGGTAAATGCAATTATTCCAGTTGAGGACTTTGTGGATGATTGGTATTTATTCTTTACTACAAAAGAAGGTATCTCTAAACGATCTCCATTATCTTCGTTTGCCCATATTCGGAATAACGGCTTAATTGCGTTGGGTTTACGTGAAGGCGACGAACTTATTTCCGTTCGGTTAACGGATGGAAGTAAGAAGATGGTGATTGGTACGAAAAAAGGGATGTTAATTCATTTCCCTGAGACAGATGTCAGATCCATGGGACGGACGGCCACAGGTGTTAAAGGGATTACTCTTGACTCTGATGATGAAGTAGTCGGTATGGAGGTTCTTGAAGAAGATAGTGACGTTCTGATTGTAACGAAAAATGGTTATGGTAAACGTACCCCTGCCGATGAATACCGTATCCAAGGTCGTGGCGGTAAAGGAATCAAGACCTGCCATGTGACCGAGAAAAACGGTGAACTTGTTTCGGTACGGGCTGTAACTGGTGAAGAAGACCTTATGCTTATTACAACAGGCGGCGTCCTCATTCGAATTGATGTAGCGGCCATTTCAAAAATGGGTCGAAACACGCAAGGTGTCAAACTCATTAGTATGAAGGAAAGTGAAAATGAGTTTGTGGCAACTGTTGCGCAGGTTGAAAAAGAGGACGAAGAAGGTATAGAAACGGATCCTACTGTGGGAGATGAGACTACGCTTGATGAAAATCAAGATGGTGGCATTCCAGAGGGTGAAGAGTAATAGTTTGTGGAGAAGGAGCATACAGCCGTGTGCTCCTTTTTTAAAAGATAAGAATTTATAAGTTTTGACTTAGAGAAATGTCCAGCTCCAGGTGCCGAATACGGGCGCCTGGGGCTTTTCTTATGGTTATGTAAATATTATTGCGGAGTAAACACTTTAAAAAATATGGTTTTCAAAAGAACCGTACTGCTATAATCATTTAAGTCTACAAAGGGTTTCTAATATACTAATAATAAATATTAAAAAATTGTTGACTCTATTTTATATAGATGGTATATTAATTAAGTCGCTTACGGGTGATTGAGAAATTTGCT
>NZ_CCAS010000090.1 GCF_000612625.1 Neobacillus jeddahensis
ACATGTGGATAAGTTAAAATGAAAAAAGGATAAACTGTTGTTGTGGATAAGTGAACGATGAAATTGTTTGCTTTTTTAACAGAAACTGATGTGGTATTCTAATATTTTGATGTAAAAATAACATTTTTCATATAGAGTAGATTTTTTGTTGTGAGGTGAGGGAATTGGAATTTGATACAATTGCTGCAATTTCGACGCCAATGGGTGAGGGTGCGATTGCGATTGTTCGGTTAAGTGGTGATGAGGCCATTCAAATAGCTGACAAGCTTTTTAAAGGAATAGCTGGTAAAAGGCTAATTGACGTGGCAAGCCACACGATTCATTATGGTCACCTGCTCGATCCCAAAAGTGGTGAAGTGGTCGAAGAGGTCATGGTTTCCGTTATGAAAGGCCCGAAGACATTTACAAAAGAGGATGTAGTGGAAATTAATTGTCATGGCGGGATTGTCTCTGTTAATCGAGTTCTCCAGCAGGTGTTGAAATATGGAGCGAGATTGGCGGAACCTGGCGAGTTTACAAAACGCGCCTTTTTAAATGGACGGATTGATTTATCACAGGCAGAGGCGGTAATGGATTTAATTAGAGCCAAAACCGATCGGGCTATGAATGTGGCACTTGGGCAAATGGAAGGACGCTTATCGAAGCTCATCCGGAAATTACGCCAAGAAATATTAGAAGTCCTAGCCCACGTGGAAGTGAATATTGATTATCCAGAATATGACGATGTCGAAGAAATGACCCATAAGATGCTAATCGAAAAAGCTCACTTTGTCCGCGAAGAGATTCAAAAATTATTGCAAACATCGCAGCAAGGGAAAATTTTACGTGAAGGACTATCGACGGTCATTGTGGGCCGGCCAAATGTAGGCAAATCATCGTTATTAAATAGCCTTGTTCATGAAAATAAGGCGATTGTCACGGATATTCCTGGAACCACCCGTGATGTCATTGAGGAATATGTGAATGTGCGCGGTGTGCCACTTAGATTGTTAGACACGGCAGGGATCAGGGAAACAGAGGACATCGTAGAACGGATTGGTGTGGAGCGTTCTCGTCAAGTCTTAAAAGAAGCAGACTTGATTTTACTTGTATTGAATTACGCGGATGCGCTAACGGTTGAGGATGAAAATCTTTTTGAAGTAGTCAGAGGGATGGATGTCATTGTAATCGTCAATAAAACGGATCTGCCGCAGCAAATCGACATGGAACGGGTTAAGGAGCTTACGAAAGAGCATAAACTAGTGACAACTTCTCTACTTGAGGATCGGGGCGTGGATGAGCTCGAGGAAGCAATTGCTTCTTTATTCTTTGCCGGATCAATTGAAACGGGTGATATGACCTATGTGTCAAACAACCGCCATATTGCGGTCTTAAATCAAAGTCTTCATTCAATAGAAGAAGCGATTGAAGGGGTAGAAATGGGTACCCCGATTGATATCGTTCAAATTGACTTAACGAGAACATGGGAATTACTCGGAGAAATTATTGGTGACAGTGTACATGAGAGCCTGATTGACCAGTTGTTCTCCCAATTTTGTTTAGGCAAATAGAAAGCTTATAGATGAAAGTTACGTTTCCGTATTAAACGGAAAAGGAGGAAACAAATGCAATACGAAGCAGGAAGTTATGACGTCATTGTCGTGGGGGCCGGTCATGCTGGCTGTGAAGCAGGACTTGCCGCTGCAAGACTTGGCGCCAATACGTTAATGATCACAATCAACCTAGATATGGTTGCCTTTATGCCATGTAATCCCTCTGTGGGTGGACCAGCCAAGGGGATCGTCGTTCGTGAAATCGACGCACTCGGCGGGGAAATGGCCAAAAATATTGATAAAACCTACATTCAAATGAGGATGCTTAACACTGGTAAAGGACCGGCAGTACGGGCATTGAGGGCCCAGGCAGATAAATTTGCCTACCAGAATGAAATGAAGAAAACCCTTGAGGAAGAGCCAAACCTTACTTTATTACAAGGCATGGTCGAGCAATTGATTGTCGAGGATGACATCGTAAAAGGGGTCATTACGAAGACAGGTGCAACCTACCGCTCCAAGACAGTCGTGATCACGACTGGAACCTACTTACGCGGCGAAATTATTCTTGGTGAATTGAAATATTCCAGCGGACCAAATAATCAGCAGCCATCGATTAAGCTGTCTGAGCATTTAGAAGAGCTTGGTTTTGAGCTAGTCCGCTTTAAGACAGGAACCCCGCCACGGGTAAATAGTAACACCATTGATTACAGTAAGACGGAAATTCAACCAGGTGACGAAGTTCCACGGGCTTTTTCGTATGAAACAACGAAATATATTACCGATCAGCTTCCATGCTGGTTAACTTATACCAATGAGCAAACCCATCAAATCATTGATGCCAACCTACATCGTTCCCCGATGTTCTCTGGGATGATCAAAGGAACAGGTCCAAGGTACTGTCCATCGATTGAAGATAAGGTCGTTCGCTTTAATGATAAGCCGCGTCACCAAATTTTCCTTGAACCAGAAGGAAGAAATACGAAAGAAGTGTATGTCCAAGGTCTATCCACTAGTTTGCCGGAGGATGTCCAACAGCAAATTATCAAATCGGTTCCCGGCTTAGAAAATGCGCAAATGATGCGAGCTGGTTATGCGATTGAATATGATGCAATTGTCCCTACTCAATTATGGCCAACCTTAGAAACAAAGGTCGTCAAAAATTTATATACAGCAGGGCAAATTAATGGGACATCTGGTTATGAAGAAGCAGCTGGTCAAGGACTAATGGCTGGGATTAATGCTGGATTAAATGCATTAGATCGTGAGCAATTAGTACTTAGTCGCTCTGACGCCTATATTGGTGTGTTAATTGATGATTTGATTACAAAGGGGACAAACGAACCATATCGTTTGTTAACCTCAAGGGCAGAATACCGTCTATTATTGCGCCATGATAATGCCGATCTACGCCTAACGGAAATGGGTCATCAAATTGGCTTGATTCTTGATAATCGCTATCAGGCTTTTGTAGTGAAAAAAGAAGCAATTGAAGCGGAAAAACAACGATTGCAATCTATCATCCTTAAACCAAATGAGGAAGTTCAAGCATTAATTCGCAGCATTGGTGGAAGTGAGCTTAAAGATGGAATTCGTGCCTCCGATCTGTTAAAAAGGCCGGAAATGAATTATGCGCTCCTTGAAAAGCTGACAAAAAGTGAACATGACTTGGATGAAGAAACAAAGGAACAAGTGGAAATTCAAATGAAATACGAGGGATATATTGAAAAATCACTCCAACAAGTTGAACGCCTAAAGAAAATGGAGAACAAGAAAATCCCTGAAAATATCGATTATGATGCGATTAACGGCCTTGCTACGGAAGCAAAACAAAAGCTCAAGAAGATCAAACCGTTATCACTTGCCCAAGCATCGCGTATCTCCGGTGTAAATCCCGCTGATATCTCAATTTTACTCGTTTACTTAGAACAGGGGCGAATTGCAAAAGTAGCAAACGAATAAGAAGAAAAGCGGAAGCGCCTAGGCGCTGCAGCTAGACAAATAGAAAAGCGGAAGCGCCTTGATAAGGGGCGACAGGCATAAGACGAGCCAGCGAGAAGGTTGCCCTTTAACCTTCTTGATGGATTGGCTTATGACCCCGAGCCCCTAGGCGCTGCAGCTAGACAAATAGAAAAGCGGAAGCGCCTTGATAAGGGGCGACAGGCATAAGACGAGCCAGCGAGAAGGTTGCCCTTTAACCTTCTTGATGGATTGGCTTATGACCCCGAGCCCCTAGGCGCTGCAGCTAGACAAATAGAAAAGCGGAAGCACCTAGTCAGGGGCTTTCGCTGGATAGTTAGTGAGGAAGATTTGTTAATGAACATCGAACAATTTACAGCAAACCTTCGAGAAAAGGGGATTACCCTTTCGGAAAAACAACTGGATCAATTCGAGACGTATTTTACGACATTGGTCGAGTGGAATGAAAAAATGAATTTAACAGCTATCACGGAAAAGACAGAAGTGTATTTAAAGCATTTTTATGATTCGATCACGGCTTCGTTCTATTTTGATTTTACGAAGCCCTTCCATCTTTGTGATGTCGGAGCGGGTGCCGGATTCCCGAGTATTCCATTAAAAATTATCTTTCCCGATATTGAAGTGACAATTGTTGATTCATTGAACAAACGCATCTCCTTTTTACATCATCTTGCCGAGGTCCTACATTTGGAAAATGTCCATTTTGTTCATGATCGTGCGGAAACGTTTGGGGTAAATCCAAATTATCGAGAGAGCTTTGATGTGGTGACGGCAAGAGCAGTAGCGAGAATGTCTGTGTTAAGCGAATTTTGTTTACCACTTGCTAAGGTGGGCGGACATTTTATTGCAATGAAGGCCTTACATGCCAAGGACGAATTAGAGGTTGGCCAAAAAGCAATTACGACATTGGGTGGTAAGGTAGAAAATATATTTACCTTTACATTGCCAATGGAAGATAGTGAAAGAACCATTTTAGTGATTAAAAAGGAAAAACAAACACCAAAGAAATATCCGCGCAAGCCTGGGACGCCAGCAAAATCCCCGATTGAGTAAGCAGGGATTTCCTCAATTTGGCTGACCTTATGTCGGCCTAAATTAATAATAGAATAACAATTTTTTTGAAAAGTGGTATCCTAAGCAGGAAGAATTTATTAGTATAGAGAATAAATAATAGGGAGTTTCGTAAAGGTGGTGTTGGGGATGAAGAGTTCATTTACACGCTTTTTTGGCCTCGGCGATAAGGTAGAACAAGAGGTTGAGGTTGATCAAGAGCTGGATCAAGAGCTGGATATCGGACGAAACGAAGAGATAAAGAAAATACCGATTAACCAAATCATTCCAAACCGATTCCAGCCACGGACGGTATTTGATGAAGATAAAATCGAAGAATTATCTCGAACGATTCACATACACGGGATTATTCAGCCTATTGTCGTCAGAGAGTTTGCGATTGATAAATATGAAATCATTGCTGGGGAGCGGCGCTGGCGGGCAATGAAAAAGCTTGGCTGGGCAGAAGCACCAGCTATTGTTAAGAATTTATCAGATACGGAAACGGCATCTGTTGCCCTCATTGAGAATTTACAACGAGAAGAATTATCCCCAATTGAAGAGGCGATTGCGTATGGCAAGCTGCTAGAGCTGCACAATTTGACGCAGGAGGCATTAGCCCAGCGCCTTGGGAAAGGTCAGTCAACTGTTGCGAACAAGCTGCGCCTGCTTAAATTACCGCAGCCAATTCAAGAGGCCTTATTAAATAAAATTATAACAGAGCGCCATGCACGTGCCCTTATTCCGCTTAAGGATCCCGAAAAACAAGTGGCACTATTAGCTGAAGTTATTGAGAAGAATTGGAATGTTAAGCAAACGGAAGAACGGGTTGTTCGGTTGCTTGAGCAAAAAGATGCGAAACCAAAGCCGAAACGGAAGGCTTTTAGTAAAGATATGCGAATTGCGGTCAATACGATTCGTCAATCACTAACGATGGTGACAGATAGCGGGATCAATCTGGACGCTGAAGAAGAAGAATTTGACGAATTTTACCAATTCACCATTCGGATTCCAAAGAAAAAATAAATGATATTGATCTAAAAAAACCAGACAAGCCTAAGTCTGGTTTTTTTCTGATTGTCGAGAAAGAGGTATTTTCTCTCGGCAATCTTTTTTTAAAGGTTTCCAGGAGAGTTGATCTCCGCTCCAGGCGCTCGCTTTCCGCGGGCGTTCCGGTGAGCCTCCTCGGCGCTTTGGCGCCTGTGGGGTCTCACCTGCATCGTACTCCCGCAGGAGTCGAGCGCCTTCCGCTCCAATCAACTTGACATAGTCTTGCTGGGTGTGTGATGATCTTTTTCCTATTTTGGTAAGCTGCAGTTGGAAGAGCTTGCTCACTTTTTCTCAGTACCGGAAAAAGCGAAAACCGTGTAGTTCTTTTGAGTCTGCAATTTTTTATTTTTCTATATTTATAAAGCATTATCCCCGATATTTGATAAGTGATTTAGTCTCTCTTGTTCTTTATGCTCTTCCTAGACGATACGGGAGAAGACTTTAACTTTATTCTTAGATCGAATAATTGGGAAAAGAGAGGATAATTCACGCATTTCTTTGGAAATGATTTATCTTTTTTATAACCACTGTTTGTTGCCTATAAACTAATTCCTGGTTATTTGAACAACGAACAATCATGTTCTTTATTATATGTAAATCTCCACTTAGGGTATAAACTAGTAGTTGGATGAAATCTTCTATGTGTAATAAATCAGATAAAGTTCGGTCAGTTAGCATTAAATAACCTCCTTTTTTTGAGAATTTTTTTAATTCTTGAATAAGGAATGAAACCTTTTTAAATTTTGGCTGTGAAATTGGACTCGATTGATTGGAGCGGAAGGCACGAAGACTCCTGCGGGAGGACGGGGCTAGGGAGACCCCACAGGCGCTTGCGCCGAGGAGGCTCCCTGTGCCGCCCGCGGAAAGCGAAGTGCCTGGAGCGGAAATCATCCTCCAAATTTAATGCAGCCAAAATTTATGATACTTTTTCAGTACCTTGATATTTATACGAATATTTTGCTGGACAGTAAAGCTAGTAATCTATTCTTTCTTAAAGGAGGTAAGTCTGTCGAATGTTCTTCGGCAATCTGAGAATCAAACAATTCCTTTGTTTGGTTTTTTTATTTGGCAATTCTAACGTTTATGATTGCGGCGGAAACCCACAAACACTTATTAAACGGCTCCCATTTCTATCAATTCGACAATTAATTGGTAAAAATAAGCTTTTACGCCTATTGGAATTTTTTTAGAAAAAAACCAACAAGGATCAAAATCATGATAAAATAGAGGAATGGAATTTTACTTTCCTGTCCCTATAAGGGATAATTAATCATATTTACTAGATTAGAAGTTCAAAATTTTTTGAGAAATAAGGGTAGGTGACAACGTGGGGAAAATCCTTTCAATCGCGAATCAAAAAGGTGGAGTCGGTAAAACGACAACCTCTGTCAACCTAGGCGCCTGCTTAGCACATATAGGGAATCGAGTCTTATTAGTTGATATCGACCCGCAGGGAAATGCAACGAGCGGGGTTGGAATTGAAAAGGCAGAAGTTGAACAGTGTATCTATGATGTGTTAGTAGACGATGTGGAAGCCAAAGATGTCATTAAATCAACATCCGTTGAAAATTTATATGCATTACCTGCTACTATCCAGCTAGCAGGAGCTGAAATTGAATTGGTTCCTACTATTTCAAGAGAAGTTCGCTTAAAACGAGCGCTTGGAGAAGTAAAAGATCAGTTTGATTATATTATTATTGATTGTCCGCCATCTCTAGGGCTATTAACACTGAATGCTTTAACAGCATCTGATGCCGTGTTAATACCTGTCCAATGTGAGTATTATGCATTGGAAGGGTTAAGCCAATTATTAAATACGGTCCGACTTGTTCAAAAGCATTTAAATCAAGATTTAAAAATTGAAGGCGTTTTATTAACCATGCTTGATGCGAGGACAAACCTTGGGATTCAAGTCATTGAAGAAGTGAAAAAATACTTTCAAGATAAAGTCTATAAAACCATTATTCCAAGAAATGTGCGTCTAAGTGAAGCGCCAAGCCATGGGGAGCCGATCATCACATATGATTCAAAATCTCGAGGTGCTGAAGTTTATTTAGATTTAGCAAAGGAAGTGGTTTCGAATGGCTAAAGGTTTAGGAAAAGGCCTAAATGCATTTTTTAGTGAGGTGGGTAAAGAAGAAACCGTTCAGGAGATTAAGCTGAAGGAGCTGCGCCCCAACCCTTATCAGCCACGGAAAACCTTCCAATCCGAGACCATCACGGAATTAAAAGAATCCATCTTAGAGCATGGAATCCTCCAACCGCTTGTTGTTCGGAAGAGTATAAAAGGCTATGAAATCGTTGTTGGCGAACGACGTTTCCGTGCAGCCAGGGAGGCAAAGCTGGAAACGGTGCCTGCCGTTGTCCGTGAGCTTTCTGAACAGCAAATGATGGAGTTAGCTGTTCTTGAAAACCTACAGCGCGAGGATCTAAATCCGATTGAAGAAGGACTAGCCTACCAAACTTTAATTGAAAAATTAAAGCTGACCCAGGAAGAGGTGGCTAGGCGTTTAGGGAAAAGCCGTCCGCATGTGGCTAACCATATCAGACTTCTTTCTCTTCCTCCGATCATTCAAGAACTCATTTCTACAGGGAAAATTTCGATGGGGCATGGTCGCGCCTTATTAGGATTAAGGCAAAAAGCAAAACTACCTACCTTAGTGGAAAAGGTAGTCAATGAGGGCATCAATGTCCGCCAGCTTGAAAAGATCATTCAGCAATTAAATGAAAATGTTTCACGTGAAACAAAAAAGCCAGAAAAGAAAAAAGATGTGTTTTTACAGGAACGAGAGCATACTCTTCGTGAACGTTTTGGTACAACTGTTAACATTAAGCAAAATAAGAACAAAGGGAAAATTGAAATTGAATTTTTCTCTCAAGAGGATCTGGAACGGATTCTCGAAATGCTGGATCAGAACGATTCATTATAAGTTCCAGTTTCCAGTCAGTAGTGGGTCCTATCCCCTGCTGATTGGATTTGCCCTGCTGGGTTCATGCAGGATAAACCATTCTAGATGGTTTATTTTTTTTAAAAGAAAGGCGAAGTATAGGTGAAATCATCATGTTTTTAATCGGAACACTCGTAAACGGGATATTAATCATTATCGGAACACTACTTGGCAAGCTGTTAAACCGGATTCCCGAGGGGATGAAAGCGACGGTCATGTTTGCGATCGGCTTATCTGTGATGGTGTTGGGTCTGCAGATGGGTTTCAAAAGTGAAAATTTCCTGATTGTTATCATCAGTCTAGTTGGTGGTGCAGTGATAGGAGAGTTATTGAAATTAGAAGATAAGTTAAATCAATTAGGTCAGTGGCTAGAGGGTAAGATTGGCTCGAACGGCAAAGGTAGTATTTCAGAAGGATTTGTTACGGCAACGTTAATCTTTGTGATTGGGGCCATGGCCATTCTAGGCGCACTTGATAGCGGGATCCGCGGCGATCATGATGTGTTATATACGAAATCCCTAATTGATGGCTTCACAGCTTTAATCTTAACAACAACCTTAGGAATTGGCGTTATTTTTTCAGCCATCCCAGTTGTTCTGTATGAAGGGTTAATTGCCTTGTTTGCTACTCAGATTGATCGGTTTGTGCCTCAAGCATTAATGGATCAGTTTATTGTCGAAATGACGGCCACAGGTGGAATCATGATTTTTGCGATCGGTTTAAACCTGACAGGCATCGTCAAAATTAAAGTGGCCAATCTTCTTCCGGGGATTGTCGTAACAGGGATCGTTGTCACGATTCTTTATCAATATCATCATTTTTCCTAATAAATGGTAAAAGAGCAATCAAATCAATTTTGATTGCTCTTTTAATTGGTCTTTTCATCCTCTATCCAGTCTACCTCTGCCCAGTTTTCCTTTTGATACAGCTGGCTTGCCTTATAGATACCTGCTGCGATTGTTTTTGCCATTTTCATGACAAGGTTTAAGCGAGTATTTTGTAAAACAAAATACTCCATAAAGCCACTGACATTGACAATTCCAGTAATATGTATATCCCCAACTTCTGGAAGCTCCTTGTTAACGCCTGCACCAGGTTTAACAGGTCCGTTTCCCAGATGAATCACACCGACATTTTTGATGCGCCCTAAGCAGGCATCAATACCAATTATATAGGGATTAACATGAATGGCATGAATCTCTTTTAACTTATCGGCAAGATTTACAGCATGAATGGGCTGGTCTAATGTTCCGTACACGTAAAAGGATGAGAGGTTCTTCTCCTCTAGCAAGCTCCCAACTAGCGGTCCTAACGAATCACCAGTCGAGCGATCCGTCCCAATACAAACAAACACAATCGGTCGGCTTGTCACATTAGGAATGTTCAGAAGTAGCTCCTCTGCCAGATTTTCTACCGCTTGAAAATCATCGTGTACTATCCGTACCTTGCCCCTCCTATCAAAAAAATTTGTCTTTAGACTCATCCGGTCTCCCCCTAAGTATAGTAAGTTTTATTATTATACGGAAAATTCCGAAAATCTATACATAGAGGAGGCAAAAAAAGTAAATTTCATTATGCTATTAACTACGTCGAAAAATTGCTAAAATAGAGTTGGTATTTATGGGTTAAGGAAGGTGCATACATGAGTCTTAATACAAAGGAATTACAAGATGAAATAAATAAAATTCAAAACGAAGATACATGGCTCAATCTTGGTGAGGGTTTACTTAAAATTATTGCCATTTTAGTTGTCGCAAATATCATCGTCCGGATTGGCAAGGTAGCTATCCATAATATTTTTAAAATTAGAACGCTCTCACCTCTGAGTACATCAGAACGCCGGGAGGACACTCTTTCAAAGCTATTGGATAGTGTTCTCACCTATGTGATTTACTTTATTGCTATTATGATGGTCCTTTCTGTCTTAGGAATTAATGTGCAAGCACTTCTTGCTGGGGCAGGGATTGTTGGTTTAGCAGTAGGTTTTGGTGCACAAAGTTTAGTAAAGGATATTATTTCCGGTTTTTTTATTATTTTTGAAGATCAATTTTCGGTCGGTGACCATGTGCGGATTGATCAATTTGAAGGTACTGTCGAAACGATTGGATTAAGAACTACCAAAATAAAAAGTTGGACAGGCGAAGTGCATATTTTACCAAATGGGAGTATTGTGCAGGTAACAAATTTTTCAATTAATAATAGTATTGCCATTGTAGATGTTGGGATTGCGTATGAGGAAGATATTGAAAAAGCAGAGAAGGTGATTGGCGAATTGCTTGAAAAAATGCCTGAACAATATGAGGATTTAATCAAGACACCTGAACTGCTTGGGGTGCAAACCTTAGGTCCATCAGAAGTGACATTGCGGATTGTCGCTGAGACCTTGCCGATGAAGCATGTATCTGTTGCAAGAAAAATTCGTAAAGATGTTAAACTATATTTAGATGAGCATGGGATCGAGATTCCTTATCCACGGATGGTTATGTATTCAAAGGATTCAGGAAATCAGAAAGAACCAGGAATTTAACGGGAGGGATGACTAAATGGAAGAAAAAGAGTTTTCCTTAAACGACGTGGTCGAAATGAAGAAACAGCATCCATGTGGAACTAATCGCTGGAAAATTATTCGGTTAGGGATGGATATCAGGATTAAATGTGAGGGCTGCGGGCATAGTGTCCTAATCCCAAGAAAAGAGTTTTCCCGGAAAATGAAGAAGATTTTAGTAAAGCATGAAGAGTAATGTTCATGCTTCTTTTTTTAGATTGGTGTATGATGTAGTCTAATATAGAGTTGAGCATGTCGGGGGTGGAGAGATTGTCAAAAATATTCCAAGCGGCTTGCCCTTTGAATTGTTGGGATAGCTGTGGTTTCAATGTAACAGTAGAAAATAATCGGGTGACAAAGGTTGAGGGGGATCCGACCCACCCCATTACCAAAGGGAAAATTTGCGGCCGAGGTCGGATGCTTGAAACGAAAACGAATTCTTCAGAGCGCCTCCAACACCCGTTAAAAAAGGTAAACGGTGAATTTAGGCAGATTTCTTGGCAACAAGCCTTGGATGAAATAGCCGAAAAGTTAGTAGAAATAAAAGAAGTGTACGGTCCAGCAGCCGTCCTCCATAGTCACGATTATGCCAATGGCGGCATATTAAAAAATCTTGATCAGCGCTTTTTTAATTGTTATGGTGGCGTAACCGAGCTGTATGGTTCACTGTGTTGGGGCTCTGGAATAGAAGCGCAAAAATGGGATTTTGGCAATGCCTGTAGCCATGCGCCGAACGACATTTTCAATAGTAAACATATTATTATCTGGGGAAGAAATGTTGCCCGGACAAATATGCATTTTTACGAAAAGCTGTTAGAGGCCAAAAAACGGGGTGCCTCCTTGCATGTGATTGATCCTATCTTTAATGCGACGGCTAAGATTGCCGATGACCATATCACCATCAAACCGGGAATGGATGGCTTTTTAGCAGCAGGAATCATCAAGGAACTGATTAGATTAGCTTTGGTTGATCAAGAATTCATCGATTATCATTCAGTAGGCTTTGCCGATTTAGTGAAGCTGCTGGACAGTATCTCGCTGGAAACGATTAGTGAAATGACGGAAGTTCCGGCTGAAGCAATCACACAGTTGGCCCAAATTTATGCGGATAAACCAACCTCTACTTACATGGGTCTAGGTATGCAGCGCTATGCTAACGGCGGGAATACGATTCGTATGATTGATG
>NZ_CCAS010000091.1 GCF_000612625.1 Neobacillus jeddahensis
TGACTAATGCCCGAGAAGACAGGAAAAAAGAAAAGGCGGTAACTAGTCAAAACAAAAATACCCGCGAAGAAAAGAATTCAACGGGTATCAAAAATATTAGTAGTATTTCAGATCTAATCTTTTCTAGAAACATAATTTGATGAGATACTGGAGCCAATTCGTTTATAGTTCTTTTTAAGAACTCTTCTAATCGTCTTTTCAGACTTAACAATGTGACACCACTCATGAATCCCTTTCGTAGTAATTTTCCGATCAGGAAATAGTAGCATGAATTCATCGACACTTCTTACCACAGCAGATTCCACCTCCTCTTGACAGCCACAATGACCGCACACCAACTTCAAGCCCTTCATCTCAGTAAAAATGGAAAAGCACTTTGAACATAGAGGTCCCTTTTCAAGTTGATCATAATCGTATGCAGGTAAGTACGGGTATGGTGACTCGATGGTATGGAGAGATATTAATTGTTCAGCTAGATTGAATTGCCGTTTATTCGATTTTGATGGCCGTTCATTTAACTTTTTCAAAAAGCGGTTAAGTTGTGTTGGAAAAATAATAGATGGATTAATTGTGGTTTGATATAAGTGGAACTCGGGGTTAATGAATATTAGATATGATTCAATTGGATAACGATAACCAAGGTTTGTAAGCAATGCTCGAAGTAAGGTTTCACAACGATCTAATTGATGTAACGGATTTTTTATTTCTTTTTTAGGAGTCAACTTATTCCATTTATCCCCTTCAGCACAGTAGTCACCTTCATAATTTTTCACATCCAATAGATAAATTTTTTCGTACGCAATTAGTAACGTATCAATTTGAAATTTAGAATGGTTATATTCAAGCAATAAATCATGAACGATAAGGTAATCCTTGGACAGTTCCTCTAACCAAGTGTCACTTTTTTGTTCTCCTTCAAATCCCTTTACTAGATTCAAATAATTATTAACTTCTTTTTCTGGTAAAATCATTCGAGCATGAAGAAAGCTCATCAACTTTATCACCAATGATTTTTGCCGATGCTTAATAACCATATGCCACCTCCAATTTATTATCGTAAGAAACTATATT
Source organism: Neobacillus jeddahensis (assembly GCF_000612625.1). Taxonomy (GTDB): domain Bacteria; phylum Bacillota; class Bacilli; order Bacillales; family Cytobacillaceae; genus Neobacillus; species Neobacillus jeddahensis. The sequence goes on from NZ_CCAS010000091.1 coordinate 1,072, forward strand.
TATATCTTATGAAAAAATTTCAAAATTTTCAAGTTGCTATATTCAATGATTGCAATAATTATATTTTACGAACATATTAATATATTTTTATATAAATCGTTCGGGTTTTGTTTGCTTTTACCTATAAAAATTGATAAACTTGTGTATGGAAATTAGAAAAGCGCATTTAATTTGGAGGTGCCTTATATGTCATCAGTAGTCGTTGTTGGAACGCAATGGGGGGACGAAGGAAAGGGGAAAATTACAGATTTCCTTTCTGAAAATGCAGAAGTAATCGCACGATATCAAGGTGGTAACAATGCTGGCCATACCATCAAATTTAACGGAGAAACCTACAAATTACATTTAATTCCTTCAGGGATTTTTAATAAAGAAAAAATTAGTGTGATTGGCAATGGGATGGTTGTCGATCCTAAAGCGCTTGTACAGGAACTAGCTTATTTGCACGAAAAGGGCGTTACAACCGAGAATTTACGGATCAGTAATCGTGCCCATGTTATTCTTCCTTACCACTTAAAGTTAGATGAAGTGGAAGAATTAAGAAAAGGCGACAATAAGATCGGGACAACGAAAAAAGGAATTGGTCCTGCCTATATGGATAAAGCAGCTCGTGTAGGGATTCGGATTGCGGACCTACTTGACCGAGAAATTTTCGAGGAAAAATTAGAGCAAAACTTGGCAGAAAAGAATCGTTTATTTGAACGTATATATGAAACAACTGGATTTACGAAGGACCATATTCTCGATGAGTACTTCGAATATGGACAACAAATTGCGCACTATGTTTGCGACACTTCCGTTGTCTTGAATGATGCCTTAGATGATGGTAAACGTGTTTTATTCGAAGGTGCACAAGGGGTTATGTTAGATATTGATCAAGGCACATACCCATTTGTCACCTCCTCTAACCCTGTTGCCGGCGGCGTAACAATTGGTTCTGGTGTAGGGCCATCGAAGATTACTCATGTTGTAGGTGTTTGTAAGGCCTATACTTCACGTGTGGGAGACGGTCCCTTCCCAACGGAGTTGAATGATGAAATTGGAAATCAAATTCGAGAAGTTGGCCGTGAGTACGGAACCACAACAGGTCGTCCACGTCGTGTTGGATGGTTCGACAGTGTCGTTGTCCGACATGCCCGTCGTGTTAGTGGGCTAACAGACTTGTCACTTAACTCGATCGATGTCTTAACAGGCATTGAAACATTAAAGATTTGTACAGCTTATCGCTACAAGGATGAAGTAATAACTGAGTATCCAGCAAACTTAAGAATTCTATCTCAATGTGAACCGATTTATGAGGAACTACCTGGTTGGACTGAGGACATTACTGGAGTAAAAACATTGGATGAACTGCCTATTAATGCCCGTCATTATGTTGAGCGAGTAACCCAGCTGACAGGAGTGCCATTAACTACCTTCTCAGTTGGTCCTGATCGTAATCAAACAAATGTAGTTCGCAGCCCTTGGAGACAAGTATAATCATGATAAGGAAGCCCTCCTGATGTGAGGGCTTTACTCTTTTTAAATTTTTTTAAAAAAAGTATTGCGTTCTTGATAATATCCATGCTATTATAAAAAGCGTCGTCACAATACGACACCGAGAAACAAACTTGTACGAGCCATTAGCTCAGTTGGTAGAGCATCTGACTTTTAATCAGAGGGTCGAAGGTTCGAGTCCTTCATGGCTCACCATTTACATTTATATGGCCCCTTGGTCAAGTGGTTAAGACACCTCCCTTTCACGGAGGTAACACGGGTTCGAATCCCGTAGGGGTCATGGCTTTTGATTGTCAGTAAGTAACTGGCAAGGACGGTTTCCTTGCTGGCGATCAATTTATAGTTTGGTCTGGTAGTTCAGTTGGTTAGAATGCCTGCCTGTCACGCAGGAGGTCGCGGGTTCGAGTCCCGTCCAGACCGCCATGTTGAATGGCTCAGTAGCTCAGTCGGTAGAGCAAAGGACTGAAAATCCTTGTGTCGGCGGTTCGATTCCGTCCTGAGCCATCCCAAAAAGGAAGCTTACATTTTGTAAGTTTCCTTTTTTTTCGTTATACATGAATACGTTGTAACCTAATTGTAATAAAACGCTTACTTTTTTGTGGATATCCCCGATAGTTTGTCCTATGCCCTATTAATCAAATCTACTACTCTATAACTATAAGAAACCTTGATATCATAAGGAATTTTCCTCACTTTTTAAAAAATAAAACACGATAGATTTCCTAGCATATTTCAAGTAAATGTAGAAAAATGTCAGCTTTTATACATTTTTGTTACATTATAAAGACTATGAAACTTTTCAAATAAAACTATGTTAAAGTAAAAGAGGTCTAAAATTCTGGAAAATTCTTTACGTGGATAAGTTCAAGTTATAAGGGTTTTACCGTGGTTTAGGAGGAAAAAATGTTATTCTCGAATAAAAAAACAAAGACAAAAAAGTTCTTGCTGTTAAAGACAACTGTATTCACTACTTTGGCTGCATCCGTTATTGCCTTTAGTAATGGCCCAGTTGCGCTTGCTACATCATCAAATTTAACCACCGTTTATCATGTCTATCTAAATGGTACATATATAGGAAATGTCACCGATAAAACTATAGTTAATAATCTAATTGATGAAAAGGCCAGCACAGCCAAAAAATCCCTCAATGGTATCGATTTTAAAATTGGTCAGCAGGTTCAGTTCATACCAGAGCAGGTATTCCAGTCAACAGCTAACAACTCGGAAACCATTCAAACGATTAAAAATACATTCGAAATTCAGGCAGAGGCCGCTGCCATTATGATTGATGGTACACCTGTTGTGTATCTTGATCAAGACGCTACAGCAGAAGATGTAATCAAGAAGTTGAAACTGCAATATGTGTCAGAGGAACAATTGAATGAGCTTGAGGCAAGAAAAACGAAGGGAAATGAACCTTTACCAGCCCTTGCTCAAAATCAGTCTCGTATATTAGACGTTCGCCTATCGAAAAACGTTTCAATTGAACCAAAAAATATTGCACCAGAAAAAATTATGTCTGCAGATGACGCTGTATCATTTTTACAAAAGGGCACAATAGAAGAAAAGAAATATGCTGTTCAAGAGGGTGACGTACTCGGAACGATTGCCAATAATCATGGATTGAAAACGGCCGATCTCCTCGCCCTTAATCCAGGCTTAACTGAAGATTCTATGTTGAAAATTGGTGAAGAAATCAATGTGACGGCCCTTAAGCCGTATATTGAAGTAATTGTTGATAAAGAAGTGAATCAGCAGGAAGAAATTCCTTATGCCGAAGAAGTAGTAGAAGATTCCTCGCTTCCAAAGGGTGAGATGACAGAAAAACAACAAGGTCAAAATGGATCTCGTTTCGTAACGTATGCCACCTCAGAACAAAATGGTGTCACGGTTAAGAAGGAACAGACAAGTGAGCAAATCCTCCAGCAACCGGTGAAGCACATTGTTGTCAAAGGCACAAAGGTTATTCCGTCACGCGGTGAAGGAAATTTTGCTTGGCCAACGGTAGGTGGTTATGTTTCAAGTAAGCAAGGAATTCGTTGGAACAAAATGCATAAGGGAATTGACATTGCTAGACCGAGTAATAAAACCATAAAAGCAGCTGATAATGGTGTGGTAGTCTCTGCTGGCTGGGGTGGCGGATATGGTAATAGAATTATCATTGACCACCAAAATGGTTTCCGTACATTATACGCTCATATGTCATCGCTTAATGTAAGTGTAGGCCAAACAGTTTCAAAAGGTTCAGCAATTGGAATCATGGGGGCTACCGGTGATGCAACAGGGGTTCACCTCCATTTTGAAGTTTATAAAAATGGCGGCTTGGTCAACCCACTTTCATATTTAAAATAATGTTTTAAGGTCTCTAGTCTTTCGTACTAGGGACCTTTCATTTTTAAAGTGCAGAAAATCGTGATAGGTCCTAAGTACTTTTCACTGCCAAATGCTACTTATAGGTGAATTACGGATAATATAATGGTAAAGTAAAGTGGTAAAGATGTGACTTCAAATGGGTTTTATTAAAATAGATAAAATGAATGGACGAAAAGGAGCAATGATATGGAAAAGAAAATTCTCGTTGTTGACGATGAAAAACCGATTGCAGATATTTTACAATTTAACTTAAAAAAAGAAGGATATGCTGTCTATTGTGCCTACGATGGAAACGAAGCACTCCAAATGGTAGATGAAGTTCAACCAGACTTAATCCTCCTAGATATTATGTTGCCGTTACGTGATGGAATGGAAGTATGCCGCGAAGTCCGTAAGAAATACGATATGCCAATCATTATGCTAACTGCAAAAGATTCGGAAATTGATAAAGTTCTCGGTCTTGAACTTGGGGCTGATGATTATGTGACGAAACCGTTTAGTACAAGGGAATTAATTGCCCGTGTGAAGGCCAACCTACGTCGCCATAATCAGATCCAAGCTCAGTCAGATGATGAAAATGAAACAAATGAAATTGAAGTGGGTTCACTTGTGATCCATCCGGATGCCTATGTTGTTTCAAAACGTGGTGAAACGATTGAACTAACTCACCGTGAGTTTGAGCTACTCTATTATTTGGCGCAGCATATTGGGCAAGTCATGACAAGAGAACACCTACTACAGACGGTTTGGGGTTACGATTATTTCGGAGATGTACGGACAGTTGACGTAACGGTCCGACGCTTGCGTGAAAAAATTGAGGATAGCCCTAGTCATCCAACGTGGATTGTTACACGCCGTGGGGTTGGCTATTATTTGCGGAATCCTGAACAGGAGTAATTGACTAAATGAAAAAGGTTGGTTTCTTTCGGTCAATCCATGTGAAATTTGTCATCATTTATGTCCTGTTAATATTGGTGGCCATGCAAATAATCGGTGTCTACTTTGTTAAGCAATTAGAAGAAACATTGCGGTCTAACTTTCAGACCTCGATTAAACAACGGGTAGATTTACTTGCCTACAATATTGTTGAGGAAATGCAAAAGGAAAGAACGCCTGAGGATCCCACACTTGAGGAAGATTTAAAGAAGATTCTGAAGGATTTTGATGCCGGAGATATTTCAGAAGTTAGTGTCATCGATAATCGATCGCTAAAAATACTGGGTACCTCCAATCCTAGTAATCAGGGTGTGGTTGGACAAAGGTCAACCGAGCTCCAGGTGAAGCAAGCAATGGTTTTAGAAGAGGATCAAAGTGTGATAAGAATCGATCAGTCAACTGGACATCGAATTTGGGTTCTTTCTACGCCCATTAAATCGGGTAAAAAGGTAATTGGTGCTATTTTCTTAGTGGCCAAAATTGAAAATGTGTTTGCCCAAATGAAAACCATTAATGGGATTTTTGCAACCGGAACGGCGATTGCATTATCGATCACAGCGGTGTTGGGGATTCTGTTAGCTCAGACAATTGCTAGGCCGATTGCCGACATGAAAAAACAGGCCTTAGCGATGGCGAAAGGGAATTTTTCTCGAAAGGTTAAGGTGTATGGCTATGATGAAATTGGTACATTGGCTGTCACCTTTAACAATTTAACGAAAAAGCTCCAAGAAGCGCAGGCCATGACGGAAGGGGAAAGAAGAAAACTATCCTCCGTTCTGTCATATATGACAGATGGCGTGATTGCGACAGACCGGAAAGGTCGGGTAATTTTAATTAATGAGCCCGCAGCTGCGATGCTGAATGTTTCACGTGAAACAGTCCTTTCCCAGCCAATTGTTTCCTTATTGGATTTAGATGATACCAATACTTTTGAAGACCTACTAGAAGAAAAAGATTCATTAATATTAGATTATAGTACGAAAAAGGAGCGCTATATCCTAAGGGCGAACTTTTCGGTCATCCAAAAAGAAACAGGCTTTGTTAATGGTTTAATCGCTGTCCTACATGATATTACCGAGCAAGAAAAAATAGATGTGGAACGAAGGGAATTTGTTGCCAACGTCTCTCATGAATTACGGACCCCACTTACGACCATGCGCAGTTATTTAGAGGCTCTTGCTGATGGGGCATGGCAGGATGCAGAAATCGCGCCTAACTTCTTAGAGGTTACTCGGACAGAGACGGAAAGAATGATTCGCCTTGTGAATGACTTGCTTCAACTATCCAAAATGGATAGTACCGACTACAAATTGACCATCGAGTGGGTAAATTTCGTTGATTTTTATGATCGAATCATTGATCGGTTTGAGATGACAAAGGAACAGAATCTATCATTCAAACGAAAACTCCCTAAACACGCCATCTTTGTGGAAATTGATGAAGATAAAATGACACAGGTTTTATACAATATTATTTCTAATGCCTTGAAGTATTCCCCTGAAGGCGGACAAGTAACCTTCTCTATTAAAGAAAAGGATGACAAGATTATTGTTAGTGTATCCGATCAAGGCGTGGGGATTCCGAAAGAGAATATTGGGAAGATATTTGATCGATTCTACCGTGTCGATAAAGCGAGAACCCGAAAATTGGGTGGGACGGGACTGGGACTGGCGATTGCAAAAGAAATGGTCAATGCTCATGGCGGAGCGATTTGGGTAACAAGTGAGGAAGGGAAAGGGACGAAAATTTCTTTTACACTACCATACGAGCGTTCTGAAGAGGATGAATGGTCATGAGATACGAAAATATTAAATCAGCAATTTTAACGATATTAGTCATGGTTAGTATCCTGTTAACCTGGAATCTTTGGACATATCAGCCCCATTACGCCCCGATGGAAAAAGGAAATTATGTGGCCGAGGTTACCGTTAATGAAAAACAAGAGGTTCAGAAAATTGTTCGACCAGATCAAGCCTTGTTTCATATAAAAGGGCAGCATTATGGAACGAATAATACAAGCGAACTCGAAAAGTTGGTTAAGGAAATGGGTCGCTGGACCATCTTCGATATGAAAAATTATACGGATAAAGTGGAAAATGTCGAGGAATTACTCCATCAAAGTGGAAATGTAGAAATTATTTTCCCTGGTGAGGTTCCAATTGAATTATATCGTAGTGTATTAACCATTGAAGGAAAAAAGATCCCCTCCTTCAACTTCAATCGGATCATTATTAATGTGGAGGATGCGGAAAAGGAAAAGGGCGTTGTCTACTTCGTTTCCTCTGAAAATCAGCAGGTTTATATGAGTCATATAACGACCACGAACTTGACGGAGTTCAATCATGATTTTTATAAAAATGCAAATAAGTATCCTGCCTACTTTGCTTATAAGGTATCGGATAAACGGACACTTTTTCTTCCGGAAAATGAAACAGAGATGATGACATATAAATATTTGCCTGTTACCCTAAATTCCGATGAATTCAAAGCAGCTCTCTTCAATGACCCAAGTTTTGTTCAGAAAAGCTCTTTACCACAGGGGGAAGAGTATACAAGCGATTCTAGTAAAATGACGGTCAACTACGAGACGAATATCCTTCGCTATGTGAATCCAACAGTCGAGGATAACTATCTTGACAGTTCCTATGAGTTAGTGAAAAGAAGTATTGATTTTGTTAATGAGCATGGGGGTTGGACCGATTCATATCGATTTGTATCGAAAAGTGAATATAACCGCTCCGTTACCTTTCGCTTATATAGCATGGAGGGCTATCCAGTTTATAATGACAGCGGATTATCGGAAATTAGTGAGGTTTGGGGTCAGGATGATATTAATATGTACGTCCGGCCGAATATTGCTTTAAAACTGCCAATCACCACAGAGATGCATAAGGTTACACGTCCATCTGGACATGAAGTATTAGAGTATTTACAAACGAAAGAGAAATTTAATCCTGAGCTACTTGAAGAACTGACCTTAGGCTATCGCATGGGACGGGATTTGGAGGGAAATCAATTGATTCTTCTCGAACCGACTTGGTTCTACCGTTACAATAAAACATGGGGCCAAATTACGATGGATGATCTAGGGGGTTCGATGAATGGATTGGAGTAAAATTAAAACCATTTTTATTGTGACGTTTTTGATATTAGATGTGTATCTTTTATTTCAATTTATGAAAATCCGTGACGCCAATAAATACGAGATCAACACAGCGGCCTCTTTTGAAGAAAAACTGAAAGCGGATGAAATCGAGTATAAGGAACTCCCAAAGGCACCGATAAAAAATCAGTACCTAACTGCCAAACCTAAGTTTTTTACGAAGGCAGAAACTGCAAAACTGAAGGGTCAAACCGCTTTATTGCAAGAGACTGATCCAACTTTGGAGGTCACACTCGATAAGCCCCTGCAGCTAAATTCCAAATTTGAACCATCAGAATTAGCTTCCTTTATTAAGGAAAATATTCTTTACGGTGAGCATTATCAATTCGGGGAGAAAAATGATAAAAAAAATACGATCACTTATTTTCAACATTATGAGAACTTCCCGTTGTACCAAAATATAAACGGAATGATCATCTTTACGGTTAATGCAGACAATCAAATCATTTCTTATCAACAAACCTATTTAGAGGGCATTGAAAAATTAACGGAAAAGGAAGAAATCCTCGAGCCGTTAAAGGCTATTGAAACCTTGCATCAAAAGGGCGTGTTGAAGCCGAAAAGTAAGATCACAAAAGTGGAGATTGGCTATTCAACCCTGGTTGGTTTAGCTGCATCCCAAGTGCTCGCCCCGACCTGGCGTTTTATAGTCGATGATAAGGAAAGCCTGTATGTAAATGCCTTTGAAGGGCAAATTATTCAGTTTAATGCAGATGAAACTAGTAAAGTGGAGTGAAATGGACATGTCATTACGATATAGCATCCTAGCAAGTGGGAGTACAGGGAATGCCCTATATGTAGAGTCTGATGAGCATTCCTTCTTAGTGGATGCGGGCTTTAGCGGAAAGCAGATGGAGTCACTTTTTGGACAAATAGATCGTGATATCAGTAAGCTGTCTGGCATTTTTGTTACGCATGAACACAGTGATCACATTAAAGGAATTGGCGTTCTAGCCAGAAAATATCATTTGCCTGTTTTTGCAAATGAAAAAACGTGGCGCGCGATGGAATCTTCAGTCGGAGCGATCCCTACTGAGCAGAAGTTTGTTTTTAATATGGAGACAGTGAAGAGTTTTGGTTCAGTCGATATTGAATCCTTTGGCGTCTCACATGATGCGGCTGAGCCCATGTTTTACGTGTTCCATGCATCCGGCAAGAAGCTTGTCCTGATTACAGATACAGGCTATGTGAGTGACCGGATGAAGGGGACGATCTCGAATGCGGATGTGTATATCTTTGAATCCAATCATGATGTGCAAATGCTTCGTATGGGTCGGTACCCTTGGAACATCAAACGACGAATTTTAAGTGATCTTGGCCATGTTTCCAACGAGGATGCAGCACTGGCAATGAGTGACGTGATTGGTGACAATACGAAGCGGGTGTATCTTGCTCATTTAAGTCTTGATAATAACATGAAGGACTTAGCCAAGATGGCAGTAGCGCAAACCCTAGAAGGCCAGGGGCTGATTGTTGGAGAAAAGTTCGATCTGTATGATACAGACCCAAAAACACCGACGATTTTAACAGCAATATAGGACAAGCAAGACGGGAGTGGAGATTTAGTACCACTCCCGTCTTTTTTTGAGGGCTCAGGCACGAGTCTCCTACGGGAAAAGCAGGTCAAGGGAGACCCCGCAGAAGCGAAAATCAACAGGCAAGCTTAATGGCCTTTATGAAAAATTTATGAACAATTTCGTAAGTTTTTTGTAAGGGGAGGAAAAAATTTAGTAATTTAAGGAAGAATGAGTATAATTGTTATTATAAGCCAAAATAACAGATAGCATCTTTTCGAAAGAGAGGAATGGGAGTATATGGGTTATTATGATGATCATTCACAGGCGCGCTATAAAGAGCAAAAGGGGAAAAAGGGTGGGGTCTTTTTCGCGAGCTTAGCTGGTGCCATTATTGGTGCTGTCATAGTTGTTCTTGCGATCCCTACCTTATCTGATCAAGGGCTCCTGCCGTATCAAATTACGACAAATCAAAATAATTCTACTGAATCGACCAACCAAACACAGCAAAGTGCCATTCAACGGCAAATCTCTTATGATGTGAATTCAGATACAACCAAAGCAGTCGATAAAACAGGTGCAGCAGTTGTCGGCATCAACAATATTCAGTCCTCAAGCTTTTGGTCCGATAATACGGAACAAACGGAGCAAGAAGCTGGGACTGGATCAGGGGTCATTTATAAGAAAGAAGGCGGCAAGGCCTACGTTGTCAGCAACCATCACGTAGTAGAAGGGGCTACCAAGCTAGAAGTGAGTTTGGAGGATGGGACGAAGATCCCAGCAAAACTGTTAGGCAGCGATGTTTGGACCGACTTAGCGGTGCTTGAAATCGATGCTAGCAAGATTAAAAAGGTAGCGGAATTTGGAAATTCGGATAGTTTGAAAATGGGTGAACCGGTCATTGCAGTCGGAAATCCACTCGGGGCGACCTTTTCCGGATCGGTTACCCAAGGGATTATTTCTGGCTTAAAGCGGACGATTCCGGTCGATATCAATCAAGACGGTGTAGTCGACTGGCAGTCTGAGGTATTACAGACCGATGCAGCCATCAACCCAGGGAATAGCGGTGGTGCTTTAATTAATATGGCAGGGCAAGTCATTGGCATCAATTCGATGAAAATTGCCCAAGAGGCGGTTGAAGGAATTGGTTT
>NZ_CCAS010000092.1 GCF_000612625.1 Neobacillus jeddahensis
CCATTATAAGTATCCTTTCTGTGGTTATTTCGTCGTTGTTTTAACCTTATCAGAAATGGATTCTTTTTTCATTTATTAAATGCACAAATGATTTACGAGAAAGCCTATTAGATGGGCGATAAAAGCCTATTTCAGAAAATCTGTGAATAATTCAGGCTCAACATTAAATTCGTGAAAAATTTTCACGATATAAATATATTCATAAACATTCCTTGCAAGTCGGTCCCGTTCATATACTACAACCCGATTAATTCGCTCTTGTTTAATTAGCTTTATCATTCTCATAAGTGCAGGTCTTTCGTCCATTGTAAGCTTTGTTGCTGATACATCAAAGTCAGTGAAAGGCACAATCTCATCAGAGGGAATATCTCTCAAAAATTCTCCGTTTGAACTTGTTTGTAGTTCAAGATCCTGCCCGCCAGAACTGGTCCGCTTATAATTTGCTGTAATTTTTTTCGTAATAATATTTATTGTCATTGGTTTTCCCTTTCCTGTTATTTGTTTTTAAATAAAATTCATCCATTGATTCTTCTATGAATAATCCGATTATATGAGGATCTAATGGCAATGATTCTAGTATCAATTTTTCAATCAGCCTATATAGTATAATGGCTGATTCTTCCGGCATTTCTTCGGAATAGGTGATGCTCATTACTTTAGGTTTGGTCAAGGATATCCCTCCTGTTCATAGTTGTCACCATTATGAACAGGAAGTCCCATTTTTATTCTTTCTTATTGGCTAAAGCAGCAGGACCCACTTCTTTTAAAAGGTCAAGTTTCAGTTGAATCTCAACCTTCTGAATGGAAGTGGATGATGAATTTGACTTACGCATAATCACTACAGGTCTTGTAGTCCCTCCCGGAAGATTAAGCTCTTGGATTATTTTGTTCACTCCGAATTCTCCTTTCAAAAAGTGCGAACAATGAAATAATCTCTTTGGAAATTCCGTATTTTTCACAATTCATATATATTACATGGAGATCAAGTTTTGTATTTTTGGTGCTACTGATGTTCTCGTTTTCTTGATGCATCTGTTTTGTCCTTCCTTTCCCTTTGAATTTGGAATTAGATTTGTTAAACAAAAAAAACCGCAGAACATGGGTCATTCTAAGGAATGAAGCCATGTAACCTGCGGTTTTCGCTTGTTTTAGTTAATTTATAAAGTTGAATGAACCGGTTATTCGGAATTCATTATATCTTGTAGTTTTTCACGTTTTAAGTGCAAATCAAGATTTTATTATTGAAATGGAAAAAGAAGAAATGCTTATTGGCACATCTTCTTTTTCCAGACATACAGATTGCACTAACGCTAACAGTATTTTCCCTTTTTAAAAATATTATTCCGATATATGCCAAAGAAAAAAATTTTATATAGCGTGTGAATAATATCCTTTTTTACTGGCTAATATTGTTAGCGAGGAAATTGTAAAGCAGCAAATGTTATACAACTTTGGGGATAAAAAGGATAAAAGGAGTGCTGTTTAATGAGATTAATGTATTTTAACGATACAGGAAGGCAGGTAAAGATTCATCCAGCCACGCTACTTCATGGGTGCAAAGTAAAAAAAGAGCCAATAAATCCTTTGGAAGAAAGAGAATTTTTCTTACCAGATCACACGTTTCCTTGGATAAAAATGTGGGACAATCAGGAACTTGGACTAAGCATTCTAGTTTCTCCAATGAAAGAGAATACGGATTGAATATTAAATAAGTGAAAATATGATTTTCCTAGAAAGAAGGAAATTTAATAATGGGGGCCTATATTAATCTATCAATTTTACCTAGAAACATATCAAAATTAGAATGGGAACAAATATATGAGGAAAGTTTAAGGTTAGTAGATGCTTTTCCATTTGCGGAAGTTGCCGAACGAGAATTTTTCGGATATAGATTGCCCGTTTATGTGAAGGCCGGAGAAAATATAGCTCCAGAACGGCATTGGACTATAAGTGGTGATTTGAATAGTAAAAGATTTGCTGAAACATTTACATTATACAGTGATATTAGTCATTATCAATCCGCACAATTAGAAAGCAGCCAAAAGGATATTTTGTTTGAAGAAGATCAAAGGGAAATCGACGTTTTTAATTCAAAAACACAAGGATATGAATATCACTTGTATATCTTAGCTATCGCCATGTTAATTGAAAGCCGCTTGCCACGTCAGTCACTGGTTAGCGGAAATATTGATTATGATCAATGTGTAAAGGCAAAACAATGGGCTGATCAATATCTTTCAACACCAATCGAAATTCCAGTAAGAGTTGATGTGGACAAATTAATTTCCAGATCCGCTCATTTTAAAAATGAGATGGACCAAATTCAATTTATTAAAGAATGGCTGATTGCGGACCAAGAAGAAATATTGAAAATGATTTACATACGCATCACTAAAAACACCTTTTTGGAATGGTTTTGCAATGAATTAAAATCATACTCGTCTCTTAATCAGCTTGGTGCATTGAAATTGCTTATTTATTACTTGAATGTAGCAGCTGATTTAAATGATTTACTTTATATGGTATGTAAATCAGAAAACGGACCGCAATTTTCTGGTTCCGAAATAATCAGAGCCGTTGCTCGTTCATGGGTGTGCTTGCCAAGAGAAAAATTTTCCTTTCTAGATTTATTTGCAAAATTTTCAGGTCATCCCGAAATAGTTGAGAGGCAGTTCGGTACTGTAATGTTGGACATGATGTTTGCTGGTAGGGAGATAAAGACTTACATCCTACTAACTGAGGTTGCGGAAATATTAGGTGAGTATTTACCTGACACAGCAAGTGAAATTCAATCGTTGTTGGAACAAGAAATATCTAAGATTGAAGAACAATTAATGGCATTTCATACTCAAATTCAGCCAACTATTGAAATTGTAAAAGCTTCTACTGAAGACAAAATGTATTTAGTTCATGAGGATGCTTTTCTATACTTTGACGGCAGTACAATTGAATTAACTGACGAGCAAGAAATAACATTAAAAGCGATTGCTTATAGTATTAAAACATTTTTAAACCAAGATGGTGAAGGGGTTTTAAAGGAATTTCTCTCTGTCCCTTTAGTAAAATTAAAGTTGATATTGGCTGCGTTTGTTTATGAAAAATATAATATGATATTAACCGAGCAAGCGTGGCAGTGGATTGATAAGACAGATGACCCCCTCTTCGTTAGAATTTTACTAGTAAAGTTAATTGTTGATGATGCAAATGATCTAAAAAATGTGAAATCTCATTCGGATATTCGAAAAGCTATGTTTGAAAATAAATTACTTACGCAGAGGATTTCGGAGTATATGGGTGATGAAACGATAATGGAGGAAATTGAGAAGTATGCTAAGCAAACGGATTAAATGAATTAAGCAGGAAATAAAAAAACATTGTATCTAACTTAGATGAACTAATGAAAAGTGTACAATCACAAAAAATAACAAGGGTAATTACTGCCCACTGCGACATTAATTCGGAGCAGATAGTATTACCTTTGTTATGCAATATAAAAAATTGCTTTTTTATGGATTGAGGCTTATAAATTGAAACTTATTCTTACCCCTGCATCTTTTATATTAAAAACAGCTTTTCCTTTGTTTGAATATGGGTTGGGCAGCCAATAGATTTCTGGATTCTCAAATAAGTTGGTAATGAAAGCGATCATATACTCAACATTTCTCTTTTTGGAATCGTCAAATGCTTTTTGGGTTTCTGAAGTCCCCATATTAAAAGAGATGTCATTTCCAATTGTGGCTTTTACTTCAATATGATATGTCTTGTTATTCCAAAAATGGTGTATGCTAGAAGATTGGGATTATGTTTGGTGGAGCTTTTATGGTGATATTTTCTTAGATTTGATGTCATTCTACTTATCTTTGATTACCTTTTCAACATAATGGTAAAATTGAACTACAAAAAACTATTTGAAAGGAGATTCTTATGGAAAGCAACTGGTAAATGATAATCTCCAGTGGATAATTGAATTAATTACTCCAGCAATTGTTGCAATAAATAAAGAACCTGACAAAAGTGTCATTCATTTTCCTATCATTGATAGTGAAAATACATTAAAACAATATATTAATCAATTTATACCTGAACCTTTTGTTATAGATGAATTAATAAAATTTAGTAGCGAAAATGAAAAAGAGACTGATAAGCAAAGAGCTACGCAGTCTTTATTAAAAACTAGGGCATTTTCTGAAAGAACTTAGTTTAGCAATGCGGAATTGTCATCAAAGGATGCTCTCAATCGATATGTTAAAGAAGAGAATATTGATTTAACTCCTAGCCTTGCGATTTTAAGACATAACAATCTATTAATAAAAAAGTGTCTACATGAAATTCAGAGAGCAGCCATTGCCCCTGCCAAATGAGAATACAGAAATCCAAATAAGCACAAAAGGAAATCTTTTAATTCCTAATAAAAGTCAATATTCAGGGGAGAGATTGTAAATGTATGTAAAAAAATTAAATATCAAAGGTTATAAGAAATTTTCCGATTTTACAATTGATTTTAATGAACATATAAATGTACTAATAGGTGAAAACGAATCAGGTAAAAGTACAATATTAGAAGCTATAGATATTGTGTTAAATCAAAAATATTTTATTAATTCAACTGGTATATTTGAACAATTTTTTAATTTAGATAATATCAACAAATATAGATGTGATCCTAGAATTGAGAATCTGCCAAAAATTGAAATTGAATTATTTTTAAGTGATAGTAATGAAATGGATAATGCTTTTTTTAATGGGTTGCATTCTTCTGATGATTCAGAGCTAAAAAGTGGCATTTTATTTAGTTATAAGTTTGATGAAAGTTATATGGAAGTTTTTGAAACAATGGGTATGCACCAAGGTGATATATTTATTCCAACAGATTATTACATTGCTGAATGGAGAACTTTTGCAGGACATAAATATATTAATAAAAAATTACCGCTAAAGAATGTTTTAATTGATAACTCCGTTAGGAGAAATAATTTGTACGATTCATATACCAAAAAAGTATTTAATAGTAGTGTGGATAGTCAAGATAAACAAACTCTTTCCCACCAATTTAAAAAAAGTTTGACGGGGTTTTTAAATAGCAATGAACAGCACTTGAACATTAAAGAATATACATTAGGAATTGATGAAAATAAAACAATATTAGAAAATATATTAGATTTGAAGAGTGGCGGTGTATCAATTCAAAATAAAGGTAAAGGAAAAGAAAATTTGATAAAAACCGAAATTGCATTAGAAATTAATAGCGATTTAATTTTATTAGAAGAGCCAGAAAATCATTTAAGCTATTTAAACACTCGAAAAATGATAGATGGAATTCAACAAAAGTGCGATGAAGTTCAAATGATAATTACTACTCATGATCCTTTGATTGTGAGTAGATTGAATTTATGTAATACCTTATGGATAAACAATGGAAAATGTAATTCACTTAAAAATATTCCAGATGAAACGGCTAATTTTTTTATGAAGACTGATAATACACAATTATTAAATTATATTTTAGCTGATAAGGTTATTATTGTTGAAGGTAATAGTGAATATATCATGCTGCCACAATTAGTAAAGAATACACTAAATTGTGTATTAGATGAAGAAAAAATCGAGGTACTTTCAGGTGGAGGAATTACTTATAGTCATTATGTTGAACTAACTAACATTATTAATAATAGTTTATTAGTTGTTACAGATAATGATGGCGACCAAGAAAGAGTAAAGCTAATTGAGGAAAAAAATTCAAAATATGCTCACTCCAATAAAAATATATTAATTAAGTGTTCTGAAAATATAGAAGAAGTCACATTTGAAGTGTGTTTATATAATAAGAATAAAAGTAAATTAGAAAACATATCTAGTGTAAAACCAAAGACTAAACCTGAATATAAGGGGAAGTCATATGATAAGAATTTAGCTTATATGTTAAAAAATAAAACTGAATCAGCTTTACGAATCACTGAAGAAAAATTGTATAAAGACAAAATTGTTTTGCCGGATTACATTAAGGAGGGAATTGAATGGCTAATTCAAAAATAATCCTAGCTACTGCTGGATCGGGTAAAACTTATTGTATTGCTAAACATCTTAATGTTAATAAGAAGAATTTAGTGATTACTTTTACACGACAGAATGTTTCAAATCTAAAAAATGAGATAATTAAAAGACATGAAAGGATACCTAATGGCACTCAAGTCATTACTTTTTCAAGTTTTATATACAGGTGGTTGTTGAAACCCATCGAGCCTATTTTAGAAGTAGGTGAAAAAAAAGGAATAGTTACTTCTGGAGTAGAGATTATTAAGGAACCACCGCCACAAAGAATCGATGGAAAGGTAAATTATCAATATTATAAAAAAGATGATTATAGACATTATATTTTTAATAATAAATACTACTCATCCAGAATGGCTGCTCTATTTACTACACAACCTAAGAAGGTCAAGAAATTAATAATGGAACGTTTATATAAGTTTTGTGATCTAATCTATTTTGATGAACTTCAAGATTTTATGGGCGAAGATTTTAAAATACTAACATCTTTACTAAAGGATTCAAAAATAGAGGTTATTGCGGTAGGTGATTTTTATCAGCACTCTGTAAGTAAATCAAATTTCACAACTAATAAACCATTTAAAAAATCAAAAGAATATATTACTAAAGATGACTATATTAAGTTATTTAAAGGTCAAGCAGATATTGACGAAACTTTACTAAATAAGTCAAGAAGGGTCCCTTCTGTAATTTGTGATTTTATCAGGAATAAATTAAAGATTAATATAGGTTCAGTTAGTGAAGTTGATGGTCATTATGAACTATTAACTGAAAAAACACAGATTATGAAAATTTTGGATTCATCAGAAGTTGTAAAATTATTTTATAGTAATAGCGGTAAGTATAGGTGTAAACCAGTAATTAACTGGGGGTATTCAAAAGGTGATACATACCAAAAGTCATGTATAATTTTAACCAAAACCTATGAAAATATCTTTGATGAAGACTTTTCATGTGATCATTTAACTCCTGTTCAAATAAATACCCTGTATGTAGCTATGACTAGAGCGACTCATGAATTGTATTTTATTAGGGAAAGTGATTTTAAAAAAATTAAAATGAGATACCTCTAATAAATTTGTTGATCATTTTTATTCCGTTAATAGCGTCTATTTCGAAAGCTTAGAGCGATTTTTATAAATTTGCAGGCTGACAAATGACGTAAGTGAAAGGTTTGGGAAGACCGTAATAAATATACGTTTTTAGGAGGATAAATTTTGAAAGCTTTTTTAACTGTTGAAAATGCAAAAATAGAAATATCTAATTCAGAACATTATATTAAGAAGCTCAAAGAATATATTAATTTAGTAGAAAATTATGAGACAGACACATTTGAAAAACTAGTTATTAAAACATATGCTTTATTAGGTAATGTTGCAAAAGTGGCTGATAAGGTAAATTCTGAAGGATTTAGATTTAATCAAAGTAGAAAATACACATCAAATGATATAACGGCCATAATACAAAGTAAAGATACTATTGACAATCTTCATGAAATAGTAAGAGATATCCAAAAGAGAAATAAGACAAAGGCAAGTAGAAAGTGGAGTTAGGCATCTATCCTATTAAGTTTTTTTATGAAAAATTCATACCTGAAAATGAAAAGGCTTTGCTCATAGACGCTAAAGTTAAAGGCAAAGTCTATTCATTTATTTTTCAAAATCAAAGGGTGCTACTATTAAAACTGTGAGTTCAACTACAGAGCAAGGGGATGTTACTCAGCGTATTGTGAAAAATCCGAAAGCTTTATCAACCTAAGACGAAGGAATAGGTGGGACATTATCCTATTCCTTCGTCTTTACCAAGAAAAACAGAACGAAAACTAGTAGGACAATAATTGTGAAGATGCTTAGTTGTAGCCAATATTGAATGGCAATCTGTCCTACTTCACACCAAAATGTAGTGCTCCCTAATAAGGAAAATGCTTTAGGATAAATTGCGGCAAATATACCAATCAACCCCAATGTTAACCCTAACCACCAACTGTTTTCTTTCAACTTTTCTTTCATTAAATATATCCCCTTTCACTTAGAAAAATGCTGATACTATCACTTTATATCAGGATTATATATATAGGAAGGGATACAATAAGCGAAAAAAGTTATGTAAACGTTGATTTGACAGGATTTAAATTCTCCATTTATTAATAAAAAGTTGTATAATATACACCTAAAGGTTGTACAATTTGCAACTTTTTGTTGTAAAGTTGCAATATACACAACTAATAATGAGGTGGTCATAATGGGATTTAGTAGAAAACAATACAAAAACTATTGGGGCTCTTTTGTTTTGGATTGGTTTCAATATTTACAAGATTACGAACTTACTAGCGCAGACTACAAAACCTTGTTCTTTCTATGCGAAGAAATGAATCATGATAACAATATTGCATATCTAAAACAAAAACAAATTGCCGAACATCTAAAGATGAATAAAGGTAATATTTCTAGATCCATAAAGAAATTAAGCGAAAAACAATTCATATTAAAATGTGAGAATGGATTCATGATTAATCCTCACTTATTTTATGTTGGAAGAAGAGGTTTGCAAATGCGTTTTGAACTTAGGGATAAATTTGACACTTTAGTTAGAGGTACTGGAGTGACGACTAGGTTTGATTTAAATGAGGATGACTACCAATTAGAAGAGATAGCGGTTGAAGAAATCACTGATGAAGGCGATAGTAATGAAGTTATGCAACCAGATAATGATAGGTTTAAAGGTATGTTTTAGGAATTACTCCCTTCCATTATTTAGGGGGATGTTGATTGGCAATCCTTATATAGTTTTAATAACTAACACTGTTACAACGATATGTCTTCGATCATTACTCAATCCATACATTCAGCTAAAGGTTAAGACCATGTATATGTTTTGAATTTAATAGAGGATGGATTACCATCATATGCAGTAAGAACAAGGAGATCATAACATTTAAGTGGTATTAGAAAGACGTGGATGTTTTGTTGTCATTATACGAACTCTATCTAATTGACACTTATGTAAGCACAAAGGTGTAATGGATGAGTAAAACAACCTTCAAAGTTTTTATGAAACTTATAAAGAAGTTTTATTCAATTAAAATGGACGCTATCTTTTTTGAAAGGTATCGTCTATTTAGTGCGCCCGGTATGGGTGTAGATGATAACTTAAAAGTGATCCACAATGACAGTTGAAAACTGAGCCACTTCCGATAGAAAATAACCCTAGTGATTAAGCTAGGGGGAAGCGACAGGAGTGAAGATTTGAAAGATAAACAAAAAATTATTCATATGTACTTGGAGGGGATTAGTAAGAGAGATATAGCTAAAGAAGCAATGATGTCTAGAAATACAGTAAGCGAAAATATCAGTAATAATAAACTAGGTTATAATCTAATGATTATGCAGGTAGAAATTAACAATTCTAGCAAACAAACTTAAGAATTCAAATATCGCTTAATAAACTTACATATCATGCATAGAGACATATCCTGATCGTTAATAAGAGATATAGAATTACTATTAGATAGAAAGTGGTGTGTGAATTGGATGAAAAACAAGAAAGAGTCATTTTTTACAGAGATGTATATGATTTACCAAGTATTGATGATTTTATTGTTGAGTTTAAATTTAATGATACAACTGTTTATACTAAAGGCAATCAACTAATTGTTGAAAGTATTAAAACAATTGACAGTATTGATAGCCCATTGGAAATAAAACGTTATACTAGACCAGATCTGCTAGTGGTTCAAGGTATCTTGTGTTACTTTACAGGACATCTATTTACAATATATGAAATAAAAGAGGGTGAAACGCAGATATTAGAAAGAGGAATTAATCCTTCTAAGAATATAGAGTGTACCATTTTTTCTTTAGAAGGATTGGATCAGTCCAAGGATTTAAATTCATTACTTGAGAAGTTGAAAGATAGTCGTTTTAAAACGTTAATTATTACTTTATTAGATAGATGGAGAAAAGCACTTTATATGGTTGCTGAAAGTGAAGTAGATACTTATCATGACGAAGCAATTCTAACGCATTTTCATATTCTTGAATTACTCGTAAGCTACTACTACAATGATTTTAAAGAGGAAGCCAATGAAGAGATAAAGTCTTTTCTAACATTATTCTCTTCAGAGATACTTAATCAAAGTGGTAAAGCTAGAGAAAATACAATTAATTCTAAATTAAGAATTTTAAAGGAAGTACTAATTAGCGATGAGGCATCAATCGCTACAAAGATAAATTATTTCTTAAAAAGGCATTCTATGTTAGACGAACACACATACTCCTTAGTTAATAAAATTGTTAAAATACGTAATTCCATAGCACACGGTCGAATGTCATACAAAGAAAAGTTAATCTGGCCACTCCCTCCTTTCTTCAACATTTCAAGTATTGATACTCAAATGATCATTTCTCAAATTCAAATTTTGACCGCAAGAGCTATTGCTGTGCATTTGGGTTTAGACTCTTGGAAAGAGGCTTGGGGGTTCATACATAATACTCTTCCACCGTCAGATGAAGTACTTATGAATTTATTAAAAAGTCCTGAACAAATAACTGGTTCTGATCTTATAGATGGTACCTATAGAAATATTACTGTGGAATCATTAGTAGATTACTATATTGATAATAGAAGTAAATTTAGCTTAACTGAATTAGAACAAGTAATATCCAAGACGTTGATTGAAATACCAATAAATGAGGAAAATAGTGCAATATTATTCCTAGCGTCAGTATTATTAAGTGATTCGGATAACGAAGAATTATCTAGCATTTCGAAAAATAACGTGGAACTTGTTCATAAATATGACTGGTATGGATATTCCAACATAAAAGACATAGTACGGTATTTTGATTTTTACGATATAGAGGTCAAATGGTTATATTCATGGATCGAGGATGGCGGTCATATTGAAGCTAAAAGGAGCTAAATATATATGAGAATTATTGAAAACCACAATCTTAAATGGACAGAACATTACTTGAAACATGTTGATAAATACCAAAAGTATATGGCTTGGAAATAAGTCAAAGAGACATCGCAAAAGAAATACAAAAAATAGGTATGGGACATCCGACTAATAGGTGCAGTGGTAATATGAGGTGTTTTGAGATTTAAGTTGAATATATACATATTGGTGACATTAAGTTAAATAAATAACAAAGGATATTTAAAATGGATATAGCCATTTTTGATGATTATTCCGGACAAGGCAATGCAAAAAGAGCAATAAATGAATTTACCAAGATCTTCTTCTTACAGAATATAGGTTTAAGCCTAGAGGCAATTGTTAGAAAAGAGAATCCTGTAAAGGAAAAAGTACTG
>NZ_CCAS010000093.1 GCF_000612625.1 Neobacillus jeddahensis
AAAAAAAAGGAGAGACAAATGTCCCTCCGATTGATTGATTTTGAATTTTTTCTGCATGATGTACTTACTTGGTATTTAATGAGTTCGTTCTGACGGCTCATTTTTCTGTGCATACAAACAGCACTAGAATGCAAAACGCACTAGGGGCTGCATTTGATGCTTTTTATGTTAACATATACTTTCCTCCACTATAGGTTGTTTTCTAACACTCACCTCCTTCATATTCAATGCATTTCTTTAGTTTGGTTATTGCAACACCTCCTTAAATTAGTATCAATACTTTTAAATTATGTCACTATTTGTTTAGTGAAAATAAAATTGAAGGGGAACCCCCCATCTCTTTAATAAGTTTTAGAAATGCAGCGTTCATTGTTGTGTCACCTGGTTTATCTCCAGTTAGTTCATTCATGATTATTGCAGGTTCAATTACATTCTCAACTACGAAATTTTCCAAATTAATACACCTCGCTTTCATGGACATATCATATTTATTTAAGGTGTATTTTTTAACATCAAAAATAAAAAACTGTCTTTGACAGTCTTTTTGCTACTTATTCAATTAACCTTAAATCATTTCATCTCCTTTATTTGCTTCAAACATCCATTTTAATAACTGGTTTCTCTATTAAAATTACACTATCGGAAGCTGCTGAATTTCTTAATCAATGGAGAGAATTTTTTTCTAAAAAGTAGAAAGAATCTATTGTAATTTGTTTGCGAAATGGTTTAGATGTTCTTGTACAAGGCATTTAGACGAGTTTACCCTGGTCTATCCTCCCTCCGTTGCTCTCTTGTGGGGCGACATAATAATAACCTTAAAGGAATGATGATAAATGGTTACTCAAGAAGAGATAGATTCTCTTTTAAGAGCATTAGAAAACAATAAACAACCGATAGTTGACGCTGGAAGCTTACCGATTAATCGTCAAATAAAGGTAAAGCGAGTTCATGACAACTTTAATCAAACAGAGCTTGCTAATATTCTTGGTATGGGTGTATCCACTCTTTCGGAAGTAGAGAATGGACGACGACGTATCCCTTACAAATACCGTGAAAAGGTCGAAAACTACCTTTACCGTGAAATGTATTCCGATAAAGAGTTTGTCGGACCAGTAGACCAATAAGAGGAATAACAATGACTGACTACAAACAGGTAATTGACTAACAGAAACAACAAGACATGAATCCTGATTTACCACAAAGCCAGTGAGAAGCAAATGAAGTGCGTATACAAATGCTGGCATTCTCCATAGGGATAAACTGCATTTACTCCTTCATAGTTAACAGACACCCAACTCCAGCCCCACAAAGACCCTATTACAGATGTACTCCCTGTTTATCCTAAAAGGGGCTAAGGGTTTTTTATACCTATTGAGGGGGAGGTTTCAGAGGTCAGGTTTGGACAGAGTCCAGGGTCTTAAATGGGCAAGTAATAAATTTGTATGTCCTCTCTTCCCCTCACCTGTTACACTAGAAAGACTGACGGAAGATTTATAAACAGCCTATTGAGTTGGTGTTCGTCGGTAAGATGACAGCAGCAGGTGAGGGCAAGACTGTCAACGGGCTTGAAGTTTTTCAGCAAAGCGTTTTGAAAAAGTTTTGTGAAGCGGAGCGGAACAACCCTTGACTGACTTGTGGGTTGTGCGTCTCTTATGGGCTTACGGGGTTCTGCGATTGGGATGCATAAATGGCAGCTCACTATCCTTGGGGCATGAAGTAGCAACTAAGGTCAGCCGAAGGTCATTTTCAGACCATGGGTGGGCATGGAACGTCATCCGAACCATTAATAGGGATATTACTGCTCACAGGAATCTGAGCTATTTTTTTGCTTATATAATGAAATTATTTCTATAATAATCATATTGACACTTGGTTTCTCCCGCAGTATCCCATCATGTTTGTAGAGACATTCTGCTTTATGGTATTTGACATTCGACCAGTAGTAAGAGCCCGACACAATTTTTTAGGTGGAGGAATCACTCTCCTTATCCATATGAGTTGGCATCAGTAAGACACCTCCTCCCCCTTATGAATTATGGTGCGTATGCTTATGCTCCTTCAGTTAGAGAAATGGCTGTGGGGCAATAGATACCTACCACCTAAATGGAGACCGTCTTTAATGTAAATAGATAGGTGCTGGCAGTCATCTTGCATTGAATAGTTTTATTAGGCTGATTGGTTTCTACCTTTCTGCTTAGAATAATACACGCATCATTTAAGAGACGAGGGGAGATAATTAACACATAAATCCCCCTCAACCTGACTCTTATTATATATAAGTACTTCCTTTATCTCACTTTACTACTAAGGGTCAAAATAAGGGGGTTTTTAAGGAGGAATCTATTGATGAACCAAGTAACATTGAATCATGAGCAATTCTGTAGCTTCGTTAAGTGGAGTACCGACCACGCACTTAACCAGATAGTAGGAGACAGAGTGGATAAGCTCAGAGACATGGGCATGCTGGAAGTTACCACACAAGGTAGAGGTAAGAAGGCAACATACACATTCATGATACCTGCTAGATTCTGGAGTTTGATTCTGATTCCATCCATGTCTTATAGAGAATGGGGTGAGGAGTACCTCAAAATCCTTGTTGAAAGTAGAGATGTCTATAACAATGGGGATGGCATCTTAGTGAAGTTCACCTCCGAAATCACCCAAGAGCTTGCTGAGAAATATAATCAGGATTACGAGAGCGTAAAGTCTACAATCCGCCGCATCCGAGACTCACTAAAGGAAAATTGCTATATCTGGATGGATGACCCCAACTGCGCTAAAAGCCACCGAGTAAAAGGTAAGAATACTGGCGAATGGATGACTGGCACCTATGCAATTAAGAAGGATGCAGAAGCTCGTTCCGAGTGGAAAAAATTCTTCGACAGGATACTTGCTCATTATCAACTGATTAATCCAGATGCCAATACGGTACCCAATTATCTGTTTGCTGCGGAAGCTTCTCGTATATACCGCTCAGATATGGCACGTTGGTTGAATGTTGAATACTACCGTGTGGCCAAGCGTACCTATGTAACGGACAATCTGACGGCTGATATCAAGTTTGCGAAATTTACATTCCTAGAAACCTTGGATATGGGGATTGTGCGTAAGGAGCTACTACGCCGCCAAGAACACTACAGGAGTTTGTTGGCTGAAAGCAAAAAGCAGGAAGAACGCAGGAAGGAATGGGAGAAGGCTCAGATGCCTTCATTAGAAGAACGCAAAGTTCTACAGAAGCAGATTATACAAGCCGTGCAGACTACTTACAGTCCACCAAGAAACATGAACCCAGAGGAGCAGGAAGCATGGAACAAGATGATTGACTTGGCTGTTGGGTCTACCGCTACAGAAGTCGACGGAGAAGAATAACACGGGGCCACTCCAGGCCCTTTCACTTCAAACAAAGAATCCGTAGGAAAAGTAAGTACCTTGTAACGCTCAACAAATTTAAAGAGCCGCTTTAAACTTAAATGACGGCTCTGTAGTATTTAAATCATTTACTTAAAAAGGTAGTTTACAGGTGAATACGAGTTATGTTGAACTTGAACATCTGTATTTGTCATTTGTATATAGCGTCTTACCATATTCATATGTGAATGCCCAAGAATCCTTTGCAGTGAGAATGGGTCCCCACCATTCAAAATATAAAATAAAGCTGCTGTATGTCGAAATGTATGCGGACTAACCCTTTTATTCTTTATTTGCGCTACCTTTCCGAATAAGGATAAATTATCCCTGACTGTCGCTTCCGACATTCTCTCACCTTCATATGTTAGGAATGCATATTCACTCCCGAATTCTGCTGTTTCCTGCAAATAATCTTCCAGTATTTTAATAGTTTTCAAGGATAGTGGAACAACACGGGCCACTCTAGTCTTGGTATCAGCTGCCTCAAGCTGTATTAAGCCATGTTTAAGGTCAATATTTTGTCGCTTTATATCTACTAATTCACTCACTCGAACCATTGTATCAAGCAAAACAAAAACTATAACCTTTGTTCGAAATCCCGTATAAGAGCTATCATCAATTACTCCAATCAATCTTCTTATCTCTTCTGGTGTCAGGGATTCAACATTATCAATTGGTGCCTTAACAGGCTTAAAACGCTTATGAATAGGCTCTGAAATCCATCCTTTTTCCTCATAACAGAAACGAACGAATGCACGCATTGTCCTCACTCTAATGTTTATTGTGGCAGGAGCGAGCTCCATCTCCTCTGCCATATGACTTATCCATCCACAAAAAAGCTCCATACTCATTTCTTTTTGTTTTAAGTCACCACAAGTATACCGAAGGAAATAATCATAATTAATGTAATACTCCTTAATGGTTCGGCGGGCTAAGCCCTCTGATTTCTTTAGAAGCATGAATCTTTCGAACATTTCACTCATGGTGTAAGAGTCCTGACTGATATTCACATTCGATACAGACGTTTCCCTTTTAAACTTTCGATTAACTTTTCTTTGCATACAAAAAACCCCCTTAATAATAATTAAGCGAGCTACGAACCGAACAGTTTCTTGATAAGTCCTAACCAGTCTTGAATCCCAGTCTCCAACGGTCTTTCGTGAAACTGACAGAAAACTGCGTGGGAAATCCCTATGTAAGTATTAATCTAAGCAAAGGTTAAAAATCATCACAAACCATTGCCATTGTTGACTTAATTGGCGGGACTGTGTGGGAATCGAACCCACCTGACCTGGCACGCAGGTCACAAGCAGTTTTGAAGACTGTGGAGGACACCAGTACCCCATTCAGCCCCGTAGAAAATAATTCAGTTTAAATGCTAGGGGAATTAGCAAACTTACTAACCCTTCTTACATTAAATTATAATACAGTGGAATATAGTATTAATCAATCAAATTAGCCAATTTGTCATTTTTTCGACACCGTTAGCAATGGACTAATACCCCCTCCTACCAAATCACCTACTGAAATTGTGACGAAAACTTGTCATTAATCCTAAAAACAGACTATAATAGAAAATAAACAAATCGGTTTTTGTAGGTGAAAAACATGCTTCAAGGTTGGTTTTTATGGTTTATCTTATTTTGGACAGTAATATTGATTGGTTCTTTTTCCATCGGTGGATTCTTTATGTTCCGCAAGTTCTTAAAAAAGATGCCAAAAGAAGATGGCAAATCCGTCATGGACTGGGAAGAGCATTATGTAAATGAGTCACGGCACCTGTGGGGAGATGAAGAGAAGGCTCTTCTTGAAGATTTAGTCCAACCCGTTCCTGAGCTTTTCCGTGATGTCGCTCGACATAAAATTGCGGGAAAAATTGGCGAACTAGCCGTAAATGAAAAGGCAAACCAAATCACTCAAGAACTTGTGATCCGCGGGTATATTCAAGCAACCCCTAAACGTGATCATAAATTCTTACGAAAGAAACTTTTCCAAAATCAAATTGACGTTACACCTTATGAACATTTATTCTAAACCGTCTCAACAGACGGTTTTTTATTTTTCTCCAAAATAAAAAACACTGACTCCAAAGAATCAGTGTTTGCTTTTCGTACTTTGTAACTCTCGATACAATTTCATATACGAACGATACATCGACACACGCCATGGAACAATCATACTAAATGCCAGTAGGAAGAACATCCCGCTTAACTGTCCGATATCAATCGTACTACTTAGGATGGATTTTAGCACTAGCCGTACCACTAATAATCCAACTAAGATAAAAATAAATGCCTTTGAGCGCTTTAAATATATATCTTGATCACGAATTTCAAACTTAGAGGTTTTAATCAATAAGATTGAAAATAACATCCCCAGAATCACTGCCTCTAATACTTCCATGGAGGTAAGTCGAAATTCGGGAATAAAATACATCAGTGCCCCGCTCGACATAAAAAATGGCGGTAAAATTATCTTTTTCACATTTGTAGGTTTCTTTGCAGCTTTCATGCGGACAAATAGAACCATGAAGCCCATAAAAACTGCACCTATTGAAGAAACAACAACGTAGTTCATGGATTCATTCTTCCCTTATCTAATTATTTACTTACCCATTATATCTCAAATGATGAAATTGGATATAATAATTAACACTATATTGATGTGATTTTTTTATCGCAATCGGAATAGAAAGTAAAACAACCTTCCCTTTAAGATTACGAATTATAGAATGGGAAGGAAGGTTAAAATCCAGTAAAACCACCAAACATACCTTGGAAAATGGTTATGATTTTTGTCATCCAGTCAAAGAAAAGGACAATTCCCATGACAATCATGATATAACCGCCGATTTTCATTATCTTTGCACTGTGTTTCCGAATCGATTTCATTCTGCCGACGAAGAACGATAAGATCAAGAATGGTATGGCAAAGCCTAAAGAATAAGCCAACATGTATACCACCCCAGAGCCAGGGTTTGATGCCGCTAGCAGAATAACTGCCGAAAGAATTGGTCCGGTACAAGGTGTCCATCCGGCAGCAAAGGCCATCCCAATTAAAACAGAGCCCACATATCCGGACGGGCGATTTTTGAATTCAAACCGGCGATCCTTCATCAAAAACTGTGGATTTAAGATACCTACGATGATTAAGCCAAACAGAACGATAAATATTCCGCCAAGCTGACGAATTAAATCCTTATATTCAACAAAAAATCGGCCGACAAAGAAGGAAGTTCCAAATCCGATGACAATGAAAATAATAGAAAATCCTAATAAAAAGAATAACGTATGTAGCAAACTCCGTTTTTGAAGCATAGCATTTTCACTCTTTATTTCACCAACAGACATTCCGGTGATGTAAGATAAAAATGCTGGATAAAGTGGTAAACAACACGGAGAAATAAAACTTAAAAAGCCTGCCCCTAATGCTAAAAATATATTTACATCAGACATATATTAACACTCCTACAATAGTCGATACTTCTACATTCTAACAAAAACTTCCCTCAAAAGATAATGATTACCTTGAATATTTTGTGTCTCAGTAATACCATATTCAAATAATATTCACTTTTTCCAAAAAGAACCACCTAGAATGGATATTTTTTTACAAATTACTTTGAAGTAATTTACAATATAGGTTATACTAGTAAAACAATGCTGTTTTAGAAGTCTTCCATTCTGTTTTTACTTTTATCATAGGAGTTATTCCGGAAAGGATCTCGGCCGTGGTCAAACAGGATTTAATTAAACTAATTGAAAAAAAACGAGCTGAATTAATTCAAGTAGCTAGTACGAGCGGCTTAACTTCCTCCGTAGCAATTCGTTACAGTCAGGAACTTGATCATCTTTTAAACGAATATAATAGAATATATATACAAAAATTCCCCTCTTCTGCTAGTTAATCTTAACTGACATCTTCTATTTACCAACCAAATAGTGTAGAGCATCCAAAAAGCCTGGTGACCCAGGCTTTTTTCTACTAATTTATAACATCCTCAAATCGTTCAACTGCCCCATTTTGGAGAAGATACATTTTATGGTACAGCCCCCTCAGTGCTAATAACTCTTGATGTGTGCCCCGCTCGACAATCTCTCCTTGATGCAGGACGAGAATTAAATCAGCATCCTGAATCGTGGATAAACGGTGGGCGATCGCAATTGTCGTTCGTCCTCTGCGCATTTTTGCTAATGCCGTTTGAATCGCTTCTTCTGTTTCTGTATCAATATTGGCTGTCGCTTCATCCAAGACGAGAATTTTAGGATTAGCGGCAATAGTCCTCGCAAAAGCAATCAACTGCCGCTGCCCACTTGAAAAAGTAGCCCCTCGCTCCACTACCTTGTGGCTATACCCATCCTTCAACTGCTCAATAAATATATGAGCTTGGACAAACCTTGCCGCCTCTTGGACTTGTTCATCAGTAATACCTTCGTTATGGAGACGAATGTTATCCCTGACCGTCCCATAAAATAAAAATGGATCTTGAAGAACAAGGCCCATTTTCACCCTGAGCTCATCCTTTGTAAAATTCCGAATCGATTCCCCATCGATGAAAATCTCCCCACGTTCAAATTCGTAAAATCGCATCATTAGATTAATAATGGAACTTTTTCCGCTTCCCGTATGACCGACAAGTGCGACCGTTTCCCCAGGATTAGCCGTAAAAGAAATGTTCTTTAGTACGTCACGCTGACCATCATAAGAAAAACTAACATTCTTAAACTCAATTAATCCTTCTTCAATAGAAATCTTATGATCCCTTTTTTGAGATGGCGCGATTTCTTCTTCATCCAATAATTTAAAGACACGTGAACCAGCCACGATCGCTTGCTGATATAAGGAAAGCCGCATCATCATTTGATTAACGGGTTCGAAAAAGCGGTCTAGATAGTTGATAAACGCATAGATCACGCCAATCTCCACGCTATGTTGAAATGAGGTAATCCCAAAATAACTTAGGACAATGATAAGCGCGAAAATATAAATGAGGTCTATGGCTGGCCTTAGGAGGAGTCCATCAATTTTTATATTTTTCATCCCAGCATTGTAATGCTGCTCATTGATACGTCCAAACTCATTTCGGAGACGCTTTTCTTGGCGGAAGATTTGAATGATCGCCATTCCTGAAAGTGACTCGGCCAGTTTAGCATTTAACTGGCTTAGTCGCTCTCGCAAATCAAGGTAAAACCGCGAGCTTAATTTTCTGTATAAGTTCATGACAAATAATAAAATGGGGATTATGATTAGACAGAATAAAGCCAGTTTCACATTTAAGATAAACATCGCAACGAATATCCCCACCAATAAAAATGCCCCTTGGATAAACGTAGCAATGACCGTAACAAACATGTCTTTTATTGCTTCTGTATCATTAGTTACCCTTGAGACAATACTCCCTGCTGGTGTTTGATCAAAATACTTTAACCCAAGCGATTGGACCTTTGCAAAAACATCGATTCGGAGTTGTTGAATAATATATAGGGCTATTTCCTGAAATTTCACAAACTGAAAGAATAACAGGATGGCCTTGATGATTTGAATGCCCATGTAAATTGTTCCGAGCAGGAAGAGTGGTCGAAATTCTAGCTTCCCCGGGGTCAAATAATCATCAATAAAGATCTTCACTAAAATCGGGAGGACAATATCACCAATGGTCGTCAGGATCAAGAGGACAAAGGCGACACTGATCATTTTTTTATGCGGTTTTGTATAGGAAAGAAGACGAGCCAATACCTTTTTTTGCTCCCGTTCCGTTAATTGTGCTTGTACTTCCATGTTATTGTCCTCCATGCTCAACCAGCTCTTCTAGTTGCTGGTGTAAATACATTTCCTTATACCATCCCTCATTAGACATCAAATCTTCGTGGGTCCCCTGCTCAATTATGCTTCCATCTTCCAACACAAGGATCAGGTTGGCGTGTTGAATGGCACTTAAGCGATGCGAGGTAATGATCGTTGTCTTCCCTTCACGATTTTGTCTCAACGAAGTTAGAATCGCTTCCTCTGTTTTCGCATCAACAGCAGACAAGGAATCATCCAAAACTAACACCTCAGGATTCATGAGTAAGGCGCGGGCTATTGATATTCTTTGTTTTTGTCCGCCTGATAATGATACGCCTCTTTCTCCAACAATGGTTTGGTACCCCTCTGTAAATTGGAGAATATCTTCATGAATATTGGCTAAGCTTGCAGCACTTTCAATTTCTTCCTTCGATGCCATTGGATTCGCAAAAGCGATATTTTCAGCAATTGTTGCCGAAAAAAGGAAATGGTCCTGAGGAACATAGCCAATGGCTTGTCGTAGTTTTTCTAATTTATAGGCATGTATCGGTTTTCCTCCATACAATAGCTCCCCCTTAAATCCCTCAAACTCTCTAATAAGCAGCTTTAAGAGAGTCGTCTTACCCGAACCTGTTTTTCCGACGATTCCAAGGGTCTCGCCCGCTCGTAGATCAAAAGCAATATTCTTTAAAATAGGTCTTGTTTCCCCAGGGTAGGTAAACTCTCTAATTCTGTACTGAATATCCCCTGTTGGAACGACATCTAAGGCCTGTGCGTCATCCGTAACTTCTACCTGTTCTCTTAGCAGTGTGGCGACACGATCGTAGGAAGCACGCCCTCGTTCCACAATATTAAATAACCAACCAAATGCCAGCATTGGCCATATAAGTAGACCTAAGTAAGTAGTAAATGAAATTAATTCTCCAATTGTTAACTCCCCATTAAGGACGTACTTTGCACCAAAGGCAATCGATAAGAAAAAGGAAATTCCAACAATAATCGAGATTGTTGGGTCATATAGGGAATCTATTTTGGCGACAACAATGTTTTTTCGGACGACATCCTCTGATTGCTTCCGGAAATCTTCAATGTCTTCCTGCTCTTGCCCAAATGTTTTAATTACCTTAATCCCAGAAATACTCTCCTGCGTCTTATCATTTAAAGACGAAAAGGATTCTTGTGCCTTATGGAAGCTCTTGTGGAGCATCGTCCCAAACCAGCTCGTTAACAACGCCATAAAGGGCATTGGAATCAAACAAATCAATGTTAACTTCCAGCTGATTGTAAAGGCCATCGCCAGGATCACGAATCCTCCGGTTGAGAGGGAATCCACTAGCGTTAATACCCCCGACCCTGCTGTTTGTTGAATGGCTGATAGATCATTGGTAGCATGGGCCATTAAATCACCAATCCGACTTTTTTGATAAAAGGATGGGGACAAGGTGGTGAAGTGATGATAGAGACGATCCCGGAGAATTCTGCTCAACTTAACAGATGAACCAAAAATCATAATCCGCCAATAGTATCGTAAAATATACATCACTAGACCCGAGGCAATCAGTACGAATACCCATTCAACCAGCATTGTTTTCGTTATCGAGCCATTATTAATATGATCGGCAATAATTCCTATTACTTTTGGCGGCACGAGCTGTAGAATCGCCACAAATAATAAAATAAGGATTCCTGATATGTACGCTTTTTTCTCCTGTTTAAAAAACCAACCTAATTCTATAAAAACCTTCACAACAACACCCCCAAAGCAATGCACAACCCACTAACAGCTCTGACTTTAAAAGAAAAATCCGAAGCACTGAAGTACCTATTTTACCAAATATTATTAAAATAATAAAGATTTAGAATTATTACGATCAGCAA
>NZ_CCAS010000094.1 GCF_000612625.1 Neobacillus jeddahensis
AATGTGGCTAAAAATGATTATCTTACAAAACATTACATACCTAAGGTTAGTTTGGAGCTTACAAATTTTGAAGAGTTTGTGGAAAAAAGAAGTGAACTGTTATATCAAAAATTCCAATCAATTATTTAGACCCTTAATGGTGGCTTTATAGGAAGTGTATATCCTATGTAGCCACCATTTTTTGTATAAATATGGTACAATATTCACATACAATCTTTCGGAAAACGGTGATAAAAATGACTAGCAACTTTTCATTTTTTCGTGGGAAATGGGATGTACTTGCTAACTTAGGGGAAACGGCAGAAAAAAATTTATATCATGACCCTCAGACAACCTTATTTAAACTTCGACTATTTGCGGAGACACTTACGAAGTTTATTCTAGCATCAGAAGATATTCGGGAAGCATATGGGACTAATCAGGTAGACCGTATTAATACCTTGCGCAGAGAAGGTCTTCTTGAACCTGAATTATTCGATATATTTGATAGGCTTCGGCTTAAAGGAAATCGCGCATCACATCGCGCGGATTATGGGGAAACAGAAGAAGCAAAGGCATTGTTGCATTTGTCTTTTCGTTTGTCTATTTGGTTTATGGAAGTGTATGGGGATTGGGACTTTCAAGCACCTGAATATATAGAACCGCAGGAACAAGAAATAATTAATATGGAAACGCTTCAACAAGAATATGAAGAAAAAGTTAAAAAACTAGAAGATGAATTAGAAAAAACACGCGAGAAAGCAGTTGCAGAACAACCTGATGTTAAAAAGAAGCGTAAAAAATTAACGAAATCGTTTGTTAATCGTCAACAATTAACAGAAGCAGAAACTCGTACCATTATTGATGAAAAACTCCGTATGGCAGGTTGGGATGCTGAAACATCGACTCTTAATCACCAGAAGAATGGAACACTTCCAGAAAAAAATCGTAATATCGCTATTGCTGAGTGGAAGGTTGCAGGTGGCAGAGCCGATTATGCTTTGTTTGTTGGAATTAAGCTTGTTGGATTAATTGAGGCAAAAGCTGAAAAGAAAAATATTCCTAGCGCCCTAGAAAGCCAGACAAAAATCTATGCAAAGAATATTATCCAAATTGAAAATGAGGAGATTAATTCTTCCACGGGTGAATATAAAGTACCGTTTTTATATGCTACAAATGGAAGACCTTTTTTGAGACAACTTCAAGAAGAGTCAGGGATTTGGTTTTGGGATTCACGGAAGCCTTTTGAACATGCAAGACCATTAGAAGGATGGCACTCACCTGCTGATTTAGAACTACTTCTGAGCCAGGATGACCAGGATGCCAGCAAACGGCTAAAGGAAGAAGATATTACGAAGTTTGGATTACGGGATTATCAACAAAGTGCTGTTCTTGCTACTGAGAAAAGTTTAATTGAAGGAAACCGAAGAATGCTTATTGCAATGGCAACTGGAACAGGGAAGACGCGTACAGCGATTGCTCTTATGTATCGTTTGATTAAAACGAAGAAATGTCGTCGCATTTTGTTTCTAGTTGACCGTAATTCGTTAGGAGAACAAACTAGGGATTCTCTAAAAGATACGAAAATCGAGGGCTATTCATTTACGGATATATATGATGTTAAATCGCTGGAAGATATGACTCCTGATGTGGAGACAAAGGTGCATATAGCAACTGTTCAAGGGATGGTTCATCGACTATTCAATAATGAAAGTGGAAAGGTACCAAGTGTTGGACAATATGACTTTATTATTGTAGATGAAGCTCATAGGGGTTATACAAGTGACCGTGAAATGTCCGAAGAAGAATTGCAGTTCCGTGACCAGAATGATTATATTAGTCAATACCGTCGTGTAATTGAATACTTTGATGCAGTTTGTTTAGGACTTACTGCAACTCCGGCTCTTCATACAACCGATATTTTCGGGATGCCGATATTCAAGTATTCCTATAGTGAGGCTGTTTTGGATGGTTTTCTGGTGGACCACGAACCGCCTTATTTATTTAAGACAGAACTTTCTCAAATAGGTATCACATTCGATAAAGATGAAGAAGTGGAAGTTTACGATGTTGATAAAGGGGAAATTCAGCTAGAAAAAATGGAGGATACAGTACACTTTGATGTTGAGCAATTTAATAAGCGCGTCATTACAGAACCATTTAACCGGGCTGTCTTAACGAAGCTTACAGAATTCATTGACCCTACTGGGAAGGAAAAGACTCTTATCTTTGCAGCAACCGACCAGCATGCTGATTTAGTCGTTCGTTTATTAAAAGAGGCATATCAGACATACGGTGATGAAGTAGAAGACGATGCCATTATGAAAATAACAGGCTCTATTTATAAACCGTTAGAAGCGATTAAGCGTTTTAAAAATGAGCGATTGCCTAACATAGTGGTCACTGTAGACTTATTGACAACAGGTATTGATGTTCCTTCCATCACAAACATCGTCTTTTTACGACGTGTACAATCACGTATTTTGTATGAACAAATGATGGGACGGGCAACACGCCTTTGTCAGGATATAGGCAAAACACACTTTAATATTTTTGATGCAGTTGGTATTTATGACAAGCTGAAAAGTTATACAGAGATGAAACCTGTCGTGAAGCAACAAAACTACAGTATTGCACAATTGTATGAATCATTTACCAATACATCGACTGAAGAAGAAGCAAGTTTTTACCGTGACCAATTAATAGCAAAAATTCAACGTCGTAAGCA
Organism: Neobacillus jeddahensis; assembly: GCF_000612625.1. Taxonomy (GTDB): domain Bacteria; phylum Bacillota; class Bacilli; order Bacillales; family Cytobacillaceae; genus Neobacillus; species Neobacillus jeddahensis. The sequence continues at coordinate 2,708 of NZ_CCAS010000094.1, forward strand.
GCGGATAAATGAAGAAGGAAAGCAAAAATTTGAAGAGCTCTCTAACGGTAAAAGTATTGATGATTGGGCTAAAGAGATTCAACTTTATTCTCCTGGTAAGGCGAAAGAACATCAAGTATTATTTGAATACATGGAGACGTACCGCGTCAGCGGAGAGAAAAGGTATATCTCGAATCAAGAAGATACCGTTAGAGAAGTGATTCGTGGATATGGTGAAGGAAATAGCAGACCAGAAGACTATTTGGATGGATTCGAGCGTTTTATAAGAGAAAATATGAACGAAATTCCTGCATTACAACTTGTTTGTACTCGACCCAAAGATTTAACGAAAAAGGATTTGCGAGAACTCATTACTATTTTAGAAACAAAAGGATATAAGGAATCACATTTACAAACAGCATGGAAACAGACAAAAAGTGAAGAAATAGCAGCGGATATTATCAGCTTTATTCGCCAAGCTGCATTGGGTGAAGCACTAGTTGACCATGAGACACGAATTAAACAGGCGATGCAAAAGGTGTATTCCCTTCATAACTGGACACCGAGACAAAAGAAATGGTTGGAGCGTATCGAAAAGCAATTAATACAAGTACCTGTCCTGGCTCCAACAGCAGAAGAGGCATTTTCTGAAGAACCATTTAGAACATCGGGTGGATACAAGATAATGAAGCGTGAGTTTGGAGATATGGTTGATAAGATTGTTTTTACGATTAATGAGAGTTTGTATATAAGCTAATCGAGTGGAGGACGAATTGTACTAACTCGACACGAAGCTGTTATTTAAGCTTTTGAGAAATCGGAAAGACTATTATAATAAGAGAAATGGAAGAGTACATCCGAAAAAAATGTGGTGATGTTTGGAAAGACTTTGGAACGGTTATGGCAGAGATGATTTCTATAGCACGTGGCGGAAACCACTTTTTCATCGTTCTTAGTAAGTTTCGAAAACGAATATCGGGAGAACAATATGCTCTTATAAAAAATGAAAAACAGGGGAATTTTATTATGATAGATAAAGTATGGGAGCGAATCACACAATGCGAAGGAGAAACTTTTACGCAGATAAGAGGTAAAGGATTTACATATATGGTAAAAGGCAATTCTGTATTTTTAAGTGCGACCGAACGCTCAATTTCAAAAAACGAATTTGTAAAAGCTTTAAAACTTGTACCGCTTAAAAATACAGTTCCACTTCAGAGCTTTCAAGCCCCTTCTTATTTGTTTGCGATAGTAAATGATGAGCGTATTAGAATGAGCGATTGGTAAGTAGAATTTACTTTTGTGTTAGCAAAAGAGTATTACTTTAAACTGGAAAGGGAGTTCCTAATGTAGGAGCTCTCTTTTGGCGATATCAATAATTACCGAAATAAGGTATATCCCTAAAAGGGTAGCTTTTCATTTATAATAAGAAAGATATACGGATAGTTAAATCTAGGAGGCAATTTATGAACAACCAAGAAATTGTACAAAAGTTATGGAACCTGTGTAATGTACTTCGTGATGACGGAACTTCATATCAGGATTATGTAACAGAGTTAACATACTTGCTCTTTTTAAAAATGATGAAGGAACAGGAAACGGAAGGAATCATCCCTGAAGGCTTTCGTTGGGATGAATTATTGAATAAAGAAGGGGTAGAACTAAAACGGTTCTATCAACGATTGTTAATTGAATTAGGAAGTAGTGAAAATGAAAGGTTACGCCAAATTTATGGAGATGCTTCGACAAGTATTGCAGAACCGAAGAATTTAGAGAAAATTATTAAGTCCATAGATGCCCTTGATTGGTACAATGCAAAAGAAGAGGGCTTAGGGAATTTATATGAAGGATTGTTAGAAAAGAATGCTAGTGAAAAGAAATCGGGTGCTGGTCAATACTTTACCCCTCGTGTCCTTATCGATGTTATGGTACAACTAATCGACCCAAAACCTGGTGAGAGATGCAATGACCCTGCGGCTGGAACATTTGGTTTTATGATTGCCGCAGACAGATATTTAAAAGAAAAAACGGACAATTATTACGACCTAGCTCCTGAAGTAGCTAAGTTTCAAAAGGAAGAGGCATTTACAGGAATGGAGCTTGTTCAAGATACACATCGTTTGGCATTAATGAACGCACTGCTCCATGACATTGAAGGACGAATCGACCATGGGGACTCTTTAACAAGTAATGGAAAATGGATGAAAAATTTTGATGTTATTTTAACAAATCCACCGTTTGGAACAAAAAAAGGCGGAGAGAGTGCTACCCGTGATGACTTAACATATACTACTTCTAATAAACAGTTGAATTTTTTGCAATTAATTTATAACGCGTTAAAAGATAACGGACAAGCCCGCGCAGCCGTAGTTTTACCTGATAATGTTTTATTTGAAAGCGGGATAGGTGCACAAATTCGACGGGATTTAATGAATAAATGTAACTTGCACACTATTTTACGTATGCCAACGGGGATATTCTATGCACAAGGTGTGAAAACAAATGTATTGTTCTTTACAAGAGGAACTACAGACCAGAATAACACAAAAGATGTATGGGTCTATGACCTTCGTACAAATATGCCTTCTTTTGGTAAACGAAGTCAATTAACACTTGGGCACTTTGAAGGATTTATGAAAGGTTATGTAGCAAAAGACCGTACAAAAGTACAAGACGAACGATGGAACAAGTTTACACGAGAAGAAATTACCAAAAAGAACGATAGTCTAGATATTGGTCTTATTGCAGACGAATCGTTATTAGCATATGAGGATATGCCAGCCCCTATCGAAACAGCAGAAGAAGTAATAGTGAAACTTCAACAAGCAATCGGTTTATTAAATGAAGTTGTTGAAGAACTACGAGCAGTAGAGGAGAATGAGGTTGTAAACCAATGAGTAAGAAAAAAAAGTCCATCGAGGAATTATTAAAAGAAGCATTAGTTCCAGAAGAAGAGCAACCGTATGAGGTACCAAATAATTGGATTTGGATACGATTGGAAAATGCAACTAAATTTATTGACTATAGAGGAAAAACACCTAAGAAAACAGAAAAAGGTATAAGGTTAATTACTGCTAAGAATGTAAGAATGAATCGTCTAAATATAGAACCTCAAGAGTTTATTGCGGTTGAAGACTATGACAAATGGATGACTAGAGGAATACCCAAAAAAGGGGATATATTATTTACAACTGAAGCACCTCTAGGGAATGTGGCACAGTTAGATACTGATGAAAAAGTAGCTCTAGCACAAAGAATTATCACATTGTCACCATATTCTATGATTAATAATAATTTTTTGAAATTAGTTCTAATGAGTCCTCAAATACAGTCACTTATCGGGGATAATTCCACTGGTACTACAGTAAGTGGAATAAAGGCTAGTAAATTAAAGTTAATTCCCATTTCACTACCACCTCTAAGGGAACAAATACGCATCGCAGAAAAAGTAGAACGTCTATTAAATAAAATTGATGAGGCAAAGCGGTTGATTGAGGAAGCGAATGAAACGTTTGAACTTCGTCGAGCATCAATTTTGGATATGGCATTTCGTGGGGAATTGACTAGAAAATGGAGACAACTGAATACCTTTATTATTACTGCTAATAAATGGCTGGAAGATATTAATTCCTTAAAAGTAGGAAGTAAAACAAAGTTTAAAGACCAATTGGACCCAAGCATTCTGGATATGCTATATGAATTACCAAATGAATGGGAATGGGTGCGCTTGAATGATTTAATGGAATCATCTACATATGGTACATCTGCTAAAACAAATGATGATGTAACTGGAACACCTGTATTAAGAATGGGGAATATAGTTGATGGGTATCTTGAATTAAATAATTTGAAGTATCTTCCAAGCAATCACGAAGATGTTTTAAAATATGATTTGCAAACAAATGATTTATTATTTAATAGGACAAATAGTTATGAATTGGTTGGCAAAACTGCTGTAATAACAGAAGAGGTATCAGGAAGCTTTACATTTGCATCGTATCTAATCAAAGTTCGATTGTTTTATAAAGATATTTTAGCCAATTATGTTTCTCATTATATTAATAGTCATTTAGGACGTAAAATACTGTTGTCAATGGTTACCCAACAAGTTGGACAAGCTAATATTAACTCACAAAAACTGGCTTCTTTGCCGATTCCGTTACCACCAAAAGAAGAAGTTGTGGAAATTGCAAAATGGCTGAATAATTATCGAGAATTAGAAAATAAACAAAAAGAAATGCTTCTTATAGAAGAGAGTTTCGAAGCACTTGAGCAGTCCATCCTCTCTAAAGCCTTTAGAGGTGAACTTAGAACAAATGACCCAAATGAAGAAAGTGCAATTGAATTATTAAAAGAAGTGTTACAAGAACAAGTAAAATAGTTTCATTCAGACATCCAAATATTGGGTGTCTTTTATTTTTGGCTTTAATACGAAATAGTACAACAAGTTAATTTGTCTTGCTTCTTTGTTGCCTAGAACAGAAAGACACAATAATCCTGTAACGAGCAAGGTGATAAGTGAGATGATTATTGATGTAAGTAGTTGAATTCTTGTTTGAAAGATTAAAAGGAAATAAATGTAATATACAAAAGTAAAAGTTCTGAATAATCTGTTCAGCACTTTTTGAAAAAAGTTTCTTCATTTATATGCTTCCTATACACCAAAAAAATTGCATATTCAATATTTAATCCCACAATTTTAGGATGTATACTACTAACACAAATGCAAAACAACAATATTCGTTAGCCATCTTTAATTTTGAAAATGGGAAATCTGGAATGTCTTGACACAGAGCCTCTAGAGGCAGATTTCGCTCGAAACCCGACCCACCAAGCTGTTTTCGAGAGCTAGAGTAGCCTATCATGCCTCCCACTCAATATCAAGACGCTGTTTTAGCTGGAAAAGGAGTGGCTCACGTTTTCACGAGCGAAGTGGCTCAATGTGATGTGAGCAAAAACAATATATGATTAATGCAAATAGGAGGAAAAGTAAAATGAAACCAAAACAAAATAACATCGCAGCACTTTATATACAGAAAGCTAGAAAAATTAAATCCAAGGAACAACATGAAAATTATCTTTGTTTAACAGAAGCTAAAAAGAGAGGCATTGAAGTCAAAGGGGAATTTCTTTATCAAGAAACATCGCCAACAAAAAAACTGCACGAAAGGGAAGAAATCAAATCTCTTATAGAAGATGCAAAAAAGGAATTGTTTTCAACTGTTATATTTTTTAGTCTTACTCGTGCGGCAGGTGACTATAATAAAGCAGTTGTATTAAAGAAATTTTTGGAAGAAGAGTTTGGAATTCGGGTAATATCCATTTTGGAACGATATGATTCACATTTTTTTAAAGGCGATGATACGACATTTTTTGAAATGATGTATGCTATGCAAAATCCTGATTTACTGCTGTCACCAGAGTTGAAGCGATTGGTTTAGGTAATGAAAAGGAATTAAGCGATAATTGAACATTAAAAAAACTCAAAGCTAAACTGGCTTTGAGTTCTTTTGTGTTTTAGCTAACTTAAAATATCCAAAAGTTGATGGTCTAGTATGTCCATGTTTTTCCAGGTACATTGACCAATATCTAAATAGTGAGTGATGTGTTCATTATAATGAAAACATTGTTTTGCAGAGTTGTTCTCCGCATCAACTTTACATGAAATGGCGGGCATAAATGTTTTTGTAGCATGTTTAATATTCTTAATGAATCATTTCTCAAAGAAAACCTGTATAAATACTAATTTTTATACAGGTTTTTGGTGCAAGGCTTATTGGACTAAACTGCCTATTAGTTGAACAAGGAGTCGTACAAATTTTATAGTAATGATAGCTTATATATAATAAACGGCGGTGATTAAGATTAACATAGAGTATACGTTTAAACCTAAGACAAATAAAGATTTAATGTCTGGTCAATTTTGGGCTATCCCATTATCATCTGGTAACTATGCCTGCGGTAGGGTAATTGAAATTCCGTCTAAAAAAGGAATTGGAAGCAGAACAATGTTTTTAGCTGGTTTAATGGATTGGTAAGGTTCTTTACCTCCAGTTGCAGAAGATTTAATAGGATGCCGAACACTCTATCAGGGTGCAGCAGGTATTATTACTATCCATAAAACAGGATTGGAAGGTAAAATTAGCGGTTATAGACCTTTGGAGTTAGATGGGATTAGTCCTGATTATTTTCGTTCGCAACAATTTGGTGGCATTCTGGTGAAAGGACTTAATGAACTACGTCCGATAACAAAGGAAGAAGAAGTAAGTATGAAGTCTATTCCACTTGGGGCTACTCGGTTATCAAGAATTTAGCAGAAAATTTCTTTGTAATGAAAAAATGAGTTCTGAAACTATTCTATATTTGAATACTAACCCGATAGTTCTTGTTAAACAAAACGGGTGCAATAGTTGAACAAGGCTGTCGCTTCTTTAACTATTATGGAAGAAGAGTTGAAGAATAAATGTTTGAGTATTTCCTTAATTATTGAAATAATGACATTAACGAAGGGAGTGTAAAATTTGGAGAATTCATTAGTAATGAAGACAGATACATCCTTTGCTTTGAACTTTTTGATTTACATACAAAATATTTTTCTCAATCAGAATCGAAATGAAGAGGATTTAAGGTTTCCTTATTTATCAACAAGAATAGCATTTAAAGAAGACTTTAAAATAAAGTATGAAGAACTATGGAATGAGATTTCACAAAGAATATCTAATGACAATAAAAATGATTTAATAATATTTTATGAAGAAAAGGATTTATTTAATCAAAAATTGTTTGTAATTGATAAGGATAGTTTAAAGAATTTTAATGAGATTTATAAAACATACAAAGTGTGGTGGGAGAGCTTTGCAGGTCGTTTTTCAATAGAAAGGTCTATTGATGAAAGGGGGGGAAGTTATATTGAGATTTGGCAAACTCTCTAGTTCAAAGAGGAATAGAACCCAAAATGGAATTGAATATTAGTTAAATTTATGATGAATGTTTACTAGCTAATGCTCAAGCCTCTTCATATTTCGCTGTTCTGCCGATTAGAGATTTTTTTGTTAAATACAAAGAGTTAGTTCCAAAATTAAAGGTATGTATTAATTAAGCTAACAGTTGCTTTTGTTTAATGTCCAAAATTATCAATAATCCGAAAGTATGCAAGATTTTATTCACTTCTTGTATATTTTCGGATTTTTTCATTCCAAATCATTTTCCAGTAAACAACATTTGGTTTGGCTGCCTGATAATACAACTGCTTTTTTAGTAAAGAAGCATTACAAAAAATTATTTTCTATGTTCGTGCAGTCTAATGAATGCACAATTTTTTTATAGGAAATTAGTTGGAAATTTGTCTAAATGTAGTAATATAGAATGATAGGAATGATTCTGTCGAAATTTAAGCAAAGTGAATTTATTTAAAGGGTGTAAGCGTAATGTCTACGATTAACAGAGAAGTTGGGGAACAGGGAAAAGGGTTTAGATTGCAAAGACTTAGGGCAATTAAACTATTGTTTGAAAAAATGAATGCATCACAAAAAGCTATTGTCTACGCTGGAACTGAATATTTGGACGATGTGTATGTCAAATCTATTGACAGTGAAAAGGTGGATGTTATAGCGGAAGGTGATAAAAATTATGATTCAAAGAATGCCTTCTCCTTTATGTCAAATGAAGTAAAAAATAGTTTAATAAGCTTTTTGGATTGTTGGTTCCAGTATGACAGCGAAGGTCTCATTTTCTGTTTTTATACAAATGTTAGCATTGGTAAAGAATACAACACAAAAAATCTTAAAGGTCTTAATATTACCCTTCCAGAAGAACCAATAATCAAGCTATTAATGAAAAAAGATTTCGAAAATGAAAACTTACTTTCAACTGTTG
>NZ_CCAS010000095.1 GCF_000612625.1 Neobacillus jeddahensis
TTTTAAAAAAGGATTTCCAGTTACACATATCTTAGGTTTTATGATGTCATTGGTACTAACCTTCGTAGCCCTAGGAGTTGCTTTAAAAACATCCCTTCCATTTAAAACGATTATCTGGATCATTGGCAGCTTAGCCGTCATCCAAGCCGCACTTCAACTATATATGTTCATGCATATGAACGAAGGCGAAGATAACAAATCCCAAATCATAAACGTGATCGCTGGCTTCTTTATCGCAGTAGTCACTGTAGCAGGATCCATTTGGGTCATGTCGTTTGGGATGTAGATAGCAATTGTGTAAATAGTAGTAAAGGTGCCTGTCACCATGTGAAAAATTCACATGGTGACAGGCACCCTTTTTATTTAGCCTTCCTTTTAATACGAATCCATTGGTAACCGATGAAGGCAACATATAGTGGTATGGCTACATAGATGAAATATGGGAATCGATGTTGTTCTCTTTTAAAGACAATATAAATGGCGTACCCTAGAAAAAGGGTAATGATAATCCCGTATTTCGGTAAGGGAATATCCTTTAGACTCGGAATTTTGATCGTACTCACCATCAAATAGCATAGAACGAAAAAAGCAATGACAAAGATATAACCGAGCATTCTGCCATGAAACAAGGTCAGAAGAGTTAATACTCCCCCTGCTGCTGTTATGGGAACTCCAGTAAAATATTTCAACGAAGATTTCACAGCATTAATGTTGAAGCGTGCTAACCGATAGGCACCGAATAAAGGAAAAAGACCTGCTACTGCCATTCCAAGCATGCCATACGAAGAAAAATAAGAATAATAGGCCATCATTGCCGGTGCAACTCCAAAGGTTACGATATCCGCTAGTGAGTCAAGTTCTTTCCCTAAATCACTCTCAACATGGAGCATTCTGGCTATCCGTCCATCCATGCTGTCTAGCATCATTCCAATCAAAATTAAAATGGCGGCGTTCTTGTAATCCCCTTGAGCAGAATACATGATCGACAAAAATCCAAAAAATAAATTTGCAAGGGTAAAAAGGTTAGGAATACTGTTTCTAATAATACAAATCACTCCAAAAATAAAATAAAGACCATTTTTTTTCGTTTTACGTTTCTTATTATAACGATTTCTTTATAAAATTGAAAAAGCAATCTTCTAATCAGACTGCAAGAAAAAAAAACATAAGAATACAAACACTCCCGACTACCTTGTTTAGTATACCAATAAAAACGGATCTCTATCGTAATCATAAAGAAAACTCGCCGACTGGCGAGCCCCTAAGGGCGAAGACAGAGGCGTAGTTGCACTTATGCCTGATTGGAAAGTTATACTTTCCTATCGGCTAAAGAAAACTCGCCCATTGGCGAGTCCACTCTTAACCATTCACTACCTCTTTCGGTTTATCTTTTGAGAAAAACCATCCCACTACCGCTATCCCCACCAACACAACATAAAAGCTTACCTTCCATTGAATTGAATGAGCAAATTCCTCGCTTAAAATTGACAATGATGGATGTGAAAGTGTATAAACCGCAAGTTTTACCCCAACCCAGCCGACGATCGTAAAAGCAGCAATTTCAAGTCCTGGTCTCCTTTCCAGCAGTTTCACAAACTGATTGGCTGCAAAGCGCATAATAATTAACCCAATCATTCCCCCTGCAAAGATGACTAAGAATTTACCTCCGTCAAGTCCACCAATTTTCGGAAGTGGGGTGTCTGGAAGGACAACCGCCATCGCGACTGCCGCTAAAATAGAATCAACCGCAAATGCGATATCCGCCAATTCCACCTTTAATACAGTTGCCCAGAACCCACTGGTTTTACGGTTTTTATTATTTTCTTTCTCTTCTCCATCCGCTTTCCCTTTAACAACCTTGCGAAATATGTGATTAACCGCCATGAATAGCAAATAAAGAGCACCTATCGCTTGAAGCTGCCACACATCCACAAGGAACGAAATAACAAATAATGACGCAAATCGGAATAAAAAGGCTCCAACTAAACCATAAAATAAAGATTTTTTACGTTCATCTTCTGGAAGATGTTTCACCATAATTGCGAGTACCAAAGCATTGTCTGCCGCCAAAAGTCCTTCTAAGCCTACAAGAACAAGTAATACCCAGCCGTATTCCAGTAAAAGAGTAATGTCCATCCAAAATTCCTCCTAAAAAATATTTTTTCAAAAAATACTCCCTTATAGCCATAAAAATAGGCCTTTACTGATAACAGTAAAGACCTAAAAAAACACATAAATAGACCTTTACAGTAAAGTAAAGGTCTTGCTAACAACGTCCATGTTGCCAATAAAGCCGGAGAATACTATTCTCGAAATGACGACTTTATTGTAGCAGCTACTCCCCTTTAAAAAGGAAATATTTAATTATTCTTACTATACTATACTCTTAATCTACTGTCAATGTACCCTAAACAAATTAAAGCACGTAAACTTCAGATTATTTTTTTCTCACATATTGAACTTTTCCAGCAAAACATTGCATAAACCTTACATCCTAAAGCTAAAAATAAGATTTGGTAAGAAAGCTTCTTGATACCATTTAAATGACAAGTTGACCAAAACAGGATGTGCATCTATTGTGGAAAATCAAAAAAAGAAAAAATCCCATTTTCCTTTTCGGTTAAATGTTCTATTTTTTAGTGTATTTTTATTATTTTCCATTCTCATCCTCCGACTGGGCTTCGTGCAAATTGTATTCGGCGAAAACTTCAAACGAGATTTGGAAAGAAAAGAAGATATTACGGTCAGTACCCCTGTTCCTAGAGGAAGAATTCTCGATCGAGATTATCAAGTGATCGTAGACAATTTTCCAAAGAGCGCCATCACCTTTACTAACCAAGGCTTTAGCCAAACAGAGATGCTCGAAACGGCTCACAGATTAGCACAATTGATTGATCAAAAAACCGATCGGATTAGTGACCGAGAAAAACGTGATTTCTGGTTATTGAAAAATCCCGAGCTTGCCGCTGCTAAAATCACCAGTAATGAAACCGAGTTATACAAAGCAAAAAAATTAACAGACTTAGACCTATATAAATTGAAATTAGCTCGCATCACAGATAAAGAAATAAACCAATTAACCGTAGCTGATCTTGAGGTGTTAGCCATCTATCGTGAATTTAGTAGCGGGTACAAATTTATACCTGAAATGGTTAAAAACGAGAATGTGACGGAAAAGGAAATGGCTGTCGTTAGCGAACATATGCAGTCTCTTCCAGGAGTCGACACGACAACCGATTGGGACCGTTTGTATACCTTTGAAAATACATTACGATCCGTGTTAGGGAAAGTAACAAAATCGGGTGAAGGGCTCCCTGCTGATCAATTAGAATACTTTCTAGCAAGAGACTATATCCGTAATGACCGAGTGGGCAAAAGTCAGCTTGAATTGCAGTATGAAGATGTTCTCCATGGGAATAAATCAAAGGTAAAGAATATTACCGATAAATACGGCAATGTCATCGAAACACAAACCGTACATCCTGGCAAAAAAGGAAATGATCTTGTCCTAACCATTGATATGGATTTACAAATGGCTGTCGATAAAATCCTAGAGCAAGAACTTTGGGCCGCAAAAAAATTCCCTGGTACAAGATTAACGGATCGTGCATACGTCGTCTTAATGGACCCGCATACCGGTGAGATCCTTACCATGTCAGGTAAGAAAATGGTCAAAAATCCAGATACAGGGAAAGTAGAAATAATTGATGATGCTCTTGGTACGTTTACCACAACTTACAGCGTAGGTTCAACTGTCAAAGGAGCTACGATCTTAACCGGATTTAAAACAGGCGCCATTTCACCAGGAACATATTTTGATGATGTCGGCTTAAAAATTAAAGATACACCTATAAAAAAATCCTATGCCTATTTAGGGAAATTAAATGAAATCAATGCCTTAAAAAAATCATCAAACGTCTATATGTTCCACACAGCGATAAGAATTGGAAAGGGACAATATGAATATGATAAGCCTTTAAACTTTTCCAATCATTTAGCTTTTGAAACGATCCGAAACTCCTTTGCCTCCTTTGGCCTTGGAACTAGAACAGGCATTGACCTACCGAATGAGCAAACAGGCTTTAAAGGACAAAGTAGATTACCGGGGTATTTACTTGACCTGGCGATTGGTCAATATGATACATACTCCGCCATGCAGCTCGCCCAATATGCTTCCACCATCGCAAATGGCGGCTACCGGATGCAGCCGCATATCGTGAAACAAATTCGTGAACCAGCAAGTGAAAACGATGTGCTTGGACCTGTCTTTCGAGACATCAATCCAACTGTCCTTAATACGATTGATGTAAAAAAAGAATGGTTGAATCGTGTGAAATTAGGCTTTAAAAAGGTAATGCAGGAACCCGGTGGAACCGCCTATAAATTTTTCGGGGATGCTAGGTATTCACCTGCAGGAAAGACAGGAACGGCAGAAGCCTTTTATGATGGTCCATTACGAAGTCAATTTGGCAAAGAACCTCCACCAGTGATGAATTTAAGCTTGGTCAGTTATGCCCCTAGTTCGAATCCTGTCGTGGCCATGGCTGTTTTAGTACCATGGGCATACGATGGGGAGGAAGACAATCGCGCCAATCTTAAAATCGGACGGAAGGTTTTGGATACGTATTTTCAAATGAAGCGTAAATAACTTCTGCCCTTTCTCAGAATGAAAAACGCCTAACTTGGCGTTTTTCATTTTTTCTTTAATACAGATTTTACAGCCTCTTCAATTTCGGCGTAGCTCGTGCAACGGCAGATGTTTGAGCTTAGCCATTCCTTTATCGTTTGATCATCGGCGTCCGGATGTTTTTCTACCAACGCTTGACAGTTCATGATAAAACCTGGGGTACAATACCCGCATTGAAAAGCAAATTTTTCGATAAACGCTTGTTGAATCGGCGTTCCTTGCAGCCCTTCTATCGTCGTTACCTTTTTCCCAGCCGCTTCGACAGCTAGCATTAAACATGACTTCATCGGTCGGCCATCAATATGAACAGTGCATGCCCCACAGTCACCATTCAAACAACTTGGCTTTGCACCTGTCAGACCTAAATGGTGACGAATGACAAACAAAAGTGTATCAGACGCCATAACCGGCACCATTTTTTCTTCTCCATTAATCGTTAAGGAAATGGTGAAAGATTTCAAGGTTCCTCTCCCTTTCGTTTGTCCCGTCAACCCTGGACTTGGTCTAATGCAGCAAGCACATCAAATAACAAATTGTGCAAAACAAATAATCGATACTCCGCCGAACCCTCGACATCCGCTAATATTGGTTGCGGTAAAACAGCTAATGCCCCATCAATCCGAGCTTCTATCGTTCTTCCCTTATGATTAATAGATGCTTCGATTTCTTGGGAGCGGAATGGAAATGGGCATAATCCACTAATGGCAATTCGGATTCTTTGATCAATTTTTAAAGCAGCAATTGTAATCAGTGGATAACCTGTTTCCCATTGTTGACGTCGTTTAAACGCATAAAAAGGAGCTCTGATATATTTGCTCTCCATTGCTAATTGAATGAGCATTTCACCTGGTTCTACTCTTAATTCCTCCTGAAATACATCATGAATGGACACGATTCTTTCTCCCAAGGGTCCACTTAATAAGACTTGGCTATCAGCTAGTAAAAAAGGGAGAACAATTTCTCGGTAGAAGATCCGTGCACAGATGTTCCCTCCAAGCGTGATCTTCTCCCGTGCGGTATGATCGGCAATCCCACTCGATATTTTCGTCAATAAAGGAAATACATTCGCTTCTTCTATTTTTGTAAGTGACAAGGCACTGCCAAGGAGTAGCCGCTGCTCATTTACTTGCAAACTATTACATTCAGGAATGTCCTTAATATCGATGACCGCTTCAGTGAAAGCTAAGTCAATTCTCCCTAGTGTTAATAATTCAGTACCCCCTGAAAAGATCATGGACTGTTTACCTTGCCTCTGTAAACTTTGAAAAAGGTCTACAGCTTCCTGTAACGATTGCGGTCGATAATACTCAAAATCAAACGGAAGCATTACTGACTACCCCCTTTTGCTTTCCAGATCAACTCGGGAGTAAGCGGAAGATTATTTAAGTTCACCCCTGCAGCAAGCGATAGGGCATTGCCAAGGGCTCCAGGCATCCCCATCAGGCCAAGTTCCCCCACTCCTCGAGCCCCATAAGGTCCATCAAGTTGTGGCGTTTCGACAAATCCAACCAAATATTTAGGATGTTCCCCATATCGTAGCGGGCGATATGTTCGTAACTGCGGATTCATCACCCGCCCTAGCTCATCATAAAAAAAAGTTTCTCTTCCGGCAAAAGCAAGCCCCATGTTCATGGCACCCATTACCTGTCCAAGTGCAGTTTTTTCATTTAGGACTTTTCCGAGATCCACCACTGAACATGCCTGCAATATTTGGTACGTATAATCTCGTCGATCGAACTCAACTTCTACCGCGTAAGCTGCAACAGACCATTCCGGCCCTGGCTTTCCAGCACCCGTTTCTTGGTCCATGTGAGTTAGATTTCGTAAAATATAATTGCCCCTGCCAATGATTTGCCCGCCAATACTCTCACCATTTGGATATTTATACCCATAACAAATATCTGTAAAAGGAACGCCGGTGTAAGGCTCATCTCTTAAAAAGACACGGCTGTCTGCCACTTCAAGATCTTCAACTGGTGCTCGTAATACAATCGCAGCTATATTCTTTAACTGTTTAATCACATCATCGGCCGCTTTTAAAACTGCCCTTCCGGCCATAAAGGTTCCCCTGCTGGCAACGGTCTTCCAATGCTCTGGTGTTGTTTGCGTGTCTACTTCCATTTTTACATGGATTTTGTCTAGATCTATTTTTAATCTTTCTGCCAATATCTGAGCTAATATCGTCTTTGTACCTGTTCCGATTTCAATAACTCCAGACATTAAATTTATGCTGCCATCACGATTAAATGTTAAGATTGCGCCTGAGGGTGCATCTGTATCAATTGTCGAAGTCTTCCAACTCGTGCTGACTCCTTTTACCCGAACGAAACGTGGATTCACCTCTAAAATCGCACCTTTGTCCCAGCGAATCAGTTCCTTCACCCGCTCAATACATTTCGGTAAGTTTCCAACATTGCTTCGATTTAACAAGACTCTTGTTGGGGTTCGATTACCAGGCCGAATGGCATTGATATCTCTAATTTCAAGCGGATCGATATTTAATTTTTGCGCGAGCATATCGATTGTCCGCTCTATGACAAAGCTGAGCTCGGAATGGCTGAACCCGCGATATGGAGAAGCATACGTATGGTTAGTATACATACAATACGAATCACACCATACATGCTCAATTTGATAGGGTCCCGTACAATCTGCTGCACCAGACCTCGTTACATCAATCGCTTTATCCGAATAGGCACCACCATCCCACCAATAACTTATTTCAGCGGCATGGAATTTCCCATTTTGATCTGCACCAAGCCTAACCGTAGCATCTAAACCAATATGACACGGGGAAGAGATAAGGTCTTCTTCTCTTGTATTTAAAATCTCAACAGGCTTGCCTCCAACAGCTTTTGACGCCAAATAGGCAAGGATCTCGAGTTGCACAGGGGCTTTCCCGCCATAGCCACCACCGACATAAGGTGTATGGACAACAATTTTTCCAATCTCTTCACCAAAATAATCCGCTATTAACCTTTTAACCATAAACGGGGCTTGTGAGGATGTCATGATAATGATATTGCCATCATGCTTAATTTCTGCCCTTGCACACCTTGGTTCCATTGCCACATGGTCAGAGGGGGAAAACGAAAAACTAGCCTCCACCACTGTCGTACTTTTTGCCCAGCCTTGATCCATATTGCCTTTACGAATTTTGATATGATTGGCTATATTTGAATTAGGTACAGGCGTTGAATCTTCTTCTTTTTTATATTCACCTAAATGTTCATGTACGAGAGTCGCATCCTTTTGAAATGCTTGTGTTGGCGAATTCACGACAGGCAGCAATTCATATTGAATTCGGATAAGATCAGCGGCCTTTTTTGCTATCCTTGGTGTATCTGCAACAACAAGGGCAACAGCTTCCCCATGATATCGAACCTTATCCACAGCTAGTGGTGGTCGATCTCGAATCGCCTCACCCGTGAGGGGAAAATGTTCTCCTGCTAGAATGGCCCTTACTCCAGGTATCTCCCATGCATCTGTTGTATCGATGCTAACAATTTTCGCATGGCCGTATGGACTAATGACCATTTTTCCAGAAAGCATGGGTATTGACTGAAAGTCGTGCGTATATTTTGCACGACCTGTCACTTTATCAAGTGCATCTTTACGAATCACACTTTTCCCTATCACTTCCATGTTCAAATCCCCCCAGGTAAAATGCACTTTAAGAGATTAATCTGGTATAGTCCATAAAAGTTCCAGCCGCTCATGCAGAGGGGTCCTCCACACTAGTACAAGCTCTGCAACCACACTAACAGCAATTTCTGCAGGTCCCTTAGCCCCTATCCCTACCCCAATCGGGGCGTAAATCCCACTCGGGATACGATCACTCTGCAGCAATCTTTTGGTCCTTTCAATCGGCCCTAACACACCTAAATACCGTATATTCTTATTTAACATTTTCATGACGATATCCTGATCATATTTGAAATGATGCGACATGACTACCACAAAATCATAGGGAGAAAATGAGAGTTGCTTAAACAATTCTTTAGGGAAGGCAATCAGGATTTGCTTGGCTTTTGGAAAATGTTTCTCCTGACAAAACTCTGGACGCCAATCACAAACTACGACAGAGAAACCAGTTTCAGCTGCTAAAGATACAAGTGGTTTCACATCTGGTCCTGCTCCGAACACAATAAGCCTTGGTTTAGGTTGATAAGTATGCTGAAATACCGCCGGCCCCTCATGAGATATAACACCACTTTTTGAAGTAAATTCAATAATGGGAAGGGGTCCCGACCAGTTTCCAAAAGGCTCTCCATCTTCCTCAATAAATACATATTCTCCTAGTTCATCGAGTTTTTTTAATCCAATAACAGGCTTATGGCGTTGCAACAATTCTTCAACTAACAGCAAGTCCTCCGTTAATTTTTCCGTGATCGGCTCCATTAATATATCAATCGTCCCATTACAGCCTGCTCCTTGTCCCCAGCTCAAATCATCCTCGTCTGACATATCATATTGAAAGATCACTGCCTCCTGCCTTTCAATCACTTCCTTCGCTTTTAGTGCTAAATCTGTTTCCAAACAACCCGCTGTCAGCATACCGATTTGTGTCCCATCAGCAAAAAACAGCATAGCGGAACCTTCTCTTTTATAGGCTGAACCATTTACACGAATGATGGTAGCTAAAACCTTTTCGCCCGGGTGATTTATCACTTCTACTATCTGATGAAAATCCTCCACACTTCTCCCCCACTTCAGACACATGAATTCCCTATCTTATTTATATTGAGACATAAGCTTTTCCTAGAATGAGAAATTTCAATTGATACTGAAATGGTTCTTTGTATTTTAGGGCCAATTAGTGGTAAAGACGAGGTAAAAGAGCGTAATAAAGTAGGGAAACCTTTCTCAAGGCTTCCCCCTTATCAAACCGTACGTGCCCTATGTGTATGATGAGTATTATGATTGTTATCTCTGCCCGCAAGGGCAGGTCTTAAAGTACACCACCACAACGAAGGAAGGATATCGGCAATATAAATCAAATTCAGCGATTTGTGCAGAATGTCCATTTCTATCGCAATGTACGGAAAGCAAAAACCATCAAAAGCTTATACAACGTCATATTTGGAA
>NZ_CCAS010000096.1 GCF_000612625.1 Neobacillus jeddahensis
TTAGAGGAGGACAAGCAATGAAAAAAGTTACACTATTCATGATTATATTTTTATTATTGGCATCGTTACCTGCCCAAGCAGCCGTCAAAAAAGAAAAACGATTGTGGCAGGATGAAACCGTTTATTCGATTATGGTTGACCGCTTCAACGATGGGGATATAACAAATGATATCGATGTGAATTCCAAAGACCCGTTGGCCTATAATGGCGGTGATTTCCAGGGCATTATTGAAAAGTTAGATTACATACAGGCTATGGGATTTACATCCATTCGTTTGACACCGATATTTGATAATGCGAAAGGTGGCTATCATGGATATTGGGTGTCAGATTTTTATCAAACGGATGAGCATTTTGGTACCATAAAGAACTTTCAAAAGCTTGTTAAAGAAGCTCATAAACGTAAGATGAAGGTTTTGATTGATTTTGTAACAAATAACGTTGCACCTTCACATCCGTGGGTTAAGGATACCAGCAAACAGGACTGGTTCCATAAAGAGCAGCAGATTTTGGATAAAAACAATCAGGTACAGCTTGAAAATGGATGGGATGATGGATTACCTGACCTTAATCAGGACAACCCTGAGGTGAAAAGTTACTTAATTGAGGCTGCAAAATGGTGGATAAAGAAGACAGATGTGGATGGCTATAGTCTTCCTGGGGTGAACCAGGTTCCATTAAGCTTCTGGAGTGATTTTTCAAATGAAGTAAAGCAGGAAAAAAAGGACTTTTTCCTAATGGGTATTCCGTCTGAAAAAACACAACTTGATAGTGAAAAATATCAAAATGCGGGAATTGACAGCTTATTTGATTATTCCCAAAGTGAGAAATTAAGAGAAGCATTTGCAACAACGAAGCAATCCTTCCAACCGCTTCATTCTGATGGGAAACAGGAGGGAAACCCCGAATTAAGGGCTAATTTTTTTGATGATGAATATACGGAGAGATTTACGAATGATATTGTCGACTTGAGACAATTCCCGGGTTCCCGTTGGAAAACGGCCTTAACGTATCTGTATACTACCCCGGGCATTCCGATCTTTTATTATGGGACGGAAATTGCATTAATTGGAGGAGAAATCCCGGATAACCGGAGGCAAATGAATTTCCGAACAGAAAAGGAATTAATTGATTACATTACGAAGATTGGCGAATTAAGAAACCAGCTTCCATCCTTAACAAGAGGAACAATGGAAATGCTTTATGACAATGGCGGAATGGTTGTTTATAAGCGTGTTTATAATGGGGAAGTATCCATTATTGCCATTAACAATTCAAAGAAATCTCAAAAGGTGATTTTAACTGACAAGCAATTACAGGATAATAAGGAGCTCCGTGGGCTATTGGGCGGTGATCTTGTGCGTAGTCACGATCACCAATATAATCTTATCGTCGACCGCGATAATTCCGAGATTTATGTACTTGCGGATAAAAGTGGAATCAAAGTTGTCCACATTGCTGCATTATTATTAGTAATCGTACTTGCCGTTATTTTTCTTTTCTTAGTGATTAAAAAAGGGAAAAAAAATAAGCGCTAAAAAAACGCAACTGGGGGAATCCTAGTTGCGTTTTTTGAACTAATCTCTATCCATTCACGATTGTACCGCCATTAACATGAATCATTTGCCCACTCATATAGGATGAATCCTCTGAGGCCAGGAACACGTAGCTTGGTGCCAGTTCATAAGGCTGCCCTGCTCTACCCATTGGCGTATTACCTCCAAAGGTGGTTACTTGATCGGCTGTAAAGGTGGATGGGATTAACGGCGTCCAGATGGGCCCTGGAGCCACGCCGTTCACGCGTATCCCTTGCGGTGCTAGTGACTTAGCCAATGAACGAGTAAATGAAACAATCGCTCCTTTTGATGCAGAATAGTCCAATAATTGTTCATTACCTTCATAGGCAGTAATGGAAGCCGTATTAATAATCGATGCACCCTTCTTAAGATGAGGTAAGGCCATTTTTGTCATATAAAAAAAGGAAAATAGATTGGTTCGAAACGTTTTCTCAAGCTGTGCTGCAGTGATACTAAGAAGACTTTGTTGTGGATGCTGCTCAGCTGCATTGTTCACAAGAATATCAAGCCTGCTAAATTGAGCGATGGTTTGTTTCACAATCTCTTTACAAAAGTCCTCATTGCCAATGTCACCGGAAAAAAGGAGGCATCGGCGTCCTTCTGCTTCAATGAGCTTCTTCGTTTCCTCGGCATCTTGATGCTCCTCTAAATAAGCAATGGCAATATCAGCGCCTTCTTTAGCAAAATAGAGGGCGACAGATTTGCCAATCCCGCTGTCGCCCCCGGTTATGATAGCGGTTTTGCCGGTTAATTTCCCCCCAGGGCGGTAGGTGTTTGTGACTGATTGCGGACGAGGATCCATTTCACTTTCGATACCAGGCTGGTGATTTTGATGTTGGGCCGGAAAAGTTGTTTTTGATTGTTGTTGAGATTGACTCATATCCAAAAACCTCCATGTGAAGTATTCAATAGATAGTGTTAGATAAATGAGCTAAATTATGAAGAAAATAAAAAAGGCATAAGGAGTGCTTCTTATGGCATTTGTAGATTGTAAAGAAAGGAATGTTTTTTCTCGATGATCATTTTTTAGAATTTAAAAAATCAATAGCTTATACATAATTTAGCTGTTAAGTGTGTCAGTTGAGTTGATCTCCGCTCCAGGCGCTCGCTTTCCGCGGGCGTTCCGGTGAGCTTCCTCGGCGCTTTGCGCCTGTGGGATCTCACCTGTACCGTACTCCCGCAGGAGTCGAGCGCCTTCCGCTCCAATCAACTTAACCTAGGTTTGTTAAGTGTATGGCAATATTTTTCGTGTTTTGGCCAACCACAGCTAAAAGAACTTGCTCACCTACATTTTTTATTTCAAGTAATCGATTGTAGCAAAGCCATACAGCTCTATCTCTTGAGTCTGCGAAGATTAGCACAATTTTTACTTATATATTAATAAAGCGGTGTTTTGCTATAGATAATCGAGTCACTCTTACCTTTTACTTGTTGCTTTATAAAATAATTCCTATCTATTTGGACAAAAAACAAATCAAATTCTCTATCATGTGTAAATTTCCAAATAAGGAATGATATCTTTTTAAATTTCGGCTGCGTAATAGGACTCGATTTATTGGAGCGGAAGGCACGTAGACTCCTGCGGGAGGACGGGGCTGGGGAGACCCCGCAGGCGCTTGCGCTGAGGAGGCTCCCCGTGCCGCCCGCGGAAAGCGAAGTGCCTGGAGCGGAAATATCAACCAAATTCAACGCAGCTTAAATTTAAGAAGCCTTTTCAGTTTCTTCTATATTTAAACGAACATTTTATCGAGTAGCAAAGCTATAAATTGATAAAATCCTAACGAAAATAAGGCTGTCGAAAATTTTTCGACAGCGCCTTTGTATTTAACGGTAATTGATGAATTGTACATCTATGGTTAGGTCTGCTTCACGAACTAATGAGATGATTTTTTGTAAGTCATCGCGATTTTTGCCACTCACGCGTACTTGATCATCCTGGACCTGACTTTTTACTTTCACACCGCTATTTTTTATAATTGTATTAATTTTTTTGGCATTTTCTTTATCGATTCCTTGAACAAGCTTTGCGCGTTGGCGGACAGTGCCGCCTGAGGCTTTTTCTATTTTGCCATAATCGAGGTTTCGAATCGGAACGCCACGCTTAATTAATTTTCCAAGTAAAACATCCTTTAATTGGTCCATTTTATATTCGTCGTCAGAAACGAGGACAAGGTCCTCTTTATCGAGCGTAACCTCACTTTTACTACCTTTAAAATCGTAACGTGTTCCAATTTCCTTCATGGTTTGTGTAATCGCATTTGTGACTTCAGTAAATTCTACTTTGGATACAATATCAAATGAGCTGTCTTTAGACATTTTCATAACCTCCATTTTTTGCAAAGAAATAATACCTGCTAAAGTTTCCCTTTACGGGTACATTATAGTAAAATATAGCAGTTCAAACAAGAATAGAAAAGTGGAAGCGAACTAGCTCCTAGATGATGGAGCTAGAAGCATCAAATCAAAAGGAATACTTTAAAATTTTTTGAAGAATCTCCGAGAAAAGAAAAGAGGAGTTTATAGTATGTCTTTAAATGAATTAATTGGTCAAACCACTACATTAACAGTTGCTCGTAAAGCTGAATTTGGCTATTTTTTAACAGATGGTGCTGAGGATGTGTTACTGCATATAAATCAAGCCCAGCAGGAATTGGAGGATGGTGATGAAGTAGAGGTATTTTTATTTGTGGATTCACAAGGAAGAATTTCCGCTTCGATGACCATTCCCGAAGTTTCGGTTAATAATTATGCATGGGTTAAGGTAACGGATACAAATCCAAAAATCGGTGTCTTCTTGAACATTGGTTTACCGAAAGATATTTTATTAGGCGTGGATGATCTTCCAGCCCATCATTCAGTCTGGCCAAATGTTGGGGACCTGGTTTATGTTACGCTAAGATTAAATCGCAGTTACTTACTATATGCCAGGCTAGCGAGTGATCCAGTTATTCAGTCCATCTCAGTAAAAGCTACAAGAAATGATTTTAATAAAAATGTGCAAGGGCATATTTACCGGACAGCCAAAGTGGGGAGCTGGATATATACGATTGAAGGCTTCAAGGGGTTTATTCATGAATCCCAGCGCCCAGTCGAACCACGCTTGGGCGAAATGGTGGAAGGCAGGATTATTGACGTCAAGGAAGATGGAACAATTAATGTGTCCTTATTAGCTAGGAAAGAAGATTCACAAGACCTGGATTCTGCCCGGATTTACGAGTACTTAATGAGCCGGAACGGTGCGATGCCATATAGTGACAAAAGTATGCCTGACGAAATTCAAGAACGTTTTGGCTTAAGTAAAGCGGCATTTAAACGCGCGCTAGGAAAGCTAATGAAGGAAGGCAGGGTCTATCAAGAAGGCAGCTGGACCTATGAGAAAAAAGAATAATCCATTTGTTACATACTCTTTTTCTAAATGACAGACAATATGGATTGTAAGGAATTTTGAAAGGAGTCAGCAAATGCCACATACTTCTGATAATGATAAAAAAGCCAAAGACAATAATGCATCAAGACATGAAAAGAATATGATGAGTGAAAAAAACCGTCAAGCAGGCAAAAATCAATATTCTAAGAAAACAGATCATAAATAAAAAATGAGTGAGGTGCGCCTCACTCATTTTTTATATTTAAAGTTTATTTAAAAAGAAAATCGAAATGGTATCTGGTCCTGTATGGGCACCTATTGCAGAACCAATCGAGGAGATATAAACCTCTTTTGGATGAAATTCCTCTTCAATCATTGCTTTCACTTCATTGGCTGTTTCGAGATTATCCGCATGGCTAATTCCGATAATCTGCTCGTTCAAATCGGAACCACGCTCATTCATGATTTCCATTATTCTGCGGAACACTTTCTTTTTACCGCGGATTTTTTCAATTGGAACGAGTTTACCATCTTCCATATTTAGAATCGGTTTTATATTTAATAATCCACCTAAAAATGCGGAAGCTCTTGAGACCCTGCCGCCTTTTGCCAAGTAATCCAGATCCTCAACGGTAAAAATATGTTCCATATGCTGGGTTCTATTAAGAATGACTTCTAGAATTTTTTCTTTCTCGATATTCTCTGCAGCCAGTCGAGCTGCCTCCTGAACGATTAGACCCACTCCAAGCGAAGCACATTTTGTATCGACAATTGTTAATTGGAAGTCTGGATATTTTTCCTTCACTTGGTCAAGAATCATAACAGCGGTTGAATATGTACCAGATAGTTCAGAGGAAAAGGCGATATAGATGCCATCTTCATTCTTTTCCGCCATCGCTGTAAAAACTTCCTCAAATAAAAGCGGAGAAACTTGTGATGTTTTTGGAACGATACCGCTGCGGATGGCGTCATAGACTGTTTTTGGATCAATCGTTTTCACATCTTCATATGCTTGGTCGTTAATCTGTACCATCAAGGGAAATAATACAACATTCGTTTCTTCGTAATAACTTTTGGGTAAATCGCATGCACTGTCAGCGAGGATTTTTACCACCATGAAGATCACCTGCTTTCACAATATATCTATTAATTTCAGTTTATCGGTTTCACCTGAGAAATACAATTATCTATTTGGAGAATGAAAAAGGGGGACACACCATTGATTTGGCTCCAAACAAAAAAAATATTCATTGTGGTCGTCGGTGCATTATTAAATGCACTTGCCATGAATTTATTCTTAATCCCAGCAAATGTTTATTCCAGCGGTTTTACAGGAATTGCCCAGTTACTTTCAAAGGTACTTAGTGATTATACACCATTAAATATTTCAATGGGACTATTGTTGCTTGTACTGAATATCCCAGTCGCGATTTTAGGGTGGAAAAAGGTAGGTAGATCCTTTACGGTGTATAGTTTTTTAAGTGTTGTCCTGTCATCGTTATTTCTGACCATGATCCCCATCAAACAAGTATCGCATGATATATTATTAAATGCCGTATTTGGAGGAGTTATACTTGCAATTGGTGTGGGAATTACTTTGAAATGGGGTGCCTCGACAGGTGGAGTAGATATCATTGCAATGGTATTATCGAGAATGAAGGATAAACCGGTTGGCCCTTATATGTTTGTCTTAAACGGCGTTATTATCATCACCGCTGGTTTTCTTTATGGTTGGGAAAAGGCTCTCTATACACTGGTTACGCTATATACTTCGACCAGAGTGATTGATGCCATTCATACAAGACATGCTAAGCTTACTGCTATGATCATAACCAATAAGGCAGAAGATTTAAAAAAGGCTATTCATGCTTCCCTTGTTAGAGGGATCACGATGGTTCCTGCCAAAGGAGCATTTTCCAATGAAACACGGGACATGCTGATGATTGTAATTACCCGCTATGAGCTATATGATTTGGAAAGAATCATTAAGGACGTGGATCCAAACGCCTTTACAAATATAATTCAAACCACAAATGTGTTTGGATTTTTTCGAAGAGATTAAGTAATTGAACATCGACAGAAAGGAAAAGTGGAAGCACATAAAGGTGCTTCCACTTTTCTTTATGCAGCTATTGAATCTGATCAAGCTCTTGTTGCATTTGTTGGAGCTGGGCTTGCTCTGCTACAGTCGAATTGGCGTACGCGGAACTAAGGGCATTTTTTGCCTTCTCGACTACAGTATCAAGTTCACTTGGGTTGGCGGATTTCGCCATCTCCACAAATCTTCGTGCTTCTTGGAACAATTGGTTACCCATGTTATATTCCTCCGAGCGAGGATTCATGCACATTGGCCATCTTCTGAGCTTCAGCTTCAGCGTAGGTCATGTGGTAGGGAATACGATCCGCATGCTTGCTTACCGTATCCACTCCTTGCTGGACAAAGCGCTTTGATTTGTTTCGTTTACCCATCTGAATCCCTCCAATATGCTCATAGCTTAGATTGAAACAGCACTGCTGCCTCAAAAATAGTATGACCAAAATGAAGTGTCTTCATTTAAGGAAATATTGGGGAAAGACAAACTATTTTATATTTAACATTTCCGCCAAATACTGGGCAACTCCCTCTTCTTCATTCGTAAACGTGATATCATTTGCGATATTTTTGACTTTATCGATGGCATTTCCCATTGCAATCCCATGACCAGCATATTCAAGCATCTCAAGATCGTTATCCTCATCACCAAACGCAATAATTCTGTCTGCCGGGATACCATAATACTCGGAAGCCTTTTTTAAACCAACTGCCTTATTTAATCCGACTTTAATGATTTCGATAACATGCCATGGTGCAGCCCAGCTGCGGTGGTCAATTACTTCGGCATGCACATCGGATAGATGCTGTCTGATGGTCTGTAACTGATCTTCTTCTGTATGAATTAACATACTGGTGGGGGAGTCCTGTAAGTAATTTGCTAAATCACCTGTTGTAATTTTAGGATTACCAAAGCTAAAAATATCTAAGAGCTTTTCATCGTGATAGTGGAAATATACATCGTCAATCACTTCGGCAATGATATTATGAAAATGGAAGCTTCGGCACGCTTCAACAATTTCTTTTGCTACTTTTACATCAAGTGGTTCATGATAAAATCCCCAAGCAGAATTACGGGGATGGTGCATAAATGCGCCGTTAAAATTAACAATTGGTGTGTCAAGTTCCAATTCACGGTAATACATCTCGCTGGATCGATAAGGTCTGCCTGTTGCAATCATAACGATATGCCCATTGGCTTTTGCCTTGTTAATGATCTCTTTTGTTTTTAGGGAAATGGTTTTATCATCTTTTAATAACGTTCCATCTAAATCTAATGCGATTAAGTGTCTCTCAGTCATAAGAACTCCTTCTTGTTTTTGAATTTTCAACCAACTGCATTGCTTTAGGAAAAAATTTGTCAACATGTTACAATACGAATATGACAAATTGATCAAAAGGAATGATTTTATTTTTCTATAAGTACTATGTTAACAATTTTATAGCCAAACTGTAAAAAAATTCACACCAAAAGCATATAAAAACCTTTATACTTTTCATATGCCTTTCAAAAGTGGCTTTCTTTCGCTGCTTTTTGAAAATGGTAATAAAATCTATTCATGAAGTAAATAAGAAGATCATCTCACTAAGGAGTGAATTTATATGAATGAAGAATTAAAAGATAATATTATGGGGGCATTAGAGTTAGTTATTGACCCTGAGCTTGGTGTTGATATTGTTAATTTAGGTTTAGTTTATAATGTAGATATGGATGATGAGGGGATCGCATCCGTAACTATGACCTTAACGACAATGGGATGTCCGCTTGCAGGAACGATTGTCGATCAAGTAAAACGTGCCTTAGCCGACATTCCAGAAATTAAAGATACAGATGTTAACATTGTATGGAATCCACCTTGGAATAAAGATATGATGTCTCGCTATGCGAAAATTGCTTTAGGAATTCGTTAAGGGCAAAATACTCTGATGAAAAATAAAATAATTTTAGTAAGTTCTAACCAATTAGGCAGAGGCGATCAATTACTGGGTGAGAATATCCTTGAAACATTTTTTACAATTCTCAAACAAAAAGAGGATCTTCCAGCAGCTGTGTTCTGCATGAACAGTGGGGTCCTCACGCTAACAGAAGATTCTTTTGTTTCCCTTCATTTAAAGGAATTAGAAGTAAAGGGAGTCGATGTTTTAGCATGTAAAACATGTGCAGACCACTATGGGGTCAGTGAAAAATTATCGGTAGGAAAAATAAGTGGAATGGCTGACTTTATTGACTTGGCAGCAAAATATGAAGTCATCACCATTTCTTAAACAGCAGAGCTTCTGCTGTTTTTTATAATATAATTTATAAGTTTTGACTTAGAGAAATGTCCAGCTCAAGAAGCCATCGGCTCGAGGTCACAAGCGGGTCCGTCGAGAAGGTTAAAGAACAACCTTCCCGCCGGCTCGTCTTGTGCTTGGCTACAGAAAGCTATCGCTTTCTGTACGCATTAAGAGGGACTAAGCCGATTTTCAATCGACTAAGTCTCTCTATATCGACGATTACGGGCGCCTTGCGCTTTTCTTACAGGGGACACTCGGAAGTTCTGCGCGTAAAAAGGCACAACTAGTGGATTTGCTAGTGGTGCCTTCGCTTTGTTTTACGGATAAGATATTCGCGAAATTTTTGATGGTCCGAGAAGCATGAAGTCGCGGTACCTGGCCTCGCTCTTATCGGTTTTGAGATCCAGTTAAGCACCCGATCTGA
>NZ_CCAS010000097.1 GCF_000612625.1 Neobacillus jeddahensis
TACTTACCATTTTTCCCCTTTTCTTGCCTCCTCGGGCATTAGTCGCCTCGACTACTTACCGCCCTTTCCTTTTTCCTACCTCCTCGGGCATTAGTCGCCTCGACTAGTTACCATTTTTCCCCTTTTCTTGCCTCCTCGGGCATTAGTCGCCTCGACTACTTACCACTTTTCCCCTTTTTCTGCCTTCTCGGGCATTAGTCGCCTCGACTACTTACCGCCCTTTCCTTTTTCCTGCCTCCTCGGGCATTAGTCTCCTCGACTAGTTACTGCCCTTTCTTTTTTCCTGCCTCCTCGGGCATTAGTCGCCTCGACTAGTTACCGCCCTTTCTTTTTTCCTGCCTTCTCGGGCATTAGTCTCCTTGACTACTACTAGTTCCCTTTATAATCCCTCTCCAAATCCCTTTGCCATTTACTAGCAATCTATCTAAAAAGGCTAGCCAAAAAATTGGCTAGCCTACATCTATGCACCCTCATTATAACGCGTCTCGAGGTTAACGAACTTATTATATTCCTTCACAAACGCCAATGAGACCGTACCTGTTGGACCATTACGCTGCTTGGCAATAATGATCTCAATGATGTTCTTATTCTCTGATTCCTTATCATAATAGTCATCACGATACAAGAATGCCACGATATCGGCATCCTGCTCGATACTTCCGGATTCACGGATATCCGACATCATCGGACGCTTATCCTGCCGCTGTTCCACACCACGGGAAAGCTGCGAAAGTGCAATAACCGGTACCTTAAGCTCACGAGCTAACTGCTTGAGGGAACGAGAAATCTCAGAAACCTCTTGCTGACGATTCTCGCCTGATCGACCGCTCCCTAGGATCAACTGCAAATAATCAATCAGGATCATACCTAGGCCGTGCTCCTGCTGCAAACGGCGACATTTTGAACGGATCTCACTAATCCTAACCCCTGGAGTATCATCAATAAAGATTCCGGAATTGGAGAGACTTCCCATCGCCATCGTCAGCTTACCCCAGTCCTCATCCGTCAGAGAACCCGTCCGTAATCTCTGCGCATCGATATTCCCTTCTGAACAAAGCATACGCATGACAAGCTGTTCAGCCCCCATCTCGAGACTGAAAATCGCGACATTCTCGCCGGTCTTCGTCGCCACGTTTGCAGCAATATTCAAGGCAAACGCTGTTTTACCAACAGAAGGACGGGCCCCGACAATAATTAAGTCGTTACGCTGGAACCCTGCTGTCATCCGATCCAGTTCAGCAAAGCCCGTAGAAATACCCGTAATTTCACCGACACGGTTATGCATTTCTTCAATATTGTCATACGTGCGGACTAGCACATCCTTGATATTATGGAAGGCCCCAGCATTCTTCCGCTGCGCCACCTCCATAATACTTTTCTCAGCCTCACTTAATAAGGCTTCCACTTCGTCTTCACGCGAATAACCGTCAGATGCAATAGTCGTGGCTGTCCGAATCAATCTTCTTAGTAACGACTTTTCCTCTACGATTCTAGCATAATATTCAATATTCGCAGCAGTTGGAACGGAGCCAGACAAGTCACTTAAATAACTGACTCCGCCAATATCCTCGATTAATTTAGCTGCTGCCAGCTCCTCTGTTACCGTAACAAGGTCAACCGCTTTCCCTTGATCATTTAAATCTAGCATCACATTAAAGATTTTTTGATGGGAGGCACGATAAAAATCTTCAGGAATTAATATTTCTGACGCCAATGTTAGAGCAGATGGCTCTAAAAAAATAGCCCCTAATACAGCCTGTTCTGCCTCAATATTTTGTGGCGGCATACGATCCGCATATACATCATTCATCTATTAAAAACCTCCTCGTTTACAAGGATGATTATCTATGAAAAAAATATCCTATCTCAAAAAGAAAAAGTGACCAGTAAAAACCGATCACAATCATTGTTACTACCATTACTTATTTCATTCTATCATGTTTAAGCGAACTTTCGTACTGGCAAATTTTAATTCAATTATTTAACCTCTGTTACTGAAACAGTTAAAGTGGCAGTCACTTCATGGTGCAGCTTCACTGGAACCTTCGTGTGGCCTAGCGTACGGATGGCATCTGCTAACTCCATTTTGCGCTTATCAATTTTTAGCCCATGTTTCTTTTGAAGTTCTTCGGCAATTTGCTTCGTCGTAATCGAGCCAAATAAGCGGCCGCCTTCACCAGCTTTAGCTGGTAATTCAACGGTAATTTTGTCCAATGCTTCTTTCAACTTTTTCGCCTCAGCTAATTCTTCAGCAGCAAGTTTTTCTTCTTTCTTTTTTTGCGCATCTAATGTGCTGATATTCGCACTATTTGCCTCTTTAGCTAAACCTTGCTTGAGTAAAAAGTTTTGTGCATACCCATCGGCAACATTTTTAACTTCGCCTTTTTTTCCTTTACCTTTTACATCCTTTAAAAAAATTACTTTCAT
Source organism: Neobacillus jeddahensis (assembly GCF_000612625.1). Classification (GTDB taxonomy): domain Bacteria; phylum Bacillota; class Bacilli; order Bacillales; family Cytobacillaceae; genus Neobacillus; species Neobacillus jeddahensis. The sequence continues at coordinate 2,428 of NZ_CCAS010000097.1, forward strand.
TCTTTTTTCACTCCCTCAAAGTATTCATCAATTGCCAACTTTAATTGTGCCTCAGTTTCTTCAATTGATAGGCCCGTTAGCTGGGTCGCAGCATTTGTTAAATGACCGCCGCCTTTAAGACTTTCCATAATGACCTGGACATTGATATTGCCAAGTGACCTGGCACTAATCGCAATCATCCCTTCAGCTCGTCTTGCAATGACAAAGGAGGCCAGGACACCATCCATCGACAGCAGCGTATCGGCCGCTTGGGCAATGATCACTTGATCATGAACGTCTTCATCCGTTCCTTTTGCAATTCCAATCCCATCACGGTAAAAGGCGACTGATTCAATTAACTTTGACCTTTTTATATATGTATCGACATCCTCTTTCAAAAACTTTTGAACGAGAACGGTATCGGCTCCATGTGCCCGTAAATAGGAGGCCGCATCAAAGGTCCTAGAACCTGTCCGTAATGTAAAGCTTTTCGTATCGACAATAATCCCTGCTAATAGGGCAGTTGCTTCAATCATCTCAATTTTTCCACGCTTAGGCTGATATTCCAAAAACTCCGTAACCAATTCAGCAGTAGAAGAGGCATATGGTTCCATATAGACTAACAATGGAGTGGAGATAAATTCTTCCCCACGGCGATGATGGTCGATCACAACGACATGATCAATTTTATTTAGTAACCGTTCTTCAATGACAAGTGAAGGTTTATGGGTATCAACAATGACTAGCAGGGTTTTATCTGTTGCGATATCGAGTGCCTGTTCAGGACCGACAAAGTGGGAATATAATTGCTCATGCTGGCGGATTTCATCCATTAGCCGCCTTACACTATTGTCTATTTCCTGCATATTTACCACCATATAGGCTTCCTTTTGGTTCATTTGAGCAACCTTGTATATCCCAATACTGGAACCAATTGAATCCATATCAGGATTTTTATGTCCCATTATAATGACTTTATCACTAGCAATGATTAAATCCCGTAATGCATGTGAAATAACACGTGCTCTTACCCTTGTTCGCTTCTCAATCGGGTTTGTTTTCCCCCCAAAGAATTTCACTTTTCCGTTTGGCAGTTTGATGGCAACTTGGTCGCCACCCCTTCCTAAGGCTAAATCTAAACTAGATTGGGCCATGGCACCTAACTCAGATAAAGAAGAAACTCCAGTTCCAATGCCTATACTCAACGTAAAGGAAACATTTTGATTAGAGGTCATTTCCCTAATCTCATCGAGGATGGAAAATTTCCCTTTTTCCAGCGTATGAAGGATTCGTTCGCTTAGGACGGCAATAAATCGCTCCGATGAGACTCTTTTTAAGAATATCCCATAATCTTGGGCCCACTTATTTAAAATAGATGTAACTAAGTTATTAATACTGCCACGCATCTGATCATCCATACCTTGCGTTAGATCATCATAATTGTCCAAAAAGATTGTCGCGATTGCCGTACGATCATCCTGATACTTTTTCTCAATTTCCGTTTGTTCTGTTACGTCAAAAAAGTATAAAAGTTTTTCTTCCCGTTTATGAACGACGCGGAATTTCCGTTCATGCAGGGTAATGACTTCTACCTCAACTTCTTGCTTGATCAGTGGGATTAGCGCGTCAGCTATATCATAAAGCGACCTGCCAACTAAGCTTTCCTCACCAAAACAGGAAGACAGATACGGATTTGTCCATTCAATATAATACTCCTCATTGATGAGCATAATCCCAATTGGCATTTCCATCAGAGCTTCTTCCCCTACCTTTTTAACACGGTAGGAAAGCGTCGAGATATATTCCTCCATCTCTTTTCGCTCCCGGTGGTCAATGACAAACATAAAGTAGATTGGGAAGAACAGTAATAGTACCCCGGCAATACTTAAGATCAAATTATATAAGGACAGGATAATGAGCAGGATCACTGTAACGCCAATAAGCCCATAAAAAGGGTAACGAATTGACCGCTTTTCAAAAAATGCAGGCAATGTTTTCAGCTCCTTGACGTAAGTTTTACTCTTTTTTCTCAAATCGTTTTCTAAAATCAAAGCCGATATCCGTAATACCTACTAACATTATTATATAATGAATTATTGGTATGATGAAAGTGAGAATTGCTATGAACACTCCAAGTCCCTTGGCAACTTTACGTTGATGAAAAATATAAAATAAACAAGCCATTCCCTGGAGCACCAAAAATAGTTCCAAAATATAACGTGCATTGATTAAAGCTAAATATACATACGTTCCTTCTTGAGGATGGAATAAAAGCATTCCCCCAAGTGCGATTAAATAGTACCATAAGAGACTCTTTGGCAAAGTTAGGTTGCGCAGTTTGCCCCATGGCTGTACCGAAATTCCAAACCTTTTGATGATGGGAAAACAAATCCACTGAATCACAAACACAGAGCCAATAGACGCAATTATTAGCGCACCTGGTGCCAATGTTTGAATCATCTGAATCATATTGGCATTCTGCTGGTTGAGCTGTTTAATTTGTTCCTCATTTCCTAACGCCTTCAGCATATCTTGCGACATTTTTGTTGATTCTTTTAACATTTCCGTGAGTTCATGAATAATATTGAAATGGAAAAAAGCAGCACTAGCGACATAAAAAATGATCATTCCAACAATAAACATGAGAGAACCCGCAATTAAAATCGAGTTTCGGCTTCGATTTTTTTGCAACATATAGCCAATTACCGTTCCGACTGCCCCATAAATCAACATGATCGAAATACCAAAAAGCGAACCAGCAATAAAGGAAAGTAATATAGCTGCCACGAAAAAAGCACCGATATATTTCATGTTATTTTTTGCAGCAAACATCATAAATGGTAATGGTAAAACAAAATTCAATAACGGCCCTAAAACAGGGACATAGATGACGACCAGTAAAATAACTGTAAATGCAGCTAAAAGAATCGCACCTTCAGTTAGTTTGCGTACATTTTTCACTTCAACACCCCTAAATATCTAAGCCTATCCTTCTATTTTAGCTATTTACAAGCCGCTATTCAACCTTTTAATCATAAAGACCCATGGCGTGGTGCACACAAGCTAAACAACTAACGAAGTGCGTCGGTAAATTTCCAATAAAAGCAAAAAGGCAGTAAGGGCTAATCCCTTACTGCCTCAACCTTCGTAGCAAAGGGAAAATCCTTTGCACTAAGATTATTTTTTATTCACCTGCAACAAATGGTAGTAATGCCATTTGACGTGCACGTTTGATTGCAACTGTTAGTTTACGTTGGTATTTAGCGCTAGTACCAGTTACACGACGTGGTAAAATCTTTCCACGCTCAGAGATGAATTTTTTTAGTAAATCAACATCTTTATAATCGATGCGAGTGATACCATTTGCTGTGAAATAGCACACTTTACGACGCTTTGCGCGACCGCCTTTACGTCCTCCTGCCATGAAAATTCCCTCCTTTATTATTTATTCGTAACGCTTAAAAGGTTTTGGTTAAAATGGTAAATCATCATCAGAGATGTCAATTTGACCATTTCCAGCAAACGGATCTTCATCCATTCGGGTAAAACCTTTATTTTGGTTTTGGTTTTGATTAGAACGTTGATTCTGATTGCCGCTGCCATAGGAATTACCTTGAGGTTCCATAGGAGGGGCGCCATAATAATCGTTGCTTCTTCCTCCGCCGCCACCGGACGATGACTTAGGTTCTAGAAATTGAACACTTTCTGCCTGAACCTCTGTAACGTAAACACGTTTACCATCTTGTCCTTCATAGTTGCGGGTTTGAATGCGACCATCAACACCTGCTAGGCTGCCTTTTTTCAAGAAGTTCGCCACATTCTCAGCAGGTTTACGCCAAACAACACAGTTAATAAAGTCTGCTTCACGCTCACCTGATTGACTAGAAAATGGACGGTTAACTGCCAAAGTAAATGTAGCAACAGGAACCCCATTTGGTGTATAACGCAAATCAGGATCTTTTGTTAAACGGCCAACAAGCACGACACGATTCATCATCAGAATCAACTCCTTTTCTTCTGAATCATTGTTTCACGTGAAACAAATAATCCGGAAATTGTATATATTAAGCTTCTTCTCTAATTACGATATGGCGAATGATATCTTCGCTGATTTTTGCAAGACGAGAAAATTCTTGTACTGCAGCAGCTGAAGATGTTGTTTTAGCGATTTCGTAGTATCCGTCGCGGAAATCATTGATTTCATATGCAAGACGACGCTTACCCCAATCTTTTGTTTCAGCAGTTTCCGCACCGTTATCAAGAAGAATTGTGTTAAAACGCTCAACAAGAGCTTTTTTCGCTTCATCTTCAATATTTGGGCGGATGATGTACATGATTTCGTACTTATTCATCACAGTCACCTCCTTTTGGTCTAAACGGCCCGAATGGGCAAGGAGCAATTATTCATTACTCACAAGTTGAAATTATAGCACAGACGCAAGAAAAGCGCAAGCACCTTGGGGAGACTAGCCTAATACGCCGTGCTTTTTTGAGCTTAATAAAAAAACCTCCAAAGAATGGAGGGATCAAATTTTTATACGTTGAAACGGAAGTGGATGACATCGCCATCTTTCACTTCATATTCTTTACCTTCTAAACGGACCTTACCTGCTTCTTTCGCTGCCGTATGACTTCCAGCTGCAAGTAAATCGTCATAGGAAACAATTTCGGCACGAATAAAGCCGCGTTCGAAATCAGAATGGATAATTCCTGCACATTGTGGAGCTTTCATTCCTTTTCTAAATGTCCACGCCCGCACTTCCTGAACACCTGCGGTAAAGTATGTCGCTAACCCAAGTAAATGATAGGCAGCACGGATTAATTGATCTAAACCTGATTCTTCAATCCCAAGCTCTGAGAGGAACATCTCTTTTTCCTCACCCTCAAGCTCAGCGATTTCTTCCTCGATTTTTGCACAGATGACAATCACTTCGGCATTGTCAGCTGCTGCAAACTCACGGACTTTTTGTACATATTCATTTGCAGACGGATCGGCAATATCATCTTCACTCACATTAGCCACATAAAGAACGGGCTTGATCGTTAATAGATGCATACCTTTGACAAGCTTCATTTGTTCATCAGTAAAATCAACGGTACGAGCTGGTTTCTCCGCTTCAAAGGCATCACGCAGCATCGCAAGGACTTCGAATTCTGCAGCTGCCTCTTTATCCTTTTGCTTGGCCAATTTTTCAACTCGGCTAATCCGCTTTTCAACAGATTCCATATCAGCCAAAATCAATTCAAGATTGATCGTCTCAATATCATCGATAGGATCGACTTTTCCGGAAACATGGGTAATATTTTCATCAGCAAAGCAACGTACCACTTGGCAAATGGCATCCACTTGGCGGATGTGGGAAAGGAACTTATTCCCAAGACCTTCACCTTTACTTGCACCTTTAACAATTCCAGCAATATCGGTAAATTCAAATGCTGTTGGAACTGTCTTTTTGGGTTGGACAAGCTCAGTTAATTTTTGTAAACGGTGGTCTGGTACCTCAACGATACCAACGTTCGGGTCAATCGTACAGAAGGGATAGTTCGCCGATTCCGCTCCTGCTTGTGTAATTGCGTTAAATAAAGTAGATTTTCCAACGTTCGGTAAACCTACAATACCAGCTGTTAAAGCCATTCACGTTCACTCCTCTAAAAATCAATCTATTTCACATAAAGTTTTTGTTATTTTTCCAAATAGACAAGTCTTTCACAATTATAGACATTGGTCTACAAAAAGACAAGAACTTGCCTAATCTAGATAATTTCAACAATTTTTAACAGGATTTTCTCTATTATTTTAGAAAATATGGTAAAGTTTATTAAATAAAATGCTAGTTTTATAGCATGAATTAAAAGAATGTTTAGATTATGGGAGGGAGATTCATCATGAATAAGGCTATGTTACCACAAGGTAGTAAACAGATAGACAGACCTTGGGTATCAGGGAAATTGGTAAAAAAGGCAATCATACCGAGTTTTTGTTTTGCCGTATTATCAACGGTTGCATTTGAAAAAATGGTGCATGCCGCGCCAACCGTCTCAACACAGACTACTGTTAGCAATCAGGTAGTAAATACAACCAAATTTGTCAATGTTACTAGCGGCTCCTTAAATGTACGAACCAGCGCGTCCACCCATGCTGCCATCCTTGCCTCTCTCACGAAAGGAACAGCGGTCACTGTCCTGTCTGAAGCAAATGGCTGGGCCAAGGTACAGGTGAACGGGAAAACTGGTTATGTTAGCATAACCTACTTATCTTCCTCAAATCCTACTAGCTCAGCGCCGTCAGCGCCCATAAAGAAATATGTTAACGTGAGTAGCGGTTCTTTAAATTTGCGTAATGGTGCTTCCACCAATGCCGCTATTTCAACTACCCTTTCCAAAGGAACCATGGTAACAGTCTTATCTGAAACAAATGGCTGGGCCAAGGTACAGGTAAATGGAAAAACAGGTTATGTTAGTTCAAGCTTTTTATCGAACTCAACTTCTGGGACAAACACAAGTACAACGACAAGTCCGACTACAACAACCACAAAATATGTGAATATAACTAGTGGCTCCTTGAACATGCGCAATGGTGCTTCAACTAGTGCTTCGGTTATTGTTAAATTGGCAAAAAACACGGCTGTTAAAGTCTACTCTGAATCCAATGGCTGGGCGAAGGTACAAG
>NZ_CCAS010000098.1 GCF_000612625.1 Neobacillus jeddahensis
TCTATATTATCTTATTAACTTTCTTATTTTTCTCAGGATTTACGATTTCCAGCTTCTTTCGCCGCTTCGGAAAAAAAGGCATGTTTATTTTATCCATTATCGCCCTTCTAATCGGAAGCATCACGCTGATTTTGATTCAGTATTACGAAACGTGGGCACCCATTTTTGAATGGATTTCCAATCATACGGCCATTCAACTAGCACTTTTGCTTACACCTTTCATATTCCTTTACATGGCCATTTCCTATTTGTTAATCCGAAGAGCGACAATCTAATATCGATTGAAAACAACTTAATTGTGCCTGTCACTGCTTGAAGGATGTTGAGGTTCAACAAAATCCGAGTGGTAACAGGTACTTATTGGTGAATATGCGGCCGCCCAATAGGAAATTGTCGAGAATTGCCAGGGAAATTAACAGACAATTCCCTACCTAATTGCATGATTTGACGATTTACATATGGACTGACATTATTCTATTAATTCTTCAAAATTCCGCTACTACCTAAACGTTTGTTTGAAAATTGCATGATAAAAGGATAATACGTTTGAAGCAAGAGGACCGTCCGTCCCCTTGCTTCATTTATTTATTCATTTAGGTAGGCCCAAGCATATTGCGCGTATAGTTCCGCGCCAGTTACGAGTGCGTCCTCATCGATGTTGAATTTCCCATGGTGATGTGCCCACTCTGTATCTTTTTCAGGGTTCCCACTGCCCACAAGTGCGAAGCTGCCAGGTACAACAGCCATATATTCGCTGAAGTCCTCACCGCCCATTGTCGGCTTTTCAAAATAGACAGCATCTGCACCAAACGCCTCAGCGGCAACCTTTTGAACCAATTTAGCACTGTACTCATCATTATTGACAGCCTGGGTACCGCGGATATAGTCCACGTTGGCCGTTGCACCGTACATAGCCGCGACCTGCTCTGCATAATGCGTGAGCTGCGTTTCAATATGATCCCTTGTTTTAGGGTCAAAGCAGCGGACTGTTCCTTCAATGACGGCATTCTCAGCGATGACATTAAAGCGAGTACCGACCACCATTTTTCCAACAGTAACAACGGCTGGATTTAGTGTATCTACCGTTCTCGAAACAATTGTTTGCACATTCATCACAAACGAAGACGCCACAATCGCTGCATCGATACAATCATGCGGCAACGCGCCATGGCCGCCTTTGCCTTTAAACGATACTGTAAAAAGATCAGCAGAAGCGAAGGATGGCCCCACTGTGCATGACACCTTGTTTGTCGGCATTTGTGACCAAATATGAATACCGAAGACATTATCTACCCCATCAACAGCCCCTTGTTTTACGAATGCCTTCGCACCTTCTGCTACCTCTTCAGCAGGCTGGAACAATAACCGGACATTGCCGGGTAAATCTTCCTTGCTCGCTTGTAAAGCTTTGGCAGCAATCAAGAGCATCGCCGTATGGGCGTCATGACCGCACGCATGCATTTTCCCTTCCGTCTTTGATGCATACGGCAGATCCTTATTCAACTCTTCTACTGATAGAGCATCCATATCTCCTCTTAAAGCAACAGTTTTTCCTGGCTTTCCGCCTTCAATTGTCGCAATGACACCTGTTGGCTCCGCTCTTCGATAAGAGATTCCTAGATTATCAAGATAGTCGCAGACAAAAGCCGTTGTATTTTCTTCTTCCCAGGATAGCTCTGGTTCACTATGAAGCTTTCTCCGAATTTCTGTTAATTCCTCGCTATATTGTTGAACCGCTTGTTTTATTTTTTCATTGATCATTTGACGAAGCCTCCGTTAATTTCTTTGCAGTTTCAAAAAAGATCTGTACGGCATTTGCGATATGCATAGAATCTGACCATTCCTCTGGACAATGGCTTAGCCCATCTTTACTTGGAATAAACAGCATCCCTACATCCGTAACATCGGAAAAGACCATCGCATCGTGTCCGGCTCCACTGTTGATCGAACAATATGGTGTTTCCAAGTCACTGCTAGCTTGTTTCAAAAGAGCGACAATCTCCCGGTTCATCACTTTCGGTTGCATATATAATTGCTGTTCGGCCGTAATCTTCATTCCATCCAGACGATAGGACTCGATTAGTTCGTTCAGTTTTCGAATGACATTCTGGATATGTTCTTCCTTACCGGACCGTATATCAACTGTAAAAACGGTTTTTTTCGGGATGACATTCGCGCCGTTCGGGAAAACATGCAATTGCCCCGTTGTCATCACCGTGCCTGCCCCTTCTTCGATGGCAAGGCTCGGAAATTGAGCGATCATCTGCGCCGCGGTCACAAGTGCATCCGCCCGGCGGTCCATCGGGGTAGTGCCGGCATGTCCTGCTTGCCCTTCTACGGTAATTTCAAATTGGGTCAGCCCGACAATCGCCTCAACGACACCAATCGGAATATTCTTTTCCTCGAGAATGGGCCCCTGTTCGATGTGCAGCTCCAGGAATGCCTTAATGGTTTTGGGATCTCTTTTTTTAGGAAGTGTGGGATCCAAGCCGATTTTGACCATGGCTTCTTCTGTGGAGACACCCTCATTGTCCTTTAGTTTTTTAAAATTTTCCTCACTCAGTAGACCGGTAATACCTCTTGAGCCCATCAGGCCGCCACCGAATCGTGCCCCCTCTTCCTCTATTAGCGCGATAATTTCCAATGGATATTTAGGTTTAATCTGATTTTTGGCAAATAGCGCGGCGACTTCCAGCCCTGCCACTACTCCTGCAGGTCCGTCATAAGGACCTCCGTTTGGGACTGAATCAAAATGGGAACCGATGAGAACGCTCGGGGCATCCTTTAGCGTGCCATCCAACTTTCCGAATAGATTGCCAAACCCATCTTCACGGACAACTAATCCGTATTCCTTCATTTTTCCAATAAGATAATCCCGCGCCTGCCTGTCTTCCTTACTATAGGTCAACCTCGTTGTCCCATTCCCTGGGGTGGCAGTAAACTGACTTAATTTTTCTATATGTTCTTCTATACGTGATTGAAGGTTTTCCATGTACATCGCCTCTTTATTTACAAGAATTTCACAAAGATACCTGCCAGTACAACCGATACAATAGTAACGGTGATAAACCCGCCGACCAGCATGGGCGGCAGCATGTGACTTGTCAACATCTCTTTTTCTTCCTCATCATTTGTTAACGATTTAATGACTTCGTTTGTGATGATGAAGTCTGCTGGAAATCCATATAAGGCCGTTAAGGATACCGCAAAGGCCATCTCCTTGCTTACTTTAAGGACTTTACCTACTATAAATGAAAAGATGTACATACCCAATACGCCAATTACAATGGACCCCACTAGTGGGTAAATAATTTCTAACATCATGCCAGGTGTTGCTTGTTTTAACCCGTCAAATACAAACAGCATAAGACCCATTAAGGCGAAACCAAACGCATTTGCTTTCTGTAATACCTGCTTCTCCAGAAAACCAATACTTTTTGCAATGATCCCAAACAATAAGCAAAGTACAAAAGGGCTAACAGAAACAATTGGCGCCAATAGTGTCGAAACCAGGTAGGCAAGAAAGGCAACCAAAGCAAGTCTAAAAAATTTGAAGTATTCGGTGTTGTATTTTTCGGGCAGCTTGTTAAAAAGTTTTAACTCCGGCTTAGCTGATTCCGCCGTTGCTGCCATTTCTACAACCGCATTTGCTTGTGCTTTTACGGCTATTTCTCCCTTACGGTATTGGGCAAGAAGTCTTTTTCCCTCTTTTTTCAACATAACCGAGGTAAGAGGATATCCCGCAAATCCCTGCATCACATAGATGACAATAGCAAATACGGAAAGGGATGCGAGGCCGGCTTCCTTTGCCCCTTCTGACATAATCAAGGCGGATACTACACCGCCAACCAAAGGCGGAATGGCCACAATGACTGTTTCAAACCCATAAATAAAAGTTCCAATTCCCAACAAAAGAACGATGATCCCGACAATCCCTGAAAGGGCAATAACAATGGTTTTCCATTGTTCTTTCAATTCCTTAAGTGACAGCAATGTTCCCATATTCGTAATGAGCAAGTACATCAGCATCGTGGCTACAACCGGCGGTATACCCGCGATTGAAACGATATCCTTTGGAAAGAATGTCCAATATCCGATGAGAAATAAAACGGCTGAAATAAAGATAGAGGGCACCCAGGCTTTCGTTCGGACCGCTACCCAGTCACCAATTAATAGAATAAGAACAACAATAACTAAAGCTAGCATCTGTGACATATCGTTTACCTGCACTTTCATTGATGTAATTTTTCGTATCTCGAAATACTAATGATACTAAGATACTAATATAATTATATTATTCTGTCAATTCAAACTATTAATATTATTCTTGCAACCGTTTCCAAAGGGTTATTCTATACTAGAAATGGAGTTTTATTATTTTGAAAAATTGTTGACACTATTGGAGATACAAATAAAAATGACACCCTATCTAACTCGAAGGATGTCCGTTAGATTCTATCTTTTTTACATTTCAATAAGAGAAAAGTGCAAATCTCTTAATTGATCACGTACCTGCGTGGGGGTCAACCCCGTTTTATCACCATTATAGTAATATATACCTAAAAATGTACCAATATTCTTTCATTATGGTAAAATATTCATTTGTGGAGGATATATATTTAATAGGGTGGGAAGTAAGAATGACGAGATCAAAGGGAATTTTTCTATTACTATTAGTTTTTCTATTAACCATTGTAACGAGTGGTTGTGACATAGTTGACGGAGGAAAAGCTGCCTATAAATATAAGACGGCATATGTTGCTATGGCGGGTGAGGATCCTACTAAAATTAGGAGTACAATGGGAACCTTATTCTATCTAGGTGAGCGAGATATTACATACCATTTAATGGATGGAAATAAATTCATGGCCCAAGAGTATAGTGCCACCGCTAATTTGGCCTACAATCTTTCTTATCTAGTAAATACTCCTGCAAAATTAATTCACAATATTCGATACGATTATAAAATGACACAAAAAGACTTTAAGGCTGATGAAAAGGTTGAGCAAGGTATCGAAGATAGGATTGGGAATTCATTATTAGACATTAGTATGGTTTTATCAATTATATTGGATACTTTTTATGCACTAATAGGACTGGTTGGATCATTTATTATGCTTTTCCTTGGTACCCTTATTGGTTTGATCGCACATCCAATTGATACAATTTTAAATATCCCGTCTGCTTTGGTGGGGCTAATAAAAACAGTGATTGCAGCGGTAACGAATATTTTCTCTTGGGAACAATGACAAGCCCATTTAGACCAAGAGAAGTTGAGTCAAATGAGTACAAATTAGGAACGAACGCAGAAACGTTATAAGCAAATGGACAAAAAAGCAGAATGATGGACGTACATCATTCCGCTTTTTTACTAGTTGTCTCTTCGAATAGAACCATGCAACTTTTTTATGGAAGCAAGCTTTCCGACAAAATACTCCTAATCATGTAACTATTCAAACGTTTAATTAAAAACTGTTTAACCACTGCCATAAAAGGATATTTTGCCATTAACTCTTACATTATTTGTCTAAAAGCCATAGGGACGGTTCTCCTGGCACAATTTCCGTGCTAGCTTCGGAGAATAAAAGAGCCATCAGAACCGTCCCCCTGGCACACTCTGGCACACCAGTTGCTCGCAATCTTCTACACTTAATGGGCGGCTGAATAGGTAGCCTTGGAATTCATCACAGCTTATGTCATTCAAAAATGCCTTTTGCGATTCATCTTCTACCCCTTCAGCAAGAACCTTGAAATTCAACCCTTTTGCCATCATCACGATCAACCTGACGATCGCGGCATCCTTCTCGCTCTTCTCTAAGGAAGTAATAAATGAACGGTCAATCTTTAGGCGATCGATAGGAAATTGACTGAGATAATGGAGCGAGGAATAGCCTGTACCAAAATCATCCATGGCAATTTGAAAGCCCAGTTGTTTTAAGAAAGATAATTTCGCGAGAGTTTTCTCAATCGAGCCCATCGCAATACTCTCTGTAATCTCCAATTCGATATGAGTAGGATTTGCGCCAGTTTCTTTCATGATCCTTGCAACTGATTCAATAAAATCATTATCTTGAAATTGCAAAGAGGAAATATTAACGGCAATTCTTAGATCCGAAATTCCCCTCTGCTGCCATGCCACAGATTGCTTGCAGGCTTCCAGTAACACTTTTTCTCCGAGCGGTACGATTAAACCCGTCTCTTCGCACAAAGGGATAAATTCCGCTGGCGGCACCATTCCATATCCAGGCTTGTTCCAACGCAGTAAAGCTTCTACTCCGACAATTTCATTCGTAATGAGTGACATTTGCGGCTGATAATAGAGGACGAACTCATCCCGCTCAAGACCCTTCCTGATCGAGCTTTCTAGCTCCATCATCGGTTCCATACTCATCGAACCACTATAAATCATAAAATAATTCTTGCCCTTGTCCTTGACTTTATACATGGCCGTATCAGCTTTCATTAATAAGGCCTCAAAATCACTCCCATGATCAGGAAATAGCGAGATCCCTATGCTTGGAGTGATATGTAGCTCAAACCCCTCAATCGTAAATATCTCTCTCAAGGTCGATAAAATCCGTAAAGCTTTTTTCTCTATCGCTTGAATCGAGGTATTTTCAATTAATAAGGCATACTCATCCCCGCCAAAACGGCAAACCACTTCATTTGGTCTCAAACATTGAACAAGTCTTTTCCCTACCTCTTTTAGTAGTAGATCCCCATAGGAATGTCCCAAACTATCATTAATATGTTTAAAACGATCCAAATCAAGGAGCATAAAGGCAATTTTTCGTTTACCTGATTTATTATCAATCGCAAGGGAGACTCTTTTTTCCATAAACCTTCGATTGGGCAAACCAGTCACCACATCATGGTATGCAAGGTGCTCCATCGAATTCACGGTTTCTACTAACTTATCAGTTCTCTCTTTTACCTTCACTTCCAGATCTTCATTTAAATTATTTAAATCATTTACTAATTTATCATTCTCTAATAACGTGAATAATTGCCTTAAGATGACTAATATGATGCAAAAGAACAACCCTACTATGATCGGGTGGTCTCTATGAAAGGAGCCGATGACATAAATAGACAGAAACAGAACACTTACATATGGAATACTATGTCGAAAAAGCATCCCTTTTTTTGGCCTTTTGATTGGTTCATCCTTCGCAACGACTGGAACATGATAGATTCCTGACAGACCCATTAATAAGATCGAAAGAATCCATAAGGGCTCATTGACACTACCGACTGAGTACATATCCATCACTTTTAGATAGGAAAAGATCGTATCTGCAATAATTTGAATGAGGAATCCAGAAATCAGCAGAACAGATGTCGGTTTGTTAAAGATACTATTTCGTGCTGCTGCAATGGATAACACACCGACAAGCACACCCAAATCCAATATTGGATACAGGATATCCGTGAGATTAAACACCAGCTTCGAGGCGTGATTAATCAATGGATTCATAATAAAAACCCAATTAAAGGTCATCGCCACAGACATCACGATTAACATATCTAAGAAAAACCTAATCGTTAACAAATGACTTCTAATTTTATTCATGAGTACAAGCAGAGCAATGAAATAGAAGCCATTCTGACAGATCCAAAAGATCCCCGGCAGATTATGTGCTTCGCCACTATCCTTCAGTACAAATTCATAAAAGGTCCAAATCAAGGTTCCAATTAAATAAGTAAGAATCCCCAAACCGAGTATGAACCAAAAATTTTTGGCTGTTCCTTTATACTTCAAAAAGGTATTGAAAAGCCATGCGATCGATGTGAGGCAGGCAATGATTTGGAAGGTCACTCCGCCCCAATCTAGAAAAGTTTGTTTATGCTGAAAAATGATATTCCAAAGGACATTCGTAACAATAAAAACAATGATAAAAGAATAGGCAAACTTTTTGGTTTTAAGACTAAACATGTGGTTCTCCAATCGTCTTCTACGTAAAAATTGGTTTTCGCTTTTGTGCTGAGCCATAGGGACGGTTCTCCTGGCACAATTTTTGTGCTACCTTCGGAGAAAAAAAGCCACTAGAACCGTCCCCCCGGCACATTCTACGTAAAAATTGGTTTTCTTTTTTGTGCTTGTGGATCAGGTAAAATCCAACGATAATCTTGCTTATTTTGATAGATTTTTTCCGGATAAATGATGGCAGGGATGACATAATCTCCCTTGTAATAAATTTTGTCTCCCATCGCCTGCAATGGTATTTTATAGACATTTCTCAATGCTTTATAGAACACTCTTTCCAGTAGAACCACACAGTGTGATAGCTGATGTTTTTCTGAGTAATGAACAAACACCGACAATAATCGGTCTAGATTTTTCCCGCGATATTGTTTTAAAATTGCTACCTTATCGATTTCAACAACAGTGCTTGGAGTGATCGCAATTTCTTCGATATCTTGAAAGGGGAATACGGTATTAATATTATGCTGAGTCTCGAGACTATAAGGCTTAAATTCTATTGTTCCTACTCTATGATCGCTCTCATCCGTGATGATATAACGATCGGATGCACCAGTTTCATTTTCCAAGACATATCCTTTTTCCAGCCAACATTCCATCCAAATTTGATTAAAACTATTAAGCAGTGCTAAAGAATCTACTTTTAGATACATGGTTCCTCCTGAGACTAGACAAATTTCGACACCTATCTACATTATAACCGCTGATGGAATAGTTGGGCTAGATGATTGGAAAAATTATCTTTCGCACACAGGCACCCGAATAAGTCCATTCGGATGCCTGTTTATGCAGATGAATTGATACTTAAAACAGAGTTTATTTTTTCCCCTTGACTTGAAATGCATTTCATAAATTAGAGTGAATGTAAGCTATTTTTTCAACTAAAGGAGGAACAAAGATGAACAGAAGAATGACTCTTCAACAAGATGAAAAGGTACTCTCTACTCTTACAGGGTTATTTGAAACCTTTGATGGAATGCAGAATGTCTACTTTGGAGATTTGGAAGAAATGAACTATACACCCAATAAAAATGCCATTGATTTAATTCGAGGAGAAACACTAAGA
>NZ_CCAS010000099.1 GCF_000612625.1 Neobacillus jeddahensis
GGATAAAACAGTTGCATAAATGAGTTCATGGATTTCTCTTCAATATTTTTATATGTTTCTACCATATCCGTAGTAGTTTGAAGACTTTGATATGATGACATCTTTTCTAAGTTTGTAATTAGTTTCTTATATTCTGCCATATTAGTTTTTTTAGCGCCTTCGACTATCTCGTTTAATACTTCCATAAGTGCATAAGAATCTTTTTCTAAATGCTTTTTAACTTTACTCCTTACGTAATCAGAAACCACTCCCATCTCTAATGGATGCACAGAGGTAATAAATGGCAGAATTTCATTTAATAATTCATTGGGTGGTTCTTGTCTTTTGTGAAGGAAGTCTTGAAATAAATTGTTAAAATAGCCATATAAATTAACGAGAAACGGTATTCCAAATGGAACCTTACTTATAGATGGAAATTTAGATTCCGCGCATGTTCTGCAGAAATCAGGATTACAAATTTGATTTACTATTTCAATAACATGATAAAGCTCTTGCTTGTTGCATTTTTCGCACTCTGTTAAAAAAAGTTCCTGGTCAACTTTTCTAGAAAATTGATTAATTAACTGTCTTCTAAGATAAGCAAAACAAGGTTCGTTAATATATGGTTCAAGTGCTTTAGTTATTTTATTTTTTAATTTCTCGGAAATTTGATAAAAGTTTTCTCCTGTTTCACTTTCAATTGCAAAAAAACCTTTTCTCCAATCTCCAATTGAGGCATTAGTTATTTTTTGTATTTCGATACCCATAACATTAATAGATTCTTTAGCGAGATTAATCTTAAATTTACGTGATACTCCTTCGACGCAAATGTGTTTAAAAAATGCTCCATTTTGTGCAAAATAAACACCCTTATTTTCTGTCAAAATCTTTTTAATTTCCTCAAACATTTCCTCTTTAAAAAATCCCAAGAAAACTTCTTTATTAAACTTTAACCATATCACATCATCAAGACTGTTACCTTCAGGATTTGTATCAATCAGTCCATACAATTCTTCATCAAATAGAAGGCTATGAATCGATAGCTTGTCTATTGTAATATTTCTACCAACTTCTTCTAAGGCAATTTTTAACGTTTTTAAAAGGTGTTCCATATATCTATCCTCCTTATCACAAAAAGTTCTATTGTTATTTACATATTTGTTGTTGCAATCGTAAGTACATACTTTGTTCATCCACACGAAAAACTGTTAAAGTTGAACTGAGTGAATTTTTTGCAGCCTGTAACAAGAGGTCCCTTGTCACTTTTTTCTCTTCCCATTTAACACTGATACAGTTTGGATAGTAATCACCTATAACCGAGCTGTTGTACTTATGTGTGTCTGTTACTTTTCCAACTATGTATTCCCTTTTGTTTTTTGCATATGACACAATTCTACCGACTATCTCTATTTCATATGCAAAACGCCAGACTTGACTTGCCCAATTTATTCTTTTTCCAGGTTTTTCTCCATAATAGATTTCATGGGCCTT
Source organism: Neobacillus jeddahensis (assembly GCF_000612625.1). GTDB lineage: Bacteria > Bacillota > Bacilli > Bacillales > Cytobacillaceae > Neobacillus > Neobacillus jeddahensis. Next base: position 1,471 of record NZ_CCAS010000099.1, read on the forward strand.
TTCAATAAAATCATTTCTATTTCTAAATTTTTTAGGGTTACCAAGGTCGGCCCATCCAATTGATGCTACTCATTTCTCTAACCATGAAGAAATTAGTTCATTATTATCTCCTGCTCTTACCATCCACCATTTTGTCATTTATATATTCCCCTTTAAAAAATTATTGTTATTTACAAACAAGTTCGGAATGAATGGGATTTTGGCTAATTCATACCTATAAAAGGGATTAGTCTTATCCCAATTGGAAGGCATTTCTTTTTGTTAGCTTAAAATAAAAAAGGGCCTTTAGTGGCCCGTTAATCCAATATTAACTGACTAAATTCACGAGTAAGTAAACTTTCTAATCAGTTAAACGCAACAAAATGTAGAACACTAAGAAAACCGAATCCAATTTCTTCAGTATTGATAGTTTAAGACTTATTAATTTAGAATCAATTCCAACCTGTCTGAAAGTATTTTCTCTTTTCCCTCCTGTCCAGAACAACTGAACAGGTTTCCCAATCGATATTCTTAACACCATTATTATACCGATTTTCAAAAGGATGCACTTTCGGCACATTATCAATAATCTTCTCTGCTTCTTCACGTTCGTTATTTGCGACTTTTATCCATACGTCTTCTAATACATCAGGAAGTTGTCCAAACACTTCTGTAATGCCTTTAAGTCTGTTAGAGAGCAATTCGTGAACTCTATCTTCAACTGAATCCTTATACCGCATATTAAAGACGTAAATCGTATCATTGACTTGGCCAATACGCTGAATACGTCCCTTTCTTTGTTCAAGACGTGTAGGGTTCCAAGGTAAGTCAAGGTTGATAAGTGTTCCAAGGGTCTGTAAGTTTAGCCCTTCAGATGCCGAATCTGTACCAATCATCACTTTGTATTCATGCTTCTTAACACCATCTTTAATTTCTTCCTTAGTTTTTCTCTTAAAAGCCCCGTCAAGGTATACACCAGATTTAGTTCCTCCTGCATACAAAGCAATAGGTACTTCAGAGAATTCCATTGACAATTTTTCTGCAACCCATCGAGCAGTATCGTAGTATTGGGAAAATATGATTACGCCTTTGCCAATCCACTTTCCATCCCTTAGCAGTTCTACTGTTTTTTCATATTTTGGGTCGATTGCATTATTAGAGTCCAGTGCATCAACAAAGCGATTAAGTAACTCATATTCTTCAGGTGTCAAGTTTTTAAGTTCACTTTCTTCAATGTTTACATCACTATCGTCATCTTCCTCAACAATTTCATTTAATCCATTACCCCATTCGTTCAGCATTTTATAGCCTGTGTTTTTACCAGCCTCAATTGAACTACCTATACGTTTTAAAAGTAATGTCTTAAAGAAACCCGCACTTTTAACCCTTTGACTGAGTAAATTACAAAACTCTTCAGCAAGCTCATACGCAGTCTTCATGTATCCTGTAAGAATTAATGCTCCGTCATCACCTTCACCAAGTAACTCAACATTGATTTTTTGAAGGTAAGGTAGTCCAGTGGTTTCGTCAATAGTATTCTCTAGGTATGTTCGTTCACGCCTAATTACGTGTCGGATATAAGGATTGAATTTCTCATAAAAACCCATACTTAAGATATTTCCGACGTGAAGACTTTCTGGTTTTGAAAGTTCAACGAACCCTTTGCTTACAACAAACTTCTCTTCCCTCAAATGAAAAAGATTCCTTAGCACATTAAACTTGGGATGTTCTGTTCTCGGAGGGAAAGGGTTTCTCATCCATTCCCAATTCTCAGGGTCAAAGAATTCTTTTGTTACTTTCCCCATAATTAGGTTCAAGCCTTCATTTAGTCTCGCAGATTTTCTCCAAAGCGAAGAGGGAGAACCTAAAATACTATCATTTTTCTGTGACAAAATATTAAGCAAATCCCATAGTTCTATTGGATAAAGCTGAATAGGCGTTGCTGTCGCAAGCAACATACTATGCGTTTTTCTTGATATATCAACTAGGAATTTATAGAGGTTATTCATATCAGGTGACTGGCTCTCTTTTCCCTCTCCAAGATTTCTTCTTCTTGAACGATGAGCCTCATCAACTATGATACATTCATATTCTTTATTCAGTAAGTATTCACGCACAGGAGAACCAGAGGTAATTAGTCCTTGAGAAATGATTCCTATCTTTCTTGGACACTTAGTTATATCTTGGTTACCTCTATTAGGATATTTAAGTCCATTCTCATCAATCCAGTTTCGGCCATCCCATATAGCTACAGGTAAATCTAAGAGGCTGTTAAGCTCACCTTGCCATTGCCATATTAAAGTCTTTGGTGCAATAATTAGTACTGGTTTTTCTCCATACAGTGCCATTAATTGAGCACTCATTCCAAGTTGAATTGTTTTACCAAGCCCAACTTGGTCTGCAAGAATATATCTTGCACCATATGGCATTTTATGGTCACGAAAGGCTACATCGACAAAGTATTTTTGATGTTCCCATAAACCTAACTGTTCCCTATAAACAGGTGATTCGACCGCAACAGACGCTGTTTCATTCTCATCGAGAGCCTTCCATTCTTCAACATTATCAACAACTTTTCGTTCAGAAATCCTTTTAATATCATCAATAATAAAGTCAGACAGTGGTACGGCTGTTGGGTCATTCCAGAGCGCATCAAATTCCTCTTGAATCCAATTTATTGATTCAAATGAACTATCTTCCCACACAAGCTCATAATTCGTTTTCCAAGCAGTATGTGACTCATTTACGCTACCTAGAAAGGAAGTTTTAGTGCCATCTTCTAAAGTAATGACTCCAGCTTTACCATGTATAAGGCCAAATTTGTCATTGGGCAATACTCTAACTTCCATCTTTTTTAAACTAAGAAACTCATATAGTTTTTTAAAACGAAATTGTGCATTTTTTATTTCTTCTGGTTTAGAATCACACCACTCTTTACGCAGCGATTCTTTAGCAAGTTTAGCAGTTCTTACATCATCAATAGATAAATCAGAGTTACATATAACTCTGATTGTTCCCGAGATGGATTCGAGATTTTCACCAGCAACCTCAAAGATAGAACTACGGAAGTAACCTGCAATACGGTCATAACTCTTTGCATTTTTCAGTTTTTTATTTAAGAGAGAATCGGAAATCGACTCTCTTCTTGAAGAATATCTTTTCAACCTAGACATTCCTTACACACCTTCATTTTTAAGTGCTTCACGAAGCAATTTAGCATGGTAAGAATGTTCCTTCCAGTGTTCCATGTGATTAATATATTCCAACTTTGAAATAAACAGCAGAATTTCACTCATAAGTGGTTTTTTATACCAATAATCATTGCTCTCATTGAAAGCATTTTTTAAATAATTTCTACCTTCTACAGTCGATTGAGCTTTTGTTGTTTCATTTATTGCTACTAGCAAATGTCTAAGTAAAGTGGAACCAAAGCCATCATTATTCAAGAATGCCATCTTGAATTCACTTGGCGTTTTAAGTCGTGCAGAGTTTGCTTTGAAATTTGCAAACATATCTGTATAATCAGATACACCAAAACCTCTTGCCAACTCTTGATATGAACTTATTTTATATATACCATTCATTTCAAGCTCTAGACCTCTTATGAAAAACCTTTCTTCAGGCTTTAAATCAGTCCAATGGCTCTTATCAAATCCTTCTGGAATTAAATAGTCATAGGCTACGCGAACTGCCTTGTTGATTAAAGCTTCTATTGGATTTACTTCTTTACTATCTCTTGGTTGTGATAACCAATATGCAACATCTATGCCCTCAATCTCTTTATATGCTGTAAGTACTTTAAGAGAAGATGCATAAGATGCTAACAAATAATCTGCATCAGTAAAGTCTGGGTCATCTTTATCATCAAGTTCCCTCATTGAATCGATGATGTTCTTAACCTCGTGCTTTATTTCATCATAGAGCTCATCCTGGAACGCCATTTCATTTGAGTTTTGCTTTTTTAGCGTTAACAGTACAGTCCCCTTAACGTAGTTGCCTGATTTAAGACCTCCAGATTCTGTTTCAGTTGCAACATTCCAAGCTGAAACAACATGTAATCCTGCTGACCATAGTATCATAGCAAGTTCTGACCATACTTTAACATCTTGATGAGTAAACATTACAACTTGATATCCATTATCAGGCATATGATTTGCTAGATTTCTATAGATTTCAATCATACTTTCATTGAATGATTGTCCTATTCCTTTAACAGCAAGGATTTCTTTTGTATCGGTATACCAATCAGGAAATGCCTTCTTAAATAGAAGTCTATTCCAAGATAAGAAGAACTCAGTCAATTCATGATAATTTACAGCATCGGCATATGGAGGGTCAGTTATCCATATATCTGAATAAGTTTCAATTCTCCTTGCATCTTCAGCTTTAATTTCATAATTAACATTAAGCTCACTATTATGGATGGTATAAAACCAGCTTGAGGATAAATTTACAATACTTTTTGCAGTGTAATTGAAAATAGTATTCAGTGCCTGATTATAAAAAGTATCAACACCATTTTCCTTTGAGGCATCTGCCACCCATCTCGATAATTTCGAATTAAAATTTAAACACCTATTTAAACCAAGATACCCTGCTACCAAGGTAAGGTTATCTTTAGCTCTTTTATTCACAGTTTTTGAAATCAATCCCGATAAGAGAAGTTGACGAGGATTAAAAAGCTGATGCCAATACTGAAATCCTCTCTCCCTTTTTGGTTGGTCTGTATTATATCCGTCCTCAATCCTATCTGTTGGGATATATCCACACTCAGACCATTCTTTAAAAAGTGACTCCATAATTACTTTTACTTTTCTTTCACGTTCAAAATCTTGTTCTGTTGGCTTTACGTAATATTTTCCTTTATCACTTAGATACCTGATTGCATATAACCTATCAATGAAAATATCACTTTGATTTGGATAGAACTCATCTTGTCTCCATTTTCGAATCCCATTAATAACATCGCCGTTCTCATTTTTCTTATCTCCCCTTAAGGAAGGAATTGGTGTTTCTTTCTTACAATGTGGACAAAACATTCTATTATTATTGATAGTTTTTAGAGACTCAGCCAGTTTTAAGTCATCTTTACTTGCATTTTCAATAATATTAATCTCAAATCCATCGACTTCATTATCCTTTAGTATAGCTACAGTTTTTGTACCTTTCCCTATTATCCATGAGGGAGATAAAGGTACTTTATAGCTGCACTCTGGACAATTGGTTTCATAACAATACAAATATGATAATGCATTGTCTCCTTTTTCATTTATATCTATTCTCATTTCTGAAACAGTTTCCTTTACTTCAGAAAATACTTCTTCCAGAAATTTTGTGAGTTTTAATGCTTCTGAAGCATTGGTCCCCACAACATTTATAGCTGACCAATTTAACAAAGCTGCAAGAGGGTTTAAATCAGATGAAAATACATCCGCACCCATTCTTGCTGATTCAAACGGAATTGAACCTCCTCCTGCAAAACAGTCCCCCACTCTTGGAACATGTCCAAAACGTTTCTCTCCAAGCTGTTTGGTTAGTTCTTGTAATGAATAGGCGTTTGTCTTTAAATGCTCATTTATTTCTTCCCAAATATTCCTGTCTTCCATTAAGGCATTTTCAGGACGTTCACAGTATGTTAGTTTTTCGTCATATGACAGTCTATAAAACACAATTTTCTGCAGGTATTCCTTCTCTTCTTTAGTTATTTCATTTATATAAGTCAGCTTATCTACTGTTTCTTTAAAATATTTAGCTCGTTCAATCTTATTAAGGTTTGAGTAAATAGTGTTAATATTTAGACTCTTACTTTTTCTTAACCATAATCCTTCATCGTCCATTGTAAGAATTTTGAGGAATATTTCTCTGTCCTTAACGGGATTTTCAGAAACTGGCATTAATGTTCCCAGTAGAGTGGCTCTAACTAAAATTAATGGTTTTCGTCCCCACCACTTTCCTAATGGGGTCAATGTTTGAGTAGTACCAGCTCTTCTTTCTTTATAGCTTTCCTTTGATATCTTACTAACTGGAAATTGTGTCTCAATAAATGATTTTGTATAATCGAGCATGTAATGCCTCCTATGGTATGAATAAAGAAGGAGACACTGATTCTCCTTCCTTTGCGACGATTGTTACATCTTCTTATAAAAGTACTCCATGAGATTACCTTGAATCCCATTTTCATCAACAGGATTATCAGTTAAAGCATATCTAATTGCAATTCTCCAACCACGTTTTTTTGCATAATGTCCAGTTGAAGCATTTGCCATTGTAAAAAGCCACCATCTTTCTTCAGCAGACAGTCCCATCCAGTTTTTAATTGCTGTAGGAATTAATCCTGGGTCTGAATCTTCAATTGCCCACAACAAAAGAACCAATTCTTTTCCATATAATCTTTCAAGTGGATTATCTCCAATCTTGAACTTTCCCACGACGGTATTGTTAATACCTAACCTTCGATTAAATTCTTTCTCTATAGTATTTTTAATAGCCTGCCATTTTTCATAGGAAATGAGCACCTTAATATTTTTTTCCTCTATATCAGATTTTTCATCGTCAGTTCCATCCCAATGAAAACGTTCATAAATGATGACTTCTTTATTCTTACTTCTTGGTATTCGAATAAGAAAGTGATGTTGGGTCTCTTCTGGAATAAAGCCAAATCCAAGAGCCTGTTGTTTTGCCAAATGCAGGTCCTCCTTTATTGTGTAATTTTATTCCTAAATGATTCTATAGTCGTACCTTGCTTGGATATCCATTGCTCAAATGTTCTCCCAGATTCAAAGTCAACATTGTTAATTGTCGCAGTAACTTCGTACTTTTTATCTGCAAAGAATTTATCAATCAACTGATTAAGTTCTTCAATTAAATCATTAACATTAGTGATTTCAAAATCTCCAAGGCTTAACATCATAAATCCATTTCCACTTCGCTCTTGGATAGTGATATCAACACCTCTAACTTTGGTATTGAGCTCTTTCAAATTATCTAAAACTTTGAAGGTTTCAGTTGTCGAAGTCGGCATTAGTGGCTCGTGCAACTTAACAGGC
>NZ_CCAS010000100.1 GCF_000612625.1 Neobacillus jeddahensis
TTTTTTTTGTTTGTTGACGTTTTTGTTTGTTTAGTTTTCAAAGAACAAATGTCTCAGTCACTCAAAAGCGACTTTATCATCATATCAAGTTATCAACTGTAAGTCAACAACTTTTTTTATTTTTGTTTGCCGTCTTGGTGACGACTTTTACTATATTACAGGATCAATACAAAGCCGTCAACCACTTTTTCAAAAAAAAATTCATTTAAGAAAAAAATCACTAATTTACAATATACCGCAAATACAAAATGTCCTCTAAATTCTTAGAGGACATCCAATAAAATTCACGTTCAAACTGTTTTATTTTTTCAACGTTTATGTCCGGCGCATATAAGCACGGACCGTTATCGGAGCAAAGATAACTACAATAACAGCCGCACCGATGAGAGAGACACCAACCTCCCTGCCGATCGTTCCGGTGTTGACAAGATCCCGGACCGCTGTCACAAGATGAGAGATCGGGTTGATATTCACGAACCACTGAAGCCAATTTGGCATCGTGTCGACCGGTACAAACGCATTAGAGAGAAACGTAAGTGGAAACAGCACAAGCATCGAGATCCCTTGAACACTTGAGGCCGTTCGCGCAATCACCCCGAAGAAAGCAAAGATCCAGCTAATCGCCCATGAACACACAATCACCAGAATACCCGCAATCGCGACGTGACCAAGACCGCCCTCCGGACGATAGCCCATGATGTATCCCATGATGAAAGTGAGCACAGTCGCAATCGTATAGCGAATTGTGTCTGCTAAAAGAGCACCAGCCAATGGAGCAATCCGCGCAATCGGCAAGGACTTAAAGCGGTCAAACACACCCTTATCCATATCCTCACGCAATTGGACGCCTGTCACAACCGAGGTCCCGATAACCGTTTGCACAAGGATCCCCGGGATGATGACCGGCAAATAACTTTGCACATTTCCCGAGATGGCCCCACCAAAGATGTAGGTAAACATCAAGGTGAAAATAATGGGCTGAAGCGTGACATCGAATAATTGTTCAGGTGTGCGGCGAATCTTCAACACCCCACGATAAGCCATTGTAAAGGAGTTACGAACCGTCTGGCCAAAACTAGTATTGTTTCGCAATTGGCGGTCAGCAACTGTTTCAATAGAAGTACTTTTCATCCTCTTACCTCCTGCACTTGTTTCGATTCATCAGATGCTGTCGAAGCATCCTCTTTCACCCCGTGGCCAGTAATTGTTAAGAATACCTCATCAAGGGTCGGTTTTTGCACACTTAACTCGGCTAAAGGAATACCCGCTGCACGTAGGGCGATCAGCAGGTCGGTGACCCGGTCGGCATCCGCCATCGGTGCGGTAATTTTCCCGCCTTCTGGTGAAACACTGGACTGGACTTTGAGTACCTGCTCCACCGTTTGCCGGGCTTTCTGGATATCCTCTGCATGTTGGATCATCAGCTGCAGCGAGGATGTACCCACTGAGGATTTCAATTCATCCGCCGTGCCTTCCGCGACCACACGTCCTTGATCGATCACGGCAATCCGATCTGCCAGCTCATCTGCCTCTTGCAGGTACTGGGTGGTTAATAGGACGGTTGACCCCATCTTAACCAAGCGACGGATCGTATCCCACATTTGATTACGTGTCCGTGGATCCAGCCCGGTTGTCGGCTCATCCAAGAAGATGAGTGGTGGCTGGGAAATGAGACTGGCCGCCAAATCCAAGCGGCGTCGCATCCCTCCTGAGAAATTTTTCAAAGGACGTTTTGCTGCTTCCGTTAAGCCAAATTCCTCTAGTAATTCCGCTGCCTTCCGCCGTGACTCGGCACGCCCCAACCCTAATAGCCGGGAAAAGATGATCAAATTCTCTGTAGCACTAAGTGACTCATCAACCGAGGCGTATTGGCCCGTTACCCCGATTAGTTGCCTTACGATCGTGGGATCCTTTCCCACATCATAACCGAAAATGCGCGCTGAGCCTGCATCCGGCCGTAGCAAGGTTGCTAGCATTCGAATCGTGGTTGTCTTTCCTGCCCCATTCGGACCAAGCACACCGTAGATGGTCCCGGCACGCACGTTCAGATTGACGCCGTCAACGGCACGGTTGTCGCCAAACAGTTTGACGAGTCCACTTGCTTCAACGGCCCACTCCCCATTGCCCGGAACGGATGTGCTTCTGTGTATATGTTCCATTTCATTTCCTCCTCGGTTACTGAATATAAGTGATCCTAACAGATGTTTATGAACTGAAAATGAACACGGCATCTGTGGCAAAAGTGTTGGATTCAAAAAAAAGAACCCCAAGGGCTCAATGAGTAGAGTTACTGCTCTTTCCACATCTGATACATTTGCTTGTGTAATAATTGTACTTGTGTCTTTTTCGAAAAAAACAAAAAATGGATTTAATATTCAAATAGAACAGCCCCTTTAAATATTTAAATCCGGCAGCCCAGCCATCATAGGATTTACCTAGACCTGTGACTTTGCGTCCCTACCTTTCGATAGGTTTGCCTTTATCAGACTATTGTAACAATAGTTTAATAGTACCATTTTTGTAGGTAATATGGAAATAAAATTACTATATTTGCTAATTAAATTTAAAACAAACTATCCAAAGTTAACTAATAGTAGATTTCATTAGTGCCTGGCACCTAGTACTTCTATGCTATAATAACATCAAAAATTCAGCTGAAAGAGGCCACAGGATGAAAATAGATTTTCCTAAAATCCCGGAAGACTTACCAATAAGGAAATTTCACGATCTTTTTTATGAAGAAGATCCCGAACTGGACATGTGCAAAATTATCGACTCTGTTTTTGAACAAGAAGTCGTCGATCGCGTCCGCTTATCAAGAATGGAGGTGAAGAATTGTCGCTTCAATCAGACCGATTTTCAGAATATCGATCTAACCGATGTCTATTTTGAAAACTGCGATTTTTCCAATGCTAATTTGAGCAAGGCGTCGATTCACAGAGTCGTCTTTAAAAATTGTAAATTAGTCGGTGTCGATTTCACCGAATCGCGGTTTGGCAATGTTCACTTTGATCAATCCGTCTTAAATTTGACTACATTCGGTAATTCAAAGCTAGAAAAAGTGATTTTTCAAGAGGCTTCATTAAAAACAACCGATTTCTTTGACTGCCATTTCAAACGTGTGGACTTCCAAAGCTGCAATCTTGATGGGGCCAGTTTTGATCAAACCTCATTAAAAGGAATCGATATTAGCACATCTACGTTTGATGCCCTAACGGTTTCAATCGATGATTTAAAGGGCTGCAAAGTATCCACCCATCAAGCGATTCATTTTGCCGCTCTGATGGGGTTAATCATCGTCGATTAGCGTAAAAAGGTAGTTTGAACGTTACTTGATCAATTCACTTTCTTTACAGGGGTTCAAGGCACCATTTTCTTATTTTAGAAAAAAATAGGTCGTTCTGAGAGTGATTTTTCAAAATAAGAAGAAATTCTACACAAATAGAAGTTTATTTCACAAAAAATAAAGTGATTCTACAAAAAAACCGCGATAACTAGAATTAAGATTTTAGGTCTCTAGACTTACTGGAAATTTGAACTTGGGACGTATGATTACTCTAAAGGATATTGTTAAAATATTGATAAGGAAAATAATGCGTAATATTTTAAACATAAAAGGAGTAGTCATTTTGAACAAAAAAAAAACCAAAGCTAGAAATCACATCCACTACTAGAAAGTTGCAATTAGCCATTGCTTTGAGCTCGGTTATTTTCACCATCGGTACAACATTGCAAAATTTCGTCATTGTAAATACAGGGCTAATTGAAACTATGATGCAAATGGCAGGTGCTCAAAATCCAGCTGGAGAAGCACCAGGATTTACTTTTTGGTTTCGAATGGTTGGATGTATTTATATCTTAGGTAATGCGTTAGGTTTATTGGCTTTTCGTAGCCGTTCCAAGGTACTATGGTGGACGATATTATTAGTAAACATCACTCAAGGTTTAGGTTTTGCTATGATACCTTCTTCAATGTGGACAGCTTCAACCGAAGTTTACGGTATATGGGGGATATTACCAAGTGCTATCACCGATGGAGGTGGCCTCATCTTATCCCTTGTGATGATTATTTCTATGGTGAAGTATCGCACTACTTGGGCTCAAAACCAATTACATCAACGATAAAATGCACTTAGTAAAGTTTTACCTAAAAAGCCTCCATTTGGTCTAGAGGCTTTTTTGGGTTTCAAAAAAAGGATTTCTTCATAATTTCAACTTATTTGCTTCCTTTATTTTAAGTCACAAACTTTATACTTAATTTAAATATAAACTTGCAATCACATTTTGTATGCATAGAATTAACAAAGTAACTAGCACACCTTTTAACATGCTAATTTTGGCAATGACAACAACTATTGTCAATATTCGAAATAAGTTGTAATTTATCTGCTATTACGGATGATAAACTCGCCAATGATTGGAATAATAGAAAATCAAGAGACCAAATCTTCAATGCAATTTGGTCTGCTAATAGGCATGTTATGTCATATGTTTCTCCACGTTATCTGAACTACTCAAAGTGCTCCTCTTTTTTGCTAAACAAAACCAAAATGGTTATTCTGCCCGCTTAAATGGCCACCAGTTGGCTTCGCCAAAATTTTTCACCATGACGGGAATAAAGAATGGCAAGATTACGAAGGCGTATAACAATAGCCCCTTTAAAATAATGGACGCAATTTGGAGCAATGATAACATACCAGATGGCATCATCGCAGCAAACGTTCCGCCTAAAATAATCGCTGCTGAAATGATGACTGTCCCCATCTTCTTCATGGCAAGCAGCATCGCTTCCTGTACCGATAATTGCTTGTATTCGTTAAAGCGATCCATTAAGAAAATACTGTAATCGACCCCGAGCGCCATCAGGATAACAAAGGCGAAGAACGGAACTGCCCAACTGATCCCTGTATAATGGAAGATCTTCATAAAGATAACTTCATTCATCGACATCGCCGTATAATAGGTGATTACCAACGAGCCAATCAGATAGAGCGGCATCATAATCGAACGGAATAAGAAAATGAGGATAATCGAAATTCCGATCAGCATGTAAATAACCGTCCGTGTGTAGTCTTGATTGGACATCGTTTTTAAATCGGCGTTCGTACTGGTAATTCCGCCGACAGCGACAACGGCATTTTCCAGTTTGGTCCCTTTCGTTGCACGCTGGATGGTCGACTTGATTTGCTTAATCTGATCAATCGCTTCATTTGAATAAGGACTCTCTTTAAAGACAACATCCATTGTCATCACTTTACGGTCTGGTGAAAAATAAGTATCCAACACTTGGACAAAGTCTTTGCTTTTCAGCATTTCCTCTGGTAAATAGAAGGCAGTGGTGACCGATAAGCCTGACAAATAATCTTGGGCAGACCCTAACCCCTCAGAAATTTGATCCAAGCCATTCGCACTTTGACCTAGTCCATCCGTCAATTGGATCATTTGATCACCTAAACCGCCGAAGCCATCTAGTAATTGCTGCTGACCTTTATTAATGTCGGATACACCATTGGTTACTTTCGGGAAATTGCTAACAATTTGTCCTTGGCCATTGGCTAATTGGTCGAGCCCTTTTTGCTGTGCTGTAATCCCATCGATCAAGGCTTGAAGTCCTTGAGAGATGCCAGCCTGTTTCGCTAAAATTTGCTCGTATTTGGCATTTGCAGTAGTAACGCCTGCTGAAAGCTGGGCAAGACCGGTATTTAATTCGGTCAGCGTTTTTGAGATGCCCGCTAATGGCCCTTGAACAGCGGTGACCGTTCCTTTAATTTTGCCGTACTCGGGAGAATTGGTAATTCCCTGATAATCCGACTCAATTTTTGCAAAATCTTTAGTTGTGATTTTTGAAAGATTAGCAGAAATATCAGCTAAGCCCCCACCAATTTGCTGGTAGCCATTGTTTAAAGCGGTGAGATTTTTACCAGCCTCCTGATAACCCTTTAACAGCTGTTGATGACCTGCCAATAATTGCTCAGCCCCTGCCTTAGCATCAGCTAACCCTTTTATGATTTGGGTGGAACCGGCAGATCCTTGGCGAATTCCCGTCTCAATCTTCGCCAAATTCGTTTGAATTTCATCTAAACCAGATTGTATATCCTTGGTGCCTGACACTAGAGCGCCAATCCCGTCACTCGCGCTTTTCAAACCTGGAGCGGATTTTGCTAGCTCACTTTCTGCTTGATGAAGCCCCTCGCTGATTTGATCGATGCCGTCCTTTCCTTCACCAAGGCCTTCTTCTAAGGTTTTGGCTTGTTTTGATACATATAAATCCTCAATCGGCTCACCCACAGGTCGTGTCGCCGAACGGACCTTATCGACTAAATTGACCTTTTCTAAATCCTCAGAAATCTTCTCTACTATATTTAGATATTCAATCGAATCCATTTTTTCATCATTCTTAATGACTACCTGTGTCGACATTGCTTCCCCAGGGCTAAAGCTGTCGGCGATGGCATTAAAGCCTTTGATCGCAGGAATATCCTCACTGACCTCTTCCAACGAATTGAAGGAGAGGGTTCCATCATAGGTCACAAGGAAGGGAACACAGATGGCGGCCACAATCAATAAGGCAAGGAACGGCCGTGCCAACGAGAATTTCCCGGCGGCTCCCCACAGCTTGTTGTCCTTATGCTCGCCTGGTTTTTTCGACGGCCAGTAGATTTTCAAGCCCAGCACAGCCATAAAGAAGGGAACAATCGTGAATAATGCAATCAGCAGCACAGCGACACCAACGGCAACGGCAGCGGCCGATTGATACAATTGAAATTGTGAAAAACCAATAGCAGCAAAGCCGATCATGACGGCTACTCCGCTAAAGAACACAGTCCGGCCGGCATTTTTATAAGTGGCGACGATCGCCTCAGTGATCGACTCCCGCTCTGATAACTCTTCTTTATAACGGCTTAATAACAAAATACAGTAATCCGTTCCAATCCCAAACAGCACCGCCACTAAGAAAATTTGCGTATAGCTGGAAATCGGGAAGTCGAACTGGTCGACCAGAAAGGCGACGATTGATTGCGACGTTACATACGTGAATCCGACGGTAATTAACGGAATGAATGGGGCAACGACCGAACGGAAAACGAGCAACAGTACGGCTAAAATAAAGACGACGGTAATCCCCTCAGTCTTTTTCAAGCCTTCCTGTGAACTTGTCATCAGCGCTTCATTAATCAGCCAATTCCCAGTAAAATAATGGTCCACTTTGACATCATCAATCGTATCGTAAAAAAGCTCACGGAGTTCTTTCTCGTCTAGTTCTTTGTTCCACGTATGTTTAATCGAAACCATGATTGTTTTTCCGTCATCCGAAACTAATTGATCTTTCAGATTTGGTTCGTTAAAATGGGTTAAAATCTCGGTGATCCCGAGCTTCTTTTTATTGTTCTCAAGCTCACGAACCCCACGTTCTGCCTCTTCTATCTCCTTTTTCATTAGCTTTTTATCATTATGGAACACCAGAGCCACGGTGGCAGTATCGCCAACATCCTTCTGGTCCTGTACTTCGCTCATGATTCTTCCGGCTAATTCCGACGAATAGCCTTCGGGAACTTTGATATCCCCTTTTTCATGGACGAGGTCGCCCATGTTAGGCGCAACTAAAAATAGACCAATGGCGACGACAAGCCATGCCAGTAAGATCAACCATTTTCCTTTAATAATTGTATGCATTCCTTATTCCCCCACCTTAGCCTCTTTGCTAGCTATGATCATTTGGTTCAGTTTCTCATAGGTTCGCATGAATGCTTCAATTTCCGTCTGTTCAAATTGCTTCACAAATGATCCGACTAACTCGTAAATACGTCGTTCTGTCTCATCGAATAATTCCTTGCCAACATTGGTCAGGGTTAAATAGACGACACGGCGGTCATTTTCATCCCGGCTTCGCTGGATCAATCCCTTCTTCCATAAGCGATTAATAATGGCAGTGATCGCACTTTTTTTTACATCGAAAACTTCAGCAAGCTCGGTCGAAGTGCAGACTTCCACCTTGTTCATGTACCTCAGCATATAGTGCTGATCGTTCGTTAGATCCTCTGCCAGCTGCCCTTTAATCAGACTCCCGCCACATCTTTCGATGGAGAAGGAGATGTGTAAGTACTGATCGACCAGCTCCTTGATAGACTTCTCATCCAAAATATTCACCTCTTTAATAGTTCACTAGTTTAACTATTTATGTATTTAATCTTATTACAGCCCTGTTGACCCTGTCAACGGATAGGCAGGATCGATTTTTATAGATAATTTCCTAGCAAGTTTGCTCACCCATCCTTTATTTTAGTTATAAACTCGACGAAAAATGCAAAAAACTTAAACATAAACAAAGACAGAGAACATATCGTCCTCTGCCATCCTTTTGTACTTTTGTACTGCAACACTGTAGTGGAGTGGGGGTCA
>NZ_CCAS010000101.1 GCF_000612625.1 Neobacillus jeddahensis
TTATCTATGGGGATTTCAATCAGGACTGACTTTCATTCTTCTAAACATCCCGGTTTATCTGTTTGCCCTTAAAATAGAGCCCGAATATTTCTATAATGGCTTATTTGGGGTGATTGTTTCTGGTACAATGGTAGATCTCCTCATCCCATTAAATGGACTAATTCATTTACCCATTATTAGTAGTGTTATCATTGGTGCTGTGATTATTGGTATCGGAATGGGCGTGATGCTGAGAAATCATATCAGTCCAGGTGGAATGGACTTACTTGCGCTGTTATTTGCAAAATGGACAAAGTTAAATGTTGGGGTAATCATGGTTGCGATGGATATGGGGGTCATTTTAACCGGTTTGTTTGTTCTACATGATCCTAGGTTGCTTTATTCGCTCCTGATTATTTCGATTATTGGTCTAATGGCTACGGTGATCACGTTATTTCGTAGGGAGTCCATATTTACAAATTAAATAATCCATGAGTAAAATGGAGGAATAAATGATCTCGAGGAGATAGGATATGAAGCCGATTAATGATCATATAAAGGAAAAGTTAGTCATCTTATTTGTTGGTTTTAATCCAAGTATTCGCTCCAGTGAACTGGGGCACCATTATGCAAATCCAAATAACCGGTTTTGGCGAATATTATTTGAGGCAGGGCTAACGACAAGGAAGTATGAACCTTTTGAAGATGGAGAACTATTACAGTTGGGGTTTGGCTTTACGAATATCGTCCAACGGCCGACTAAGGCAGCAGATGAAATTACGAAGGAGGAGTATAGAGAGGGGCGGCGACTATTAAAACAGAAAATTAAACAGTACCGACCGAAGGCAGTTTGCTTTGTCGGAAAAGGCGTCTACCAGCAATATAGTGGCCGAAAAATGGCACCTTGGGGAATTCAACAAGAGTCCATTGTGCCGGGGGTCATGGACTTTGTCGCACCATCTTCAAGTGGCCTGGTTAGAATGAAAATGGATGAAATTGTCGAGATCTACCAACAACTTACTAAATTGATACATAAATAAAAGGCATCGACGGAAAGTTCCGTCGATGTCATTTAAAAACCAAATTTTTTTTGATAATTGGCAAAAGTGATCAGAGGGAAAATATAGCGGTAGCTGTGATAATGAATATAGAGGCCTCCAGCCATGCCCTGACCTTTTGGATACGCAGTCGTCCAATCTACTTTTTCAAGTGATCCTAGTAAATAGTTCAGGCCTCTTTCAATAACAGGGGTGGTTTTTTCTGACATCGAAATAAGCGCATCAAGGGCCCAAGCCGAATGGGTAAGCGTGCTCACTTGTAAGGGAACATACCTCTTTTTACTGTCACTTTGGCACGATTCTCCCCAACCACCATCCTGATTTTGAACCGACAATAACCATTTTATTGCTTTTTGTATCGTCGAATGATTAGGTGATACGCCGACTGCAGCGAGTCCGGTAAGAGCGGCCCATGTTCCGTACAAATAACAGATCCCCCACCTACCGTACCAAGATCCGTTCTGCTCCTGATGTTTCATTATCCAGTTAACCCCTTTTTTGATGGTGGAATGATCTCGAGATAAATTGGTATAGTTTCCTAAAAATTCAAGTGTTCGGCCAGTTAAATCGGCGCTCGTCGGGTCGGAAAGGATGAATTCTCCTTTTTCAATCGGAAGAAACTGCAATAATTTGGAATTGGTGTTTTTCTCAAAAGCTGGCCAACCGCCATCATCATTTTGCATAGACAGGAGCCAGGAAAGACCATGTTCCCAGGCTTGGAGCTCTGGGGGAACAAATCGGGAAATGGAACGAAGAACGGCCGATGTATCATCCACATCTGGAAGCATTGTATTCACATGTGAAAATCCCCAGCCTCCCGGTAGCGTCTTTGGGTTATGAATCACCCAATCGCCAAACTGATGATGTTGGCGCTCTAATAAGTACCGATTCGCTTGGACCACCATGGGGTCATCAGGTGTGATCTTAGCTGCCTGCAATCCAAAGCTAATCAATGAGGTGTTCCACAGATTGGCAGTGGTATATTGCATATGGGGCATACCATCAATCTCACACTTCATGGATTTAATTCCGTTGATTGCTTTTGTTATTATCGGGTCTGACTTTTTATATCCAAGTGAGAGGAGGGCGAAAATCATTAGAAACGTACAGCTATAATAGCTTAAGAACGTCCCATCCGGTTCAATTCGGTCCAGCATATACTTTTTCGCTCGCTCGAGAGCTAATTGATGCAACTGGTCAGGAAGACCTAATAAATTTTTGACACCCTCTTCGATATAGGAATAGAAGGAGCGGTATTCCTCAGAACGACTCCACTCCTGTTCATTTTCGAAGCGATGTAAATGAAGATGGGCCAAATCTGGGCTTTTCTCTGTCTTGATCGTAAATTTTTTATCAGCCAAAATCAAGATCGGAGTTAGATTGGCCCGACCAAATACGGAAAATGAATAAAAATTGATTGGAAAATAAAGTGGTAGAAGGATTGCTTCAATAGGCAGTGGTGAGAAGGCTGGCCATTTGTATTGCCCTGTTAATGAGAGCATAACTTTAGTAAACATATTGACTTCTTCCAAGCCGCCATTTTCTAAAATAAACCGTTTCGCGGCCAACATCCTTTCATCATTCTTCTGATAGTAACCAGAGTATAGAAGGGCATAGTATGCCTCAACAGTCGCTGTCAGATTTCCTTTTCCTTCATCATAAAATAGCTTCCATGCCCCGTTTTTTTCCTGTTTGCTTACTATCCGTTTTGTAAGCCCTTTGACTAATTCTTCATCATGTAATTCCAACGTCCGTAATAGAATGATCATATATGCATCAGTAGAAATGCCGGTATCAAATGGATAATCCCATGAGCCGTCGGGGGATTGGTCTTTTCGAAGCACCTCAACAATCCAATCTATGCCTTTTTTCGTATCAATCATTCTGCCTTCACCTTCCTCTCCCAAAAAATCTTCTCAATTATACATATTCTCATCAGGGAAGGAGAATTCGTAAGGGAGGTAATGAGCTATTTTTTTTATCCGAAACCGAGAAATCACGCCACTACAAAGGATTACGGACGAATTGAAGAAAAAAAGTAAATCAACAGCTTCCATGCTTCCTTTAGCCAATCATGAAAAGGACCTACTCGATAGAATTAAACGGACAACACAGGAATATAATCTAAATAACGTTACTAGAACGAAGGCTTATCTTGATTTCTATTTGCGCCACCCAGAGGTCAAGTGGGCTTTCTTAGGGCATATGGTTTCGCGTAATGGCGGCTGGAATATGACGGACCTAAAGGGAGAGTTTTTACCTCGCTTGATGGCTAAAAAAGAACGAAATTTGTTTTTTAACTTTTTAGAAAGAGGGAATTGGCTGATTTTCCAAGACGTTTATCCACAATTTTTATTGTATGAGGAAGGGTTAAGGCAAGGAAGACCACTTTTTCATTTATGTACCTCCATTAATGTTTCGACATTCATGGAAACGATATGGAATGAATTTTGGCGATCAAAGGATACATATTTATTAGCAATCGCCTTGGTGATTAATGAGCAGAGCTATCTCGAAAAAAGAGTGGTCCGAAATCCACACTATCAAAAGGATGTTTTGAATAAATTTGAGTTTATGTTGCAGGACTGGTTGTCCTTTAACCATATTTTATTCCCTAATGGTGCAAGAAATATGGTGGGACAAACACTTCACCAATTTGAATCTTTAAGAGAACGAATTTTACTAGGTAAACGGCTGTATAGTATTCTGTTTGAAAATCAGGAGGTATACAGAGATGTGTTTAAATGGGCCAGAACCCATCCACATACAGGATCACGAAAGGATTATTGGCCACATGTTTTTAATAATGTGAACGAAGGGACGCCAGGGTTCCCTTATCAGCTTCGTCTGAAAGCATGTCAGCTTAGAGCGGGCGCTAGAAAGATATATAGTCCAACAGTTGAAAATGCCTGGAAAAATGTTAATCAACCAGAAGCGGAGCAAGGGGACTGGTTTGATGACTGGCGGGTGGTGGAGTATTTAACAGAAAATGGTGAATCGTTAGACGGGGAGATTAAACATGAATACTGTAAAACACTTGAACGACTTGAATTGGCAACTTTGGCTAAAAAGGCGATTACCTTTTAGGTTTTTCGTCTGCATGGTAGTTGCTTGTTTGATGGGAACGTATTTAGATTTATATTTTGTCGGGAAGCAATTCTATCAGTTTCCACACCGACCATTTCCAGAGATTTTCTCGATTAATATTGCTTTCACTTTAGTAGGCCTGCCAGTTCTTATTTTCGTTTATTTATGGTGTATTACGCAGGTAACCAAATGGGGAAGAATTGGCATCCTTCTGTTTGTTAGTTTGCTAATGCCTATTCTTGAAAAACTGGCTGAAGTTTTGGGCTGGTTTGATCATAGTGATGAATGGAAGCACTTATATACATTTTTCGGCTATTTGATCTTTTTGACGATTGTGTCAATAATTAATAGCTGGATGGAAAAGAGGGTTAAATAACAATAAAAAGCCGAGACAAACGTCCCGGCTTTCTTGATGCTACATTTGTAGCAACAGGCCCCTACCGTCCGTACAGTGGTTAAGTGTCCCGCAACAAGCGAATGTTCGGTAGGGGCCTTCTTATTATATCACAGTCATCGTGAAAATATGAATATGATATGTAATTTGAGTACGGTACACTTTCTTTTCTTCATGTAAAAGTGTATGATAAAAATGATTTTTACATAAAGGAGTGTTTCCAATGGCGAAAAAAGGATACATAGTAATGGAAAATGGCGAAAAAATCGAGTTTGATTTATTTCCAAATGAAGCACCTGGTACTGTAGCTAACTTTGAAAAATTAGCAAATGAAGGATTTTATGATGGAGTAATCTTCCACAGAGTAATTCCTGGCTTTGTAAGTCAAGGAGGAGATCCTACCGGTACTGGTATGGGCGGTCCTGGTTACACAATCAACTGTGAAACAGAGGGGAATCCGCATAAACATGTACCAGGATCATTGTCTATGGCACATGCTGGCAAAAATACAGGCGGAAGTCAATTTTTCATTGTCCATGAATCACAACCACATTTAAACGGTGTTCACACTGTTTTTGGTCAAGTGACTACTGGGCTAGAAGCAGCAAAAGCAATGCGCAATGGTGATAAAATGGTAGAAGTAAAGGTATTTGACGCTGAATAAGTATTTGAAGGAGGGCTAGTGCTAGCTCTCTTTTTTATTATCATTAAAAATGAGAATTTGTAGTAAATAGAAATGCAAACGGGTACATTAACTTCAGAATTTAATTTTGGGGGTTACTATGAAAAAGTTTGCGTTTTTACTTATTCCCTTCTTGTTATTTCCACTCCACACAAATGCAAATGAAACAAAGGTGACAAAAGAACTGAAGGCCGCCATCATTATTGATGATTTTGGTGGAGGGACAGGAGGAGTTCGAGATTTCCTTGAAGGCCAGATTCCGATTACAGCAGCAGTTATGCCATTTACGGAAAATTCAAAGGCACATGCTGAATGGGCTCATAAAAACGGCTTTGAGGTCATGGTGCATTTACCTATGGAACCCAAAAGAGGTAAGCGCTCATGGCTAGGTCCAAAACCGATCACAGTTGACCTTTCAAAGGAAGAGGTGCGGCAGCGAGTGGAGGAGGCTATAAAAAGTGTGCCGTATGCAGTTGGCCTTAATAACCATATGGGTTCTCGCGCCGTTGAAGACGAAGAAATTGTCCGTACGATTGTAGAAGTGGCAAAAGAGAAGAATTTATTTATCATTGATAGTGGGACAAGCCCCGGTACAAAATTCCCTGAAATTGCTAAAGAACTAGGAGTCCCACTTTTAAAAAGGGATGTTTTTCTTGATGATATTTCTTCTTCTTCGTATGTTCGAAAACAAATGATTAGATTGGCGAAGATTACAGAAATCAAGGGGAGAGGCATTGCAATTGGTCATGTTGGTGTAACAGGAAAGGTGTGCTCAGTTGGAATTTTTCAATCCACAGATGAATTTAAAAGAAGAAACATCAAGATCGTCCCTATCTCAGAACTTTTTGCAGGTGAGTTAACACAAAAGCATCTTGTACCATAAAAAGGCAGCCAAGCTTGCCTTTTTTTGCTGAGTAGAAGTGTTGCTCATGATTTAAAGAAAGAATCACAAACGAATTTCTTTTCCTCAAGGACTTAAACTGGTAAAATATCACCTATTCATGAGCACAATAAATAGAGTCTTTCTAAATAAAATCAACTAGTAAGGGAGCAGGAATAGATTACATGAAATTAATATCTTGGAATGTTAACGGACTAAGAGCATGTGTTAAAAAAGGATTTTTAGATTACTTTCAAGAGGTGAACGCTGATATATTTTGTGTGCAGGAAACTAAACTTCAAGAAGGGCAAATTAGTCTTGAACTAGATGGATACCACCAATACTGGAATTATGCGGTCAAAAAAGGGTATTCTGGGACAGCGGTATTTACAAAGCAAAAACCTATCTCCGTTCAGTATGGAGTCGGTGAGGACGAGAGTGAAGGGGAGGGGCGAATTCTCACACTAGAATTTGAAGATTTTTTCTTGGTGAATGTCTATACTCCTAATTCGCAAAGAGATCTTGCAAGGATTGGCTACCGTCTGGAATGGGAGGACAAAATTCTTCAGCATTTGAAGGGGTTGGATGAAATGAAGCCAGTCATTCTTTGTGGGGATTTAAATGTAGCTCACCAAGAGATCGATCTAAAAAATGCTAAACCTAACATCGGAAATTCTGGGTTTACTGATGAAGAACGTGAAAAGATGAGTACCTTACTTGAGAAAGGGTTTATCGATACTTATCGTTATTTTCATCCGGATCAGGAAGGTGCTTATACATGGTGGAGCTATATGAACAAAGTTCGTGAACGGAATATCGGTTGGCGAATTGACTACTTTATCATTTCTGAAAGATTGTCAGAGCGACTTTCTAAAGCAGATATTCATTGCGATGTGTTGGGGAGTGACCACTGTCCTGTTATCCTTGAAATAAAGGATAATCAATAAGTTTTCCTTATGATCAACCATTAAATACCTGTAATTTTCTTTATAGCATACCTGTTATATAGTTAGCTTATAAAGTGTTTGTGGGAGGTTGAGACATGAGTATTAAAAGAGATGTACAAAAACAGTTTGGAAAAAGTGCAGATTCCTATGTTAATAGTGCCATTCATAAAGAGGGAAACGATTTGCAAAAGCTTCTGGATTTGGTTAGCTTGAATGGAAAAGAACAGTTGCTTGATGTTGCAACAGGCGGTGGTCATACAGCCAATGCTTTTGCACCTTATG
Organism: Neobacillus jeddahensis; assembly: GCF_000612625.1. Classification (GTDB taxonomy): domain Bacteria; phylum Bacillota; class Bacilli; order Bacillales; family Cytobacillaceae; genus Neobacillus; species Neobacillus jeddahensis. Next base: position 7,310 of record NZ_CCAS010000101.1, read on the forward strand.
TAAAAAGGGTAACAGCTCTGGATCTAACCTCCGAAATGTTAGCTGCTGCTGAAAAATTCATACTTAGTAATGGTCACCAAAATGTAGAGTTTAGAAAAGGGGATGCAGAAAATCTACCATTTACAGACGAGGTATTTGATCTAGTCACGTGTAGGATCGCACCCCATCATTTTCCTGATGTAAATAAGTTTATTGAAGAAGTTTATCGGGTCCTTACTCCTAGTGGTCAATTTTTATTGGATGATAACGTAGTCCCAGAATTGGATGAATTTGATCTTTTTTATAATACAATTGAAAAATGGCGAGACTACAGCCATTTCCGGGCTTGGAAAAAGAGTGAATGGCTTCGTATGCTTGAAGTGGTTGGATTTGAGATTCATGAATGGCATCGTTTTGCTAAAACCTTTCATTTTGACTCATGGTGTAACCGCATGAAATTATCTGTAGAAGAGAAGGGGAAATTAGCGGACTACTTCCTAAATGCTTCTCAAATGATTAAGGATAAGTTTAATATTGTATTCTCTGGAGATCAGGTTATTTCTTTTCAAGGCGAAGCGATTATTTTAAGGGCAAAGAAGAATTAAAAGCAATGTTAATAACCTATTAGAGTAAAAAACCGTAATGCCTTGGGAGCATACGGTTTTTACTTCTTATAAAGCGTTAAGGGGTGTTCCGATTTCATCAAACTCAGGTGATTTATCATTTTGACGTAGGTTTTCTAGTTGCTCTTGGTCATTTTGTTGAAGAAATGGGTTAGTATCTTCCTGTTTTTGTGGGTAGAAACTCATGAGGCAATCAACTCCTTCTTATTAAAATATTCTAGCCTAGAAAAATTGCTCCTAATCTTAATGTTTCCCTTTTTATAGATATAGTTTCATCAAAATGACCTAAATAATTAGGTAAATACACAAAAAAAATATTGACGAATTTGGATGTAGGTTGTACGATAAATATCGTCGCTCATATGAATATTGTTTTTTAGTAAAATTAACAAAAACAATTGAAGAAGAGTGTTGACATAGTGTGAAAAATTATGTTAGAATAATAAATGTCGCTAAATGATAGTTTAGTAGACGAACTAGATTGTT
>NZ_CCAS010000102.1 GCF_000612625.1 Neobacillus jeddahensis
ACACTTCTTCTGCATTATCTAGTTTTGAGAGAACGATCTCTCTAACAAAATAGTCTGGTAGCAATGGCGAGAAAGTCACACCCGTTCCCATACCGAACACGGAAGTTAAGCTTCTCAGCGCCGATGGTAGTTGGGGCATGCGCCCCTGTGAGAGTAGGACGTTGCCAGGCAATAGTAAAGGACAACCCGAAAGGGTTGTTCTTTTTTGTGTTTAACATAAAAATAATAGAGAATTCGTATATAACCCTCATGTTCTCCACAAAATACCATTAATGATATTTCTAGGAGTTGGCATGTTTGGGAAAAAAGGGGACGCAAATTCCTGTAAAGGAAGCGTATGAAGAGAATATTGAATACTTAAAGGCGGAATTGCGGGTAGGGAAAAGCTTTGATATCATCCATCGTAAATTAGATTACGGTGGATATCGGATGAGCATGTTTTTAGTTGATGGGTTTGCTCAGGCTAATATTTTGCTTTTAATAATGAAGGAGATTGAGAAAAGAAAACCTGAGGATTATAAAGATGACCCTATTAACGAACTGGTAAAGACATTTATTCCTCATGTTGAGGTCAATACTACAACCGATCTAGAAGAAGTGATTGCTCAAGTGCTTGCAGGGCAAACAGCATTGGTGGTTGAAAATGGACATCAAGTAATTCTCATTGATTCGCGTGAATACCCCATCCGTTCTCCTCAAGAGCCGGATATCGAACGAGTCGTCCGCGGACCTCGAGATGGCTTTGTTGAAACGATTGTGTTTAACCTTGCATTGATACGGAGAAGAGTACGGGATCGTTCGCTTGTCATGGAATATGTTCAAGTTGGAACGAGGTCTAAAACAGATATCGCACTTGTCTATATAGACAGCATCGTAGACTTAAAACATGTTGAAATGTTAAGAAATAAGCTTGAAGAAATCTCGATCGATGGGGTTTCAATGGGCGAAAAAACGATAGAAGAATTTGTGTTTGGTCGAAACTATAATCCCTATCCATTAGTACGGTATACGGAAAGGGCGGATACGAGCTCCGTTCATTTAATGGAGGGGCACGTTCTAATCGTTGTAGATGGATCCCCAAGTGTGATGATCTGCCCCTCTACCTATTGGCATCATCTGCAGCACGCTGAGGAATATCGCCAAAAACCACTGGTAGGCGCATTTCTAAGGTGGGCACGCTTTATTGCAGTCACAGCTTCTCTATTTCTTTTACCACTTTGGTATACCTTTGCAACCAATGAACAGTTGCTTTCTGAACGGTGGAAGTTTATTGGAGTAAAAGAAGAAGGGGAAATCGGCTTGATATGGCAATTCCTCATAGCTGAAGTGGGGATAGAAATCTTAAGGATGGCTGCTATCCATACGCCTAATGCCCTAGCCACGGCACTTGGTATCGTTTCAGCTATTATTATTGGTGACGTGGCTGTCCAGGTAGGAATTTTTTCGCATGAAGTAGTCCTTTATGTGGCCGTCGCTGCTATCGGTACCTTTGCTACACCTAGTTACGAATTAAGTCTTGCTAACCGTATGTTTCGCGTCTTCTTTTTAATTATGGTTGCCATTCTTCAAGTACCAGGTTTTGTGATAGGGATAACATTATGGATTTTATTACTAGTATTTACAACGAGTATGAATATCCCATATTTGTATCCTTTTATCCCATTTAATCCACGTGACTTTCATATTGTACTATTCCGGTCACCGATACCCTTAAGTCGTATTCGGGGAAAAATGCTTAACCCACAAGATAAAATTAAACAAACTAGTGAGTAAGCTTATCGTCGAGATAAGCTTATTTCATATATTCGGATAATCATGAAATATGCGGCTAAATAAGTTTGAAGCCACTAATCAAAATCATGACAGCCATAATGGTCCTTAATGGTTTTTCGGGGAATTTAGAGGATAAGGTGCTCCCTATCATAACCCCGGGTATTGACCCCATCAGCAGGTTAACCATTAATAGGTAATCAACGTTGCCAATTCCAGCGTGCATGATTCCAGCAGCGGTAACTAATAAAAAACCATGGGCGATATCTGTGCCTACTAACTCTGAAGAACTCATTCTAAATAGATAGATCATGGCCAAGGCAAATAATGAGCCTGATCCAATCGAAGTCAAGCCAACGATAAAACCTAAAATAGCGCCAATACAAATTGTTAACGCCTTTTTTTCTTGTATAGGCTTCCTTTGATAATGGTTCCATTCAAATTTATTTTTCATAAACGTTTTAATTAGAGTGGTTAGGGCCACTAAAATTAGGACGTAACCCAAGGCATGTTTAATAATTATCTCTTGGGTATGAAAAAAGGTATCAAATAAGTGGAGAATACCCACTGCACATAGGGCACTTGGTATACTCCCAATTGCGAGGTACTTCACAAGTTGGAGATTTATGGTCTTTTGCCTCCAGTGTTGAATCGAGCCAAATAGCTTGGTGATGGAATTATAAACGAGATCGGTTCCAACAGCAATGGAAGGACTTATCCCCAATATTATTAAGACAGGTGTTAACAATGCCGCCCCCCCAACACCAGTCAAGCCCACCATAAAGCCAATTAAAAGGCCCATTATAATTATCCCGATGCTCATTAGGCAACACTCCAAAATTTTAATTATAAATATAAATTATGAAGTAGTTAATCGCCTGGTGACATCCATTGTACGCCCAAAAAAAGAGGAACCCTCATTTTGGTTTGGAGGCTTCCGCTTTTATCAAGCTCTATTGTTTTTTGAGGTACGGTTTATTGGACCCTTGGGCTAGTTTTCTTCTTCTTGGTTTAGCTTGATTTTTTTACATCCTACATATAAGCATGAGAAGATATCGAGCCCGGGCTTTGCCTTTGCTAATCCTTTTATATAAGGGGTGATTAAATCTTTAAAGTCCGCTCCCACTTCTTCCTCTTCTAAAATTCCATAAACATACAGTTTCTTTTCGCTAAATAGTATTGCTAAATTACCTACACCCTTGTTTTTGGCATCAACCACATTTAAAACCTGATATTCGGGGGTGATTACCTCGGGTGAAAAAAATATCGGCAATGATACCAACTCCTTTCCAGTCTACACCCATTATCTGTTGGTTATGTTTCTAACCAAAGGACAGTTTTTCAAACAGAGAATCGCTTTCCTTGGAAGGTTCCTTTTTAGCCACATGGATTAACAGCAGGCAAAGCAAACCACATAAAAGGGTTAAACCCGCATTTGATAAAAACATACCGGACCGAGACCATTCCATTAATGAACTGAATATGGGTGGGCCAATCGCAACCCCTAAGAAGCGAACCGATCCATATAACGAGGTGACAAACCCGCGCCGGTCTGATGGAACGGAGCCAGTAATAAAGCTGTTAATACAAGGGAGAACAAGTCCAGTCCCGATACTGCTGACGACTAGAACAGCAAAGAATGGAATGAGTTTTGTAAAGAATACTAGCGATGAAAAAGACGCAGTCATTAAAAGGCATCCAATAACAATTAGCGTCTTCATCAGCTTCATTTTTTTTCCAATATTACTGCCGGTTATATAGGAGGTAGTGGTCATAAATAGTAATGGAATAGCTAAAATAGCTCCTTTTAATAAGCCATCGATTTGATAATCCTTCTCGAGAATGTCTGATATATAAAATAAAATCCCAAATAAGGTAAATAAACAGGAAGCACCTGTTAAATAAGCGGCAAATAGCCAACGTCCTTCTGTTTTAAACACAGAGACAAGCCCCTTTATATATTTTCCGACCGGTGGAGGTTCTTTTTCTGCTTTCTTTTCTTTGATAAAGAAAATGGTTAAAAGGATGGATAGTAGACAAAAGATAGGAAATGCAAAAAATGTTGCATACCAAAATATCAGTGCTAACAGTGATCCAATAATGGGGCTGACTACTTTTCCTAAGCCGTTTGAAGCCTCTACTAGTCCTAAAACCTTGCTTTGTTCTGCTCCCTTAAATAAGTCGCCTGCCAAAGCCATGGCAATGGGCGCAGTCCCTGCGGCACCCATCCCCTGCATAATCCTTCCAGCAAGGATCCAAGTATAGGAACTTGAAAACCAAGCAGCAGCTGCACCTGCTAATAGGCCGCCACTTCCATACAAGATGAGCGCAGGGATAATGACTGCCTTTCGTGAGAATCTGTCAGATAAGTACCCTAATATAGGTATAGAAATCGCCGCTGCAATCGAAAATACAGAGATAATGAGACTAGTCTGGAATTGAGTTATACTTAGTTCTGTTTTCATTTTCGGGAGAATTGGGATTAGCATCGAGTTTCCTAACACCAGAATAAGTGGAATGGCCCCTATAGCAGTTATCGTCAGGCCTTTATGTTTTTGCTTTGGCAAGGATGACACCCCTAACTGTAATATTAAGCCTTCATATTGTTTGTTCTGAACCAATGTTTATACATGTCAAATGCCTAATTATCGGGAGAATTGCCCAATGTTTACACCATAGGCGCCTTTTTGAATAAACTATCCTAGATGAATAGAGGAGGCGCATTACCTATGGATTTTTTAACATTGCCTGAAAGGACAACGGGAATCCGAACCTACGGTTTGACTTCAGTCATTGATTTTGGAACCCCATTGGGTGAGTTGAAAAATATAGTATCTGACTTCGGTGATATGATTGATATTGCCAAACTTGGAATTGGTTCTGCTTATGTAACCCCGAACTTAAGAGAAAAGGTGAAGCTGTATCAGGAATATCAAATTAAGCCCTATTGCGGTGGGACATTGTTTGAGAAATGCTACTATCAAAATAAAGTTCCCGAATACTTAAGTTTTTTACAGGACCTGGGGATTGAATGGATTGAAATATCAAATGGAACGGTAGATATTCCGATCTGGGAACGGCTTCATCTCATTTCCCAAATTAAAGATGATTTTCATGTCATTGCTGAAGTTGGCTCAAAAGATGTAAATAACCAAATGACTATTTGTGAATGGAAGGAAGAAATGAACCTTCTGTTACATGCAGGTTGTGAGTACGTTATTACAGAGGGGAGAGACTCGGGGACTTCTGGCATTTATGAAAAATGCGGGGATGTCAAATCCGATTTAATCCAGGAGTTATGTAAAGAATTAGATTATAAAAGAATTATTTTTGAAGCGCCTTCCACTAAACATCAAATGTATTTTATTAAAGAAGTGGGGCCAAACGTAAATTTAGGAAATGTAAAACTTCATGATGTGTTAGTCTTGGAATCTCAACGACGTGGCCTTAGAAGTGAAACCTTTTTCATGGAGGATAAAGATGATTATTACCTTAATACGGCATCTTCCAACAGAGTGGAATAAAAAAACGTGGTTACAAGGGAGGCGGGATACTGAACTCTCACCTATTACTAAGGAATATCAAGAGCGAATTTCCCGCAATAAACAGTTATTGGGGGAATTACCACCTTTCGACATAATCTTGGCCAGTACATTGAAACGAACGCATCAGACAGCTAAAATGTACGGGTTTCAAGCAGAAGCAGAGGGATTATTAGACGAGCTCGATTTTGGTCCCTTTGAGGGACTTCCTAAAGAAAAGCTGATTGAAAAACATGGTGAACAATGGTTTGAAAATCCGAAAGAGCTTGTTTTTGGTGAAAGCATAGAGAATTTAGAAAATCGGATTAGGTTGTTTTTAAAAAAATATAAGGATTATCAAAATCTTTTAGTGTTTGGACATGGTTCGTGGATCAGAGCATTGATTTGCTACGCACAGTTTGGCGATATTAATGGGATGAATAATATCAGTCTTGAAAATAATCAATGCACGACAGTAATGCTTGATCTCGAACAAGTGAAGAATTGAAATGGAGGGATAAGCTTGTCTGAAGTGTTATCGTATGAAGAGTGGGCCGAGGAGAAAGTAGCTGCCATTCTAGAAAAAAAGCCCGATTTTTTAGATATATTAAAATGGGCCTATCAGGAGTATAAGGATGATATTGTTTATTCCTGCAGCTTTGGGGCCGAGGGTATTGTATTAATTGATTTAATTCATAAGGTAAATAAACAAGCGAAGATCATTTTCCTCGATACTGACCTCCATTTCTCTGAAACCTATACATTAATTGAACAGGTAAAAGAACGTTACCCAACTTTACAAATTACTTTACTGAAACCAAAGATCTCGTTAGAGGAACAAACCAAATGGTATGGAGAAGAATTATGGAAATATAATCCCAATCTATGCTGCCACATGAGAAAGGTGGTTCCTCTTAAGGAGGCATTAGTGGATGTAACTGCATGGATATCTGGTTTAAGAAGAGATCAATCCCCTGCAAGGAATAAAACCCAGTATATTAATAAGGATGAAAAGTTTCATAAGGTTAAAATTTGCCCACTTATTCATTGGTCATGGGAAGATATCATGACCTATATTCACTTGAATCATTTGCCCTATAACCCATTACATGATCAAGGCTATCCAAGTATTGGTTGTGCCCCGTGCACCCAACCTGTTACGGATTCTAAGGACAATCGAGCAGGACGCTGGGCTGGTATTGCCAAAACAGAATGTGGTATCCATGAAGGATCATCATGAAATAGAAAAAAATCGACCAATCTATAAAAAAACAGCCCTATTTACAAGATAAGAAGATTCTATAAGGGATCTTCTTATTTCTTTCGCCAATTTACTGTTAAGAGGCTTACCTTTTGAAATTTCAACTCATATATATAATCGATAATATTAGTAGAAAGAAACTGACAAATAATCGCGAAAATAACTATTTTAAAATCAATAACAAGGGCGGTTAATAAAAAAATAATAAAATTAATTCCCATCATAACCTTTCCGGGGCTCCAATGCTTATAGGTAGCAATCATTAATGCGGGAATCACCATCCCGCCGCTAGATGCTCCAACACGAATTAGAACGCCTACGCCAATACCAAAAAAAACACTTCCAGCTAAAAGATCTAGTAATAAATGGACATGTTGGTGAGGAATATAGATGGTTATGATGTTTACTGTAGTAGAAGTAATTGCGACAGAAAGAATGGTTCTTAGTGTCCAGGTGTATCCAAAATAGCGGATTGCGAAAAATAAAAAGACAATATTAGCAAGCCATAAGGAAAGTCCTAGTGAAAAATGAAACCAATGATTCATTAAAATAGCAATCCCCGCTGCTCCGCCAGAGGGAATCGAATGGGGAAATAAAAACAAGGACATGGCAAGGCCTTGTAGGATGGCACCAAACAATAAGCAGAAATAGGTTAGCCATGTTTTTTTCATAGGTATACAGAAATAATCCTACTATGTTTTTTTATTAGCTCCACGTTCATTCCTCCTTAGGACAATCCGTCCTTGTCCATCTTATGAGAAATAAAGAAGGAATATGTGGCATAATCCTTTAATAATCCTGACAATTCTTGAAAATATAATTGGTGGGAGAAGTAATTTAAAAATTATATTAAAAAAACTATTGACGGTTTTGTATTCATGCTGTAATATTGTAAAAGTCGTCACTGAGACGGCAAACATCATAAGAAAAAAGTTATTGACTTTCAGTTGATAACTTGATATGATAATCAAGTCGCTTTTGAGTGACTGAGACATTGTT
>NZ_CCAS010000103.1 GCF_000612625.1 Neobacillus jeddahensis
TTTTTTTTAGACTGGAGTTTTCACAGGTCCCAATAGTTTATTATGGAATGATGACAATCCTTTTACCTTGAAAATCATTCCTTTTCCATATCGTTTCAATATCTTGAAGTGGTACTTCTTCGATGTCCATCGTCAATTTATTTCCTTTGAGCCATTCCCAAACTAGATTGGTCCCTTCATTCATGGCTTCCGCGGTCAATCCAGCAGCAGCCCCAGTAATTTCTAGCCCTGATGTGCGTAAAGCGTCAGCTGGAAGTGAGATACTGGCTCCGGCTTTTTCTCCAATTTGGATTAGACGAGTTCTATGTCCTGTGAAACCTAATTCCTGAGGGGTTAACGCCTTAATTAGTAATTCGGTTGGGGATCCCCATAAGAAATCTAGAACAATATCAATCCCAATGTCTGCTTCTTTTTTGAAGGCCTCCATTACTTGTTGTTCTGATTGGGTAAGGTCAATAACGGCATCAGCGCCAAGTTCGATCACTCGTTCTAATGATTCAGGGTTGCGGCCTGTACCGACGATTCGCCCTGCACCGAGTAACTTTGCGATTTGGACAGCAAGTTTTCCTGATACGCCTGTTGCCCCATTTATTAAGACGGTTTCCCCTTGCTGTAATTTTGCCCCCCATTTTAGTGGAAACAAAGAGGTTAATGCAGAAGCTGGCAGTGCAGCAGCTATTACGGCATCCACATCATCCGGAACAGGAACAGTATACATACTTGGCACCACTGTTTTTTCTGCCATTGCTCCATATGGTGCTTTCGTTCCGCCAAATCCTACTAGCCTACCGTCTGGCAGTTCCCCAATTCCGTCAAATCCAACAATTGCCGGCAGTTGGGTTAGAAATTGCTTGCTGGCAAAATGGGTTCCTTCTGTCATCATTTTATCGATATTTTCTAAGGTTACTGCTTTTACTTGAATTAGTACTTCATTCTGACTTGGTACTGGATCTGGAAAATCTTGATAGCGTGGAGTATCACCAAATTTTTGTAAAACGGCTGCTTTCATAACTGATCCCCTTTCAATAAACAAATTACTGAACAGTGTTCAATTGAACACTGTTCAGTATATGCGTATTGTATTACCATGTCAAGTAGTTCAAAATGAATTATTAGTAGAGGGTTGTATGTAAACCAGTTGATTGAAAAAAGGAGTTTTTACAATGGCATTAAGGAAAGAACAAATCATAGATGAAGCACTGCAATTGCTCCATAAAGATGGTCTGGAGGGAGTGACCCTCCGTAAATTAGCTAAAAAGTTAGGCGTGCAACCTTCAGCCCTTTACTGGCACATTAGAAATAAAGAGATGTTAGTAAATGAAATGGCTGAAGTTATCCTGTTGAAGGAGTTTCCGAATATTGACTGTCAAAAAGCCGAGGAGTCGTGGGAGGATTTGATTCTGCAATTGTTCACTCGACTACGAAGAGCATTGTTATCATATAGAGATGGGGGCAGGGTGGTTGCTGATGCAAATCTATCACGCATGCTGGCTAAACTAACTGAGAGGGGAATTGAAACTTTTGTAAATGCGGGCATAGATCTTCAATCAGCCCGGTTAAAAGTACTTACTGCCATCCATTACACTTTCGGGTATGTTTTAGACGAGCAAACTACACCTTCACCGGAAGCAATCAAACATTTTAATCTAGACCAGTTTAAAAAAGAGCATCCCTTAATTTCTAAAGGAATAGAAGACTATTTTGCATCAGGAAAAACAGGCGATGACCTTTTTCAGGATGGTTTGAAAATAATCGTGGGAAATGGTGCCTGACACCATTTATCCCCTTTCTTAATTGTTTAGATGAGAAAACTCCCGTGAGTAACATTTCACGGGAGTTCTTTGTTTACATTTTTCTCAAAAGCAAATACATAAAGTAAGGGGCGCCAATGATTGCAACCATGATGCCGGCTGGTATACCGTCTGGCTGGATGAGATTTCGACCGATGGTATCAGCAAACAATAACAGCCAACCCCCAAGGAGGATTGCAATGGGGATAAATAATTGATTGCGTGGTCCAACTAAGGCTTTCGCCATATGTGGGGCCATTAAGCCGATAAAGGCAATTCCACCTGTTACCGACACCGCAGAAGCAGCGAGGGCGACAGCAGCCATCAATAAAACAATCCGTTCCTTTTCAACCGATACCCCCACTCCGATCGATACAGGCTCACTTAGTCCGAGTAAATTCAGCCGATTGGCTTTGTAAAGCGTAAAGGGAATCAGGATAATCAGCCATGGCAGCAAGGCCCAAATAAAGGGCCAATCTGTTCCCCAAATATTTCCTGCCAGCCATTTAGCAATAAAATCCACCTTTGTTTGTTCAGCAGATGAAATCAAGACAATCATCAGACCGGAAAGGGCGAAGGAAAAACCAATTCCGACCAACACTAATCTGACAGGCTGTAATCCTGCTTTTCGGTCATAGGCAAACAGATAAATAAGCAGAACAGTCAATAATGCCCCGACAAAGGCTAGCAGGGGGATCATGTAGACTAATGAACCTGGTTCAATCGGGGCATACAAAAAGAACACAGCTACGGCGACCCCAGCCCCAGAATTGATCCCGATAATCCCTGGGTCTGCTAAATCATTGCGGGTAATCCCTTGTAAAATCGACCCAGAAAGTGCCAGTGCCATTCCGGCTAAGATGGTAATAATGATCCGCGGCAAACGAATTGAAAATAGCACAAACTCCTCTTTAAACGTTCCATGGCCGAGTAGGGTCGGGATAATCCGGTTATAAGAGACCGTAGAGTAGCCGATTCCAAACCCAATGATGATAGTTAGCAAAATAAGGCCGAGTAAACTTCCGAAAATAAGACGTTGTTTTCTCAGTAAAGTAGATGGAATCATGAGAATGCTTTGCCTCCTTTACGAACAATGAGCAGGAAGAAAGGTAACCCCATGATGGCGACAATTGCCGCAACGGGTGTTTCATATGGAGCATGAATTGTCCGTCCAAGTGTATCAGCTAACAGCATGAAACTTGCCCCCGAGATAGCGGCCATGGGCAGAATAAAACGGTAATCGGTTCCAACAAAGGCTCGGACAATATGGGGAATCATTAAGCCGATGAAGACCATATTCCCGACTAATGCCACAGCGGCACCGGCTAAAAGAATGTTAGCAATGAACAGGATTGTTTTAATTTGCGCTGTTTTTTGCCCTAAGCCGACTGCAACTTCCTCATTCAGGCTTAAAATGGTGAGCTGTCTTGCGAATAGAATTGCGATGACGATCCCAATCACAATAAATGGAACAATCAATTTTAGTTGTCCCCAAGTGGTTCCAACCATTCCTCCTGCTGTCCACATGGAGATATTCTTTGAAACCTTATAGAAAAGACCAAGGCCATCGGCAGCAGCGTATAAAAAGGTTGATACTGCTGAACCCGCTAAGACAATTCGCAGCGGAGAGAAACCGCCTCTTTTCATGGCACCGATGCCAAACACCATCAGGGTCCCTGCACTGGCACCAATAAAGCAGGCAATCGTAATCCCGAAATATCCAACTGAGGGGAAAAAGGCCTTCGTAACAGCTAAAGCAGCATAGGCACCAGCCGTTAGACCTAGTAATCCAGGATCAGCCAGCGGATTCTTGGTCAATCCTTGCATAATGGCACCGGAAACAGCTAGTGCGGCGCCAACAAAGATAGCAGCCATTTCACGTGGAAGGCGAATGTCGCGTATGATGGAAATCTCTTCACTTTTTGAGGAAGAGGTTAGGGCGAGCCAGACATCATGAACGGTGATATGGGCAGCTCCGAACACCATGGCTATGACAAACATCCCCAGTAACACAAGGATTCCGGCGATCAGTTTCACTGTAAATGGAATAGTACGTCGTTTTTCTGTCGTCATCAGTCTCATCTTTTCTTTCATAGAATAGGGGAAGAGGAATCCTGCATGAAAGATTCCTCTGTGTTATATATAGTTTGTTCCCTTTTTAGCTCAAGCCTGTCACCTGTCAAGGCGCCGGAGCTTTACTAGTTTTCTAGGAATGACTTTTTAAAGAATGCTAGTTGTTTTTCCAATGTAACAGGATCACTGAAGGATGCACCATTACCAGTCATTTCAAAAACATGGTTGTTCTTGACAGCCGGAATATTTTTGTAGGTGTCCGTTTCTTGGAACGCAGTATCTGCATCTGCATATTTACTCATGACAATATAATCGCCGGCATACTCAGGAATGACTTCTGCAGAAAGGGTGTAATAGCCGTCTTTTAAGGCCATTTCTTTTACCTTTTCAGGCATTTTTAGTTTCATCGCTTGATATAAAATCTCTGTTCCACGCGCCCAGTTGTCCCCGAATACATATAGGTCTTTATCATATGCTTCGAAAACTGAAACTGTTGCGTCTTCACCAATTTTGGCACGAATTTCATCGCCAGCCTCTTCGGCCTGTTTCTTGAAGTCATCTACCCATGCTTGTGCTTCTTTTTCCTTGTTTAATAGTTTGCCAATTTCAACATGCTGTTGTAAGTAATCTAATTTACCCCAAGTATACGTTACGGTTGGAGCAATTTCTTTTAATTTATCGATGTTTTTAATATTAGATAATCCAATAATTAAATCTGGCTCTAATTCAATAATTTTTTCCAAGCTTTCGTCCGAAACCTCTTCAACATCCTTTAATTCATCCTTAAAGGTAGGGTTGTTTTTTGACCAAACATCCACACCGACCACATTAACGCCTAGGTCAATGACATTACCTGTGAATCCAGACAGAAGGATGACGCGCTTTGGATGGGTAGGAACCTCAACAGGACCGGTTTCAGATTGATATGTGAAGGTTTTTGGCGTTTCGTCTTTCTTAGGTTTGCTTTCTTCTTTGCTAGATGATGTGTCACTACTGCAGGCACTAATAATTAACACTAACAGCAGGATAAATGGGAGTAGCAGCTTTTTCATTTCGTTTATCTCCTCTTAATAAGTTGTAAGTTATACACATAGGTTTGTTTGTACGTGGATCTCGACCAATTTGCGCATCGATATGAAACACTTTCTTCAGCACGTCATGTGTCATGACCGCCTCACAATCACCGGCCTTGATGACTTGACCGTCCTTCATGGCGATGATATAGTCGGCAAACCGAGCGGCCTGATTTAAATCATGGAGGACCATGATGATCGTACGTCCTTGTTCAAGATTGAGCTTTTGTAAAAGTTCTAATACTTCAAGTTGATGGGCCATATCCAAGTAAGTAGTCGGCTCATCGAGGAATATAATCTCCGTTTCTTGGGCGAGTGCCATGGCAATCCATACTCGCTGGCGTTGTCCGCCAGATAGGGAATCGACCGGTAGAAACTTATAGTCGAAGGTACCTGTCACGTCCAGTGCCCAGTCAATCACGTCCATATCCTTTTTGGACAAACGGCCGAAGCCCTGTTGATGGGGAAAACGTCCATAGGAGACAAGCTCAGCCACGGTTAGTCCGCTAGCACTTTCCGGTGACTGCGGCAGGATCGCCATTTTTTTGGCGAGAAGCTTGGTGTGTTCCTTTGAAATATCCCTTCCATCTAAGACAACGGTACCAGCTTGCTGGGAGATAATTCGTGTCATCGCTTTCAAAAGGGTCGACTTTCCGCAGCCATTGGGACCGATGATGGTGGTAATCTTTTTGTCAGGAATTTCAGCGTTAAGATTTTTAACTATTAAACGTTCACCATAGCCAATTTTTAAATTCTCTGTATATAGGCGAACCATTATCTGACCTCCAGTATGTAATGATTAATAATTAATAACTGATAATGATTATCAATATCGTTTACTCCTATACTATAATTCGAGACTTTCGTACTTGTCAATACAATTTTTTATATTGTCAAATAAAAACACTTAGGGTATATTTAAATGAGAATGATAATCAATTACATTTGATTTGAGGAGTGAGCGGAATGGATAAGCAGGAATTGTTTGATGTGACAGTGATTGGAGGCGGTCCAGCAGGACTGTACTCTGCTTTTTATAGCGGGCTTAGAGAAATGAAGACGAAGCTGATCGAATATCAACCGCAATTAGGCGGGAAAATTCATGTTTATCCAGAAAAGATGATTTGGGATGTGGGTGGGCAAACGCCGATTTCGGGGGCAGACCTCATTGATAAGCTGGTCGAACAGGGATTAACCTTTAATCCCACGGTTGTCTTGAATGAAAAGGTTGTAGCGATTAATCGTAATCAAGAAGGTATTTTTGTGATCGAGGCGGCTTCCGGTGAGAGCCATTTTTCAAAAACCGTTATTGTTGCGATCGGAAGTGGAATCTTGAAACCTCAAAAGCTAGCGATTGAAGGGGCAGAGCGGTTTGAAGTATCTAATCTGCATTACACGGTGAAATCGTTAATGAGTTTCAAGGATAAAACGGTGATCATTTCTGGGGGTGGAAATTCGGCTATTGATTGGGCCAATGAATTAGAACCAATTGCCAAAAAGGTGTATGTTACATACCGTAAAGATGAATTTTCTTCACATGAGGCACAGGTCAGTCAGCTGATGAACAGTTCCGCACACTGCTTCTTTAATACGTGCATTACCAAATTGATCGCGAGTGCCAATCATGAAGTGATTGACCGAGTTGAGCTTACCCATCAGCAAACCGGAGAGGTGATGGAGCTGCCAATCGATGAGGTGATTATTAATCATGGTTATGAACAGGATGCGACGCTGCTGGAGAAGAGTGAGTTGAATATTGCCATGGTCGATTCCTATTATATTTCCGGTAATGCCACGAGTGAATCGTCGATCGAGGGACTGTTCGCGGCTGGCGATATTCTCATGTATGAGGGCAAGGTCAATTTAATTGCCGGAGCGTTCCAGGATGCAGCTAATGCGGTTAATAAGGCGAAGAAATTTATTCAGCCAGACGCCCAAAAAGTGGCAATGGTCTCTTCACACAATGAGCTTTTTAAGAAGCGTAATCGCGAATTGGTGAAGGAAATGATGCTGTAGTGCATTCAATCTGAAAAATATACTAGACTCCTAGGGTTCCATTTGATCTTGGGACCTGTTGATGTTTTCAATATGAGGTCTTTATGAACAACGACAAAGAAAAGTGAAGTAGACAGGTTAACGTAAGGTTTTAATTCCAGAAAGAAAGGGAGATTAGTTGTGATGCTAATCTCCCTTTCTTTCTCTTATAAATGGTATAACTCTTGCTTACTACTAGCAGCTTCTACTTCACTCATCTCAATCCCGAGTGCTCTAGCAACGCCTTCTCCATAGGCATGGTCAGCTCTATAGCAGTTGTTAATATGGCGGAGCTGAACTTCTTTGGTTGTCCCTTGCATATTGCGTGCCGTATTTTCAAACAAACGTTGTTGTTGTTCAAGTGTCATTAGATTAAATAATTTCCCTGGTTGTGTGTAATAATCATCGTCATCTTCACGGAAATTCCATTCGTAGGCATCGCCCTCGAGTTTTAATGGCGG
>NZ_CCAS010000104.1 GCF_000612625.1 Neobacillus jeddahensis
CGTGGTACCACCTTATTTCGCAAATAGCTCACACTATTTGCCTCTGCAAGTACGGAGTATATATTGCTTACTCGTATACTGTGACGTTGATAACGAGCGCCAAATCTCGCCGCAGCCTACTAATACGTTTCCGCAAGTTCAGTACGAAGCTCAGAGACCATTGTTCAAATGAGTGTTTTTGCTTCTTTTCAGCCCCCGAAGCTCTCTGTAAAAAACGAAGTCATTTTACTTTTTCTCTTCTTTGCCTTTTATTGTTAATTTTATCGATATTTTATTCGAAACTTTCTAAAAAGTCAATAGCTGCTATTTCTTTGTGGTTAGATGAACGCGCTGATCAACAAACAATATCTTCCTTTGTTTACGTATAAGCAAACATCCCCTCTTTTTTTATTGACGTAAATTAAACTTTATTTTAATATGTTGGTTATAAACCAAACATTTTTATATATTGTTTATCAAATCTTAGGACGTGTGAATAGCATGGAAATTTCGGATTTATTTTGGAATGCCTCATTGGCAGAACTGAAGCATGGATATATGCAGGAAAAGGAAGCCTATGTTTGCCTGCTTTGCGGTGAGAAAGTCGAAAAGGGGATTATTTATCCACATGGGGATATCTTTTACGAAGCGGAACGATATATGCGCATTCATATTGAGCAAACCCATCAATCTGTTTTCCACTACCTACTCGGGATGGATAAGAAATTTACGGGCTTAACTGACCATCAGGCCCAGCTGCTCGCCCTTTTTTACCAAGGAAAAAATGACAAAGAGGTTCAAACAGAAATGGGCATTGGCAGCACGTCAACGATCAGGCATCACCGCTTTGCCTTAAAAGAGAAGGAACGGCAAGCCAAGACCTTTTTAGCGATGATGGAGCTGTTAAAGGAAAAGGATCAATACGCACCTGCGTTTGTTGCTCCCCATAAAACCGCCAAACTGGTCGATGATCGCTACGCTATTACTGCAGAGGAACAAGCGCAAATTCTCCAGAAATTTCTACCAGATGGAGGAACAGGAAGGTTAACGACGTTCCCGCCCAAGGAAAAGCAGCGGCTGGTTGTTCTCCGCGAAATGACAAAGCACCTCGAAAGCAAACGTAACTATAGCGAGAAAGAGCTTAATCAGATTTTGATGACCATTTATGATGATTACGTCATGATTAGACGATATTTAATCGAATACGGATTGATCGATCGAACAGCCGATGGAAGCCAATACTGGTTGAAAAAATAATCAAGGAGTGAGATGTAATGGATCGTAAGAAGGAATTGAAACAGCAATACAAAGAAACAAAGATAGAGGCTGGAATCTATCAAATCAAAAATCTGAAAAACGGGAAGATCTTTATCGGGAGTACGAGAAACTTAAAAACATTAAATGGCTTAAAGTTTATGCTAGAGACTGGCAGCAATCGAAACAAACAACTACAGGAAGACTGGACTCACTTTGGAAAGGATGCCTTTACGATTGAGGTCATCGAAATTCTTAAACCAACCTCCGATCTTTATACAACCGAAAAAGAGCAATTAACTGAACTAGAGCAAAAGTGGTTAGATCAGCTCCAGCCTTACGGGGAACGTGGATACAACCGCTAAATTCAGGAATCCCCCAAATGGCAAACTATTTAAAAAGGAACCCGTTCCATGTGACTTGAACGGGTTCCTCTTCTTTCTTATTCTGAACGGAGCTCTACCTCATAACCATTTGGATTATTTTTTTGCCATCTCCACGAATCACGGCACATATCGGCAATTCCCTTGGAAGCAGTCCAGCCGAGTACGTTCTTCGCCTTAGAAGGATCTGCATAGCAGACAGCCACATCCCCAGGTCTTCGGTCGACAATCTTATAAGGAATGCTCACTTCCGCTGCATGTTCAAAAGCAGAAACAATCTCTAAAACGCTATATCCTGTACCTGTACCAAGATTATAGGCTTCGACCCCGTTACTGTTCATGACTTTTCCCAGTGCTTTTAGATGTCCAATCGCAAGATCAACGACATGGATATAGTCGCGCACCCCAGAACCATCAACCGTCGAGTAATCATTCCCAAACACTTGCAATTCCTTCAATTTCCCGACCGCTACTTGTGTAATAAACGGCATTAAATTATTCGGGATTCCATTTGGATCCTCACCGATTCTGCCACTTTCATGGGCCCCGATCGGGTTAAAGTAGCGCAACAAGGCAATACTCCAGCCTTGGTCTGCCACATATACATCTCGCAAAATTTCCTCAATCATCAGCTTGGTTTTACCGTACGGATTGGTAGCACTCAATGGGAAATCCTCTGAAATCGGCACTCGCTCCGGCATTCCATAAACCGTTGCCGAAGAGCTGAAGACAAGATTTTTCACATCATACTTTTTCATCACTTCACAAAGAATGAGTGTACCGGTAATATTATTATGATAATAATGGAGCGGAATGGATACCGATTCTCCAACAGCCTTTAACCCAGCAAAATGGATAACGGCCTCAATTTGATTTTCCGCAAAAACATTATCAACACTACTCCGATCAAGCAAGTCAACTTTGTAAAACGGAAAATCCTTTCCCGTAATCTCTTTGATCCTTTTTAATGCTTCTGGCTTACTGTTTGCATAATTATCAAGGACAACGATATCAAAGCCAGCATTCAACAATTCGATACATGTATGACTTCCAATGTATCCTGCTCCACCTGTAACTAATATGGACATATGTACATTTCTCCTTACTTATGAAAATTCAGAGATACAAATCACAATCTATTTTCCCTTCTATTAAGTATACACTACACTCCAATATTTAGGAATTTGAACTAAACTAGCTTAAAATACCCCCTCTTCTTTTATATATTGATCGTTATTGAACATACTAATCAAAAGATTACTTTGAGAGGACATACGCGAATGAGGAGATACCGATGTCTTTAGTTACTTTTTCATCGATTAGTTTACTAGCAATTATATATTTCGTGGTCATGCCGAAAAATCTAAATACACTCGAATTAACAATGATCATAATCCTAGTGGTGTATCTCGACAGCAATTTCATGGATATTTCCATGTTAAATCTTGGGACATTCAAATTGACCGAAAAGCATCATGATCAACTGACATTTTATCTTACTTTTACCGTGTTATATCCACTTTTCATTGCAACAAGTCTTAATCTACTCAGATCATTCCGTTTCAACTTCATAAAAATTTTAATTCCCTTTATCACGATCTCCATCATCGTGGGGTTTGATGAATTAATTAGGCATTTAGCTGTCATAGAATATAAAAATTGGAACTGGCCCGCGGATTTTCTACAATGGCTCATTATTTGGATGATTTGCTATTTCACTCATATTTTGTTCCGAAAATTGGTCATGAAAGAGCTGAAGCAATAATGCTTGTATTACCAGATAAGTTTGATAGCAATGAATGGTTTATTATCCTATCTATCATTGTGGCATATTCTTTTATTTTGATACTACCAAAAAGGTTCCCACTTTCGATCACCTTGATTTTGCTTATCTTTAACATGACCTATGCCCAAGTCGTAGACCATATTCTAGCAGGGGTAAGTGTTGACCTATATGACATCAACGACGTTGAAAAATACGAATGGTTCGATTGGATTACCTGGTTCCTCTACCCGCCGTTTGGTTATCTTTTCGCTTACTTTTATGATAAATGGTCTGTTCGAGGCGTTCGAGTATTTTGGTATATCATTCTATGGGTATTTATTGCGATGGGGCAGGAGATGCTTTGCTTATGGTTTAACATCTTTACTTATGATGGGTGGAAGATTCCCTATTCCTTTCCTGTATATATTCTCACCCTTTGTCTTTATCTGCTTTTCTTTCTTTATATGAAAGGTACCTTTGAAAGATTAAAAAACCGATGACTTATCCCATTGTTGTGACATGGAATAAATCCGAGTATAATTAATAAATATTTGAAAAAAAGTTATTTCGGATCATACACTTTGTTAGGAGGATAAGATGAAGCAGGAAGGTTCACGATCGTTTGGATTGCCGCTAACCATTTCCATCATCGCCATTTCGTTCTCTGCGATTTTTGTTAAATGGTCTGATGCCCCGGCGTCCATTTTAAGCATGTACCGGATGTGGTTTGCCAGTATATTAATGGTCCCCATCGTCTGGAAAAAACGGCAGGAATTTAAAAATATCGGCAATAAAGATTGGTTCTTTTTATTTTTTTCAGGCGGATTTCTCGCCTTACACTTTGTCCTCTGGTTTGGGTCATTAAAGCTAACGACTGTAGCGAGCTCTACTATTATTCTCGCCCTTCAGCCCATTGTCTCATTGATTGGCGGATTTCTTTTATTTAAAGAACGGACAACACTTTCTGCCATATTAACGATGGGCATAGCCATCATTGGAGCGATGATGATTGGCTGGGGAGATTTTGGGTTAAGTAAAGCGGCGATCATAGGAGATTTGCTCTCATTTTTCAGTGTCATTTCCGTAGTCGGCTATCTGTTAATCGGTCAAACGATTGTTAAAAAAGTCTCACATTGGTTATATAGCTTTTGTGTCTTTTTGTCTGCATCGATTGTTCTCACCATCTATAACCTTTCTACAGGGGTTGAGGTTAGCGGTTATCCTGCCAAGGAATGGGGAATCTTTCTTTTACTCGCTACGGTGCCAACCGTCAGTCATGTCATTAACAATTGGCTATTAAACTATGTCAATGCCACGACGATCTCAATGAGTATTTTAGGAGAACCTGTGGGAGCGACGATTTTAGCTTTCTTTTTACTTCATGAAAGTCTGGCTCCATGGCAAGTCGTTGGCGGCTTACTCGTTCTGATGGGCGTGTTTTTCTTTTTAAGCCAAAAGCAAAAACCCATTCCACAAACCGTTGAAAGTAGCATGAATTAAACAAAATGCCCCCGTTTAGTACGAACGGAGGCATTTGTTTCTTTATTTATTTTCTAAGGAAAAACGATAGGTTGTCGTTGTTTTGTACACTTCATTTTTTTCAACAAGTAATTCAGAAATCCTATTAGGCAGCTGCTGCGTTTCTAGGCAAAATCCTAAATGCTTCTCCGCTTGCCTTCCTCTGATGGAAAAATCATTCCCTAACATATTGCCAGTGTAAAACACAACGGCAGGCTGATCCGTGTCGATTTCCAATTTGCGCCCGCTTTCCTGCTCTACTACCATCATCTTCTTTGGTTGAGAATCGTTAAACAGAAGCGGGTGGTCAAAACCTCCTCCGACGATTTGCGTTTGCGGATGGTCAGATTCTATGCCTAAACGAATCTTTTTCCCCTCTCTAAAATCGAAGACCGTTCCTTCGACGGAAAGCACCTTTCCCGTCGGAATCAGTGTCGTATCAAGCTCTAGAAATCCATCACTATTCACTGTTAGCTCATGATCAAGAATCGTCCTTTTAAGATGACCGCTTAAATTAAAATACGAATGGTTCGTTAAATTAACAATCGTTTTTTGATCGGAAACGGCCTGATAGCTGACGGTTAATTCATTCTCCTCATTAAACGTATAGGTGACAGTCACAGCAAGCTTGCCTGGAAAGCCTTCTTCCCTATCAGGACTGGTATACGAAAAGATAATCTTTGTTTCATGTTCCTTATTTTCAACCACTGACTCCCATACTACGTTATGAAAACCATTCGGCCCACCATGGAGATTATGTTCCCCATCATTTTTTGCTAAATGGTAGGGAACACCGTCTATTTCAAACGATGCCTGCCCTATCCGGCCAGCAGTCCTGCCAATTACACACCCAAAGTATGGAGAGTGATCCAAGTACTCTTGTACGGTATCAAAACCTAATACCACATTTTCTACTGCCCCCTCACGATCTGGGACATTGATTTCTGTGATAATGCAGCCATAGTCTATACAGGTAAAACTCATCCCATTCGCATTCTCGACGCTATAGGATGTTACTTGTTTTCCATTAAAGGTACCAAAACAAGATTCAACCAGCTTCATCCTGTTCCCCCCTATTACTTGTTTCGTATATCAAATAGTTGATGATTGATGGCAACAGTATGTGGATAAACATCCTTGTACACCTGATAGAATTCCTTATAGCGCTGAACATTTTCTGGGATTGGCTCATAGACTTTATCTGCTTGAATAAACACATCGGCACATTCCCTTAGTGACGGGAACCACTCTAATCCTGCGGCCGCAATCATAGCAGCTCCCATCCCTGGACCTTGTTCATTTTTCTGCTTTAACACTTTGGCGTTAAAAACGTCGGCTTGGATTTGCAGCCAGACATCACTCTTGGCACCGCCGCCAATCGAGATGACGGTATCAATGGTTTTACCATAGTTACGGAAAATTTCTACACTCTCATTGATCGAAAAGACAATTCCTTCGATGACAGCACGAGTGAAGTCTCCTCTCGTGTGTGAACCATCAATCCCGGTAAATGTTCCTCTGATTTTGGCATCTGCATAAGGCGTCCGTTCTCCGACTAAGAAAGGCGTGAAAATGAGCCCATTGGCTCCAACTGACGATTGAGCGGCCTCTTCAAGCAGCTGCTCAAAGCTTCGCTCTTGTGCAAAGGTTTCCTTAAACCAGGTTAAGCTATAGCCGGCTGCGAGCGTCACGCCCATTGTATAGTAGGCATCCTTTTGACCATGGTTGAAAA
>NZ_CCAS010000105.1 GCF_000612625.1 Neobacillus jeddahensis
TCGGAGTTTTCGTCGATGTGGCCGTTATCACGGTTTCACCGATTGCTCTTGCCATTGCCAAAAGAGCAGGCATTTCAAAGACTGCTATTTTACTAGCGATGATTGGCGGCGGTAAAGCCGGAAACATTATGTCACCAAACCCAAATGCGATTGCGGCCTCGGATGCTTTTAAAGTCCCATTAACATCGATTATGGCGGCTGGAATCATCCCAGCTATTTGCGGACTTGTAGTTACGCATTTCTTAGCTAAAAAGCTTGTGAAAAAAGGTTCAGCTGTTCAAGGACAAGAAATCCAATCACATAGCGGGGGTACGCTTCCTTCTTTCTTAACGGCATTGATCGCTCCTATTGTAACGATTATTTTATTAGCCTTAAGACCATTATTCGATATAAGCATTGACCCGATGATTGCATTGCCTGTTGGCGGTATTGTGGGTGCCATTGTGATGGGCAGAGGTAAAAAAATAAATGAATATACGATTTCAGGGTTAGGAAAGATGACTGGAGTAGCGATCATGCTTCTTGGTACAGGCACACTTGCCGGGATTATCGCCAATTCTGGTTTGAAGGACGTGTTAATTGAAGGGTTAGATGCTCTTGGACTTCCAGGCTATGTTCTTGCACCTGTGTCCGGTATCTTTATGTCAGCAGCAACGGCCTCAACAACGGCGGGTACCGCTGTTGCCAGCCAGGTATTTAGTTCAACTATTTTAGGAATGGGTGTGTCCGCTATTGCTGGTGCAGCGATGATTCATGCCGGTGCAACCGTTCTAGATCACCTGCCGCATGGCAGCTTCTTTCATGCAACTGGTGGAAGTGTCAATATGGAAATAAAAGAACGTCTAAAAGTAATTCCATATGAAACAGTAGTCGGATTAACGATGGCGATTATTTCTACATTGATTTATGGTGTATTTCACATCTTTGGGTAAATAAAATTGCAGGGAGAGAGAATTTATGAAGATTGTCATTGCACCCGATTCATTTAAAGAAAGTTTAACGGCGCTTGAGGCAGCGGAGGCGATTGAAAAAGGGTTTAAACGGATACTTCCAGATGCTGAATATGTAAAAGTGCCAATGGCTGATGGCGGGGAAGGTACGGTCCAATCCCTTGTAGACGCAACAGGTGGGAAAATCATCACTAAAACAGTGACCGGGCCGCTGGGCCAGCCTGTTGATGCCTTCTTTGGAATTCTTGGGGATAAAACAACGGCTGTGATCGAGATGGCTGCGGCCTCAGGTATTCAGCTAGTGCCGGCTGATAAGCGAAATCCGCTTTTAACGACAACGAGAGGAACGGGTGAATTGATTCTGGCAGCGCTTGAACATGGAGTGAATCATATCATCATAGGAATCGGCGGCAGTGCCACTAATGACGGTGGTGTCGGAATGGCCAAAGCGCTCGGGGTCAAGCTGTTAGATCATAATGGATTGGAAATCGGAGAAGGAGGCGGCTCCCTTCAGGACCTAGCGTCTATTAATAGGGCAGAGCTTGATCCACGGTTGGCGAATACTAAGATTGAGGTAGCATGTGATGTAGATAATCCGTTAACGGGCGAAAAGGGAGCATCCGCTATTTTTGGCCCACAAAAAGGTGCCACTCCAGAAATGGTGGCACAACTGGATAAGAACCTTCATCATTACGCGACGATTATCGAGCGAGATCTAGGGAAAAAAATTAACGATGTTCCGGGGGCTGGAGCGGCAGGTGGTCTAGGGGGAGGGTTAATGGCCTTCTTATCTGCAGAGCTGAAAAGGGGTATCGAAATCGTGATTGAAGCGACCGGTCTATCAGGTATTGTCGAGGATGCAGATTTGGTCATCACTGGAGAAGGAAAGATTGATGGACAAACGATCTTTGGCAAGACTCCAATTGGGGTGGCGAAAACAGCGAAGAAATATGGAGTTCCGGTAGTGGGACTTGCCGGAAATGTAAGCAGTGATAGTTCCGTCGTTCATGAATATGGGATTGATGCGATCTTCAGCATCGTTCCAGGCGTAATCTTATTGGAAGATGCTTTTATGAATGCAGGGGAATACGTCGAGCGAACCGCTGCCAATGTAGCTGCTGTTTTTAAAGTGAAAAAATAAAGGAACTGCTGTTCAGGCAGTAACTTCTGACTCTAGAGGGACTGACCATTGTTAGGGGTCATCCCTCTTTTTTAAAAGACCATTGTAAGTTATAGAGGTGTTAAGCCGGCAACTTCAGCTATTTTTAGGAATATAGTTAAAAATCTCCTTCGATTCAAAGCTGTCCACAAGACGATTCAGCCAGTCATAGTATTCGAGAGCATCGGTTAGTTTTTCAATATCCTGTTTTGCCTCTGCGTGTACCTTGCTATCGGTCCCTTCATCTTCTACAAGTGACTGCAATTCTGCGAGCGATTTCTCCATAGCGGAAACATTAATCGAAATCCCTGTTCTCCATTTAATGGAGAAAAAGTCGATGAAGGTCTGATACCAATCTGGCTCCGCTTGATACAGGTCCTTCCTTACTCCCTTTTTCCACACCTTTCCCACCATCTTCAGTTCTAACAAACTTCGGACAGAGGTACTCATACTAGTTTTACTCATCCCAAGCTCGTCTTTCATTTCATCTAGTGTCAATGGGCCCTCCTGAAAATACAATGCCCCATATAATCTTCCAATCGATTCCGTTACTCCATATAAATTCATATTTTGAGAGATCGCTTCAATTACTCGTTCACGTGCGTGTTCTAACTTTTTTTCACCATTCATTCTGTATCACATCCATTTTATATACATGTACCTAATAAGCCTACCATGTATATTTTAAAAGTAAAGAATTCAGGAATAGAGGAAATGGGAGCATTTACAAGGAATTTTAAGAATATTATGTATTCAGTACGTACAGTTTTTTCTGTACGCGTTATACGCCCAAATTTGCCCAATTAACAACTTTGATAAACACAACAAGTTGGCAATATAATAAAAAGGTCCCGCTACTTACGTAACAGCAAATGAGGTGATCAATTGGATTCTAAAAAAATTAGCGTCCGGAATGTAACAAAAATCTTTGGGAAATCCAAAAAGGCCCTTCAGCTATTACAAGAAGGGGAACCAAAACAAAGTATATTAAAGAAAACAGGAGCGACCGTTGGGGTAAATCAAGCAACCTTTGATGTTGAGGCTGGGGAAATCTTTGTCATCATGGGGTTATCAGGAAGCGGTAAATCTACTCTTGTCCGTATGCTTAACCGGTTAATCGACCCGACGGACGGCGAAGTGTTGATTGACGGTATTGATATCGTAAAAATGAAAAAAGAGATGTTAAGAGATGTCCGCCGTCAAAAAATAAGCATGGTCTTTCAAAAATTTGCTCTTCTCCCCCACCGAACCGTTTTAGAGAATACAGAGTATGGTTTAGAGGTCCAAGGAGTTCCAAAAGAAACGCGAATTGAAAAAGCGATGACTGCTTTAAAGCTTGTGGGACTAGAGGGATATGAATTCCAGTTTCCTAAACAATTAAGCGGCGGAATGCAGCAAAGAGTGGGATTAGCAAGAGCCTTGGCCAATGATGCTGATATTTTACTTATGGATGAAGCCTTTAGCGCATTGGACCCTCTGATTCGTAAAGATATGCAGGATGAGCTGCTCGAGCTTCAATCAAACATGAAAAAAACCATTGTGTTTATTACCCATGATTTAGATGAGGCCCTACGAATCGGCGACCGTATTGCCCTTATGAAAGATGGTTCTATTGTCCAAATCGGAACACCTGAAGAGATCCTCATGAATCCATCGAACGACTATGTCGAGAGATTCGTGGAGGATGTGGATTTATCCAAGGTATTAACCGCTGGGCATGTCATGAAACGGGCAGAAGCTGTATCCGTCGAAAAGGGGCCACGAGTTGCCCTGCAAATGATGAAGGATTTAGGGATTTCAAGTATCTACGTCGTTGATCGAAAAAAGCAATTACTCGGTGCTATAACGGCTTCAGATGCAAAAGAGGCAATGGACCGGAACAAAGGAATCATAGACATTTTACAGGCTGGTGTTTCGACCGTCACACCTGATACATTGCTAACCGATTTATTCGAGAAAGTTTCGATTGCAACCATTCCAGTGGCAGTTGTTGATCATAAGCAGCGGCTAAATGGAATTCTTGTTCGAGGTGCGGTCATTGGAGCGTTAGCTGGAAACAATGATTCCATTAACCATTTTGAACAAGCACAAGTTGAGACAGCAGTTGACCAAGAAGACAAGGAGGTGAAATCACATGGAACAATGGTTCCCCAAAATCCCAATAGCTGATTGGGTCGATACGTTTGTTAACTGGTTGACGGTTCATTTGGCAGTAGCCTTTGACGGTATCACCACCTTCCTCCAATCGATTGTGGATGGAATGGTAATTGGTTTTGGTTATATTCCTTCCTACATATTTATGATTCTTTTAACTTTACTCGCCTGGAAGGTTTCAAATAAAGGAATAGCCCTCTTTACCTTAATAGGTTTATTTTTAATCGCCAATCTTGGTTACTGGGAACCAATGCTTGAGACATTGGCACTGGTATTGACAGCCGTCATCATTTCGATTGTTTTAGGAATACCGCTTGGAATCTGGGCTTCGCAAAAGCAAATGGTGAAGCAAATTGCATCACCGATATTAGACTTTATGCAAACTATGCCTGCCTTTGTCTATCTTATTCCTGCTATTTTCTTTTTTAATATCGGGGTAGTTCCAGGGGTTGTCGCTTCCGTGATTTTTGCTATGCCGCCAACGATTCGGTTAACGATTCTCGGGATTCAGCAAGTACCGGCCGATATTATTGAGGCTACAGAAGCTTTTGGTTCTACGACAATTCAAAGATTACTTAAAGTGCAACTTCCGTTGGCAATGCCAACGATTATGGCCGGGATCAACCAAAGTATTATGCTTGCTCTTTCCATGGTTGTCATCGCCTCCATGGTCGGAGCTCCCGGACTTGGTGCCGATGTGTACCGGGCGGTTACGCAGATTCAAATTGGGAAAGGTTTTGAAGCCGGACTTTCGATCGTTGTCATTGCGATTATTCTAGACCGGGTTACTCAAAATATAGGCAAAAATAATAAACAAGGGGGAAATGCACTATGATGAAGAAATGGATGTTTCTATTATTGACAGCATTGCTGACAATAGGACTGGCTGCGTGCGGGTCTGACAAAACTACAACGGAAGACGATGGCGGGAAAACCGAGGCGTCTGTAGGAGATAGTGTCGATTATAAGATTATTGGAATTGACCCTGGTGCCGGTCTCATGAAGGCTACGGCAAAAGCAGTTGATGAATATGGCTTAGATGAATGGAAGCTTGTAGAAGGATCAAGTGCTGCTATGACAGCCTCATTGAAAAAGGCTTATGATAAAAAGGAACCGATCATTGTCACTGGCTGGACTCCGCACTGGATGTTCGCTCAATATGACTTAAAATACCTAGAGGATCCAAAGGGTGTCTTCGGGGAAGATGAAAGTATTCATACTATTGCTAGAAAAGGTTTAAAGGATGACCTTCCTGATGCCTATAAAGTTCTTGACCAATTCAATTGGACCCCGGATGATATGGGAGTGGTCATGAATGGGATTGCAAATGGGGACGATCCCGAAGAAGCCGCTGCCGAATGGGTGAAAGAGAACACTGATAAAGTAAGCGAATGGACAAACGGGGCGAGCAAAGTTGATGGTGACAAAATCACCCTTGGCTATGTCGCGTGGGATAGTGAAATTGCCAGCACCAATGTGATTGGAAAAGTCTTAACGGACCTTGGTTATAAAGTAACCCTCCTCCAAGTAGAGGCAGGTCCCATGTGGACGGGAGTCGCAGACGGAAGCTTAGATGCGCATGTAGCTGGCTGGTTGCCATCAACCCATGCAGATTATTACAAAAAATATGAAGGCAAATTCGAAGACCTCGGTGAAAACCTGGAAGGGACCAAACTAGGACTCGTCGTACCTGCCTATATGGACATTGACTCTATCGAAGATTTGAAATAATAACAAAGAGACTGACTCAAAAGTAGTTGAAACGATAACTACATTGAGTCAGTTTTTTTATAATATAATTTATAAGTTTTGACTTAGAGAAATGTCCAGCTCAAGAAGCTCCGCTTATTTACCCCCGAAACGGGCCCCATTCTGTATTTAACCGGAAAAGCTCCGCTTATTACTTTCGTTGGTTACTCAATGGATTTGGCCTATCATTTCACATTGGCTTTTTCACAACTCCAGCCATGTTTTCATGGGAAAAATGTGGTGGAGAAATGTACCCGGAGTATTATAAAGGAGTACATTTGAATAGAGTACATGTTATCGGATATTCACATAACAAAAGACTAAGTTAAAGCTCAAGATTGATTTTTTACACTCTGTTGATTGGAGCGGAAGGTGCTTGACTCCTGGGGGATTAGCGTTACAGGCGAGACCCCGCAGGAGCTTGCGACGAGGAGGCTCGGCGAACGCCCCCCGGAAAGCAAGCACCTGGAGCGGAAATCAACAGACTTTTTTGATAGAGCCAAACCAAAAAGGACCGGGCGGTTTTTGCCCGGTTTTTCTTAAAA
>NZ_CCAS010000106.1 GCF_000612625.1 Neobacillus jeddahensis
AGAGAAAAATGAATATTAAGAAATTTGGCTATGTAAGAGTGAGCAGTAAGGACCAGAACGAAGGAAGGCAAATAGCTTCTATGAGAGAGCAGGGAATCGAAGAAAGGGACATTTTCCTTGATAAGCAGAGTGGTAAAGATTTCAACAGGGAAAAGTACCAAGCCTTAAAGCAATGTTTACGTGAGGGAGATATTCTTTACATTCACTCCCTTGACCGTTTCGGAAGGAACAAGGATGAAATCCTGAATGAATGGCAGGAAATCACTAAGCAAATTAAAGCTGATATTGTCGTGTTGGATATGCCGCTACTGGATACAACGAAATATAAGGACAGCATGGGAACTTTTATCTCTGACCTAGTATTGCAGATTCTTTCATGGATGGCCCAGGAAGAACGGGAACGCATTCGTAAAAGGCAGCGAGAAGGTATTGATGTTGCTTTAAAGAAAGGGACTCAATTTGGCCGTCCTAAAACTGTTCCGACAAATGAGTTTTATCAAGCTTATTATAAATGGAAATCGGGGGTAATGACTGCAACCACTGCAATTAAATTAGCAGGAATGAAGCGCACCACCTTCTACAAATTGGTAAAGGATATTGAAGGGCAGGGGGAAGAAGCATGAGAACATTAGGGGAGATAAATCAAGTTTATGAAGAGATTCTCCATTCAAGTGTAAATGAGCCCTACAAAAGCACAAGGTTAGCTGCTCTTATGACGGAGATGGAACTGACTTTTAATATCCCTAGTTTAAGAAATCCAAGCTGGGAGGGCAAGAATAGACCAGTTATTGCTCTATATAGAAAAATTAGTATGAGTCGGACTATTTAAGTAATAATTCGGCTTTCTGGTCGTGTTACACATAAGATTGGAAAAATAGTTTGCCCTATAGCTTATAATGCTTTATTACCAATGGTTATAGGGCTTTTGTTAGTAAAAATCACTTTATTATTTAATCGTTTAATTCTGGGGCAAAGGGTGGGGGGATGCTACCAATAAGAAAAGTCCTTCCATTGAAATTTATTTCTATATGGCTCTTGATATTATGCTGAACAAATGGTTACTCTTCCTTTAGTTAATAATAGGGAGGCGGAACCATGGCTACTTTACATGGCTTGTCAAATACAAGATTGCACAGTTTATGGAGAAAGATGAAGGATAGATGCAACAACCAAAGGGCATCAAATTACTGTAATTATGGCGGACGTGGTATAACCATTTGTAATTCTTGGAATGAGGATTTCATGAGCTTTTATCAATGGGCGATAGCTAACGATTATAATGATAGATTAAGTATTGAGCGTGTCTCTGTAAACGGAAACTACGAGCCATCAAACTGCAAATGGATTAAACCACGTGAACAAAGCAGAAACAAACGTGATACCCAATATACAGAAATAAACGGAGTTACAAAGACTTTGATAGAATGGGCTGAAATATACGACATTCCATACAAAACCATTATGACTAGATGGTATAGGGGATGGCGGGGGATTGCGCTTGTTCAGCCGTCAAAAAAGCCAAGAAAGGTATCCTAAGATTCTGTTAAGACTAACTGTTTACAAATTATGGATGACTTAATTAGCCTAAAAATTTGATATAATATCTAACCCTAGCTATACGTATTTAGTCAAGTATTTGCTTCTTTTCGGAGCCCACTGCCTCTTTTAGAGGTATTTTTTTTTGAATGAAATGAAAGGAGGTGAAAAAGATGATTCTTCAGCACAAAAGCACAGTAAAAGCAGCAATTAGGAAAGATGGACATTGGATTGGATTTCTTTCTGCAAACCTGGCTCATCCAGCGCAAGTAACTAGTCAATGGTATTTAGGAATGAAGGTGACTTTTACTAGCTTAGAAGAACTTGAAAGAGCTGTTGCAGAATTTGCTTACTATAACTGCAATAGCGAACTTGGAAAGTGGGTTTCATTCTATAAAAAGTCCTAAGTCGTTAAAATTTTCTTATTAAAGGAGTGGCTCTATTATGTTGGATGAACAAGGAAATGTGGTTAGGTTAAAAACTAAAAGTGACAGTACAAATATAGTTCCAATTCTTGCAATCTCTTTAGATGAAGCAAAAGAAAGGATTGAGTCATTAAAACAATTTATCAAAGAATTAATGTCAGAAGGGGTCGATTATGGAAGGATTGAAGGATTCGATAAACCAACGTTGCTAAAGCCAGGAGCTGAAAAATTATGCGATATATTTGGTTTTTCTAAACGTGTGAGCATTCTTCACCGAATTGAAAATTGGGAAAAGGGGCTATTTGCATTCGAAGTAAAGGTTACTCTTGTAAACAAACTAACTAGATTGAAGGAAGCAGAAGGAATAGGAGCCTGTAACAATATGGAAAAGTCCTTTGTTGGTCAAGACCCATTCAGCTTGGTTAATACAATATTAAAAATGGCTAAGAAAAGAGCATTAATTGATGCTGTTCTTTCTGGAACCAGAGCGAGCGGGATATTCACGCAGGATATTGAGGATTTAAAAAAGCCAGTTAATATGAATGGAGGCGATGGACTAGCAACAGCCAGACAGCTGCAAAAGATATTTAGCACGGTAGCGGAAATTAATATGCGTCCAGAAACAGCGAAGGAAATGATTAAGATGTTGTACCAGGTAGACCATAGCACCAAGCTAACAAAACAACAAGCATCATCCTTCATTCAAGACCTTTTATTATGGAAGCAGTAATTATTATTAGGAGGTGTGTTGTTTATGAATAAAAATAAAATATTCATCCAATAAAGCTCTTTCGAGTGCATCTAGCATTCAAGGAGCTTTTTGTTTGCACAAAAAAGATGAGCTCGTGGAACGAACTCATCAAAATATCCTATTAAAAATATCATACAGAAAAAACTATAAACAATCAATCGGAGGGACATGCGTCTCTCCTTTTTTTATTTCAATTAAATGGAGGAATATATAGAATGATAAACCAATTAGATAAATTTACTTTTAAACTTTTATTAGCAACTACTATTCATGAAAAGGAAGATGGCTACATCGTTAGTGAAATTTTCAGCCGCTTCCCGTCCATCCAAGAGGTACTGGACGTTACTGAAGAAGAATTGCTAGTAATTAAAGGTATCGGCAAAGTAAAAGCACAACAGATTATTGCTGCCCTAAAACTAGCAAGGTTAAATCCTAGCACAACCGAACAACGTTTTGCTATTAGAAGCCCAGAGGATGCCTATAATTACTTGAAGGACATGCAGTATCTAAAAAGGGAAGAATTTGTCTGCTTGGGCCTTAACACCAAAAATGAGGTTTTATTCAGGGAGACCATCTTCACAGGCTCTCTTAACGCATCAATCGTGCATCCTCGTGAAACCTTTTTGGCATTAATTAAAAGAAGCTGCGCAAGCGCTATAGTTGCCCATAACCACCCTTCGGGACAGCCTGACCCAAGTAGGGAAGATATTGAAGTGACAAAACGACTAGCAGAAGTTGGAAAGGTTGTTGGCATAGAAATCCTTGACCATGTAATAATTGGCCATGAAAGGTTCGTAAGCTTAAAGGAAAAGGGATACCTATAAAATAAAGCATAACAGGAGTCAATCAAACATTGAGTGACTCCTGTTTATTTGATTCATCCAAACGTTTTGATATGCATAGGTGGAGTCAAAAAATTATTAATATTAAGCCCTATATAAGAACCCATAATTTGTAATCATCTAGTATTAAAGTCTTTATTTTGCTAAGATAAATAATAGAAAAGGAATAGAAAAGAAGGGACTACATATTTGGATTTATATAGACACGTTTTGCCCAACACAAATACAAAAGTTAGGGGAGAATTCTAAATTATGAAAACTTTGAAGAAAGCTCTGGTGATTAGAGAAAGCGTTACTGATGAAACCAAAAGAGATGATACATTAGACCTTGCAAGTTTAATTGATAATACTGTTGATGCAAAAAGATTCTTTGAAGAAACCTTCATTACGAATGGAATGGAGTTATTATTTGATACTGCATTCAAAAGATTCAAAGGGAAAGCTGATAACGGTATAATCAAGTTAACTCAAGCTATGGGTGGTGGTAAAACGCATAATATGGTTGCTCTTGGTGTTTTGGCTACTAACCCTGATATTAGAAAAAATCTATTAAATGGGAAATATAATGATTATCAAGAGAAAGTAAAGGTTGTTGCTTATACAGGAAGGGAAAGTGACCTTAAGTTTGGTATATGGGGAGAAATAGCTAAACAGCTAGGTAAAGAGGATTTGTTTACCCCTTATTATTCTCCCCTTGATGCTCCTGGTCAGTCAGCATGGATAAACTTACTTAAAAGTGATACACCTACATTGATTATGCTTGATGAGCTTCCTCCATATCTTGAATATTGTAAAACAAAGCAATATGGTAGTGGGACTCTCTTAGATATTACGACAACAGCACTTTCTAATCTATTTAACGCACTGAACAAGGAAGAATTACATAATGTTTGCCTAGTCGTGTCTGACCTCCGTGCAACGTATGAGCAAGGTTCACAAGTGATTCAAGGAATCTTTGACAACCTTGAAAATGAAATGAACCGTTCTTCTACAAATATAGAGCCAGTAAGCTCCAATACCGATGACCTTTATAATATTTTAAGGACAAGATTGTTTAAAAATACTGTAGCTGATAATGATATTGATGATATTGCTATGGCATATCAAGCATCTGTTAAAGAAGCAAAAGAAATGAACTATACGGATGAGAATCCATCTGATATTGCAAAAGGTATACGTTCTTCATACCCCTTCCATCCTTCAATTCGTGACCTGTTTGCAAGATTTAAAGAGAACCCAGGGTTTCAACAAACTCGTGGTTTTATTAGACTTACAAGAACCATGGTGAAGAATTTATTTGAAGTTGGAGGATTAGCCGATACAAGATACTTGATTAATCCTTATGATATCGACCTTAATGATAGTGAAATGGTTACAATGATTAAGAATATTAAGCCAGAACTAACAAATGCAATTGCTCATGATATTGCTTCAAATGGTAAGGCTGTGGCAGAAAAACTAGATGAGATTACATCCTCAACTGATATGCAAGATGCCACGAAACTCATTTTAATGTCTTCGTTGTCAAAGGTAACTGGTTCTGTTGTTGGATTGACGATGAATGAAGTAATTGCTTATATTGCTTCTCCAGGAAGAGATATAACAATTATTCAAAAGGGATTTGATGATTTAAAGACAAAAGCATGGTATTTATACTTTGATAGAGACAATAGAATTTTCTTCAGAAAAGTACAAAATGTTAATGCTCAGCTTAATGATGAAATTCGTGGTTTTACCTATGAACAAGCGAAACTTCATATTAGAGATTTACTTGAGAACCAGTTTAAACCATCACAAAGAGATTGTTATCAAGAGGTTTTAGTATTTCCTTCAATAGAAGAAATTGATTTATCTAAGAATAAAGTCACACTGATTCTAACTGAACCAGGAAGTGAAGCTGGGCTTAAGCATGAGATTAAGCAATTCTATGATGATGCCGTACTAAAAAATAGAGTGATGTTTCTTACAGGACAAAGAGTTGCAATGGATAATTTGATTGAAATTACGAAGTCTTATAAAGCAATAGAGAATATTATTTATCGTATGGAACATGAAGATAAAGTTGATGCAAGAGATGCAGAGCTGGTACAAGCAAAGGATTTATTTGATAAAATTAGTGCAAAATTATATTCAAATATAAGAGAAGCTTTTGTTACGTTATACTTCCCTAAAAAGAATGGCTTAATTAAGAAAGATTTTAAAATGGAGTTTGCTGGTAATAACTTCAATGCGGAAAAGCAAATAAAAGATGTTCTCGAAGAAGAGATGAAGTTTACCACCGAAATCGAGCCTTCTAAATTAAAAACAAAATTTGAGGCGCGAATTTTTACAACTCAAAGAATGACGTGGAACCATATTCTTGAAAGAGTTGCAACGGAAGTTTCTTGGCAGTGGCATAAACCAGAGGCTTTGAATGAACTTAAAACTGATTGCATTAGAAGAGGCCTATGGATTGAAGAAGGAGGTTATATCGATAAAGAACCACCAGCACCAGAAACATCTGTGAGTGTCATCGAAACACACAGAGATAAAGAAACTGGAGAAGTTACTTTAAAGATTTTACCTACAAACGGTGATATTGTTTACTATGAAATTGATATGAAAGCTACAGAAAGCTCATTGAAAATAGCGGATTTAAGCAATTTTAAAACAAGTGAGCTTAAATTGACATTCTTGTGTGTTGATTCAAAAGGAATTAACGAAACTGGTTCTGTATATGAATGGACAAACAAAGTATCAATTCAATACAAACCCTATGATGCTGATGGAAGCCAATTTATGGAACTAAGAGCCAGCTCACCAAATGTCGAAATAAGATATACTACAGACGGTACAAACCCTAAAAACAGTGGTGGGAAGTATGTAGAGCCCTTTGCTATACCAGCAGGTGCAAAGTATATTCAAGCAGTCGCAGTAAATGAAGAAAAAGGAATATATTCAGAAATTCTTCAATTTGAAATCAAAGATGAAAAGTTCGTTGTAGATAAAGAAAA
>NZ_CCAS010000107.1 GCF_000612625.1 Neobacillus jeddahensis
ACGCCCTTGAGGTCCTTCAGGTCCCTGAGGCCCTTGAGGCCCTCTTTTTCCACGTTTCCCCCTACATTTATCCTTATGCTTGTCCTTATCCTTGTGTTTACATTTATCCATATCTTTGTGCTTATGTCTGTCTTTGTCTTTATCATCTTTCTTAGAAGACATTATTTCACCACCCTTATATTAATGGGACGTACTCTATATGTATATTGATCAACCATCTAAACGGTATGGGACAAATACTCAATTTAAGAAGAAAAAAAGTATCAATTCATAAGAGGAACTACTTAAAATTACATGGTGAATCAGCACAATCTTTTTCTTGATAAAACAAAACAGCCTGAGTTCTTTTGTAAAGTCCTCAGGCAGATTAGTTGATAGTATTAATAATGATTTTTCAACTTTTTTCAGGTAATACGACTATTTTTTCGTTACAGGAAGCACAAAATTTTGCATACTCGATACAAGTTTCCAATGAATCATCTCGTACCATCGGCCACCATCGAATGGCGCCCATGGGTGCCTTCGATGCATAATCTTCAATTTCGGAGGGAATTCGACCTACTATAACGACTTCAATATCTCTAAAATGCGTTTCGATCCCCTTCTGAAGGATTTCTAATAGCTGATGATGTTCAGTAGTTGGAGTGGAGAAAGGAATCGGAAAAAGATACGAAATTTTATCGGAATTTTTATAAACCAGATGGCTAGTGAACCGAGCAGCATCAGCGGTTGATGTTTCCCATACGCGTTTATATGGCATTTGTTCTACAGGCAATCCCAATTCTTGCAATCTTGTAAAGATCCTCTCGCTGTAACTAAGATTAATTTCATTTACAAGAATTTGAATCTGCTGATTTCGTTGAAAAGTAGAGTTATCTCTATTTTTATTTCGGTATTGAATATATAGTAAATCAGGAATGGAAATGTATTTTGTACAAAGGAAGGTTCGAACGAGAATATCATAGTCATCCGCCACTAAAAGTTCTTCCCGGTGTCCACCAATTAGGTGATAACAATCCCGTGTCCAGGCCCGAGGATGGTTAGGTAAACCCACCAAGTGACGGATTGTAATTCCATTTACAGTAGTTTGCCTTTGGACATTTTGCCAACGATTCATAGTATGAACCCACACTCGATAGTGGACGCTATAGCCAAATCCGCAATCCCAACCATACCAATGAGCCTGGTTACTCCCTTCATACACTTCTGTAAAATCCCCATATGCAAACCCGCAATCAGGGTTTCGTTGGAATGCCTGAACAATTTTCTCAAGGCAGTCAGGGGTTAATTCATCATCATGATCAACTTCTACTAAAATTTCTCCAGTACAAAGACCTGCGGCATAACGTTTGATCGCTCCGATATAACCATTGCGCGCATCTTGACGATATCTTCTTACACGGGGATCTTCAAGTGGAAGTAGGTCCTTTGTATAAGTCTCATCCTCATCCCCTGAATCATCCACTACCACCCATTCCCAATTTGTATAGCTTTGATTTAGTAAGGAACGATAGGGGCGTTGTATTTTCTCTTTTGATCGATAGCTAGCCGTAAAAACAGACACCAATGGAGTCTCAGATGAAAATCGATTTAAAGGGATCTGCTTATTCACCGGGAGAGGGTCAGTAGCTTTAAGCCAACAATAAAATAAATGATATGGTAGAATTCCTGCTGGTGAAGTGAAATGTAACCACCGATTGCGCTCGTATGAGGGTAAGGCATTTAGGGTTGTAAATTCTGACCATTTCGGTCCTATTGAAATGTAGACGCGAGGGTGCTTCGGGTTTATTTCCTGTAATACATCTTCTGGTCCATAAACTTTTACGGTAACACGGCTTTTGGATAATTTATTTACCAATCTAGTAATAGATTCTTGCTTTGAGACAAATATATGTGCAGTCAAAAGCGGAGTATGATCCGATGACATGTCGTAACTCCCTTCAAAAAAATTCATTTGTTTGAGTGTTTTCACTCTTTATAAGGCTTAGCGTTTGTCCACATTCTTTTATATGAAGATATGGTTACTAATTCTTCAACACATTCATACTCTCCGTTTGAACGATTAATATAACATACAATGGAAGATCGTCATTCAGTTTCCCTATTTTGATCGATGAATTTGCTGGAAGAACCTTTCTAGCCCGTTTTTCCAATGAGGCATAGGGTCAAAATCATTTATACGCAAGCTCAAATGATCCATAATAGAATATTTTGGCCGAGGTGCGGGACGCGGGAATTCTTCTGTACTACATGGGATTAAGTGAGGGGAGAGGTTCGATTGTTGAAATATTTCCTTCGCGAATTCAAACCATGTACAGTAGCCGGAATTGGAGACGTGGTAAGTCCCGTATTTACTCGTTTCCATTAATTGATTAATACATTGTGCAAGATCCATTGTATAAGTTGGGCAGCCAATTTGATCGTTGACCACCCGTAATTCGTCCTTTTCTTTAGCAAGCATCAGCATGGTCTTTACAAAGTTATTTCCTTGTTTTCCGTACACCCAGGATGTTCGGATAATGAAGAATCTTGAGTGGAAATCTCGAACAAAATTTTCCCCTGCCAATTTGGAATGGCCGTATTGATTAATTGGTGATACGGGTGAAAATTCATGATATGGCGTGCTAGATTGACCATCAAACACGTAATCTGTACTAATATATATTAATTTTGCATTGATATGATCTGCAGCTATTGCTATATTTCGTGTGCCTATTCCATTAACGAGAAATGCTTGGTCTACATTGATCTCTGCTAGATCGACATGGGTAAAGGCAGCACAGTGAATGATGATATCTGGAACGATCTGGGCAACAATCTTATTAACCTCATCAAGATTAGAAATATTTAATTGAGATTTACCTAGGCCATATACCTTATAACCTTCCATTTTTAAGGAGAGGACTAGATCTGACCCTAGTTGGCCTTCGGCACCTGTCACCAGAACTTTCTTCATTTCGCTTTCCCCAATCTTTTCGATTATTCTCAGTGGCTCAAATCAATTTTTTCCACCATTCCTGATGTGTTTGATACCAGGTTATGGTTTCGAGTAATCCTTCAGTAAAAGAAAATTTTGGCTTCCATCCTAACTCTGTTTGGAGCTTGCTGGAATCAATGGCATATCGGTAATCATGCCCTAAACGATCTGGTACAAAGGTAATGAGATGTTTGGAAACGCCTAACGTCTCAAGGATTGTTTCAGCAATTTCTATATTTTTGTGCTCGTTGTGTCCACCAATATTGTAAATTTCACCTGGGGTAGCTCGGTGAATGATTAAATCAATAGCGGAACAATGATCCTTCACATGGAGCCAATCACGAATGTTCTTTCCATCCCCATAAATAGGTAATGATTGCCCTGTTAAAGCCTTTATTACCATCAGGGGTATGAATTTTTCTGGATATTGAAAAGGTCCGTAATTATTGGAGCACCTTGTAATATTGACAGGTAATCCAAATGTTTCATAATACGATCTCACCAGAAAATCAGCACTTGCTTTACTAGCGGAATAAGGACTATTTGGAGAGATAGGGGTTTGTTCAGTAAAATAACCGTTTGCACCTAGAGAACCGTAAACTTCATCCGTTGAGATTTGGATAAAACGAAGACCGTGCTCTCGGGCTACATCAAGCAGCACTTGCGTTCCAACAATATTTGTTTGCACAAATCGAGTAGAATTAGTGATACTCCGATCGACATGTGATTCAGCAGCAAAATTTACAATCAAATCTATTTCAGTAGTCGTAACTAGATAATCTAATAACTCTTTATTTAATATATCCCCTCTAATAAAGGCATAGTGATTGGATTCTTGAATATCTTTTAAATTTTCTAGATTCCCTGCATACGTTAATTTATCAACATTAATAATGTGATAGTCTGGATGTTTTTCAAACATATATTGAATAAAGTTACTACCGATAAATCCGGCCCCTCCTGTAATCAGTAAATTCATGTGTAATTACTCCTTTAAAAATTAATTCCAGTCAACATTTTTTAATAAAGGAAGCGCACGATCTTTTGTAGATAAAATGGGATTAGAAATAGGCCAGTCAATGCCGATAGCAGGGTCATTCCATAAGATGCCTCGATCATGGTCAATGTCATAATATTGATCGACTTTATACATCACATTTGTCTGAGGAACGAGCGTGCAGAAACCATGTGCGAATCCTTTTGGGACAAGTAATTGTCGTTTGTTTTCTTCGCTAATAATAACCCCGATCCACTGGCCGTATGTGGGGGAATTCTTTTGAATGTCAACGATCACATCATAAATAGCGCCAGTCCCAACCCGTACTAATTTTGTCTGTGCCTTCGGATTTTGCTGGTAATGTAAGCCTCGGATGACTCCTGCTTCTTTTGAAAGTGAATGGTTGTCTTGGACAAAATCAATGTGAATTCCATTTTGTTCAAGTGTTTGTTTGTTATAGCTTTCCAAAAAGTATCCTCGATTGTCATTATAGACATGCGGCTCTAGGATTAACACCCCTTGTAATTTTGTCGGGATAATGTTCATTTCCCACCTCTAAATTTGGGCGCTTCAATAGCCTCTTTCAAGTATCTTCCATAATTACTTTTCATTAAAGGCATGGCTAAATGATCTATATGATCCCTTGAGATATAGCCCCTTTGAAAGGCGATTTCTTCAATACAGGCAATTTTAATATGTTGTGTTTCTTCGATTGTTTTAATAAATTGTGAAGCTGTAAAAAGAGATTCATGTGTACCTGTGTCAATCCATGCATTGCTTTGGCCCAACACTTTTACTGATAACTCGCCTAATGCTAAATAGGCTTTATTTACATCGGTAATTTCAAGTTCACCTCTTGCAGAAGGTTTAATCTCTTTGGCGATTTCTATGACACGATTATCGTAAAAATAAAGACCGGTGACGGCATAATTTGTCTTAGGAATAATAGGTTTTTCCTCAATGGAAGTAACGGTACCGTCCGCTGAAAATCCAATGACACCAAATCTTTCGGGATCATTCACGTAATAGCCAAAGATAGTAGCCCCTTTTTTTTGATGGGCAGCTTCTGTTAATAGTTTTTGAAATTCGAAACCATAGAAAATATTGTCACCTAAGATTAAGGCAACATTATCATGTCCAATAAATTTTTCCCCAATGATGAAAGCCTGAGCAATTCCCTCTGGGGAAGGTTGGATTTCATAATTTATTGAAATTCCTATATTTGAACCGTTTCCGAGCAGTTCTTTGTATCGAGGAATATCTTGTGGAGTAGATATAATTAAGAATTCCCTTATTCCAGCAAGCATGAGCGTGGCGAGTGGATAATAAATCATTGGTTTATCGTAAATCGGCAATAAATGTTTTGAGATTGACCTCGTTACTGGATATAATCTCGTCCCATTTCCACCTGCTAAAATAATTCCCTTCATACTTAAGACCTCCTTTTTGTTGGTAGCTAGTAAGGAATAACGTGTTCCTTGAGTATTTTATGTTCAATGAAGAAAATACGGTACAACTTATTTGTAAGATGCTATTGACATGATTATCCAACGGTGATAAGATATAAAAGTTGTCATTAAGTCTATTAAACTTCTTAAAAAAACTTATTGACATTGATATCAATGAAATGATATAGTATAAAAGTTGTCTCGAATGAGCGACGAACTTGTTCTTTGAAAACTAAACAAACAAAAACGTCAACAAACAATAAATTATTAGTTTCTTCATTGAAATTAAGCCAACGTAACAAA
>NZ_CCAS010000108.1 GCF_000612625.1 Neobacillus jeddahensis
TGGTAAGAATAAAGAAATTATAATAATAGTACTTTTAAAGATTATCTTTTTTACTAGGAAGGCAGGAATGAGTAGTATGACTGAAGATTATTCGTCTCGAACAGAACGAAAAAAAATACAAGAGCAGCAGCAACAACGAGCATCCAAACAGAATAAGAACAAGGGGCCGAGAAAAATATCCTGGAAAAAAGTCCTCTATATTTGTCTTACAATCGGGCTGGTGATGTTCCTGGCTGGAGTAGGCGCTTTTTTATGGATTATCAAAGATGCGCCAAAGTTTGATGAAACTCTATTAAAGGATCCTTTATCATCTCAAGTATATGCTAGTGATGGGGAAACCATTATTGCCGAGGTCGGTACAGAAAAACGAGATAATATTGAGATCGATCAAATCCCGGATGTCCTAAAAAATGCCGTTTTGGCCACAGAGGATGCCCGTTTTTACAAGCACCATGGAATTGATATAAAACGGACACTTGTGGCCGTTTGGACGGATATCACGACGGGTTCCTCACAAGGTGGTAGTACGATTACACAACAAATTGTGAAAAATGCCTTCTTGTCAACTGAGAAAACGCTAACGAGAAAGATCCAAGAATGGTATTTAGCGACTCAATTAGAAAAAAAGTTTTCTAAGGATCAAATCCTTGAAATGTATTTTAATAAAAATTTATATGGCAGTGATGTAAATGGTGTCGCAAAGGCAGCTGAGCGATTCTTTGGATTAGGGCCTAATGAGTTAAATAAATTAACACTAGAACAGGCAGCACTGCTAGCAGGGATTCCACAAAGCCCTAACAATTATATTCCTACTGTTGAAAGTAATCTGCCGGCGGCCGAAAAACGAAGAAATTTGGTGCTTCAATATATGAATAGACATGGCTATCTTTCCAAAGCGAAAATGGAAAGCGCCCAACAAACACCGATAGAAGATACGTTAAATATTCAACAAAAGCCTGCAAATAAGTATCAGGCCTTTGTGGATACGGTGATTACAGAGGTTCAAACCAAAACAAAGGCAAATATTTTTGAGGATGGATTAAAAATCTATACTACGATTGATCCTGAAATTCAACGGATCACAGAGAATGCCCTATCAACTAATGAGTATATTGACTATCCAGATAATCAAAAATTACAAACAGCTGTAGTTATTTTAGATACACAAACGGGTGCAATTAAAGCCATTGGCGGCGGGCGAAATTATCAAACGGGTGGATTTAACTATGCCACGATGATTA
The DNA here is from genome assembly GCF_000612625.1 of Neobacillus jeddahensis. Classification (GTDB taxonomy): domain Bacteria; phylum Bacillota; class Bacilli; order Bacillales; family Cytobacillaceae; genus Neobacillus; species Neobacillus jeddahensis. The sequence goes on from NZ_CCAS010000108.1 coordinate 1,242, forward strand.
AACGTCATCCTGGTTCTACGATTAAACCTATTCTGGATTACGGACCAGCAATTGAAAAATTTAAATGGTCGACAGGGCACATCCTAAAAGATGAAGAGTATCAATATACAAATGGAACACCGATTCGAAATGCAAGTCGTACGTATGCAGGAAATAAGACGATTAGAGAGCACTTGACCTGGTCACGAAATATCCCTGCTTTAAAGGCCTATCAAGCTGTTGGCGCAGATTATGCAACAAATTTTGCGAATAGCCTTGGTTTTCCTATTACAGACACACAAAAGGCGAATGAATCAAATGCGATTGGGGCCATTGACGCTGCATCACCGCTGAATATGGCGGGTGCCTATGCCGCCTTTGGGAATGGTGGTTACTATATTAAACCGTATACTGTTTCAAAAATAATCTATTCAGATGGAACAGAAGAGGAGTTAGCTTCAAGTAAAAAGAAAGTAATGGCAGATTATACAGCCTTCTTGATCACAGATATGTTACGTACAGTTGTAGATTCAGGAACAGGTACAAAGGCAAATCTGCCCCAGCTAGATTTAGCTGGTAAAACGGGAACAACTAGCTTCGATCAATCGGCTATAGAGAAATATGGGTTACCAGAAAATGCGACACGGGATGCGTGGTTTGTAGGATATACGCCACAATACACCGGCGCGGTTTGGACTGGCTATACAGAAACCAAATCTTCAGATGACTATTTAGGAAGCAAAAGTGCGGACTTCTCTAAGTTAGTGTTTAAGGCGATTATGTCACGAACAGCTACGAGTACGGACAGATTTGAACAACCAAGTAGTGTGGCAAAGTCAGGCAATGAATACTACGTTAAAAATGGTGAAAAGCCACAACCGCCAAAGCCTAAAAAGCCAACTGACGTTCAAGCAACATATGATGAAGCTTCAGACCGTATTCAACTATCATGGAACTACACATCAGAGGGTCTTTCGGGGACAACTTTTGAGGTTTCTTACACAGTAGATGGAAAAACAACAAAATTACCGTCTACGAGCGACTTACAAGCCATACTAGAGAGTCCAGTGAAAGGAAAGCCATATGTTTTTACGGTCACGGCTATTGCGGAAGGTGCCAAAAGTGAGGCTGCCGCGACTTCCTTAACGGTTAAAGAAACAGAAGAAATACCAAATAGTCCAAGTAACCTGAATGCTCAATATGATCAAAATTCGAATCGTATTTTGATTAGTTGGAAAAACAATACCACCAATCTGAAAAATGTCCAATTTATCGTTACTTATTCGGTGAATGGTAGTACACAAACCTTAACGACTACATCAGGAACAAGTGCGACGTTAAGTACTCCGCAGCCAGGTCAAACGTATGTCATTACGGTAGTCGCTTCAAATGATGCTGGTGTGAGTGATCCGACCTCCACCTCGGTTACAGTTAATCTTCCTGAAAATGGGACCGGTGTAGAAAATGGTGCTGAGACAGAAGATCAGAATAAAGCACAGCCTTAATGATAGTCAGTTTTGTGGATTTTATAAAATGACAAAAGAAAGGCCGAATTTATGAAGAAAAAATGGATGTTTTGGGGAATGAGTATGTTGGTAATCATTCTCCTATTGTTGGGGATGTATAAGTTAATGAACGCTAGAACCTTTCAGTTGTTCGGTGGGCTAACTTCTCAGATAGAGACCCGCAAAAAAGTAGTTGCCCTAACATTTGATGATGGACCAACCAAAAATGTGGATGACATTCTCCCTTTATTGGATCAATACAATGCCAAAGCCACATTTTTTCTTATCGGGAGTGATATTGAAAAGAATCCAGATGAAGCAAAGAAGATAGTCGAAGCTGGGCATCAAATTGGGAATCACACATATTCCCATCAAAGAATGATTTTTAAATCCCCTTCTTTTATCAAGGGGGAAATTGAAAAGACGGACAGACTCATTCGTAATGCTGGGTATAGTGGGGAGATTGACTTTCGACCGCCGAATGGGAAAAAAATTATTGGATTGCCGTATTATTTGTATAAGCATAAGAGGGAAACGATTACTTGGAGCATTGAGCCAGATACTAACCATACCTCAGCCAATGATAAAATAAATGATGTAAAAGAGAATGTAAAACCCGGATCGATTATTTTAATTCACCCAATGTATGATCATACCGGTGAAGAACTAAAAACGATTAAAGGAATCTTACAGTTTTTATCAAAAGAAGGATATACATTTCTAACGGTTGATGAAATTCAAAAAGAGGAATCCCTATGAAATTTTTAGATCAATCCTTAGCCCAAGAAATTGTCGATAGAACGATGCGAATTATTAATCGAAATATCAATGTGATGAATGAAAAAGGGATCATTATTGGTTCAGGGGATAGAAACAGAATTCATACGATTCATGAAGGGGCAGTTAAGGTTATTGAGAACCATTCAGGGTCTGAGATCGGTGAGGCCGAAGCTAGGCTGCTTCACGGTGTGAAGGCAGGAATCAACCTGCCGATTAATTTCCGGGATCATGTCGTGGGAGTCATTGGGATAACTGGGGAACCAGACGAAATTCGTAACTATGGGGAGTTAGTTAAAATGGCTGCAGAAATGATCCTTCAGCAAGCAGTCCTTATCGATGAAATGCAGTGGGACGAACGACTTAAAGAAGAAATGACCAGCCAGTTAATGCACGGCATCGAAAATTTGGATTCCCTTTATTTTGAAAGGGCTGAACGACTAGGGATCAATTTGAATCTCCCGCGGGCCGCGATGATTTTAACCGTTGAAGACCAATCAACCGGGTATAAATGGGTCCGCGATAAATTGGACAAAGATGATTTATATGTCATGCAGCCCGATCATATTGTTCTGTTAAAAAAGATAAATAGTAAGAAAGCCCAGACTCTGGAGCAGCTAGGCAAGTGGGCGGAGGGCTTGGAAAAAAGTCAAAAAGAACCTTTTAAAATGGCTATTGGCAGCTTTCATTCGGATTTAGATGGTATCTCCAAGTCTTATCAAGAGGCCGTTACTACTTTAAAGGTTGGCAGAAAGCTAGCCCCCAAAAAAAATATTTATTTTTATGAGGACTACAAATTGCCAGTGTTTCTTGCCCGAGCAGATCAATTGGGGGTTGACGAAGAGATTGGCCCTTATTTTCAGCAATTGAAAGAGCAAGACAAAAAGGGGGAACTGCTCGAAACGTTATTCGTGTATGTGGAAGAGAATGGGGACACGCAAAAAGTAGTTGAACGCCTGTTTATCCATCGAAATACACTTAGATATCGTTTGGAAAGGATTACAGACCTTACGAAGAAGGATCCTCGTAAGGTAAAGGATTTGCTGGAGCTTTACCTCTCTATTATTCAAAATCAAATTAAGTAATTTGTGCAAATGCACAAAAGGCCGGAGAAAATCGGGCCTTTTTTTGATAGACTGACCGATGTAATCGCTTAAGGAAACGCTTACAATCAATGTATAGCAAACAAGGAGGTATTGACAAATGGATGCACAGATTCAAGTAAGCGCTTTAGGTGCAATTGTCGCATTGGTTGTAGCGATTGTCTTGATTTTAAAGAAGGTTTCTCCTGCCTACGGAATGATTGCCGGCGCCTTAATTGGCGGTCTTGTCGGCGGAGTCGATATAGTCAACACAGTTAATTTAATGATGGAAGGGGCCAAGGGGATTATTCCAGCTGTATTAAGAATTTTAGCAGCTGGTGTTTTAGCCGGAGTCTTGATTGAATCAGGTGCTGCCGCTGTCATTGCGGAGACCATTGTGAAAAAACTGGGTGAAACAAGAGCATTGCTGGCTTTGGCAGTTGCAACGATGATTTTAACGGCGG
>NZ_CCAS010000109.1 GCF_000612625.1 Neobacillus jeddahensis
TTTTTTAATTCCTCCAAAAATCCGAAGGATTTTCAGTGCCCTCCCTTAAAGGATGGGGTTATTCATTAAATTGAAATGGTTTTATTATTAACGTATGACCCTAGCTGCACTTGAAAAAGCAGATGGATTATATGCAGCAATTTTCACAACATCACCCGTTTGTGGTGCATGGATATATAGACCGCCACCGATATAAATACCGACATGATAAGCAGGTGAACCCTTGAATACTAAATCTCCCGGCTGTACTTGGCTTGGAGAAATTCTAGTACCAACATTCTGCTGGTCACGTGATACCCTTGGTAGACCGATGCCAACGGCACGGAACACATAAGAAGTGAATCCCGAGCAATCAAATCCGCTTGGTGTTGTTCCACCCCAAACGTAAGGAACGCCCAAATATTGTTTAGCAGTTGCAATGATCTTGCTTGCCGCATCAGTATTCGTTATCGCAGGTGCATTGACCGCCGGTGTTGAATTTGAAGCCCCACTTTTCGATGAAGATTTTGGTTGAGACTGTTGTTGCGTTTGTTGTACTTGTTGGGCTTGTTGGGCTTGTAGAGCTTGTTGCGCCTGTTCGGCTAATTGAGCCTGTCTCTGTGCCTCTTGCTGCTGCGCTATCTGTGCCTGCTGTTGTGTCTCTTGGCTTTGTAAGGTGTCCTTCGCAGTTGCTAATTCTTTTTCAATTTCAACTTTATCTTCTTCAATGCTTTTCTGTTCAGCAGCCAATGCATCTTGGCTCTTTTTTAATTGGTCGAACTCATTATGTAATTTTTCCTCTGCATCTTTTAACGCTTGCTGTTTTTCATTTAAACCATTTAATAGGTTTGTATCGGTTTCCATAATTTGGGAAATAGCAGTAAAACGTGTTAAAAACTCAGATAGATCATTCGAAGTGAACAAAAGTTCTGCATATGTAGCGATTGACTGTTTTCCCTCTAATTGAATGCTTTTTAGTCGTTCAGAATAGACCTTTTTATGGGCATCTAAGGCTTTTTTAGCTTCTTCAATTTCAGCCTCAGTTTCTCCAATTTTATCTTGTTGTGTTTTAATTTGATCATTTAGCTTTTGACTTTTCTCCATCGCTAAGCTGATCCGGTTGTCTAATTGTTGAATCTTTGTTTCAAAGTTATTGATTTGTCCTTTTGTTGCATCAATTTGTCCTTGGGTCACTGATGATTCTACTGGACTTGCAAAAGTGGGTGTTGCCTGAATTGTAGCGGCTAGAACTGCAGCGGATACTGTATATTTTATAAATTTTTTTATCATTTCAAGTCTCCTCTTGTCACCTATCGTTAATTCGATCTTTACTATATTACTAGTTTATATTCCAAATGGACTAATAACAATGGATTAGTCGATAATGTAATATAATTGTAATTTTATGTAGAAAAATCTGATAAAGAGTCGACTCCTGCTTCCCACTTTTATTACCCGCGGATGATGGCAGACAGATTTTGTCCAAACTAAAAAGATATGGAACCATTAGTTACCCTATTTCTCCCATTATGCTTAGCAAGATATAAAGCTTTATCTGCCAAATCTAATAGTTCCTTTGGATTCATCGTTTGATTGGGTATGATAGATGCCACCCCGAAACTCATCGTGACCCACTTATTAATCTTCGACATTTCATGGGGGATTTTTAACTGTTCAACTTCTAAGCGAATTCTTTCGGCAATAAAAAAGGCTTCCTGCGAATCTTTTTGAGGCAAAATAATCGCAAACTCTTCTCCCCCATATCTTGCACATACCGCCTCAAATGAATTTAACAAAGTTCTAACTCGATTTGATATATCCATTAGGCACTGATCCCCTACTATATGGCCATAGTAATCGTTGTAGCCTTTAAAATAATCCACATCAAATAAAATCACTGAAAGAGAATTTTGGTTTTGACAAAAAGATTCCCAATAATAATTGACCATCTTATCAAAGTATCTTCGATTATACAGTGCTGTTAAGCCGTCCACATTTGATAAGTATTCTAGCTTTTTCTCATTATCTTTGCTCTTGGTAATATCATTTCGAATAACAATATATTGAAACGGTTTATTGTTCTTATCCAAAAACGGCACAATCGTTGTACTAACCCAAAAGTATTTCCCACTTTTTGTTTTATTTCTCATTTCTCCGTTCCATACCTTCCCGTGAGAAACCGTCGCCCATAAATCTTGGAAAAACTCCTTCGTGTGAAAGCCGCTATTTAAAATCCGCATATTTTTCCCTTTGATTTCGTCAAACGAGTATTCGGAGAGGCGACAGAATTTATCATTGGCATATAAAACATTGGCATTTTTATCTACTATTTGGACCAGATTCGACTCATCTAAGGCAAATTTCAAATCTTGGAGATCTTTTAGGGTATCAAGATACTTTTTTTCAAGTTCTTTTCTAGGTACAATATTTCTATAGGTGTTAACCAATTTATTAATAAACTTGAAATTTGAGTTTAAAGGTGTAGATACATTCCTACGATCTTGCCATGTATATCTGATAAAAAGTGTCATAAAAAATAAGAACGCTGTTATAAGGAAAAAATCCATCCCCTTATGATCATCCATAGTTGTACTCCTTCATGTTTACATGGTTGTCACACTTCCAAAATAAGGAATTTGAGTCTGTTTCACTTAATAGTATAGTAAAATTCATACGACAAAACCAATGTCCATTTTATGACAACATCATTTACTTATTTAGCAACAACAATTTTATTACGACTCTACCCCAATTAATCATTGCTTAACAAGCTCGAATAACCGCAACGATTAAATTTAATTGGTGAGCCATTGCAATAATCGTTTTTACAATCGTGGCATCCTTCGGATTAGTGATACAAGACCGAACAAAAGATTGGTCTATCTTGATTCTATCTATTGGAAATTCCTTTAGGTAATAGAGCGAGCTATATCCAGTTCCGAAATCATCTAAGCTAATTTTGACTCCAATTCCTTTGGTTGATAATAAAGAGTAAATTCATTTTTCTCGAGAGCTTCTTTAAGATCCCATTCTACCTTTAATGTTTTATAAAAATCTATTAAATCCAACGAATCTACTTCCAAAACACTATTTATTATTTATATGACCATGTCCAAGATGTGTAGTTTTTTCTCAAATTTTTCTAGCTAATTTAAAGGTTTTAAGAAATTAAAAAACACGAGTTTAAATTGGTTGAATAATTCAATTTAAACTCGTGTTGTGGAGTAAGTTAGTAAGTAAGTTATTTTACTATTTAATGTTTTTTTTAAAATTTTCTTATTTATCATCAGGAATATATACCGAATTAAAGAAATATTCACCTACATAACCAGTAGTGATCTCATTTAATATTAACGGAGAAAGAGTTACGTCTACATAAATTGCAATACCACTTTTTCGATTTCTAATTGTTCTATATTGAATAGATTGATTATCATTTTTTACTTGTTTTAAATATCTATTCAATTTAAAACGCAAAACCAAAGGGACATGTGGAAGAAAATTAGCATGTCGACCAATAACATCCATTCTGTTCCAACCGAATAGTTCTTCAAACGTATCATTGACCGATTCCACTTTCCCCTTCAGATCCAATATGCAAATTCCAGTTGTCGTATGATTAAACCAACAATATGAATCTTCTCCAAAAATCTAATCAGAGTAATCCACCTTTCTTTTATATCAAAGTCGATTTACTATTTAGAAATAATTTATACATTTCTCATTGTTTAACTAATTG
>NZ_CCAS010000110.1 GCF_000612625.1 Neobacillus jeddahensis
AGCAGCATGAGCTAAGGAGAGTCTCACTTCTTCACTGAGTGCTATTCCATAGGCCATGCCGCTGATCATTAGCGGGATTTTTATTTCCATTGGTTTTTTTGCATTTGGTCCAATGGTAACCTGCACATCTACATCTTCTTCACCGTCAATTGGAAATGGTGTTGTTTGGGCAGGGATAAAAGTGATCGGATCTAAATGCGGCCATTTTTTTGAAGATCCCATCGGGCGGTGGAGGACGTCGCCTGTTTCTGCCCGCAGGCTATTTTCAAGCATATTTTGAATACCCATATGCCTGAGTCCTGGCATCAACTCCATCACATTTTCTTGATAACTGTCAGATAATATAATTTTTCCCATATGCTTCACCATCAGTTTCATGAACCAACGCCATCCAAAAAGCATGAATATAAAAGTGGTGAAAATAATTGCTACCATTCCAAAAGTTAAGTAATAAAAAATATTCTCCATAGTTATTGCTCCATATTCTGCATCGTTTCAAAAATAAAACCAATTAATCTTAGTATATCCAAAAAAAGGAAAACATTATAAATATCAAATTGTACTTTTAAAATGTTGGGATTATATGTATATAACATCGTATTAAATTTTTTATTTACTCCAAACTATATACATATAAAAACAGGGGGACTCATTGTGAATATCATGAATGATATTGGGCATCGAGGATGGCCATTACCATCAAAATACTGGATTATGCAGCAAACTTGGAGAAATTTATTATTTTTACATTGGCCAATTCCACTTAATACACTACGGCCATATATTCCTTCTTCTTTACAAATTGATACTTTTAATGGCTCCGCATGGTTAGGGGTCATTGCATTTGTTTTAGAGGGAATTTTTCCTCGTGGATTATCATCTATTTCCCTTACACCCAAATTTCCAGAAATAAATGTAAGGACATATGTTACCTGCGATGGAAAACCCGGTATTTATTTTTTATCTATTGATGTTGAGAACTGGGCTTCATTAAAGATTGCAAAAAGATGGTTTCATTTACCGTATAATTCGGCACAAATTTCTTTTCGAAAAGAAGAACAATCCTTTCATTTTCATAGCAGCCGGAAAGGCCATTTTAATACTCCTATCTCATTTAAGGGGAAATACGTTCCGGTATCGGAAGTTTATTATCCAAGGGAAGGAACGCTGGATCATTGGCTCACTGAGCGGTATTGCCTCTATAGTTCGAATAATGGAGCCAACATTTATTGCGGTGAAATACACCATCTGCCTTGGCCCTTGCAAAAAGCAGAAATACAGATAGTTGAGAATACCCTTTTTTCTCCATTTCATTTTGAACTTTCTCAAGTTAATCCGATTGCTCATTTCTCCACTGGGGTTGATTCGTTAGTGTGGAATATTAAGAAAAAAAAAATCTAGTAAAACACATGTCAAGTGAAAAAGTTTTAAATTATGTATATTTTGGTTGGTCGCGATAAATTATATGTTTATGGAAATTATTTCTATAAACTATCAATTTGAGGGTGGATCTCAATGGTTAAGCATAAAACGAAAGTAGCATTCTCGTTAGCCACATTAATTCTTCCGTGGCTTACCGTTCCTTTTTTGGGGAAAAGGAGTTTTTTTAGGTTTTTACCTGTAGCAAGTTTTGTCAATTTAGTTTTAAGCGTATTTAATCTAATTTGTTATAGGAAAAAATGGTGGATCACGAAAAACCCTATCTCTCCTGGCCCTATCGATTTCACCTATATATTGGGCCCTTATTTTGTAGCAACACTTTGGATTTTTAAATTAACATTCGGGAATTTCCCCAAGTACTTACTTACAAATATGGTATTGGATGTCATTAATGCCTTTCCATTACCTTATATTGGGAGGAAGTTTGGAATTGTCAAATTCATAAAGATGAAACATTCAACTTGGTATTTTATTTGTGTATTCTTAGCAATCATTATTTATGGCTTTCAGTCCGTTGTAGAACAATCAATTAGGAAGGCAGGCAATTATTCCGGAAGAAGGAAACGTGGTTTAGAAAATAGATAAAAAACTCCTCATTTAGATACACGACGGTTTTTACTATTAGTATTTTTGTGTGTCTGCACAGATTGCCATGGCATCGCGCATGAAAGTCGCTAAAATCCAGACCATAAGAAGCTCTAAAGTGAATGATGATTGGGTTTTTCACACAATCAGTTTGAAGGAAAAAAAGGTAAGACTGATTTTTTAAATCGGTTTTGCCTTTTTTACTGTATTTTTGGCTAACAAAGCGAAGTCTTCAGCTTCTTAATCATTGTTATATTGAGAAATGAAGGGTTTTGCTAGCCGGGAAGGGTGTAGTTTATCTCCTAAACTAAAATAGTCACAAAAGTTCATGATAAGAGGCCTCCATTTTTCAGGGTCAATATGATGTTTCTTTCCATCTACTAAAATAGACTCGTCAATATGGAAGGTAAGTTTAACACGCATTCCCTTTCCCTTATTAAATTTATGACAGTCTGGGAATTCCCGCTCATCTCCAACAAATGGTAGGGCTACCTAAAAAGTCAGTTAACCAATTTTAGACTGGGAATAGCTTCACATAAGAACAGTCCAACATACTAATACTTTAGAGGTTTATTTAAGATAAGAAGGTGATTTTTTAAATGTATATTCAAACAGATTACTCTCCATATATGAATTATGCTCAGCAATCGGAGCGTCTATTTCCGGGTTTGCCAGGGCCACAGTTTCCGGGATCATCAGGCTTCCCGGGCTTCCCAGGACCTGGGTTATCAGGACCACCAAGTTTTCCGGGCTTCCCAGGACCTGAGTTTTCGGGACCATCAGGCTTCCCAGGTTTACCCGGATCACAAGCTCCAACCGCTCCTCCTCCAGCATTTATTCCTCAACAAGCAGTTGCTTCACCGTTTGCTGTAGATCCAGGAGCAATTAGGCTGTGTCTGTTTCGTAATACTTTTATATGGCTTAGTAATGGTGAAGCGTTTTGGTATTATCCTATTCTTATAGGTCCTAGGTCCGTTGCTGGTTTCAGATGGAATGGAAGGTTCTGGATGATCTTTGGGGTAGATACAAGACGAATTATTTCGTTTACATGTTTTTAAAAACAATAAATTAAAGGACTGCCCAACAATAGTCAGTTGGGCAGTTTTTTTATTCAAAAAGGAGTATTCAGTCAGGAAAAGCTGTGTATATCAACCACAAGTTGACTTTCGGCATGCGGTTTGGTGGACAGAATAGCTTGGATTTTTTTTGGGTCTATTTGGAAGAATATATGTATATTTGCTAACTCTTCTTCAAAGGAGGATCATGATGTCCCTCGCTATTCTAGCCTTGTTAGGATGGATTGTGTTGATCATATTCGCTATTATGCCCAAAGGGTTTACTCTTATTGAAATGTTTTTTTGTACTCCCTTATCTGATTAGCGGCCAATCTTCACTTTCACCAATGGCATATTGTACACCTTGCTATCGGTGAAAATCTGAAGAGACCAAAATAGGACTCGTCGTACCGGCCAATATGGACATCGAGGCTATCTCTACTATAGACTCTAGATGTATTCTATTTTTATTTTATCAAATAAATTAAAATAGAATATAAT
>NZ_CCAS010000111.1 GCF_000612625.1 Neobacillus jeddahensis
ATTAGTTACTTCGACTAGTTTCCGTTTTTTCTTTTTCTCAGTCTTCACGGGCATTAGTCACTTCGACTAGTTTCCGTTTTTTCTTTTTCTCAGCCTTCACGGGCATTAGTCACTTCGACTAGTTTCCGTTTTTTCTCTTTTTCAGGCTTCACGGGCATTAGTCGCCCTGACTAGTTACCTTTTTTTCTTCTTTTCAGGCTTCACGGGCATTAGTCGCCTTGACTAAGTACCTTTTTTCTCTTTTTCAAACATAGAACAGCCCAAAAGCAGCATCATCAGCATTAATAAAATAGAACCAGCCTTGGTCATAGATCCTTTCTTTTATAAAACGTCGAGAATGGCGGCAGCGACGCCGTGTTCGTCATTCGTATCCGTAATTTCATCACAAAGGGCCTTAATTTCATAGCTGGCATTGCCCATCGCGATCGATCTGCCGGCCCGCTCTAGCATCGAGACATCATTGAAGCTATCACCAATCGCCATCGTGTCTGCCAGGTCAATTCCTTTTGTCTGAACAAACGCCTCAAGGGCAAGACCCTTTTGCGCATCCTGATGGGTAATTTCAAGATTTTCATGACCAGAGGAGGAAACCGCTAGTTCCGTATAGCCTTCCAAGGCCTTTCCTGCTGCCGCAAGCTTACTAGCATCAAAGGAAAAGGCCAGCACCTTATAGATTTGTACGTTCTCATCGGCAAATAGAAGTTCATAATTGGCAACCGTTTGGACCAAGCCATCACGTATTCTTGCTCCCGCCGCGTATGCTACCTCATCGCGATCTGCCTCAGGGTTTGCACTGATAATAATATCAACAAGTGTCGAAACGGCTTTATCCAAATCAACCGTAAACGCACCCTTATCTGTATAAACCTCGTAATAAACATCATTTTCCGCTAGCTTTGCTGCAACCACTCTTGCTAACTCTTTACTTAACGGATTAGAGGACAGAATCTTGCCTTCTTTAGAGCGGACCTCTGCGCCATTTACACAAATTACCGGGCAAGAGAGGCCAGCTGCTGCTAACACATAGGTTGCCTCCTGATAGGATCGCCCTGTGGCGACCACAAATTCGACTCCCTGTGCTTGTGCTTTTAAAATCGCTTGTTTATTTTCCTCACTAATTTGTTGAACTGAATTTAATAACGTTCCATCCATATCTGATGCGATACATTTCATCATGCTGCTCCACCTTTTGCTTTCATAAATTTGATTAGTTTCTGCACATTAGCGTGCCACTATTATCATTCGTCTAGCCCCAGCTCCTAGCTGGCGCTTCCGATTTTCATATATTTCCCATCATAACATGAACACCTGAATCATGAACCCGTTTTGCTCAGTCCAAATACTTGCTGCCTTCACGAATGCTTAACGGAGCAAGCGGCTGATCGGTGATAAACTGCTTCACCGAAGCGGGATTTGTCTTCGAATATTCTCGCAATGCCCAGCCAATCGCTTTTTGAATAAAAAATTCCTTACTAGTAGCGTTTTGTCGTATGTATTGATAGAGCAGTTCCTCATTTGTCTTTTGTTTATACTTCAATTGAAACAAAATCGCCGTTCTGCGCAGCCACATATTTTCATGGACGGCCCAGCCAGCAATCGTTTCCTCGATGATCTCTGGGAACTTCTCGGCAATCTTGCCAACGGGTTTGGCGGCAAGTGCATCAACGGTATCCCACCAGGATTTGGTTGTCAGCAGCCATTCAATAAAAGGCAAATCGCTTTTTTCTAACTTTTTGAGCGATTTTTCCAAATACGTCAACCCGGTATATTGATATTCGCGTTCATCCTTTTCCCAAAGTTCCGCTATCATTTCCTTGTTAAACGGCTCTTTAATAATTCCCGTATCGGTAAAAAACTGCTTTTCTAGTTCTTTCCGTAACGGCGATTTTATGCCCAGAAATGAAAAATGGTCCTTCATATAATTCTTCATCGGTTCCGCGTTTGCTTCATTGCGATGTTCTTCAAATAGCCTTATTAATACATCGATGTTTGTAGACAACTAGCTCATTCCCTCCCATAATCAGAGTCCCCTAATGTATTCTACTTTCTTCCATTTTCCCCTTTATTTTTTCGGAATAAACCACTTTTCCCAGCTCCATACTAAGGTTAGTAAAAAAGGAGGGATATACGATGACTAAGAAGCAAAATAAAGGGAGCCGCAATCAAAATTCACCACAGGCTGGCAATGCCGAAGCTGAATTTGCCGCTGAGTTTGTCAGCGGTGATAACAGTAAAGGCAATAAACGAAATAAGGGTCAAAAAAGTAAAACGAAATAAAAAGTGTCGGGACTCCCCGGCACTTTTTTCTACCTATCCTGTTATTAAACCTGTGTCGCTGCCGCCAGATCGTTGATTTCGTCCGCTATTTTTACTTGTATTCTTTCGACCGCAGAAAAATCCATGGCAGCTACATAAATCTCTTCCAGCTCATCATGCAGTGCCTTCGCTTTGGTGAGATAGCTTGTTGCTTCTGTCATTTTGTTTTTATATTTTGTTGCTATTTTACTGATAATATCAGCAAATAGATCGTCCGTGCCTGGTTCTATCAAGATTTCATACATATCGATAATTTCGTCGCCGTCCCGGCTTGGAAAATATTCATGCGGGGCAGTACTATCGAAAATAGCAATCCCTAGTTCGCGAAAAATGACCATATCAAGACTATAGGGATCAAATCCACAATGATAGACTTCCACATCGACGCCGCGTTCCTCACCAGCGGCAGCCAGCTTTTTCAACATTGTTGATTTTCCCGAGCCCGGCCGACCCTTGATAAAGTAGCGTTTGGCAATTTCCTCTGTCAAATTGGGAACATAATCGACCGCTCCCGTTGGCGTTGCTGCCCCCAAGAAGCGATGACGCACATCAGGCACTTTATTTAATTTCATTTTTCCAAAGAAAGTATCAATTAATTTATTTGTTAATTGATCGGCCTTCTTAAAATTCATACTGTTAATATAGATTTTTTCCCAGTCATCATGAATTTCCAACGCTTCCTTAAACGTCGCGTAGGCAGTTTGAAAGGCTTCATTTATTTGCCTTGTCAACGTTTGAATGACCTTTTTCTGCGCACTCAGTGCACGGGCATTCCAAGCTTCACCGAGATTAATATATTCCTCGACAGCCCCAGGTGCCTTTGGCTCAATCACATGTGGTGCCGTCCCGTCGACAATCCCCACCTTTAATCTAGGGATGAGCATTCCATCAATCGAATCATTGTCGGATGAACAATGGAGGAACTCAACATGAAAGCCCTTTTCAACCCACTCATGGCCAATTTTCTTCATTAGTGATGATTTGCCTGTGCCCGGGCCACCTTTTAATATAAATAAGCGATCAAGTCCTTGCAAATTCGAGTCATACAGACTATGGAATCCTCTCGCCGTATTTCCACCGGCAAAGTAATGTTTTATTTTCCCC
>NZ_CCAS010000112.1 GCF_000612625.1 Neobacillus jeddahensis
TGTTCGCAGTCAGACCAAGTGTCGCTATTTAATCAGTGGTGGTCTTTTATTTTGTCGGAGGAATTTACAAGAAAGAGCCGTCAGCTCTATTGACTATTATATAATAGTCAATAGAGCTGACGGCTCTTAATCTAAAAAGGAAAAGGTTATTTGCTCCTCTTTGCTTGCCGGCCAGAGAACAAATAACCTCCCATTAACAATGCCAATTTTACTAGAATGTCCTCTTACAATCAAGAAGTATATGAGATTCGTCGAAATCTACAATGAAGATACCTTCTGTCCCTGTTGCGGAAGGGTTACCAGAAAACATGGAAAGTATGAAAAAACTGTTCATTTTAAATATCAATCCTTTCGGATTCCTATTATGCGGAGGAGATGTCCCGATTGTAGGAAAACTTTTTCATTAATGCCTTGCTTTTCTCACTCATGGGCAAGGTTTGCGAATCATCTTTATGAATTTTTTGTAAGATGGTTGATGGCGGGGGTACCTATTAGTCAACTTGCTGAATGGTTAACCACCTCTTCAGTTTCGGTGATCTCACTTAAAACTCTCTTTAGGTGGAAGAAACGCTTTTTTTGCCTTTTGGGGAAGTGGTGGATTAGCCAACGCAAGGAATGGGCTATGGAGTTCCAAGAAGCGGACGGGTTACTGTCCCTTTATCGGCATGGAATTAGCTCTAATCAGGAGATTCATTTTCTCCTTTCTTTCTATTTTGGTCATATTGAATCAGTTCCTGGGAAAGGAAGGCTATTTTCCATGATCAATCTCCGCCAACCTTCTTTTGAATGGTAATGTCAAAGAATGTGTCGGATTAATTACATAATGCTAACATCATTTCCTTTTTCTTGCTCCACAAAATATGTCCCTACTCTACAATCGATAATTCAGAGAAAATGGGGATAGTTTCCTATTTTATGGTGTGAGAGGAGAAAACAAGATGAATGAAACGATACGTAACGAATTAGCTGCTTTTCGATTTGGGTTGATTGCTCCAGCCGTTCAACGACAGCTACAACCTGGGGAGAGGTATGCCCTTTTAAGAGAGATTGCGAATCAAAGGTACACCATCCCAGGTAGTGAACGAAGTACAGTAAGTGTTCGATCATTAGAAAGATACCTTCAGGCTTATGAAGAGAAAGGATTTGAAGGTCTAAAACCCCAAGTAAGAGAAAAAAAAGGAAGCTTACAAAATCAGGATCCAGAAATACTGAACCGGGCAATCGAATTACGAAAGGAATTACCTAGCCGAAGTGTCGAACAGGTTATCAGAATACTAGAGTTGGAGGAAAAGGTGTCAGTAGGTGTCCTCAAACCGCGGACCTTATCTCGTTATTTTCAAGAAATGGGCTGGAGTAAAAAGGATCTTTACCGTGCGGTAAAGAAGGAGTTTCGTCATTTTGAACACGATACACCGAATGATTGTTGGCAGGCGGATACACAGCATACTCTTTATTTACCTGATCCAAGAAATCCTGAAAAACGTAAAAAGGCTTATCTTATCGCTATAATCGATGATCATAGCCGCCGAATTATGCATGCGGAGTTTTTTATGGAAGAAAGATATCCTCGTCTTGAACGTTGTGTCCAAAAGGCTGTATTAAGATTCGGTGTACCAAATCTATTTTTTTGCGATAATGGTTCCGTTTATAGTGCTAAGCAGTTTCAAATTATGTGTGCGAGAATGGGAACGAAACTTATCCATGCAAAGCCATATTCGCCAGAGTCAAAGGGGAAAATTGAAAAATTTTTCCAATTCATTGATAGTAGTTTTACAGGTGAAGCCAATTTATTAATAAATCAAGGAAAACTCTCCACATTGAAACAATTAAACGATTACTTGCGTTCTTGGTTAGAAGCATATGATAATCGGGTTCATCGAAGTACAAAACAAACACCTAAAAAGCGATATGAAGCAAAAGCTGATCATACTCGCCACCTTCCAGCAGAAATGCTAAAAGAAATTTTTCTTTGGGAAGAGGATCGAACTGTAAGGAAAACAGCCATTATTGAACTAGAAGGAAATCGATATGATGTTGATTCCTCATTACGTGGAATGAAAATTCAAATTAGATTTAATCCATTCGATTTATCGACCATTCAAGTTTGGAAGGACGACGAACGCTTCGAAGACGCCAAGCCAGCGGAACTTCGAAATCAAAGCCACTCCAAATTACCTAACGAAACGGACAGCGACCAAACTCCTGCAGGAGTTTCTAGTTTCTTGGAACAGTTGAAAAAACAGCAGGAAGAAGAAAAACGAAAACAAGTTGGTACCACTAGTTTTACCAAATTAAAAGAGAAACAGTCAAAGGGGAATGAAACATGCTAGATTTTTTTGAGATGAAAGATGTTCCATTTACCCGTGAAATTTCACCGAAGCACTTGTTCCATTCTTCCAGTCAGAAAGAGGCTTCCGCACGTTTAGAATATGCGGTACAGCACCGTCAGTTTTGTCTTTTAACTGGTGAAGCAGGAATGGGGAAATCAACGGCCATCCGGTCTTTGGTTCATCAATTGGATCCCATTCATTATCATTACCTTTATATTTGTGATTCTTCATTGACGCCAAAACTCTTTTATAGAGAAGTTCTTCAGAACTTCGGTATCCAGCCAGCCTTTCGTTCAACAGATGCAAAACGCCAATATCAGTCTTTGATGCTTGATATTTATGAGAATGAGAAAAAGCATGTAGTCATAGTTCTGGATGAGGCTCATCATTTTTCCGATTCCATGTTGCAGGAACTGCGCTTCATTCTCAATTTTAAAGAAGATTCAATGTCCCCTCTTTCCCTCATCGTAATAGGCCAGCCTAGCTTGCGAAATTTATTAAGGGTAAAGCAGCTGGAAGCCATTGAACAGCGAATTCAAATGCGATATCAAATGAGTGGACTAACAGAAAAAGAAACGAATGATTATATCCGTCATCAGTTAAAAGTAGTAGAAACACCCCACGAAATCTTTTCTGAAGAGGCGATTAGAGCGATTTATAACTTTAGCCAAGGGATTCCAAGAAAAATTAATACGTTATGTAGTCAAAGTTTATTAGATGCCTTCATACAAGGAAATAAGATTGTGGGAGAATCCCATATCCATCGGGTGATCAATGAACTGTAGAAGAGTCGATTATTATGACCAATTGGAGATTGGGATTGCCGAGATGGAAGCAACCATTGAACGGTTAAGAACGGAAATAAACGAGTTAATGGAAATTAAAAATGCATTGTTTCAACTAAATGGGTTTCTTAAAAGAGAATTGAAGGAACTAATTGAGGATTTGCCATTTTAAATCATCGACAACTAAGCCGACTTTTGTAAATGCCAGTGGCGCTGAGGGTGACTGTTATTCAGTTGCCACGTCACCGCCACTGGCCGAATATCTGCCATCGAAGGTGGCTGCGGAC
>NZ_CCAS010000113.1 GCF_000612625.1 Neobacillus jeddahensis
ATTATCCCCACCCTTTAATTAAAGTGGATAAGGACTATATACATTCAGAAAAAGAAATCGTCCATAATAATTTAACCAGTATTGCAAATATATATAAAGATGTATTCGATTTGGTAAGTGACCATAGGTTTGTAGCAAATTTAGGTTTAATTTTAAGAGGTCAACAAATAGATGAGGACTGTATCAGCGAAGAACTTTTTGGAGTTAAGCTATTAAGTGAAACAATAAAAAATGTTAGGCACACTAAGCTGCACAAGTTAATTAAAGAAACTTATAACAGTAGGATTAGAAATTCCATTGCACATCCAGGTAGGTATATAGATAGAATGAATGATGAGGTTAAAATATATAATAAAGGTAATCTTGTACAGACAATGACTATTAAACAGTATTTATTTGAAGTTGATAAACTTATATCTTTCCATCGAGAACTGACTCATTTAAAATACCGAGCCGCTATGCAAGCTGATGCCAATTTTCTTTCAACAGGTGGAATCATTTCCTTTGAAACTGATTTTTTTACTGTTTCTGATGATTTTGAAAGACCCCACATCATTATAAATCAACTTTCCCCCTTTAGAAACTTTTCACCAGATATTAAATGGTGGAAGGAAGCTGTTACTTTAAAGCCAATATTCGATAGTGAAGGTAATGGTCTAAGTATATTCGTTAAAAGGGAACCGTCAGTACTAGGGGAATCTCCTTCAGTAAGTGAAAATGTTTATGGTATTTCTCCTCATATAAAAGAATGGATTGCAATGGTAATTGCACAAAAAGAAATAGTTATAACTCATAGGTTTTGTCATATTCCTGTTGATATATCTGAAAAAGAGGAAGGATTTACTTGGATTCCCATAAATATATTTTCCTTTAACCTGAACGAAGAACATGAGTATTTCATGCAATATATGTCCGAATCAGGGAGAATTAAGCTGAACGAAGAATTAATATCTCAACTTCAAAAACTTATTGAATAAATCTTCTTATACTTGTAACGTTTCTTTCAATTGGTGTTAATTTGGAATAATAAAAGGCTAAACCTACATCGTAAAAAATCGGCTTAAGACGAAAATGATATTTGATATTTTTTTAGATTCCAATGAATTGGTCGGTGTAAATTACCGTCCTTTTTTTACTGTATTAATAGTGGAGCAACTTGTTGGTTTGAATAATACAGTTCTTCATCGTGCATCTATGTTTTTTGATTTTATATGAATTTTTAGTAACCATTTGATGTTTCCGATGGAAGTATATGGATAAATCTATTGTGCTTACTTTGTAATAATTTATGGTGATTAATGCATTGTATGTGGAGAAAGGGGAGGGTAAGGGTGTATGATTGTCAGGTAGATAGATTAGGTAGGGAATTATGTATTGGGGTAATGAGGGGCAATGAATTGTCAAACGGCTATTTTGTAGCGGGAAAAACTCTCTTTGTTACTCCTTTTAAGACTAAAATAAAATGGGGATTCTTTATAGAAATCAGGAGACAACGGGGGGCTTTCGGAAATTTAATTGACACTCTATATTATAACCATAAGGAATGGCTTAATATCAACGTTAATCAACTCTTTAACGAATACATAATTAACAAACTAAATAGAAATAGGCTCGACATTATCACAACAGGAAAGATTAAGCATTTAAAACATATATCTGTTGGAAATTTTCGTAGAACTGTTGGCAATGCAAATGATTTCGGAAAGGTGAATAAGATAATTGAATGAATGGTAAATGAAATAAACATTATTGGAATCAATAAGGACACATTATTTATTGATGGTTATTTTTCAATTTTCCTAACATATGTGATGAAATACCCGTCGTTTATTGAGTATTCTTTTAAGAAAGGATATCTCGAAGAATTAACAATCTTAGTCTTGCAGACTATAGAACATGCAACTATAATAAAACTGTTAGCGAGTACGAAAAACTGAGCAGGATAACTTGATAAATCCGTTTGGGATTGGAGTTTAGCGTAGCTATGACGGTATTTTGATACTTGTGCAGCTGCATGATTTACCTCCACAGTCTTCAAAACTGCTTGAGACCACCGTGTGTGGTCTGGTGGGTTCGATTCCCACGCAGTCCCGCCATTGTTATAAATCCACTAAGTTTTGAGTACAATTAATTTGTGAAAATCCCATAGAAAACCTGTTTATTATCCCATGACTCTGATATACTTTTATCCAAATACTTGAGGTAAGAGGTACATACCGTGTCAAAATCTAAAATACAATTCTGGCTCATTCAAATTTTGCTCATTACATCGATCATTTTCGTTTCAACAAAAATCACCTTTATGTTTAAGCCTATAGGAGTCTTTTTCTCAACCGTTTTCTTTCCAATCCTGATAACAGGTTTCCTCTATTTCCTTTTAAATCCTGTAGTGAATTTTCTTGTTCGTAAAAAGCTTCCTCGGATCGCTGCCATCCTTGTCATATATGTTGGGTTTGCTGGCCTTCTTGTTCTGGCCATTGGCAGTTTCGTTCCAGCTGTGACGAAACAGGCAACTGATCTTGCTAATAATTTACCAGTCTTTGCTCATGACACTACTGAATTTTTTAATAATCTGGTCAAGTCATCAGAGTTTAAAAGTTTTCGGGATGAACAGAGTGAATTTATTGATACGGTGCAACAACGGTTAATAGAGTATGCAAATACGCTGCCAACCACATTGACGAACGGACTTAAGGGATTTTTCGGCATGGTTACTAATATTGCTATCATTCTCGTCACTGTACCATTTTTATTATTTTACATGTTTAAAGATGGTCACAAATTTCCAAAAGCCGTTTCAAAATTTTTCCCGTCCGATTACAGAGAAGAGGGCCTGAAGATTTTGAAAGAAACAGGGGAAACACTCTCTGCTTATATCCAGGGACAGGTGATGGTCGCCCTTGCAGTCGGAATCTTAGCGTTTATTGGATATTTAATCATTGACTTGCCTTATGCGTTAATCATGGCGCTTATTGTAGCCTTTACTAACATTATTCCATATGTAGGCCCTATCATTGGCGGTACGCCCGCTGTACTTGTCGCCTTCTTCGATTCACCGACGAAAGCTTTATTGGTAATCGTCGTGATCCTAGTCGCCCAGCAAATAGAAGGGAACTTCCTGTCACCGATGATCTTAGGTAAATCATTGGACACACATCCGGCTACTATCATCATTATTTTATTAGCGGCAGGCAATCTGGCAGGGGTACTGGGGATGGTTTTAGCTGTTCCAACCTATGCCGTTTCAAAAGTAATTGTTTTGAACTTAGTCCGATTTTTAAAAGCAAGAAGAAGGGCAAATATTCAAATTGAGGATGCATAAAATGGAGACAAGCCATAACAGGCTTG
>NZ_CCAS010000114.1 GCF_000612625.1 Neobacillus jeddahensis
CAAAGGATGCAGTGGAGGCAGGCAGGGTAGTAGACACTGCAATAACACGAGCGAAAAACATTACTCCGTCGCGAAGAATGGGCTTGGCGATGGAGGACTTAGGAGATACTGGGAAGGTTCGTATGCCTGTTGAGAATACCCATGCGGTGGAGAGCAAGCTAAGAGATGTGCTGAGTAGCATTGATGGAATTAATCTTAGGAGCTCTAGTTCTAAGGGGATGGCAAAAGGTCTTGAACATAAGGGTTACAGGCCACATCCTGATGAAAGAAAAATTACGAAAGAAGAGTGGAAAGTTCTAGACCAACAAAGACGTATAGAAATGAATTACCAAAAACCGGTTGTTTATGAAAAAGATTACGATGTGGTTAAATCTAAACCTGATTACTATACACCTGAAGGTGAAATCATATGGCCACCGAACAGAGGTTTATTAGGAGAACCAGAAACAATTACGTTAGAACCTGGTACAATTATTGATAGATTTGGTTATGAAGGCGGAACATTTGTATCACCATATGGTGTGCCGTATGAAATGCGTGCTCTAGCTCCAGAAACTTATTTAAAACCTTATAGTGTTTACGTAGTTACAAAGCCAGTTGAAGTACAGGCAGGAAGAATTGCACCATGGTTTGATGAAACAGGTCTTGGTATTCAGTATGAATTCAGCGAATCTGTAAAAAAATTAATAGGGCATAAGGTGCTCAGAAAGGTCGTAAAGTATGAATAAAGTTGAATTAAATCAATTGTTAATTAACTCAAATATCCCAAAAGATTTATATAGCTTAGAAGGCGGATTTCCTAATGAAGCATTGTGCCTAAACAATGAAGATGGCAAGTGGGAAGTGTATTATAGCGAACGTGGTGTTAAATCGCAATTAGAAAAATTCAATTCTGAAGAAGAGGCATGTAATTATTTTTACAAAGAAATTTTGGAGATGTTAAATTAACAATACAGATAATTATTATTTTTGGGTTCAAATTGGGGCGTTAGTTGTCATTGTAGGGACGACCCTCATCTGTCCTCCGGCAGGTATTGCCTTAGGGGGTGCCTATGGTGCGATGGAATTGAGTTCAGCTGTTTCCGGCAAGGATTGGGTATCAGGCCGGGAGCTTGGGACAGGGGAACGCTGGTTTCGTGGACTATTAGCTCCATTGGATATTGTTCCTGGTGTCAATGGGTTAACGAAATTCTCAAGCACGGTCCGTCTCGCCCATCTAGGGGAGAGTATCGGAACGGTCGGATTGCGGACAGGAGTTAAAGAGAGTATCCATCAAGGAATGAATCATATCGACAACATGGTAAAAACCGCTGGCCAGCAATCGGTGACACGTTTGAAGAATGCCTCATCGGTAATAATAGATACTACCAATGTGATGAAAAATAAAATCGCAAAAGATACAGTGGAAGCAGGAAGATTAGTAGACTCTGCTATAACACAAGCGAAAAACATTAACCCGTCGCGGCGGATGGGCTTGTCGATTGACGATGCTGGCGATGTTGGAAAGGTTCGAATCCCTGTTGAGAATACCCATGCGGTGGAAAATAAGCTCAAAGATGTGTTGAGTAGGATTGATGGAGTTAATCTTGGGAGTGGTAATTCAACGGGTACGGTTGATGTTGTAAAGGGATCTAGTAGCGACAGATTACAAGAGAAATTTTCGGTTTTAATGAGCCTAGAGGATGCCAAACGATATGACCAATACTGGAGTAAATTGGAGGTTGGGATGAATAGCGAGGCAAGGGTTGCTACTGGTAAATTAAGCTCAGATAGCTTTGTTAATAAGATCCTTCCTAATAAACTAAAAGAACATAATATAAGTTTTGATGAATTTACAGAATTAAAATTAAAACCTGACTACCTGCTAAATGATAATGAAAGGAAGATTATGCAAGATATTCGTGATTCTGTCCCGCGTCCGGGTAAAAATACAACCTTAATTAAGAACTTACCTGAAAAAGATATTCAGAAATATCTGGATGGAGATTATACCTCTATTAAAGGATTTGTTGCAAAGGCTGTTGATAGTTCACATATTCATGAATATTCTCATGTACGAGAGTCAATGAGATTAGATTATTCCTATTATGATAATTATGCAGATGTGGTGGTTAAACCGTATCCTGAGGATGGGTATAGATATGGCTATATTGAATTTAAAACAAAGAACCCAGATATGCTCTCCCCAGAAAATTTAGAGATCCCATATGGTCATACGATGAATAAACCATATAGTGGATGGGAAAGTAATGAGTGGCCATGGACAGGAAATGGCTTTACATCGTCCAGAAATGATGAAGTTATTCCTGAGTGGACATTAAATAAGTTTATTGATTTAAGAGAAGGAGCAAAATTACACAAAGTAGTGGATGGCAAAGATGAAGTTATTGCCATCTTTGACGGAAAAATGTTTAAATTGCTTCATTAAAAAAGAGGTGAATGTAATGGTAAAGTCAGGAATATATGGTAAGTACAGAGGAACTGAGTATGAAATAACTGTGGATATGGACAATAATATTAAGATTATAACTGAAGAAAAAGGAAAAATTGATAGTACATTTGAAGATCTTTATAATAACGGTGTTTATACAAAGATAGTAAATCCTAGCGAATTAATCGATTGTGTAAGTATCGTTCTTTATGGAATGGTCCAAGGAGAGAAAGTTCAAATTTTAAAGGAAAAAGAAAATGAATACCAAGTGGCCACAGGCTCTCTACTTATAGGAAATGATTTAAATCTACCAAGAGTAGATCGTGATACTTGGCTTGGATGGGTTCCTAAAAGTAAGGTAAAACTCATGGAAGAAAAAACAGTTATTAATCCAGAGGATTTATAATTTTGTGGTGTGGGATTTAAAGTCAAATGAGCTTTGAATCCTTTTTTTTATAAATCCAAAAAGATAAATTGAGGATTATAAAAGTTTTTAAAACACAATTAGAAAGTGTGGAGGTATGGTGGATAGACAAGTTGCTGTTTATGATAATAAGAAATATAAGGCCTTTGCAGCAAGGGAGAACACGATTCGAAGAGAAGTTACTATAGAGGAGTGTTTTAAAATAGAAACCGAGCTTTTTGAATAAGGGGGGCTGGATCGATGAATATGAAGTGAACATGAGTTTTATAAAAGTATTAAATATATTGGCACGAATGAATGATCGAAAAAGTAGTTGAATTTAATACCATTATTACAAGAAGCTATGTTTTTCCTGATAGTTAGGGAGAAGTAAGATAGATGAAGTCAGGATTCAAAGTTAAATCAGCTTTGAATCTATTTTTATAATTTCTATTATCTTTACAATATAGATTGCC
>NZ_CCAS010000115.1 GCF_000612625.1 Neobacillus jeddahensis
ATTACTTCAGATTAATTTTCAAATTATTTCAGGATTCCTATTTAAAACAAAACCCCTTAGAAAGGGGCTTCGAATAATTGAAAATATGGCATAAAGATTTTGACCTTATAGATCTCATATGACCTCAGGCTGAAGCTCACTTCCTTATCCAAAGTAACGAACCAGTCAAAGTCCTTTTCCACATAAGCCTGATAGTATTGGTTTTTTATTCTAAGTTCAATTGTATGTCCCTGTTCAACTCCGTAAGCATTTTGCCCAATCCAAACCTTCCAGACCTCATTGACATGATCAAAAACCAATATCCCTCTCCTCATCATAACACTGATTCCTCGGCAGCCAGTCGGACAATCTCCTCATCAATTTGTTCCTTTTTCATTTGAAAGCCAAATAAAAGGCAATTTGTCGTCAATTTATTTATTACCCGAGGCCATCCTTGTGATTGTAACGCTATCGCCTCTAATGCTGATTCGGTGAAAATCGGCATTTTGGAACCGGCAATCTTAAGATGATGTTCCACATATCGGAACACTTCTTCCTTATCGAATGCAGTCATTTGATAACGCATCGTTATACGTTGAGCCAAGGGCCTGTTTTGGTTCAAACTTAATCGTGCACGCAAATGTGGCAGGCCAGCTAAAACAAGAATAAATGGATTGGTAGAGTCCATCTGAAAGTTGAAAAGGATAGCTAAATCCTGGAGAAAGGCATCTTTTGCCATATGCATTTCATCCAGAATAAATACCGGGGTAATTTTCCTTTCCCGATAAAGACGCTCAATGCCGTCTTGAATCTGGCGAAATAAATCTACCTTTCTGAACTTCGGTTCCTCTCCTAAACCGTATGCCAATCCACGGTAAAAATCCATGACTCCACCGGTTGAAAGTGGGAAGTAAATCACTTGATATAAGGATGGATTCAATGATTCTTTAAATGTCCTCAAGGTAAAGGTTTTTCCAGCGCCAGGTTCTCCTATAATCAATCCAATTCCTTTAGTTCTCTTTAGGTAATCTAAGCCCGATAGGGCTTCCTGATAGGAATGGGACGCAAAAGAATCAGTGACTTTCAGTCCTTTGGAAAAAGGCTCATATGCAAGGGAATAATACGACTTATACACGAGTATTGTCCTCCTTGCTCTCTAGAATAGAAAACGGCGACCGGTTGCGTTTTACATGGGCGTTATCCGTCATATTGACAGGTTTTAATTTCGCTACTTCTTTTCCATCTTCATAGACAAATACATCCTGTTCATCCAGACGTATATCAATAGACTTGCCGATAAAACGAGGAGGGACTTCATATAGCTGTTTATTAAGTGTTATTGTCCCGTCTGCCTTTACTTTTCTCTGTTCACGTTTCAGGAAGATGGTATCCAATATGGAAATATCCTCTAGAAATTTCACCTGATCCAGTTGCGAATGAAAGACCTCATGTGGAGTCTTCCCATTTAAAGAGGCATGCTTCCTGCGATGATATTCTTCCTCAAGCCACTGCCAAAACCGTTCATTCAGTTCCTCTAAGGACTGGGCTGGTGTTTTATCTAACAGAGGATAAAATCTTGTTTGCACAGTTTTAAAGAACCTTTCAATTTTTCCTTTACTTTTAGGATCGAACGGAGCAGTGTGAGTAACCGTAATCCCTAACTGGGCACAAGCATATTGCAGGGTTTCTGACCTATAAATTTTCCCGTTGTCGGCATAAAGGGTGGTGGGCTTTCCTCTCCGAATGAAGGCTTCCTTAGTGACTATACGGAGACCATCGAATTTCTCTGACGAGAAAAACTGTGCATACGGGATAATTCTCGAGCAGTCATCTATATAGGCGATAAGAAAGGTCTTTTTCATCTTCCCGTTAATTGGCACGTAAGGGCCGTGGGACAGATCTCCCTGCCATAATACATTGACACGATCATGGGCGAATCTTTTTCGCTCAGGACCTGGATCTAAATATTTTCCTATGAGGTTGTGTTTTTTCACCAAGCGGTTTATAGTAGAATACGATATTTCATTTTTTGAAATCTCTCCGTCCTTTACCAGTTGTTCGTAGAAAACACTGACAGGCATATGGAGGGATTTTTTTCGTATTTCTAGAATATGGTCGCGTTCATCCGGACTGAGCCTTCTTGAATCTCCTCGATCAGAGCGCTTTTTTGGTTTCAATGCCTCGAATCCATTTCTGCGATAATGCAGATGCCACTCCTGTATAGTTTTCGCTGCGATTTTTCTTTCCCCATAATAAGGAACCAAATGAACCCTACTTCCCATCTCCGCCAAATAGTCTCTAACCTTTACTTGTTCATTTATCAGCGGGGCAATCAATCCAAATCGAAATAATGCTATTTTTTCACGTGTTTGTTCATCCATGGTATGTTCCTCCTTCTCCAATTAAGAAGGACGGCCGGCCATCCATACTTGTATTCTACTTTTTTCGCGTTTTTTTGACGACGCAAAAAGTATGTGGGATGGCCGATATTTTTTTCTAGTTCTAAATGTGATAGAATTAATTTGCCATAAAGTATGAAGATAAATGACCCTTTGACCTTCGCAAGAAGGTGGATTCGCCAAAATCTCGGATCATTTTCAAATATTTTGTGGCTCTTTCTTTTTCATCCTTTGGAATCCCCGATCTTTTCCCCAGAAAAACAAAAAAACTATGTATCCAATTTATATTTTTCATGAATCTCTTCAAGTAAAATGCAAGTAGTTGTCGGCTTCCTTTTGTCCGCCTAAACTCAATGAATTCTTTTAATCGGTTAATAACGGTGGATAGTGTATGCTGAAAATTAGGGATGAGGAAATCAGGTATTACGGAAAATGCATTATTACAGTGCCTGCATTTCAATCTACAAATCAAGATTTGAGTCGATTCATCCTCCGTAATGGCATACTTCGGATAAAATCCATGTCGATGCAGAAGACCCTTTCCCCCGCAATCAATACATTCATAAATTCTTGGAGTTTCAATAGTCTTTCCGCGCTTCTGATAAGCTGCTAGGTCCATTCCAAAATCATGAGGAATCATAAAAACCTCCGAAATAATGTGAAATTAATTAGTCACATTATAGCAGAGGTTCATTTTCATGTAACCGAAGTATTTTGATAAATTCTTTTGTTTTTAGACTGATATAGAGTGAGTGTTTA
>NZ_CCAS010000116.1 GCF_000612625.1 Neobacillus jeddahensis
CGAAAAAAGCGGTAGAAAATGAGCTTGTCCAAAAAACAACTGCCTATAAAGATGGCAAGATTATTTACCTAGATCCAGATGCATGGTATTTGAGTGGAGGCGGTTTAAAATCTATGAAGTTGATGGCAAAGGAAATCAGTCAGTCTTTATAGTGTGAGGAGCCAGGAGTTATGCTTGGCTTTTCCTAGATTACGTTAAAAAAGATGATTTGGAGGGAATGTATATGTTTTATCAAATCAAAAAGGTAGTTGTGAAAGAGGGATTTTCAGAGCAAGTGGTGGAGAGGTTTGCCAAACGTGGGAGCATTATGGAACAGCGTCCAGGCTTCATTGATAAGCAGGTATTAGTAAAAAAGGTTCGCCGTGGAGATGAAGAAGTATTGGTAGTGGTGCGCTGGGATTCTGAACAGGATTGGAAAAATTGGGAAAAGAGCCCGGAGCATATCGCTGGGCACAAACAAAAACAAGGTGGAGCAAAGCCAGAATACGTGATTGAATCGAGTCAAGATTTGTATGAGGTAAAGGCGTAAGAAAAAGGGTGTCAGGCACCGCGTGGAGACAATGGTCTTTTCGTGGTGCACGACGCCCTTATTTGGTGTAACGGTTTGCATAGCTGGAGGCAACGAAGGCATTGGGTTTGATTTTTGGTTCGACGCCTATCGATTCCATTCGCGTCACCATTTCTTTGACGAACTCTCGTGTTTTATTTCGTTTGCCGGCTCCGATATCAATATGACCTTCCATCGTGAAGGTGGCTCCGTCGTAAAGATAGGGGAGGACGACGGCGATTAATTGATTTTTTCTTTCTTCGGTAAACATCGAAACGATTTCCTCGGTTAATGATAATTCGAGGGAGATCTTTTCATGTAATTGTGTCATCTTCCTTGGAATAATGACTTTTCTTATACATGCCCAAACTCCATTGCCCTCTCGTTGAATCACAATGCCCGTGATAAAAACAGTCTGGGATCTATGAACCTGTGAATCAGTTCCAACCATAAGGCGGTAGTTTCCATTCGGTTTTAGTGTCATGAATGAAATAATCCGTTCAAAGACCTGTTCAAACGACAGCCCTTTTTCCTGAAAATTTTGAAACGAATGGTGATATGCAGGTGATTTTTTCATATTGTAGCACCACATCTTTCCCTTCCGTAGAAAAACTTAAAATACTACTCCTACTCTCATCTTATGGAATCTCGACAATGGACGTGCAGCCTTTGAAGATATAAGCACTCATGTGAAAATGTATGAAGGAAAGTCTAAAAAAATGCCCCGGGGTGTCAGGCACCGTTCGTGGACAGTGTGTTTTCCGGATGGACACTGACGTTGAAGTGGTCGCGCTAGTTTAGCATTGTCCAATCCTTTTACTAGTCTGACTATACCGGAGGATTTTACAGGAAATTGTCGAATAAATATATTTATAGAGCATATGGTTGGAAGTAATCAGACATAAAGAATAAGTAGGATTTGGAAGGGGTGGGGGGGTTGGTTAAGCGCAGAATAAAGCAGAACGAGCTGAGCATTTTAAAACGGGAACTTCGATTTTTGGAAAAATCAGAAGTACTGCCAATCGAAAAGACGAAAGAGATTGAAGCCCTGTATGACGTAGAGAAGCTTTCTTTTACAAAAACGCTTTTATACGTGGGATCCATCTTAATTGGCGCTGGGGTTCTCAGTTTCGTTGCCAGTAATTGGGGTGAAATTGGCAAGACTATTAAATTCCTTTTTATTATCGGATTGTTCATTGCTTGTAATTTCGCAGGGTATAAAATGGAAATACATTATCAAAAGACATCCAAGAGCCTTTATTATTTAGGTGTACTTGTTTTTGGAGCAGGGATTTTTCTAGTTGAGCAGATGTTCCATCTTGGACAAAGTTTTCAAGCATCCTTTTTATGGTGGTCGCTCGGGATATTTCCGTTAGCATGGGTGTTACGAGATAAATGGATTCTTTTTGCTTCATCGGTATTCGCACTCGTTTATTTGTTAGATGAGCACTATCTCCAAGGAGGAAGTATTCCATACTGGATTCTACTCTGGATCGCTGCCATATATATCTTAAATGGAAAAATAGGGTTTTCAAAGAAGACAGGTTTTGTCACCGCGGTGCTGTCGCTAGCCTTTATCGGAACAATGATTAGCTTCTTTATCAATGGATATGAATACTTTCAGGATCCATCATATATGTATGGATTAATCTATTTGATCATAGGGGTGGTACTTGTCTTTTTAAAGGGAAAAATGCGAGACATCTATGTGATAGTGGGATACCTTACACATGGCGCAGCGGCACTCATACTATCTTTTGAGGGGACTTGGCCCCTAGATTGGCTGTATATTCCTTTTTCCCTTCTCTACATCCTCTTTGTCTTGTATCTTATTAACAGAGGCAGCTTGCTGAGCATCATCATCCTTTGTGTGATGATTTTCCGTTTTTACTTGGATATATCCTTCGCGTTCTTGCCCAAATCGTTCGTGTTTATCATAGGTGGATTTTTACTGCTCGGCTTCGGATTTTATTTTGAAAAACAACGAAAAAAAGGGGTGGGCATTCATGAATAGTCGGACGAAACAATTGATACTGGCTTGCACGTTTCCAGTACTGATTCTTGTAGTCATATGTGTGAAGCCCGTATATACCCTGTTAGCGGGAGAAGAAATTATTCTCCAAACGATGCCAGTGGACCCTACTGATCTTTTTCGAGGTGATTATGTGGCTCTTCGCTATGAGGCTGAAGAAGTCCCAAAACAACTGGTCGAAGATGAGGTACTGACCAAGTATGATAAAAATTGGGGAGAGCTAGACGTTTATGTGCTGTTAGCGGAAAAGAAAGGGGTGCATACTCCTGTCAAAGTCACCATGAAGAAGCCATCGAGGGGAATTTACCTAAAAGGTACCCTCAACTATATTGAGAAAACGGAGGACGGTGAAGAACACGCCTTCATTGAATATAATCTAGATAAATACTATGTAGAGGATAATACTGGTACAGAATGGGAAAAGGCCTCCGCTCAAGGCGATATACTCGCTAAAATAAAAGTGAATAATGGCTACGCTATCTTAAAAGATATAGAAATGAAATAAAAAAGAGTGTCAGGCACCATCCGTGGACAATGTCCATAAGCGGTGCCTGA
>NZ_CCAS010000117.1 GCF_000612625.1 Neobacillus jeddahensis
CCCTTGTTGCAGTGAGTGGAAATATAGGGATTGCTGGTGGCGGGGCGAATTATGCTAATCTTCAAGTAGGCCAGAGCTTTGACTTTGAGGAGCTTACTTTGCCAAACCGTAAACAAACCAGCCGGAAATTTTCGATGATGAAGCAGGCAGAGGAAGTGTTGCGGGCGGTCGATCCCGTGATTCAAATGATTATAGTGACCTGTGGTAATCCGTTAACACAGGTACCTAATACAAATGTAGTGGCAAAGGCCTTTTCATCCGTCAAGACATTGGTCGTGATTGACCAATATATGACTGATACGGCGGCGCTGGCTGATTATGTTTTGCCAACGACCACCGCATTTGAAGAAGAGGACTTTTATTACTCCTCGATGTACCATCATTATGTTAATTATGGTCCCAAACTAGTCGATGCCCCTGGGGAAGCCCAGCCGGACTTATGGATATGGACCCAATTGGCGAATAGGCTTGGTTTTGGGGAGGCGTTTGATTATACAAGGACCCAATTCCTCGAGATGACACTAACATCGTTAGCACCAGCAGGGATTACGCTTGAACGGTTAATGGCTGAGCATACCGTGGAATTGCCGGTGGAATCGATTCCTTGGCATGACCGCCGTTTTAAAACTCCGAGTGGAAAATATGAATTCACTTCTTCTCTTGCCCAGGATAAAGGGGATGACGGGCTGCTGAAATTCACCTACCCGCTTGAATCTAAATGGGCAAATCCAGCACTGGCAGAAAAATATCCGTACAATCTGCTGACGATTCACCCAATGCGCTCCAATCATTCGCAACACTATCACCTTTTCGCTAAGGAACCGCAGGTCAAGGTAGAGGTGGCTGAGAATATCGCTGAGCAGCTGAGCTTGGAAAATGGTGATATTGTTCGAGTATGGAATGATCGGGGGGAAGTAACTGGGACTATTTCTATTTTAGCGAAGGCTCACCCGAATACGATTAATATTGATGAGGGGATTTGGGCGAAGTTTGGTGGATCAGTAAACAACTTGACTGCCAACGCTGAATCGGACAATGGGTTAGGAAGCGTGTTGTATGATTGTTTGGTAAATATTGAAAAGGTTAGTTGAACGATACGGACGAAATAAAGGCTGCCAATGGGCAGCCTCTTTGTGTGTTTACTTGTACTGAGGGATTTCGAGTACTAGCTTATATGAATCTAATAAACTATAAATATTATAAATTTGATTGACTTGTTTTGCTGCCCAGCCGATATCTGTTGCATATTGATGTGCGGCAGCACCAGTAGTGGCCACTGAATTTGGATTCCATCTCATTTTATAGAGTGTATCTTGTCCTGCATTAATATAGCCATTTTCAATAAATTGTGCCCCGCCGACGATTGCCGCCTCAGGAGTAAACCAGCCGGCATTATAAGCAAATTGCGCTCCGCTCGTAATCGCGGAGTTATCATAGGCACCAATGCCATACATATTATAGACTGTTCTCCCGTTAATTTGTACGCCCGTTGCAAGTTGAGAGGTACCATTATTCGTTTCCAGCAATGCATGCGAGATTAAATACACTTCATTAATTCCAGATGTCGTTCCTGCTGTGAGAAAGGCGGATGCTAATCCCTCTAAAATTCCTTTCCCTGCTAAAATTCGATCATTCACTTCTGTCACATCGAGATTAGCAGCAACAGATAGTTTAAGGAATTGAAGAGAGTCAACGGTATTCGCAAGGAAATTAGCTGGGGTTACATAATAAGCTACATCTTCCGGGCTAGCATTCACCCACGTTTTAGTATAGGTAATTTGATACCAGTCATTTCCGTCTGTCCCTTTTATTTTAGAGAGAATTTGAACAGTGTCTTGGTTGTTGACTTGGCCAACTACCCAATAGTTCGTGCCGGCTCCGCCGCGGACATTCCAACCGGCTCCATTAACCGTACCGGTCGTGGCATTGGTCAGTGTTAAGGCATTTGCACTAATGTATGTATCATATCGCTTATCAGTTTGTGGACTGACTGCGTTCTCCTTCGTTATCATCTCATTTAGGCTAATGTTATAGCTTTCAAATCCTTTTTCAATGGTCCCATTTGTAATATTGGGAGTAAAAGGTTCTGTTGCTGATAAGTATTGTGAACTAACATATCCCGTTTTTCCATTTGCCGTTATGTGAGCCCAACCATTCTCCTCAGAATGGACAGTGACAAGGGTTCCTCTAGCTAGCTTACTGATAACTGGTGCACTTGTCGAAGCTCCTGATCGCATATTTAAACTTGAACCATAGACTACATCTATATACTTGGTCACATCTGTTTTATTTTCCTGTTCGGAGCTGTTATCTGGAGCAGAATCAGTTCCAGCAGTCGGTTTCGTTTCAGACAGAAATGCAGAGCTCACATACCCTGTTTGTCCATAGGCTTCGATTTTTGCCCAGCCATTTGCTTCTGAGTGCACGATGACTGCTACACCTCTAGCTAATTTTACTAAAACAGATGCATCGCTTGCGGGGCTTTTGCGCATATTTAAACTAGAACTTAGATTGACATTCACATATTTTGTTACGGTTTTCTGTTCTTGATTATCGGCAGGTGGTTGGCTGGATTGGGAAATGGAAAGAAATTCAGAACTAACGTACCCTTCTATTCCATTCACTTTTACCTTCGCCCAGCCATTTGCCTCTGACAATACGGCCAATGTCGTTCCGTTTGCTAATTTTGTGAGAATAGCGGAACTAGTTGAAGTACTTTTTCTCACATTTAAAGTTGACCCGGAACTAACCTTCACATATTTCGTGATGGATTGCTGCGGCTTTTCACTAGGAGCAGGAGCTGTGCCTGATGCAGTAGCAGACAAAAACTCGGAACTTACGTAACCTGTTTTTCCATATACCTCTATTTCAGCCCAGCCATTGGATTCAGAGTAGACCTTAACAGCTGTGTTTTTTGCCAATTTAACAATAATCGAAGCACTAGTTGAAGCACTATTGCGCATGTTCAAGGAGCCGCTAGCTATCTTCACATATTTTGTGGTTGTGGTAATCGGACTTGTCGTTGTACTTGTGTTTGTCCCAGAAGTTGAGTTCGATAAAAAGCTTGAACTAACATAACCTGTTTTTCCATTCA
>NZ_CCAS010000118.1 GCF_000612625.1 Neobacillus jeddahensis
GAAAAAAACTTTATTTCTTTCTTATTGTCGCGGGGTGGAGCAGTCTGGTAGCTCGTCGGGCTCATAACCCGAAGGTCGTAGGTTCAAATCCTGCCCCCGCAATTTGGTCCGGTAGTTCAGTTGGTTAGAATGCCTGCCTGTCACGCAGGAGGTCGCGGGTTCGAGTCCCGTCCGGACCGCCATTTATATCTTAATCGTTTAACTATTTTTGTTGAACTTTTTTTGCAAAAACGATATACATATCTTGGCTCAGTAGCTCAGTCGGTAGAGCGGATTGCTCACCACACTGAATAAGCTTCTGCGGCAATCTGCGAGAAAGAACGAAAGTTCTTTTGAGCAAAGGACTTACTGCATACTAATTGTAGGGTACAACTTTATTTTATGGCTCAGTAGCTCAGTCGGTAGAGCAAAGGACTGAAAATCCTTGTGTCGGCGGTTCGATTCCGTCCTGAGCCATCTTTTTTATTTTACGGAGGGGTAGCGAAGTGGCTAAACGCGGCGGACTGTAAATCCGCTCCCTCAGGGTTCGGCGGTTCGAATCCGTCCCCCTCCACCATCGTGGCGGTTGTGGCGAAGTGGTTAACGCACCTGATTGTGGTTCAGGCATTCGTGGGTTCGATTCCCATCAGCCGCCCCATTTCTTTTTTTAATATTGGGCTATAGCCAAGCGGTAAGGCATCGCACTTTGACTGCGACATGCGTTGGTTCAAATCCAGCTAGCCCAGCCAAAGTTAGGCAGCATAGCCAAGTGGTAAGGCAGAGGTCTGCAAAACCTTTATCCCCGGTTCAAATCCGGGTGTTGCCTCCAATTTCATATGCGGGTGTAGTTTACTGGTAAAACCTCAGCCTTCCAAGCTGATGTAGTGGGTTCGATTCCCATCACCCGCTTCTCTTCTATTATGGGCCTATAGCTCAGCTGGTTAGAGCGCACGCCTGATAAGCGTGAGGTCGATGGTTCGAGTCCATTTAGGCCCACCATAATAGATATACTGTTCCGCAGTAGCTCAGTGGTAGAGCTATCGGCTGTTAACCGATCGGTCGTAGGTTCGAGTCCTACCTGCGGAGCCATTTTTTAGGGAAAACACTGAAGTGGTATCGCTGGTATAGGCATATCTTGTATCACCGTTGCTAGGGTCGAATTCCCATCCATAGATCCATGCGCCTTTAGCTCAGCTGGATAGAGCATACGCCTTCTAAGCGTACGGTCAGAGGTTCGAATCCTCTAAGGCGCGTAAATGAACATATTATAAAAAAAACAGCTTGGATAAGTTTAGCTTATCCAGGCTTTTTTGTGTTCAAAAAATATTTTTCTATCTGTTTCAATTCCATCAACAATTATGTAAAGTCCTGTATTAAACATATGTAAGTTCTTACCTTTATAATAGCAAGCAAGCGTCCTAAGCCTACATAACTAAAAGGCTGAATAGGTTCATCGCCTATTCAGCCTTTTACAAGCTTTAATTCAGTTCAAGTTGCGTTTTCAATTCATTTTGAACTCTTTGTTTTTCTTCATCAGAAACCAATCCATAATAGATGCCATCTATCTTTGTTCCTTGTTCTTTGATCTCCATTTGTTGGATGTTTTTTCCGGCTTCCTTATAATTCTTCTGAATGTCCATTAATTGATCAAAAGTAAGGTTTGTTTTAACATTTTTTCCAAGTGCTCCAAAAATATCTGAGTAATTGGTCAAGCTGGATAAACTTATGCCTTCTTGGATGATCCCTTGAATAATTTGACGCTGTCTAGTCTGACGGCCAAAGTCGCCTCTCGGGTCTTCGTATCTCATTCTAGTATAGCTTAAGGCTTTATCTCCGGTAAGAGTCAATTGACCTTTAGTAAAATGGAATCCATCCTGGGTAAAGTCTATGTCGTTTTGGACGGTAACGCCGCCAACAGCATTTACGATATCCTTAAATCCTTCCATATTCACTTGAAGGTAATAATCGATTGGGATGTCGAGGAAGTTTTCAACGGTATCCATTGACATGGGCACTCCACCAAAAGCATAGGCGTGGTTGATCTTATCTACTTTCCCTTTTCCGACGATCTCCGTCCGCGTGTCCCGGGGGATGCTGAGCATTTTAACTGAATTGTTATTTGGATTGACGGTTAAGACAATAATCGTATCAGAACGACCCTTGTCCCCTTCACGTTCATCCACCCCTAACATCAGTACAGAAAAGGGGTCCTTTTCTGTAAAAGCTACAGGTTCTTGACGCTTTTCCGATTGCTTCCGATCAATTGGTTGATGCATCGTTGTGACAGCATTTTTAAATGATTTATAAACAGTGTAGGCATAGGCCCCACCAGCAACCAATAACACTAAAAGGATGATTCCAGTTACCTTTAGCCACTTTCTTTTCTTTTTAGCGGTCCTCATTCGACATTTCCTCCAAAAAAAATACAATTTTTTAACATCTAAGTTATAGAATAGCAAAAAAATAGCGATGAGGATAGAAAAAAATTGTGGAAATTCCAATGAGTTCATACTAATTGCCTAATACTTTCGTTTTACAAGATTATATGGTAGGGAAGTGAACTTCTATTCTATGACTTTGATCAAAGTGGCTGTTCGGGGTTCAGTTCGAATTGATAGAAAAGTTGATAGAAAAAAGGCCCCTATGAAATGGGACCTTTTGCTCTTATAGGAGGGTTTCGCGTTTATCAAGATAATGGTCATACATTTCCAGACTCTCCAGCAGCTCATGTTTGTACACTAATAACGCTTTTCTAACGACGGCATTATAGTTGTCGCTATTAAGCTCGTTATTACAGTCTGTTAGTTCCTTGTTCTTCACCAATTGTAGCTCCATAAAAATGCTCCCTAGATCTCTCCCCATTATAAAAAACCTCCAACACACATTCTTTTTCTACCCCTAGCATCGTCAATTTCAACGGAATATATACAAGGGGGCCTGA
>NZ_CCAS010000119.1 GCF_000612625.1 Neobacillus jeddahensis
CCTACTGTTAGAATATTTGATTTTACCTCTAATATCTTATCATTTACATTATTTAACTCTACATCGTTAGAGGTATTTGTAATATTTTTTTCAACTTCTCGTAATTGAGCTTTAATTTTATCCTTTTCTAATTCAAGCCTTGTAATCTTTGAATTTAAATCATCTAATTCTTCCCTACAGGAGATAATTGCCGTTTCAATGGTTTCAACAGATTTTTGCCTTGATTTTAAAATATCAATATATTCGTCAGCGCTATAAAAGAACTTTTCATAGTGACTTTCATCAACGGAATTGCCACAAATGCAGTGATTTTCTTTTCTAGTAACTTCCCTTAAACAACACGGACAAGTATTGGGAGAAAAAAGGTTCAGTTCTTCGTGTGCCAAGATGATTTTTTTAATCTGAGTAACTTCCAGAATCAAATCTTCCTTTAACCTTATCAAATCTCTTAGTTCAATAGTGGTTGCACTTTTTTCAGCTTTTAAACCGTTGTATGTACTGTCCACTCTGAAAAGACTTTCCCTCAATTGATAGATATACTTATCATATTGGGTTGAACTGTATTGTTTCGTCTTTAAACTTTTTCGATAAATTTCTAATTTTTGTAGTTGTAAGTTCAATTCTCTTAATTGGTTGGTTAGTTCTTCTTGGCTAAAACCTGTAATTTTAAAACCCATTTTATGAACCATTTCAACATAGTTATCTAGGGTTTCTTTTAGCGTATTTTTTTCTCTCTCGGTTTTGTTATATTCACCAATAAGGGAATAGTATTCAGAAAATTGATAGCCTACTAATAGTTCAAAGATAACCTTTCTTACTGCAGCGGAATCTGAGACAAAATTACTATCATTTCTATGTTCTTTATAGATATTTTGTGCGTTTGTATCTTGGTCATAATGAATTAAACGATAAAGGTCGCTGAAATTGATTTTAAATTTTTTAATCCCTTGATAGATTTCACACACTTCTATCCCAAGCTTGTATAGTATCCAATCGGAGAAAATCCAATCATCTTCATTCTTTACAGCATTACGATATATTGGAAAGCTTTCTTCAAAGTTGTCTCCCTTCACAAAAATAACATTACTGTTTGATGGATTGAAATACCTTGTAAATTCAAATGGTTCCTCGTTTATTAAAACCTTTAAAAGCACATAATTGTTGGTATCACTATAAATTTCTCTATGATTATCTTTATCATTCCTAAAATCAAATTGTCTTACATACATTCCAATGCCATAGCTAATAAGTGAACTAAAGGTTGTTTTGCCAGCCCCATTATCAGCTTCTACAATTTGAACTCCCTTTTTAATGTCTTTGGATGAGTAGTAATATTTATCACCTTTATAGATGATTTTTCTTAATGCTAAGCTTCCCATACTCTCACCCCATTGTTTGTATAAAGTCTTTCTAATAATGTTTTAGTCGATAAACTTTTTAATCTATTAATCGCTGTTTTCAATTTATTTATATTTTTTATCTCTACTTCAAATAAGTCCGATTTCAATAATGTTTCTGGAATATTCTCCTGATTTATCCATATATCAATCGTATGTCTTTTCTCATTTTTAACTAAAGATACCAACTGATTTGCTTCTAATGTAAATAAAATGGATGAAACCAACTGTAATCTCAATCGACTTTTAAAATAAGTTTCTCTTAAAATTTCAAGGTCTTCCTTTGGAGGGATTCTATAATTATCCGAATAACGAATAAACAAGTCCAAGAGAGTTGAATCAGCAACCAATGGCAAAATATAGCTTAATTTTGTATAATCTGTCCATTTGGACTTTGCATCCTTACAACCAAATACTTTTAGAATAATTAAGATATTGTAGGTTATAAAGTAGTAATCCTCATCCTTGTTAAACATTATCCTCTTCTTGACATTTAAATGCTGATTGTCTTTTTCTTTTTCAAAATTTTTTCCCATTTTTCTCACCCATCAAAAGAAAGATAACAACTATCAAATAATTCAAGGATAGTGTTTCTTAATGTGTCTTTATTTTTGAAAGGGTACGTAAAGTCTTTTGACTTTTCGGCTAAATGTGTTTCAGCAAATTGAACTAAGTCATCTATCCAGCCATCCACAACCCTCGGTTCTACTTCACTACCATCATATGAATCTAAAATCTCTAATAGTCTTTCTTCGCAAGCATCATATATTCGATATTGGTATGCACCTTTATCCTTGCTATCGATTTTCGCCAACTCTAATTTCACCGCACCGATTTTTCTGGCGAACATTCCTAATTTCCGCTTACTGTATGTCTTAGTTACTGCTTCTATTTTTTCATCCAAGTTCCTTTTATCCCTTGGCGGCTCTAACTTTTCCCATTGCTCATAAACAGGGTCGCTCATTTTATATTGATTATTACCGACTTCAAGTAGTTTTAACTTAACTTGAGAATCACTAATCAATCGACCAAAATGGTCTTTTATATTTTGTCTTTTTTCAAATTCGTCTAATAATGCTGCAATTACGTATGATTCTTTACCAAATAAATCAACTTTATAAAACGATTGTTTTCGAATTTCTACAATCAAGGTTTGTTCCAGTTCTTCTTCATCTTCCTGTTCAAATTTCCAATCAATCTTGTTAATAAAACTTTTCCATAAGTCATCAGACATTTCTTCAAGAGGCTGAAGAAAGCCATCACTTTCTTTACCTTTGTATTGCTTTCTATATTCGTCAATAAGAACTGTTTTAACAGTTGT
>NZ_CCAS010000120.1 GCF_000612625.1 Neobacillus jeddahensis
GGTAAATGAAGTGACCTGGAAAGGTCCGTCAGAGAAGGTAAAAACCCTGTAGTTGAAACTTCGTTCCCTCCTGAGTGGATCCTGAGTACGGCCGGACACGAGAAATCCGGTCGGAAGCAGGGAGGACCATCTCCCAAGGCTAAATACTCCCTAGTGACCGATAGTGAACCAGTACCGTGAGGGAAAGGTGAAAAGCACCCCGGAAGGGGAGTGAAATAGTTCCTGAAACCGTGTGCCTACAAGTAGTTAGAGCCCGTTAATGGGTGATAGCGTGCCTTTTGTAGAATGAACCGGCGAGTTACGATTACATGCAAGGTTAAGTTGAAGAGACGGAGCCGCAGCGAAAGCGAGTCTGAATAGGGCGATTTTAGTATGTGGTCGTAGACCCGAAACCAGGTGATCTACCCATGTCCAGGGTGAAGTCCAGGTAACACTGGATGGAGGCCCGAACCCACGCACGTTGAAAAGTGCGGGGATGAGGTGTGGGTAGCGGAGAAATTCCAATCGAACTTGGAGATAGCTGGTTCTCTCCGAAATAGCTTTAGGGCTAGCCTCACGTAGTAAGAGTCTTGGAGGTAGAGCACTGTTTGGACTAGGGGCCCTCATCGGGTTACCGAATTCAGACAAACTCCGAATGCCAAAGACTTATCCGTGGGAGTCAGACTGCGAGTGATAAGATCCGTAGTCAAAAGGGAAACAGCCCAGACCACCAGCTAAGGTCCCAAAGTATACGTTAAGTGGAAAAGGATGTGGAGTTGCTTAGACAACCAGGATGTTGGCTTAGAAGCAGCCACCATTTAAAGAGTGCGTAATAGCTCACTGGTCGAGTGACTCTGCGCCGAAAATGTACCGGGGCTAAACGTATCACCGAAGCTGTGGATTGACATCTTAGATGTCAGTGGTAGGAGAGCGTTCTAAGGGCGTTGAAGCTAGACCGTAAGGACTGGTGGAGCGCTTAGAAGTGAGAATGCCGGTATGAGTAGCGAAAGATGAGTGAGAATCTCATCCACCGAATGCCTAAGGTTTCCTGAGGAAGGCTCGTCCGCTCAGGGTTAGTCGGGACCTAAGCCGAGGCCGAAAGGCGTAGGCGATGGACAACAGGTTGATATTCCTGTACCACCTCTTTATCGTTTGAGTGATGGGGGGACGCAGGAGGATAGGGTAAGCGCGCTGTTGGATATGCGCGTCTAAGCAGTTAGAGCGAGAAGTAGGAAAATCCGCTTCTCATGACGCTTGAGCTGTGATAGCGAGGGAAATTTAGTACCGAAGTTCCTGATTCCACACTGCCAAGAAAAGCCTCTAGCGAGATAAAAGGTGCCCGTACCGCAAACCGACACAGGTAGGCGAGGAGAGAATCCTAAGGTGAGCGAGAGAACTCTCGTTAAGGAACTCGGCAAAATGACCCCGTAACTTCGGGAGAAGGGGTGCTCATTAGGGTGAATAGCCTTGATGAGCCGCAGTGAATAGGCCCAGGCGACTGTTTAGCAAAAACACAGGTCTCTGCGAAGCCGCAAGGCGAAGTATAGGGGCTGACGCCTGCCCGGTGCTGGAAGGTTAAGAGGAGGGGTTAGCCTTAAAAGCGAAGCTCTGAATCGAAGCCCCAGTAAACGGCGGCCGTAACTATAACGGTCCTAAGGTAGCGAAATTCCTTGTCGGGTAAGTTCCGACCCGCACGAAAGGCGTAACGATCTGGGCACTGTCTCAACGAGAGACTCGGTGAAATTATAGTACCTGTGAAGATGCAGGTTACCCGCGACAGGACGGAAAGACCCCGTGGAGCTTTACTGTAGCCTGATATTGAATTTTGGTACAGCTTGTACAGGATAGGTAGGAGCCTGAGAAACCGGAGCGCTAGCTTCGGTGGAGGCGTCGGTGGGATACTACCCTGGCTGTATTGAAATTCTAACCCGCACCCCTAATCGGGGTGGGAGACAGTGTCAGGTGGGCAGTTTGACTGGGGCGGTCGCCTCCTAAAGAGTAACGGAGGCGCCCAAAGGTTCCCTCAGAATGGTTGGAAATCATTCGTAGAGTGTAAAGGCACAAGGGAGCTTGACTGCGAGACCTACAAGTCGAGCAGGGACGAA
Organism: Neobacillus jeddahensis; assembly: GCF_000612625.1. Classification (GTDB taxonomy): domain Bacteria; phylum Bacillota; class Bacilli; order Bacillales; family Cytobacillaceae; genus Neobacillus; species Neobacillus jeddahensis. The sequence goes on from NZ_CCAS010000120.1 coordinate 2,085, forward strand.
AGTCGGGCTTAGTGATCCGGTGGTTCCGCATGGAAGGGCCATCGCTCAACGGATAAAAGCTACCCCGGGGATAACAGGCTTATCTCCCCCAAGAGTCCACATCGACGGGGAGGTTTGGCACCTCGATGTCGGCTCATCGCATCCTGGGGCTGTAGTCGGTCCCAAGGGTTGGGCTGTTCGCCCATTAAAGCGGTACGCGAGCTGGGTTCAGAACGTCGTGAGACAGTTCGGTCCCTATCCGTCGTGGGCGCAGGAAATTTGAGAGGAGCTGTCCTTAGTACGAGAGGACCGGGATGGACGCACCGCTGGTGTACCAGTTGTCTTGCCAAAGGCATCGCTGGGTAGCTATGTGCGGACGGGATAAGTGCTGAAAGCATCTAAGCATGAAGCCCCCCTCAAGATGAGATTTCCCATAGCGTCAAGCTAGTAAGAACCCTGAAAGATGATCAGGTTGATAGGTCAGAGGTGGAAGCGTGGCGACATGTGGAGCTGACTGATACTAATCGTTCGAGGACTT
>NZ_CCAS010000121.1 GCF_000612625.1 Neobacillus jeddahensis
TTATTTCAATTAAATGGAGGAATATATGATGACGAACCAATTGGACAAATTAACTTTTAAGGTATTATTAGCTACTACTATCAAAGAAAAGGACGACAGCTACATTGTTAGTGAAATTTTTAGCCGTTTCCCGTCCATACAGGCGTTATTAGATGTTACAGCAGAAGAACTATTGACGATTAAAGGTATCGGAAAAGTAAAGGCACAACAGATTATTGCTGCATTAAGGCTAGCTAGATTAAATACCAATAGAGCGGAAGAACGATATACGATTAGAAGCATACAGGATACTTTTAATTACCTTAAGGATATGCAGTACCTTAACCGTGAAGAATTTGTTTGCTTAGGACTAAATACGAAAAATGAAGTAATGTTTAGACAAACAATCTTTACGGGCTCTTTAAATGCATCCATAGTTCACCCAAGGGAAACTTTTCTACCATTGATAAAGAGATGTTGTGCTAGTGCTATCGTGGCTCATAATCATCCATCAGGGCAGCCGACACCTTCAAGAGAAGACATTGAGGTGACCAAGCGTCTTGTAGAGGTAGGAAAAATAGTTGGCATAGAAATCCTTGACCAGGTAATCATAGGCCATGAAAAGTACGTAAGCTTAAAAGAAAAAGGATATCTATAAAAGAGGTGCGGACTACCCATATGGTTTTGTCCCCCATTTGCTTGTTCATTTAAGTACACTTTTCCGAACAGCCAGGTAGGTATCAAATTACAATGAATTTCCTGTTCGTTAATGTCCAAAAAGGCTTTATGGATATTCGTATAGTCTATCGGATTTTTTCAGACAAACAATAAATTCTAAGCTGTCGAATAATTTCAATATTTGTTGTATCATGAAGAATGTATATATGAAATTAAATAGAAAACAGAGGTGAAGGGAGAAATTTAATGGATGTAAAAGTTTATTTTTCTGATTTTTTTGAAGTGGAACCAAGTGTTCTTGAGGAATACGGTGCATTTGATGTATCGCTCATTAATGACTTGCCATTGTTTATTGACCCTTTTCTTCTATTTAATAGTACTAAGAAAGAGTATCAAGAGTTGCATGAAAATATGTTAAAATATCTTGGTTTTCTTCGGGATAAAGCTCAAGAAAAGGAAATTTCTCCAGGTTTATTAAAAGCTTGGTTTATGTTTCCTGAAATCAAGCAGAATTGGTTAGGATTCTCTAAAAGCGGGAATGGTGGCAGCGGGTTAGGTCCAGACTTCGCAGTTGCTTTGCATAGCAATTTAAATAGCGTGCTCTCGGAATTTGGAAAAGAAAAAGTAACAAAAAGTAGCCACCTTGAAAAGCTTTGTATTATTAAGGATAAGGTGGGCAAAGACAATATTAGCGATTTCACTACTAGGTTAATTCACGAATACTTGCTTGAATATACACAAACGTTTGCATTAAAACATTTGGATAAAAGGTATGTTAAAATGGTAGCTGTCAACAACGTTAGGTTTAACTATAAAACGGAAACTTGGGAAAGAGATAATTATCATTTGCCATATATTAACGGAGATTATGTTCTTTTAACTCCTACCGATATTCTTACCAAAGATGATACCTGGATAAATAAAACGGATATGGTAAAGGATTTCTCCCTTATACCAGAATGTATTGATAATGACCAGTTAAGGTTTCAAATAAACAATTACTTTTTCTCAATATTGCCCAAGAAACCTTCTGCAAAAGACCGCAGTCTTGCTGTATCCAGGGTAATAACACAATACCCTGAGTTCGTTGACTATTACATTAAATATAAGGAGCAGCGAGGGAATCAGGCCCAAGCGAATAGTAACCAAAAAGTTAAAGAATCTGCTCAATTTTATGTGGAGAAGTTTAAAGAACTTATCGAACTTCTTGAAAACACTACTGACTTCTATAAAACAAAAGATGATACCTTTGAGGAGTCCTTGAAAAGAGTTTTGTTTTTAAAGCATGTTATTGAAAACAATGATGGCTACCGTATATTTTATTCAAAGAGCATTCCTGTTAAAAAGGAAGATGACTTGCAGATTTTATATAGGCTGACTTGGTTTGCAACTGATTCTGACGTTAATAGAGAAGTTAATAATGGAAGAGGACCTGTTGACTTTAAAGTATCTAGAGGAAATAAGGACAAGACGCTAATTGAATTTAAACTAGCTAGTAATTCACAGTTGCGAAAAAATTTGCAGAACCAAGTGAAAATATATGAAAATGCAAATGAAACAAAAAAATCAATAAAAGTAATTTTATACTTTTCCGAGCAGGAGTTAACAAAAGTTCAAAAAATATTACAAGAGCTTGGTTTGGAGGAAGAAAAAAATATTATTTTAATTGATGCTAGGAATGATAATAAGCCGTCAGCATCTACTGCTACCGCTTAACTGACAGCTCGATAATAAATTATAGCCATTTAGGACCACGCATCTGTGGTCTTTTTTTTGTATGTAAGAAAAGGAGAGAGAAA
>NZ_CCAS010000122.1 GCF_000612625.1 Neobacillus jeddahensis
CTTTCTTCTGTATTATCTAGTTTTGAGAGAACGATCTCTCTAATAAAATAGTCTGGTAGCAATGGCGAGAAGGTCACACCCGTTCCCATACCGAACACGGAAGTTAAGCTTCTCAGCGCCGATGGTAGTTGGGGCATGCGCCCCTGTGAGAGTAGGACGTTGCCAGGCAACAAGAAGGACAATCCACAAGGGTTGTTCTTTTTGTTATGCTCATTTATATGAGTCTAGGTCTACTTTCGGAATGAGAAAAGCTAGAAAAGTAGAAGTAGAAGTAGAAGTAGAAGTAGAAGGGATCTACATCTACTTTTTAAACGAGAAAGGCTGAAAAAGTAAAAGTAGAAAGTTCTTAAATTGACCTTCTCTGCCAGACACCCGAAATCCCCTCATAATATCTATCAAAAATATAGAAAGAACCCGATTTCAATTGAATTCGAGTTCTTTGCATTATCTAAGCAAATATGAATCAATACGGATCAGCGTCATGCCCCTTTTCTATTGCTGTCTCAGGTGCTTGATCACCGTCACGGTTACCCAGTGGTTTCTGGCTGGAGCCATCCGTAGGTGCTGCTGCTAATCCTTCTCTAAGGAGTCGACCGTATTCCTCATCTGCCACTGTAGCGAGTGCAATCATTTTTTCCTGAATACGTGAATCACAAGGGGCTAAACCCGCAATTAGATTAGCAAGTAGTTCATCTTTTTCCCACTGATCAAATTGCCGATAAGTTTCACCGGCTTGCTTCGTATTACTTGTTCGGTCAATCGATTGGCGGACGAGATTGCCTTCCACGTTAGGAGTGTATTCTTTACCCGTTTGTACAGCTTCCTTTAATCCCCCAAGGATCGACGGTTCATAATTGATATGGGGATTTTGATCAGGTGCAAGATCCACCTTATACTGCATCTGTCCGCCGCGTTGATTGGTTGCTACTCGTTTTTTAGGGGCATTAATCGGAAGCTGCAGGTAGTTGGCACCAACACGGTAACGCTGGGTGTCAGAATAGGAAAACGTCCGTCCTTGCAGCATTTTATCATCAGAGAAATCCAGACCATCCACAAGCACGCCAGTACCAAAGGCAGATTGTTCAACTTCAGCAAAATAATCCTCGGGATTTTTGTTTAAGACCATTTTCCCAACAGGCAGCCACGGGAACTTATCCTCAGGCCATAATTTCGTATCATCAAGTGGGTCAAAATCTAATTCAGGATGGTCATCATCGCTCATAATTTGGACAAGAAACTCCCATTCTGGATAGTCGCCCTGTTCAATTGAATCATATAAATCTTGGGTTGCATGATTAAAATTCTTTGCTTGAATTTCTTCTGCTTCCTTTTGAGTTAGGTTCTTTATACCTTGCTTTGGTTCCCAGTGATACTTCACCAAAACGGCCTTTCCTTCTTGATTAACCCATTTATATGTATTCACCCCAGAGCCCTGCATCATTCGATAATTGGCTGGAATTCCCCATGGAGAATAGACAAAGGTGACCATATGGAAGGTTTCTGGAGAATTTGAACAAAAATCAAAGAATCGCTCATTGTCTTGCAAGTTGGTAATGGGATCAGGCTTAAAGGCATGAATCATATCGGGAAATTTTACGGCGTCACGGATAAAGAAAATCTTCAGGTTATTCCCGACTAGATCCCAATTGCCATCTTCGGTATAAAATTTAACAGCAAATCCACGTGGATCGCGTAGGGTTTCTGGAGAATGGCCACCGTGAATGACTGAGGAGAAACGAACAAAAACCGGCGTTTGCTTCCCTTTTTCCTGAAATAATTTGGCACGAGTATACTTGGAAACTGGGTCATTCCCTACCGTACCATAGGATTCGAAATAACCATGTGCACCGGCTCCGCGGGCATGGACGACACGTTCGGGAATACGTTCTCGGTCAAAGTGACTAATTTTTTCAATGAAGTCATAATTCTCAAGCGTACTAGGACCGCGATTACCCACAGTTCTGAGGTTTTGATTATTCGTGATTGGATGACCCTGCCGGTTGGTTAATGTGTCATCATGTTCAATATTTGTTTCCTGATTTTCCATGTCAACGCCTCTTTTCTTCATGTCAAGATTATCCCAAGGTTGGATGGTTCTGGTAAGTGTTGAACCGTTTCCTATCATCTCCTAATTTGAAAAAGTAATTCCTATTTTTTTAAAAGATAAGAAAGCATAAGTTTTGACTTAGAGAAATGTCCAGCTCAAGAAGCCATCGGTTCGAGGTCACAAGCGGGTCCGTCGAGAAGGTTAAAGACGAGAAGCATGAAGTCGCGGTACCTGGCCTCGCTCTTATCGGTTTTGAGATCCGGTTAAGCACCCGATCTGATAAAAAGACGGGAAAATTCCGCCTATTTAGGAATTATCATCAAAAATAGCCTAAATAGACGGGAAAATTCCGCCTATTGACTCGAAAAACGTAAAAATGGGGGGATTTTTTTT
>NZ_CCAS010000123.1 GCF_000612625.1 Neobacillus jeddahensis
GTAAGCCCCCATTCAAACAACGCATACAAATTACCAGCACCTCTTTGGTACGATACAAGTATCAAATAAAGGGAGGTGTTTTTCTATGTCGCAACAAAAATTAACTATCGTCCCCGTTACATTACAGACCGAAGATAAAAATACTTCCCCAATTACACAGGCGACGCTCTCCTCGAACGCAGCTTGTACGATCAAGACGGCAACTACTGAAATCTCCTTCTTTAACGGCATAGACGAGCGCATCATCCAAACTGTTATGAGGGAGTTGAAACATCTATGAGGCACGACTTTACAGGAGTTAAAAACATTTTTATTATTTGTGGTAAAACGGATATGAGAAAGGGCATTGATGGCCTTGCAACATTGATTCAGGATTCTTTTAATCTGGACCCTTATAGTGATTCTATTTTCTTATTTTCTGGATGGAGCAAGGACCGCTATAAATGTTTATATTTTGATGGGGATGGCTTCGCCATGCTTTATAAGCGTTTGGATAACGGAAAGCTTCAATGGCCTAAAGATGAAAATGAAGTACGCAAACTTTCCCAGCAGACCCTTCGCTGGCTGCTAGAAGGACTATCAATCCAGCAACCAAAAGCTATTCAAAAGTCACCGAAAGGAGTGTTCTAAATTAGTTGGAAACGTTGATTTAAAGCCGTTTCCACCTTCACTTAACTCGTTCAAAATGGTATAATATATTTAACTTATATGTGCGAAAAGTGGTGAATTTTTGTGGTTAATACTCCTTTCAATAACGGGAATCAATACGAAAAATTAATTCGACTTCTTGAAGAACAATTGGCTTATTCGAATCTTCAAAACAAAGATCTATCCAAAAAGCTAGATCAATCGGCTAAGCAAATTGAAGCGTTAACCGAACAACTTCGCCATTTAAATAAGCAATTATTTGGTTCCAAAACTGAAAAGGCTAAATATAATGCGCCAGAAGGACAAAGTTCATTATTTGATGATGATCAGTCTTTTAGCGAACCTGAGCCCACAGAAGAACAAAGCCAACAGTCAATTTCTTATACTGTTGTACGGAAAGTCCAAAAGAAAAAGCGTAATGATTCATTGCATGATGGTATTGAAGTAGAAGCTGTTCACCATTATCCAAAAAATACGACTTGTGACTGTTGCCAGGGACCAATGATTGAAATTGGTAGCACCGTCGTACGCGAAGAAGCAGAATTCATTCCCGCAAGAATGAAGAAAGTTCAACATATTGAACACGCTTATGAATGTAAAAACTGCAAAGATGATGCATTTCAGAAAGCGCAAATTAAACGTGGTAAGGCTCCACAGGCTCCTATTCAACGCAGTATCGCAGGTCCAAGCGTCCTTGCCAAAGTTATTTATGATAAATTTGCACAATATTTACCGCTTTACCGTCAGGTAAAGGAATGGGTTCGCTATGGATTGAATACCAATGATAAGAATCTTTCTAACTGGGTTATTCGAGCTGCACATGATTGGTTATCCCTTATTTATGAACGGATGAAACAACTAATGATGGTTAAATCCGTTTTGCATATCGATGAAACTTATGCTCAAATTATCAATCGATCCGACGGGAAATCTGGGCAAACCAATGCTTATAATTGGGTGTTTCGAAGTGTACCGAGCCAAGGGCCTATAATAACACTTTTCCATAGTTCATTGTCACGTGCCCGATCTGTCCTTGAAAGTTTCGTTGAAGGCTTTTCCGGAACGATTATTTGTGATGGATATTCCGCCTATGATAAATTGAAAGGCGTTACCTTCGCAAATTGCTTTGCGCATGTTCGGCGTTATTGGCTAAAGGCAGACAGCAAAAATGGGCAAATCGGTGTGAATTACTGTGACGATTTGTACCGCCTTGAAAGGCAATTTAGACATTTGTCTCCGAGTAAGCGACGAAAAGAGCGCCAGAAATATTCGAAGCCAATTGTAGATAAATTCCTTGAATGGGTAGAAACATCACCATTTTACGGCAAAAATGCACTTGCGAAAGCAGCTGAATACACATTGAACAGGGCAAACGGACTGAAGGCATTCCTGTACGATGGACGAATTGAATTGGACAATAATCCCGCGGAGAATGCAATACGCCCGAGTGTTGTGGGTCGAAAAAACTGGATCCACTCTGTTAGCGAAGCCGGAGCAAAAGCCAACGCTATCTGTTTAAGTATCGCGGAAACTGCAAAAGCAAACAATGTGGATTTCTATCGCTATCTTTTGAAGTTACTGACAGATTTACCGAATCTAGATATCTATCAAAACCCGGAAGTTTTAAATCAATACATGCCCTGGTCGAAAATGATACAGGCAGAATGTGGCAACTAAAATAACCGTCTATCTGATTAAAGAAATCACGATAAACGGTTATTTGCCATGCGGACCAAAAAGGTGCGCTTCTTTTTTATATTTCGGGCTTACG
>NZ_CCAS010000124.1 GCF_000612625.1 Neobacillus jeddahensis
TTTTTGTGCGACGGGCAGTCGCATAGAGTGTTGACTCAGTCAACACTCTTCTTTTCTTTATCTAACAGAGACGTCATTTCGATGAAACGACTGGATGAGGATAATGAATTTGAATCCTAGATGGTGAAAATCCATCCCCAAGGAGACTGACCTAGCTTGGGAAGCCTAATCTAGGGCAATACCGTGAGGTATTGTCTGAAGGAGATGCGGAAAATCGAGAGATCCGTAGGCGAATAGATAGACCCTAATGCAAGAAGTGTGAAGCACGGCGGCGGGATAAGTTGGCGACTTTTCGAAAAGTGAGGAAGCACACTCAAAAGGCATTTTCTTTAGAAGTCAGACCGAGAAAATGCGGCTTATTTCGTGATGGTGCAGGGTATGTCTAGAAAGGAAATGCGATGACCCCGTGAGGTCTCCACCTTACCGAACAGGCAGGGTTCTAGTCTATAAGGGAAATCCGAAGTGACGAAGAACGGGTGGAGAAGTCAGACGTTCTCATAGTACGGGAGTAACTTGATGACCATAACATCAAGTGAACGGAAGGGGAACGACCTATGGCTCCAAGCCATGAACAAGATGTAATGCTAACAGTTATGTTACTGAGGTAAAACCATCTGAAAGTACATCAAGGAAAGGCGTGGAATAAGCAATGAATCAAGAGTGGAAATTTAAATTACACAGTGTATATGGACAAATCCTATTCGACCGAAAGTTAACCCAAAGCTTTGAACAAGTAAAAGCTAACAAAGGTGCAGGAGGAATCGACGGGGAAACCATAGAAACTTACGAAGCTAAATTAGAGAATAATATCTTTTCACTTTTAAGCAAACTGAAAACTAAAACATACCAAGCGCAGCCAGTAAAAAGAGTATATATCCCAAAGAAAGACGGAAAGAAGCGACCGCTAGGTATTCCAACAATCGAAGACCGTATAGTCCAACAGAGTGTAGTAAATGTACTTCAACCAAAACTCGAAGACTATCTATTTCACAATTGGTCTGTAGGCTATAGACCAAATAGAGGGGTTGAAAGAGCCCTACAAATCATCCTATGGAACATTGAACAGGGATACAATCATATTTATGATTGCGATATTAAGGGGTTTTTCGATAATATCCCACACAAGAAACTGGTAGGAATTTTAAAGAAATATGTATCAGACCGAACGGTCTTAGGTTTGGTAGAACAATGGCTTAAAGCTGGATTCATGGAAGAAGGAAAACTGATACACTCGGACTATGGTACACCTCAGGGCGGCGTAATCTCACCTTTGCTTGCGAATGTATATCTTAATGAGTTGGATTGGGAATGGGATTTGCATGGAATTCGGTTTGTAAGATACGCAGATGACTTTTTATTGTTTGCCAAATCAGCAGAAGCTATCGAAAAGGCGTCAACCCTCACCAGAGTAAAATTGACTGAATTAGGCTTAGAAATATCAAAAGAGAAAACAAGAATAGTCAACTTCAAGAAGGATGACTTTGACTTTTTGGGATTTACCTTTCACCATTGGAGACCAGGAAAGAAAGATAAGAAACCAGTTTTCCATGTAACTCCTAAGGAAGGGTCCATTAAAGACTTCCGACTAAAGATTAAAGCTAAGACACAAAAGACCCTAACTCTAAGTAAGGAAGAATGGATTAACCGAGTCAATCCAATAATTCGAGGAAAAGTCAATTACTACGTGACAATAATAAAAGCCATCAAGGCTAATGAAGAATTAGGACAAAAGAGTCGTTGTATCACTAGATGGATGAGAAGAATATTTCTAGGTATGGATGGTTACATAAGGAGAAGATTGCGGGTCGCATTTACACATAAGCATCCAAATCAAAAGAAGGAACAAAAGATGCGGTATAAATGGAATAACAGCTTTTTCGTTGGAATCAAACTAATACCAAGTTATTGGTTGTATCTCAATAAAGCCTTTGGCTATACTCTTGAACAATATCTCGAAGAGATGAAAGAAAGAGGAAAACGGAAACAACAAAACTTGATTAAACGAACAAAAGAAAAAGGTGAAGAGTATTTTACTCCTTATCGAATCCAAAAGATGCAAAATGCCTGGAATGCATCCTCTTGATAAAACATTGTAACATATGGGTAAGCCGTATGCCTTAATAGGGCACGTACGGTTTGATAAGGGGGAAGCCACGAGAGTGGTTTCCCTACTTTA
>NZ_CCAS010000125.1 GCF_000612625.1 Neobacillus jeddahensis
TTACGTTCATTTGTACTATATTTTCAAAAAATATATTCGTTCCGATATTAAGTATTGGAGCGTTAGGTGTAGGACAATACATTGTTTATTGGATGTCAACTTTTCGCCTCTTAAAAGGGACCTAACAGAATAATATTCCGTTCACATTAAAAACCTCGTCATTATACAACGAGGTTTTTACTTTTTATTCGACAATTTGGACAGATAAGAAAATATTTCTGGTTGACCTTATTTATTTTGGTCTTTTTATATCAGTAGCCAGGGTAGACGTAACTGCCCGTGGGGCTTTGACCCCGTCAGCTAAACGGTTCGTCCCCTACTTGTAGAAACTTGATTAAGGCTGGTTGGGACTTAGATCTCGTATAACAAGCGAAGCTGTGATACTGCATGGAGGATTAGGGGTTACTGGCAAATTACGAGTTAAGGAGGAGACTTTAGAATGAAATTCATCATTGGTCTGGATGTTTCAAAAGGGGAAAGTCAAGTTCAGGCATTTGTAGATAAAGGCAATCGATATCGTAAGAGTTTTAAGGTTTCTCAAACCGCCGCCATCCCATTTTTAACTTAAGCACCCGTTACTTTAAGTAAGAAAATTTTATATGCCCGAATTAACCAGATGTAAAAATAATCCTGCCAAACCTATAACAATTGCAATACTTAATAAAGCAATCGTATATTTCTTTTTAATCAGATTGAATATCGACACTATAACACCAAGAGCTAAAAGTACAACAGTTGAAACAATCTCTTTAGCAAAATACATATAATTTAGAACCCCTAAAATCACTAAAAGCAAAGGCAAAAAATTTATGAAAAATTTCATTTTATATCTCCCCTCCCAATATCTCTATTTATAATAACACAATTTTCCAAATTCCATTTAAGCCTGCTTGAAGTAACCTGATTCGTTAGCACAATAAGAAAAGAGACCACTGCAGCAATCCCACCTTAAACTCTTGCAACTGTTAGTTGAACAAGGAAAATGTCATACAATTCCAATGCTTTGCATCCCTTTTTCTCGTACCTTTCCAGCCCTTTTTCTGTAACTCTTTAGCAATTAACATATTAAAAAAACCGTGTCCAACTAATACCACTGATTTATATTCATTAGCATAGTCAATTAACTGTTGTGATGCCTTATTTGCCCTAAATTTTGCTTGATTCAAAGACTCGCACTCGTTTGAATAGCCACTGAACCATAGTATTCTTAATACAATCGCCCAGATACTTGGCTTTAACTTTACATTAAATAATTGTGATGAATTAAAAGGTAACTCAGTTTCTCGGAATAAAGGGTCAGAAATGATTTTCGTTCCTGGATTTAATAATCTTGCTGACTCAATAGCCCTTTTTAATTCACTCGTAATAATGATATTTGCAGTTGAAACTTTTTCAAGGGTTTCCGAGGGATATGTTGACTCTTCAAACACTCCAAGGCAATCATACTTTTCAACCCACTTCTTAAATTCCAAACCAGTTATTTTATCATTTTCAGTTAGTTGTGATTTACCGTGTCTAATCAATGATATTTCCATAATTCTTCTCCTCAAATTTGCACGTTACTTACTGCCACTAACTGTAATTCTATAAAAGAATTAAGGAATCCTTCTTCAACTAACCTCCCGTTAGTGCAGCAAGCATAACTTCCCAAATATGCATAAATATTAGCAAATATACATTTTTTCTGAGTATTGATACTGCAAAGACATACATAAATTAATTCCTTGGAACAGCCAAAGAATGGGCTTCATGATTGACTAAGACTATCAACACGCCCTTCCATGTAAAAATGAAAAGACTTTAACTGGAAAAAAGTGTCCCAAATTATCAAGCAAAAACTGTGTCATCTCTTTCAAGCGGTCACAGGGCATCCATTTTTACTTTTTTCAAAGCATATTTGGGGGAATTTACATTAGTAAAATAGGAAAAGGCACTCCACTCATATTGTAGAAACGCCCCGTTAGATTAATAACATTATTTATGGTCCAAAAATAATCATAAATAGCATTAGGCATATGTTAAATACTAACAATATCTTTCCAAATAACTTTCTTAAAGCTAAAACTGAAAATATGATAGAAAGGATAAATGATGTAATTGCTACTTTTGATGGAATATATGGAAAATCTAAAATACCTGTCATCGAAAAAAATAAAATAAAGATGCTAATT
>NZ_CCAS010000126.1 GCF_000612625.1 Neobacillus jeddahensis
AGCTTTAGGGTATGAACCTACTGATAGCACAGAAGAGGCAAATGTAATTCTTTTGAATACATGTGCAATTCGTGAGAATGCAGAAAACAAAGTGTTTGGTGAATTAGGACATTTAAAGCATTTGAAGTTAGAAAAGCCTGACCTCCTTATAGGTGTTTGTGGATGTATGTCACAAGAAGAATCTGTAGTTAATAAGATTCTTAAAACCTATAATCAAGTGGATATGATTTTTGGTACTCATAATATTCATCGTCTGCCAAACATTTTGCATGAAGCGTATATGTCTAAAGAAATGGTGGTTGAGGTTTGGTCTAAGGAAGGTGACGTTATCGAAAACCTTCCAAAAGTTCGCCGTGGGAAAATTAAGGCTTGGGTAAACATTATGTATGGCTGTGATAAATTCTGTACGTATTGTATTGTTCCTTTCACTCGCGGGAAAGAGCGGAGTCGTCGTCCTGAAGAGATTATCCAGGAAGTGCGCCAATTAGCTGCACAAGGCTACCAGGAGATTACCCTTCTCGGGCAGAACGTAAATGCTTATGGTAAAGATTTAGAAGGTCTGAACTATGGCCTGGGTGACCTTATGGATGAATTGCGAAAAATCGATATTCCACGGATTCGATTTACGACAAGCCACCCACGTGACTTTGATGATCATTTGATTGAAGTTCTTGCAAAAGGCGGGAACTTAATGGACCATATCCATTTACCTGTGCAATCAGGGTCTACAGATGTGTTAAAAATTATGGCTCGTAAATATACAAGAGAGCAATATTTAGAGCTTGTAAGAAAAATTAAGGCGGCGATACCAAACGTTTCTTTAACTACGGATATTATCGTAGGTTATCCAAACGAGACAGACGAACAGTTTGAAGAAACGATGTCTCTATATCGTGAGGTAGGTTATGAATTGGCATATACCTTTATTTATTCACCACGGGAAGGAACTCCAGCTGCAAAAATGGAGGATAATGTTCCGATGGAGGTAAAGAAAGAACGTTTACAACGTTTAAATAAACTTGTTAATGATCGTTCTTTAGAAGCGATGAAAAAATATGAAGGCCAAATAGTTGATGTTTTGGTAGAAGGCGAAAGTAAAAACAATCCTGAGGTTCTTGCTGGGTACACTTCAAAAAGCAAGCTTGTTAACTTTGTCGCACCAAAATCAATGATTGGCAAAATCATTAAAGTCAAAATTACAGAAGCAAGGACATGGTCATTAAACGGAGAAATGGTGGAAGAATTTGAACCAGTTGAGGTGAATTAAAGTGGGGAAATATACAAAAGACGATATCGTCGCGCGTGCAACAGAATTAGCTCGCATGATAACAGAAACAGAGGAAGTTGACTTCTTTAAGCGAGCAGAAGCTCATATTCATGAAAATCAAAAGGTAAAAACGTTAATTTCAGATATTAAGGGTCTACAAAAGCAAGCAGTGAATCTTCAACATTATGGAAAACAAGAAGCACTAAAAAAGGTGGAAGACAAGATTGCTACAATTGAACAAGAATTGGATGAAATTCCTGTTGTTCAGGATTTTAAACAATCACAGGTAGAGGTCAATGAACTGCTTCAGCTGATTGCTTCCACTATTTCTAATACGGTTACCGATGAAATTATTGTTTCAACAGGTGGAGACGTATTAATGGGTGAAACAGGTGCAAGTATGAAGAGTGGCGGCGGGGCTTGTGATAGCCACGACGATTGTGACCACGATCATTAAAAATAGAAACCAGGCTTCCTAATGGAGGTCTGGTTTTCTTTTATATTATCACCAGAATTTATATGTTTCGAATTTGAGAATTGTCCAGCTCAAGAAGCCATCGGCTCGAGGTCACAAGCGGGTCCGTCGAGAAGGTTAAAGAACAACCTTCCCGCCGGCTTGTCTTGTGCTTGGCTACAGAAAGCTATCGCTTTCTGTACGCATTAAGATGGACTAAGCCGATTTTCAATCGACTAAGTCTCTCTATATCGACGATTACGGGCGACTTGCGCTTTTCTTACAGGGGACAATCGGAAGTTCTGCGCGTAAAAAGGCACAACTAGTGGATTTGCTAGCTTAACTTTGTTTTACAGATAAAACTCCGCTTATTACTTTCGCTGGTTACTCAATGGATTT
>NZ_CCAS010000127.1 GCF_000612625.1 Neobacillus jeddahensis
GGGGTATACTTTTATGTAAATGAAAAGAGGTGGGAAGACGTGGAAAACAATCATCAATTAGCAACATTTGCTGGCGGCTGTTTTTGGTGTATGGTGAAGCCGTTTGATGAACAACCAGGGATAATCCGAGTTTTGTCTGGATATACGGGTGGAACAGTGGAAAATCCGAGTTATCAACAGGTTTGCACCGATACAACTGGACATTATGAAGCCGTTCAAATTACTTTTGAACCAGACGTATTTCCATATGAAAAATTGCTAGAATTATTTTGGCAGCAAATTGATCCCACGGATTCAGGGGGCCAATTCTATGATCGCGGCCAATCGTATCAAACCGCTATCTTTTTCCACACGGATCAACAAAAAAAGCTGGCTGAACAATCAAAACAAGCATTACAGAACAGCGGCAGATTTTCAAAGCCCGTTGTGACGCCCATTCTGCCAGCGACAACTTTTTATCCGGCTGAAGATTATCATCAGCAGTATTATAAAAAAAATCGTGCCCATTATGAGTCCTACCATGTCGGTTCTGGCCGGGCAGGGTTTATTGAAAGGCATTGGGGGAATGATCATGCAAAATAAAGATTTAAAAAAGGAATTAACGCCTATTCAATATGAAGTTACACAAAACAATGGTACTGAGCCACCGTTTAGAAATGAATATTGGAATGAAACACGAGAGGGGCTTTATGTCGATATTGTATCCGGCAAGCCTTTATTCAGTTCACTTGATAAATTTGATGCAGGCTGTGGCTGGCCAAGTTTTACGAAACCGATTGAAGAAGATGAAGTCCTAGAGAAACAAGATCATAGCCATTTTATGATTCGGACAGAGGTACGAAGTAAATCAGCCGATTCCCACTTAGGACATGTTTTCAATGATGGGCCAAACCCAACAGGCTTGCGCTACTGCATAAACTCAGCTGCGTTACGGTTTATCCCGAAGGAAAAGCTAGAAGAAGAGGGATATGGAGAATTCTCAATCCTGTTTGACGCAAAATAAAGAGCCGCTACCATGCGGCTTTTATTTTGCAACTATATTTCCTTTTGACTTTGAAGAAGAGGTCATCCCACCCGATAGAACAAATTTCATGGCGTCCTCTGCCTTGACATCGATAATTTCGACTTGCTCCTTCGGGATTAAAAAGGTAAATCCTGCGACCTGAAATGTTTGCGGGATATAGACGGCAACATGGTCCTTTAAAGGACTATAAAAATCCTCTAATTGCTCTGAAGTAATAAACCCAACACTCCTCATTTCTGTCCCTGGAATAATGACTAAGGCCACCTTCGAAAAGGATTTCTTATCGCCAAGGAAAGATTGTACTGTATCTTTGATAACAGAATAAATGGTTTTTACAACAGGAATTTTTTCAAGTAAACGATCAATTAATCTAATCATTTTTCCGGTTACATACTTTGTCGACAACCAGCCTAATAAGGTAATTAAAATAATCGTTGTCAATAAGCCTATTCCTGGGATGTAATCTTCCTTGAAGTATGGTTTTAAAGAATTTCCTAATAAACCGTCCAAAAATAGGAAAGTTTTATAAATCACATACACGACAAGAATAATCGGAACAATTGTTAAAATGCCGTTAATAAAGTTCTTTACTATCGATTTCATTTTATCACCTTCATAAATATCATTGTCTTTCATCATATAGGCGAATGCACATACAGGTCAAGCATCTAGTTCATAAAGTAATAGGGAACAGAAACAAATTATTGAGGAGTGATTGTTAATGTATGGATATGGATATGATGGATGTTGCGGTTATCCTGCATACCCTGCTGCCGTAGGAGGTTGCGGAGGCTTTGGTTTTGGAGGCTTTGCGCTGATCGTTGTTTTATTTATTCTATTAATTATTATTGGTGCAAGCTGGAATTTTTGATAATGAATGCAAAACAGATCTTGGAGAAATCCAAGATCATTTTT
>NZ_CCAS010000128.1 GCF_000612625.1 Neobacillus jeddahensis
CAGTTGAAAATAATAAACTTTTTGAAAAGGAATTAAGGAGACATTTGAAGGGGAATTACCAACCTATGGGGTTTAAAATACTAAAAGGACAAAAAGTAAAGTGATGAGTATACAAATTTTTTCGACCTTTGAAACGACCTCCTATTTAGAAATGGCCATTACATGCTTAGAAAGAAAGGGGGTAAAAAAAGAAAATATATATGCAGTGCCACTAGACAATCGTACAGAGGAGCGAAAGTTTTTTGATACCCTTCATCGTTCTGATGGTACTTCAATGATTGATATAGGAATGGCACTTGCCACTGCCTTTTCTGTTATTGGTGCGAGTATTGGATTTAAATTATCATGGGGGCCCATTTATTGGGGGCTTATAGGTGCATTTAGTGGGTTTGTTCTCGGAATTGCCATTCGCCTTTATACTGAATTGGTTGTAAATAAGAAAAAAATATTGTTAAAAGGGAAGCATTCTGAGATTATTCTTATTATTGATTGTGAAGAGTCTCAAGCTGAGTTTATAGAGAATGTACTATGGAATCATTTTGCATTAGGAGTTGCAAAAGTACAGCAGATATAAGGAAGGAAAAGTAACTGGTGGATAAATATTAAGAGATGTTTAACCTATTAAATAATGGGACCAAGCAATGATTATTGATTTTGACAAAAACGATAAAATAGATCATCCAAAAGTTCAAAATGGTTTTTTGCAGGACCTAACAGGGCAGGTTTCTTCAAGAACGAATCTATTTCTTTTTGATTCAAATAACAAGATTAAGAAGGGAGTTTGTTTTGTAAAAACCATCCTTAATTTTGGTCAATGAACAAACTTTAGGATATAGAGTGAAGAAATAAAAAGAACCCTTGAGGCAGGGTCCTTTTTAAATTGACATCACGATAATAGATATAAGAAATAACATCATATGAATAACGGAATATTTAAACATCTGTTTAGCCCAATGTTCTTCGTTTTGTGTAGTAAATCCGCTTAAAGATAAACCTATCCATCCGATATTTAAAAGTGTCATAAATCCGATGAAAAAGAAACCAAGAGATTTCATGAAGAATGGTATTGGAATCAAACAGATAAGATAAAATAGAAGATGGATTTTCGTTTTCTTGATGCCTGATACAACAGGTAACATGGCGAATCCTGCCCGTTTGTAATCATCAAATCTTCGTATGGCGATGGAATAAGTATGGGGCATTTGCCAAATGAATACGATGAGTGCCATCATCATAGGAATAAGTTGAAAACTGCTAGATAACACAGACCAACCGATTAACGGTGTTACGCATCCTGATACGGCACCAATAATCGTGTTCCATGAGTATTTTTGTTTGCTCCAAAATGTGTACAAGACCACATAAAAAAACCAACCAATGAATGAAAATAGTAACACTTCGGCATTAGTAAAAAGCAATATTAAAAATCCTATTATACTTGTTGTAACTCCTAAAGTTAAAACAAACTTCTTGCTGAACTCTCCAGTAGCACTTGGTCTTTTTTTAGTTCGCTCCATTAGTTTATCTAAATCAGCTTCGTACCAATTATTCAACATTAAAGCACCAGCAATGACAACGGCACTTCCTATTAATGTAACAAAGAATGAGACAATATGTTCAGCAAGTGGAAGATGATTGATATGCGAAGATAAAAAATATCCTGCCAACACAGAGCACATTGATAACAAAGACTTTCCCTTTAATGAGACTGATTAGGTTTGTAAAGAGATTTTTTGGTGTTTTAGTTTGCATTTGATTCATATATATTCCTCTCACTTACTATCTAACAGACTAGCATTTTAACACAAATATTCTTCGAATGCTTATGGTCTTATTTTTGAATTTATACTACCACTTGAAGATCTGTTACCAGATACTTAAGTGCTCCATGCCCTCCAATAGTG
>NZ_CCAS010000129.1 GCF_000612625.1 Neobacillus jeddahensis
TTCTTTGAAATCAGGCTGTTCCTGCCATTCTCCATAGCTGTTTGGTTCATAAGATTTCGCACCACCCATATTTCCATCGACTCGCATCGCTCCGTCTCTGTGATAGGAATGGACATGCTTGGCGCCGCGCGGATAGTTAACCGGGATTTGCCAATGGTTTACCCCTAAGCGGTAACGTTGTGTATCACCATATGAAAATAATCGGCCCTGAAGCATTTTATCAGGCGAAAAACCGATTCCAGGGACAATATTGGTTGGAGCAAAGGCAGCCTGTTCAACATCAGCAAAATAATTGTCTGGGTTCCGGTTTAATTCGAATTCACCAACTTCAATCAGCGGGAAGTCTCCTTTATACCATACCTTCGTTAAGTCAAATGGATTATATGGCATGTGTCGAGCTTGTTCCTCACTCATGACTTGGATAAACATTTTCCATCTTGGAAAGTGACCCTTTTCTATTGATTCATATAAATCTCTTTGATGGCTCTCCCGATCCTTACCCACAATGGTTTCTGCTTCTTGATCGGTTAAGTTATCAATGCCTTGCTGGGAGACGAAATGGAATTTCACCCAAGTCCGTTCATTATTGGTATTAAGAAAACTATAGGTATGACTTCCGAAGCCATGCATATGCCGATAACTCTTCGGAATCCCCCGGTCACTCATGGTAATCGTAATTTGGTGGAGTGCTTCGGGCAAGGATGTCCAAAAGTCCCAATTGTTTTGGGAGCTGCGCATATTGGTTCGCGGATCGCGTTTCACGGCATGATTTAAATCTGGAAATTGCTTCGGATCTCTGAAGAAAAAGACGGGTGTATTGTTGCCGACCAAGTCCCAATTTCCTTCCTCTGTATAAAATTTGAGAGCAAATCCACGAATATCCCTTTCAGCATCTGCAGCACCACGCTCACCGGCAACGGTTGAAAAACGGGCAAACATTTCTGTTTGTTTACCTATTTCCGAAAAAATAGCGGCTTTCGTATAGTTGGTAATATCATGTGTCACCGTAAATGTCCCAAATGCGCCAGATCCCTTGGCATGCATGCGGCGTTCCGGGATTACTTCGCGGTCAAAATGAGCTAATTTTTCAATAAACCAGAAATCCTGCATTAAGACTGGACCTCGTGGACCCGCGGTCATCGTATTTTGATTATCGGGTACGGGTGCACCAAAAGCTGTTGTCAATTTTTTGTCTTGACCCTCCAACTGATTCTTCCGTTCTTTTTCGTTCATCATTTTCCCTCCTAATAGTTTAGAATAATTATATCGTATCATTATTTTCAAAAAATTCTGTAAGGGAATATTGACAGATTTTTAACAATTGTCTTTTAGTAGAACATTCTTAATAAATCAACTGATTTTATAGATTACTATTTGTTTATATATCCTATTTTGGTGAATAGTAAGGTAATTAATATTACAAAGTTATTATCATTTATAATATTTAATTGATAATGTAATAGGGGAACTTAGCTATCTTCAAAATGGGAAAGGCTCCGTTATGAGGATAAACGGAGTCTTCATTATAATATCACCAGAATTTATATGTTTCGACTTTGAGAAATGTCCAGCTCAAGAAGCCATCGGCTCGAGGTCATAAGCGGGTCCGTCGAGAAGGTTAAAGACGAGAAGCATGAAGTCGCGGTACCTGGCCTCGCTCTTATCGGTTTTGAGATCCGGTTAAGCACCCGATCTGATAAATAGACGGAAAAATTCCGCCTATTGACTCGAAAAACGTGAAAATGGGGGAATTTTTTTT
>NZ_CCAS010000130.1 GCF_000612625.1 Neobacillus jeddahensis
CCTGAATTATTCACAGATTTTCTAAAATAGGCCAATAACGCCCATTTAATCAGCTTTCACGTTATTATATAATGCATGAAATAAGTGAAAAAAGAACCCGTTTCTGATAAGGTTAAATCACCACAAAATAACCACCAGAAAGGATTCTTATAATGGCTACTTTACCGCAATTACCGCTTAATTTCAATCGTCAAATCAAATTATCAAATGACGGAGGTTCTCTTTCTTCTGATACAGGTGAATTCATTTTCAGAGAGTTCGATGAGAAAATTGGCTTCTCAAGGACATTGGCTCAACACTTAAACTTGAAAGATTCAAGAGCTTACTTCGTCCATTCAAATGAAAATTTGCTTCGCCAAAAAATCTATCAAATGATTGCTGGCTATTCTGAAGACGATGCTGCTGATCAACTAACAAATGACCCTGTATTTACTCAAATCCTAGGTACACCAGCACTGGCCTCTCAGCCTAGTTTATCTCGCTTTTTTAAACGGTTCGATCAAACGTCTATCAAACAATTAGAACTGGCCAATCGGGAACTGCTCAATAAAGTTCATCAGTTCAGAGATTCAAAAGCACTCATCTTTGATTTAGATTCTACTCATTCAGATACCTATGGCCATCAAGAGTCGACGGCTTACAATGCCCATTATGGCACCATTGGTTTCCATCCTTTAGTTGCTTTTGATGGCGTAACAGGCGACTTTTTAAAGGCAAAGCTGCGTCCTGGAAATGTGTATACTTCAAATGGTGTCATAGAATTTATACAACCACTGATTGAACATTACAATGAGAAATTTCCGGAGACTTCATTATTCGTTCGCGGTGACAGTGGTTTTGCTGTACCAGCTTTATATGAGTTGTGCGAAAAAGAGTCAGTATATTACGTCATTCGACTAAAGTCAAATGCTCAACTACAACAGATTGCGGAAGAATACCATCCTTCCTCTACGCCTATAGATATCACAAAGGCTGAATACCTTTTTGAAGAAACCATTTATCAGGCGAAGTCATGGTCTAAACCTAGAAAAGTGATTATACAATCGGTACGCCCAGCGGGCGAACTGTTTTTTAACCATTCTTTTTTTGTGACCAATTTAGAAGTTGCGTTTTCTCCAAAAAATATCGTCCGTGCTTACCAAAAAAGAGGAACGATGGAGAACTATATCAAGGAAGCCAAGAACGGCTTTAGATTAGATAAAATGAATAGCCACTCCTTCCAAGTGAATGAGGTGAGAATGATGTTGAGTCTTCTAGCCTATAACTTAACGAACTGGCTTCGAACCTTGGCATTTCCACCAGAACAAAAAAATATGCAAATTGAAACGATTCGTACACGAATCATTAAGGTTGCCAGTAAATTGGTGAAATCAGGAAGATCACTTTACTTTAAATTATCGTCCAGTTTCGTCTATCAGGAGTTCTTTTGGAATGTGCTTTGCCGAATTCAGAAACTACAGATAGAATAAACGATTCATTTATCCAATTTAAAAAACATTTCAAACCAACCAAGGGAGTAGTCTGCCTAAAGGTGGTACTTTTTTGCTCCGAATTTTTGAGATATCGTTTTCGGAAGTGAAATTGTGAAAATCCTTGTAATGCATAAACAAAATTTTAGAATTTAAACTAAATTCCTGACTTATGACGTTGGTATGAATAATTCA
>NZ_CCAS010000131.1 GCF_000612625.1 Neobacillus jeddahensis
CAATTAAATAATCTTTAAAATAATTTTCTATAAAAAACTCAGAACCAAACATAACCAATAGTAAAAAAATAGCATTCAGAAATAGACTTTCATTTTTACTCTTAGTTATTTTCGTTAAAAAAACACTAAGTAATGTCCATATTGTTATCGTTAATAAAAAAATAAATGTGAGAATAAAAAATAAATAACTTATGAAAAAAATATTTATTTTTCCTATTTCAATTAATATGTTCATTAATACTGGAGTAAACAGAAAAAGTAATATGAAACAATAAAAAATATACAAGTGGAGGGCAGTGCCTAGAATAAATTGATATGCTTTCGCATTTGAGTTTAAATAGAAAAACATATATTCATTGTTTTTTAACTTATTTCTAGATATAACAACAAAAAAACAGGATAATCCAATGCCAACTTTTATTACATTAAAAAATATACTGACATTTTCTATAGGAATATTGGTCAATGATTTTAATGTAAATATCACATAAACTGCATAGATGAATAAAAATGTTGATAGTATTGTAAGAAAGTGGGATGGATAATTTATTAACATGTATTTAAATTTAGCTTTTACTCTAGGATTTTCAATTTTATAAATTATTCGTAGTATCCAACTCATTTAAAAGTCCCTCTACATATTGGTAGTAATCTTGATTTACTATTTTATAGATTTCTTCTAATGAAACTTCTCCAAAATTTTTATTTAGCTCTTGTTTATTAGTGCTTAATTTCATAATTCCCTCTCTTAAAATAACTATATTATCAAATAACTCCTGACCAAAATGAAGGTTGTGGGTTGATAATAATATCCCAACCCCTTGCGATTTCAGCTTTACTAGCACCTTTTTTAAGATTATTATCATATCAGGATCAAGGCCATTCGTTGGTTCATCAAAAGCAATATAGTTACTTTTTTTTATTAATTGGGATACAATTTGAACTTTTTTCTGATTACCATGAGATAAATTGACGATAGGTGTATTCAAATACTTTTCCAATTCAAAAATACGTATTAAATTACGAACAAAGGAAGGGTCTTGTTTACCATCACAAGAACTCTCCATTAATTGGAAATATTCTCGTGGAGCTAAATAATCGAATAAAGAAATATCATCTGGTATGTATGCAATTTGTTTTTTAAAATAGTCTACATCGTGTTGAGAGTTGAAAAATATGTTGTGTCCGTTAACTGTAACTTCTCCTTCAAATTTCAAAAGCCCGAATAATGATTTTATAATGGTCGTCTTTCCAGCACCATTATGTCCTAAGAGAAGAGTTATTTTACCAGGAGTTATCTCTAAGGGGATATCATTAAGTTCGAAAGACTCATTAAATTTTTTCTTTTTAATATATAGTGTAATCATTAGTATTCTCCTAAAGATAACCTGAAATTTACAAAGATGAAGAGCACATTTCTAATTGCTAATTTGAACACTCGGGAATGATTAATAAAAGGTCACCACAATATCTCAAAAAATTAATTTAGCTTTGCATGGAGCTTGGAAATATTATAGGCAGTTATCTATACGAAGGTTCATCTTATAAAATTCCGCCATAGAATATGTCCAAATAGACTCCATGAAAAGTTCTGCAAGATTCATCTAAAGTAGAATATTAATTGGCCTGCAATTG
>NZ_CCAS010000132.1 GCF_000612625.1 Neobacillus jeddahensis
CACCATAGCCATCAAGCGAACTTTTCGACAATAGTGGAAATTTTGTCTAACCTTGTGATTTCTATTTCTATGCTTAATTTCAATCTAAAATAGTGCATACTTTAATAAGCCTACAAAACTAGGCTTTTTTTTCAATATATATTTTCACAAAATCGCTTAAGCAGTTTTCATAGTGCTTTGTTCGAACACGCCGAGAAGTATCTCAAAAGGGGTCCTTTTCTTCAATCGTTTCGCTTTTTGTCCGTTTTTTTCTACCTGTTCAAACATAACCGCGATATTGGCTAAAAGAGCCTCACCTCCTTCCATTAACGCCTGGTAAAGTGTGGCGAGGAACTCCTTTATGATGGAGAAGGCCTTAAATTCGCTTATTTCTTTCTCCTTTTTTAAGTAAAGAAGTTCTCGAATTTTAAATGCTAAAGTAGATGTGATAAGTAGTGAAATAAGGGTTCCATAAAGATGGCATTCAAATCGTTCTACTTTCATTTTCTTTACTTTATTGATTTCGTATATCGATTTCCATGCCTTAAATAAAATTTCTATTTGCCAACGAAGAGAATACAGCGGTTGTATTTCTTTCTTCGGGATGACATTATATGGTATATTAGTAATGAACATGTTCAATCTTGCGAGCTTTTTGGTTTGGTGTGAAAATTTCACACCATTTTTTATTTCCTTTCTTTTTCTCCTTTTCAACCTCTTTTCTGTCTGTTCATCCGTTAATTTACATAAAATGAGGCGTGGGATTTTCAGTTTTCCCTTACCTGCATAGATATCTTCTATTTCTCTTGTCTCACCAATCTCCATCTCTTCCATTATTTTTTCTACGTCTAATCTGATGAAATTTTCCTTTCCATCCTTGACATAAGCAAGTATTTTCGTTGCAGCCCTTGAAATATAATAGGCTTCTGCTTCACTAATCGACCTCAGGGTCTCATAAGAAAGATATCCTAAATCACGAATAATTAAATCAAACTTTCGGATGGTACTCATTATCCCTTCGGCAAAAACATGATCACTATCCAACTGATCTTGTACAACAAGATGCATGAGTTCCCCTTTAAGCAGTTCATACTCCAGCTGAATCCTGACACCTGATTTGTGATATCCGAAGTATTTTTCCTGATAGAATATAGGCAGTTCAAAGGAAGTGGAATCCAATATTCGGATTCGGCCAATTTTAGCATGGCGAAGACTTGGGGGAAGATCGGATAAGAATTGTTTTAAAGTGAGTGTAGAAAGAACATCCTTCAATAAATTTACTCCGGCTTCGCAAAACCGTTGGTTTAAACCTTCTGTACTAAGGGAAATATTTCTTTCAGAAGCTAAAACACCACATAATTGGGTTAACGATTTTTTTCCTGATTGATGATTCAAAAAACCGCAAAGTGCAATAAAATCCTTAGGTTCGAATTTGCTGGACCGCTGAAGAAATAAATCTTTTCTAGCCAAATCATTGAGGAAATTAGGGCTAAAAATCTTGGTCAACTCATCAGAAATTAGTCGAAAATCCTCTTCCACTCTCAATTTGCGATTTAACATAATAAAGACCTACCTTTCTTTAGGTTTCAAAGAAAGAATAGGTCCATTTTGAATAAATAGAAAATTATTTGCTTAGCTTGATGGCTATG
>NZ_CCAS010000133.1 GCF_000612625.1 Neobacillus jeddahensis
TTAGGCAGAATGTCTTAAAATGTTAGTGTTTTTGAGCATACTATCCCCTTGGTCTAAAAAGTTGTTTTTAAATATTGGCAGCATTAAATTTGTTTGTTGATTTCCGTTCCGGGCGCTTGCTTTCCGCGGGGAGGAAGTCGAGCCTCCTCGGCGTTCCGCCTGTGGGGTCTCGACTTTTCCTCTACATCCTGCAGGAGTCAAGCGCCCTCCACTCCAATCAACAGTGTGTAAAGATTAAAATTGCACATTAACACAGCCCGATAATTAGATAGCAGACAAGTTTATTCCAGCTTTAGCAGTTGAATTCTCTGTAATACTTTCCAAAAGAATTCTTGGTACACAAAACTAGAAGACAACTTAAAGTAAAGCGATCGTCCTGATTTCACTAATTTACTTGCGACCTTTATCAGTCTTGTTCGAATGGTTTCGATTTGTATGCTTTTTTGCCCCTCTGGAAAACAAAGCGTGCGAAGCCAATTTGTTAGGTTATATGCCAATAAACTCAACATCATCTTGGATTCATTTACTTGAAAAGAATGGCTGTTCATTTTATTCAAACCAAATCCATTCTTAGCTTCCTTGATAAAGTTCTCCATTGTGCCTCTTTTTTTGTACGCATTCACGATATTCTTCGGGGAAAATGCGTCTATCAAGTTCGTTACAAAAAATGAATGTGTGAAAAACAATTCGCCCGCCGGGCGAACAGATTGGATGATAACTTTTCTAGGCTTAGACCAAGATTTTGCTTGATATTCGGTTTCCTCATAATAAATCTCTGTTTTTGTTGTATCGGATGGTATGGAGGCAGGATGTAGTTCATCAGCGAGACGTTGCAAATTGGCATTTGATTTTAAACGAATCACATAATAAACCGACTCTTCCTCACATAAATCATACAAAGCTGGAACAGCAAAGCCACTATCCCCTCGTAAGAAGGGGATTATCGCGGGGAATTTCTCGTTATAATGCAAGATAAGAGGTTTGATAAATTCCACGACTCCGTTGGAAGTATAGACATTTCCCGGTCTTAGTTGGGCTTTTAAAAAATCTCCAGTCATTCCATCAAAAGCAACCAATGGATGGAAACCAACTGTTCCGTAATGAGAATTGTAAGATGCGGATTCCTGTTTTCCATACGTATCGGCATGTGTTGAATCTAAGTCGATGATAAGAGCTTTTGAATCTCTGATTTGATGGACTTTGTCTAGAAGTTCTTGATTAGCTTGATTTAATTGCTCAATAGATTCGTGATCAAACCGTGCAAAAAAACGGGATAAACTAGGTTGGGAAGCTAAAGATTCAGTCCCGATGACTTGCGTGAACACGGGATCATTCGTTAATTGATCAGCTGCATCATCTTCGGAATAACCGGCAATGATTTGATAAATCTTTTGACGAAGTAGGTTTTCATTCGAATGAAAAAAGTAGAGTCTTTCGTCTTTTAGTTGTAGGTATTTAGTTAATGTCTCTGAAAACTTTATTTTCTCATCGAATTCTCTAAAAATGAGTTCACCGGTATCAGAAGAAAGGGTACCTCCATCATTTGACAATTTAATTTGACGATTGAAATTTAGGGTTAATTGCGGTAAAGTAG
>NZ_CCAS010000134.1 GCF_000612625.1 Neobacillus jeddahensis
GATAAGAAAGTATAAAATTTGTCACAGCCACAGTCCTTGATACTGTGGTATTTTTCATGTATGGAGACAAATATTTTAAAACGTATTTTTTTTGACCAACATCAACATTGGGAAAGATTTAAAACTAAATATGGAAGAAAGATTCGTCCGATCGTAATCAAAGAAGTAGAAAAATTTCGAGATTGTGGGGATATAAGAAAAGGATTTAAACTTTTTGTTTGCGAGGGTTGTCACGATGTTCGAAAGGTTCCCTATCGCTGTAAAGGTCGATTTTGTACAACATGCTCGGTTGGAGAGAGCGAAGAGTGGAGCAGGTTACTTACGGAGGATGTTCTGCAAGTTAATCATCGGCATGTTATTTTTACAATTGATGAGGGGTTACGAGATGTATTTTTACTTCATCGTCATTTATTAAAAGATTTAATGGATGCGTCTGCAAGATTAATAATAGATTTCTTTCAGAAGAAAGCAAAAGTTACTCCTGGGATTATTGCAGGGCTTCATACTTTTGGGTCGAGAGTTAATTTTAATCCACATGTTCATATGTTGGTGACAATGGGAGGGTTAACAAATAAAGGTGAATGGAAACAGTATGATTTTTTGCCGTTTACGATGCTTCGAAAACAATGGCAAACGGTAGTATTAAAATTAATCCGTAAGGGTTTGTCCGCAAAAGAAAAGAAGATGGTTCAACCAAGACTTCAAAAGGCGTTTACTAATAATGGTGAAGGCTTCTATGTGCATGCGCCAAAACAGAGAGGAAATGTAAAAGAGCAACTCCGCTACATTGGTCGTTATATCCGTCGACCAGCGATTGGTATCAATCGGATTGAGGGATATGATGGTCAATATGTTACATTTAAATATAAGGACAAAACGGATGGAAAAGATAAAACTGAAACGATTAGCGTGGAAGAATTTATCTCACGTTTAATTCGTCATATTCCGGATGAACAATTTAAAACGATCCGTCATTATGGAATGTATTCCAGACGGTCAAAGAATCTGTGCAAGAAAGTATTGTGTGCTTGGCAACAGAAGGCAAATCGTTGGATAGTAAAAGTGAAAAAAACCTTACGTCGTCAGACGTGGCGTGAAAGAATTGTAGCAAGTGGAAGAAAAGACCCTCTCGTTTGTCCAAGATGTGAGTGTTACTATGAGTACAAGGGAGAAGTCTGTCTTGAGGATGGAAAGCTAGAAATCAAGGTAGCCCTTTGTCAAACAACCAGAGCTTATTTAGAAAGGGTGATTGACCATTTCAATGGAATCAAAAAAGAAGAAAAAAGGGAAGAAAAGGAAGCCAACGTTCCCAACTCCGTCCAAATACCTGTTAAGCAAACAGAGCATCAGCTTTGTTTGTTTAGCGTGTCATGAGAAGGAGGACATTCCACTAAGTGTGGTAAGGGACTTTGATTTAATGGATGATGGAGATCCAACGGCACCGCCAATGTTTTCATGCGAGAAATGTGGTGGACAGATGTACCCGGAATATTATAAGGGAGTACATGGGATAGAGTACAAAATTTCGGATGTTCTCTAAACAAAAAAGGACCGGGCGGTTTTTG
>NZ_CCAS010000135.1 GCF_000612625.1 Neobacillus jeddahensis
ACCCACTGGCCTTGCATAGAAGTATAAAAATTGAATTATTTCAATAATTTTACATCTATTTTTGAAGCAGAGAATCAAAAAAGGGAATAAGGTGATAATTTGACCTCGTTCCCTTTTTTTACCTTTTTAGTTTTTTCTTTTTTTTACCAAAGCAACATTTCCAAACAACGGTTTATCTTTTTCAATTGGTATCGGGATTTTTTGTCTTCCTTTTGATCTCTTTTTCTTCCTATTTAGCTCATTATATATCCTTCTACCAGGCAAATATAAATACGTCTGTAGGATACGAAAGAACTCCCAAGGAGTTTTGGTTGACCTTGTTTGAAGCTTAATTATAAGTGAAATGCCTAACGCGATAAGTGCTAAAAACATTTGATTCCAGATACCTTGTGGTTTTGTGCTCCAAATTTTCGTCAATTTTAGATGTCCTTTAATCCATTTAAAGAATAACTCGATGAGCCAACGATTCTTATAGATTTCTAAGATTTGTTGGTCAGTTAGATCGAAACGTGTGGTCAATATCCGATAGATTCTCTCTTTTTCATCCACAAATTCAATGTAACGAACCGGTATGTTGGAAATTCCAAAGTTTACAAGAGCATCTCTTTTTATGGATGGATGAGTCGGCTCATATTCTTCTAATGAATAGAGGACCAAATTTTTAGTTATTCGTGTTACAAATGAAATATTCTTATCTAACCAATCTGTTAAGTTCTTTTTTGATGGATATCCTCTATCCATTACATATGTGGCTTCATCTTCCTCAATAATGAATTCTGAACTTTCAAAGTCACTCACAGTGCCCGTTGAGGGCACTATTTTATCAGGAAAGGAAACTTCTTTTGAGACTACAACTAGTCGAGTATGCATCTTGACAGCGTTGTGTCCCTTTGAAATAAATGCCCAATCACATAGGTTTTCTGGTAATCTAATTTCAGTGGAATCCACGATATTTAGGCGACCGATGCCCTTAGAGATGCCTTTGAATTCTTGTGTCAGCAGACGAATTTTACTCGCTACTTTTACAAACATTTTTTGAATCATTTCTGTTGGAAATTCATTGATACGACGGCTTAATTGTGAGCCACTTATGTTTTTTATATCGACCTCCTTACGGAGGTCAGGATAAGCTCGTAGCTTTTCCTCCATATGACTATATGAGCTCCATTGATCAAGTTGTGCAGCAACGAAAATTTTTAATAGCGACTTAGTCGTTAGTTTCTTACCGTAATCTAACAGTGGACACTCAAAATCCTCCATCGGAAGAATGGAGAGACATTGACAAATAAGCTTTTTCTGTCCTATAATTTGTTTTGTCAATTTAAGAAACTCCTTTGTAGAAGACTTGTTTGTTTAGGGAACGAAACAAGGTCAACAACTTCTACAATAGGAGTTTTTTTTTGGTGTGTAAATACTATTTTTTGAATTTATGGGATTATTTTAAAACCATGCAAGGCCAGTGGGCC
>NZ_CCAS010000136.1 GCF_000612625.1 Neobacillus jeddahensis
ACTTTTGGGACTCAATAGAAAAAAGGAGGATAGGGCATTAAAATGACCTTGTTCCCTTTTTTTTCCTATTTAGTAATTCCCTAATTTTCGCTCAACTTTTCTCTGCTGTTTCTTCACTATTTTTTTCACAATAGCTACGTTACCAAACGATGGTTTTTCTTTATCTATTGGTATAGGAACCTTTTGTCGTCCCTTTGACTTCTTCCGAAGTCTATTTAATTCTTTTAACATTTTTGTGCCTGGTAAATATAAATACGTCCGTAGGACGCGAAAGAATTCCCATGGTGTTTTTGTTGACTTGGTTTGAAGCTTAATGATCAGCGAAATACCTAAAGCGATTAGCGCTAAGAACATTTGATTCCAGATACCTTGTGGCTTCGTACTCCAGATTTTCGTTAATTTCAAGTGTCCCTTAATCCACTTGAAAAATAATTCGATGAGCCAACGATTCTTGTAAATCTCTAAGATTTGTTGGTCTGTTAAATCAAAGCGGGTAGTCAAAATTCGATAGATTCTATCTTTCTCATCTACAAATTCAATGTACCGTACGGGTTCATAAGAAATCCCAAAGTTTACTTTAGCATCTCGTTTTATCATTGGATGAGTTGGCTTATATTCCTCTAAAGAATAAAGAACCAAGTTCTTGGTAATACGAGTCACAAATGAAATGCCCTTCGCTAACCAATCCATTAAATTCTTTTTGGAAGGGTACCCTCGATCCATCACATATGTGGCCTCGTCTTCCTCAATAATGAAACTTGAGCTTTCAAAGTCACTCACGGTTCCTGTAGATGGAACAATCTTATCTGGAAAAGCTACATCTTTAGAGACTACTACGAGTCGAGTATGCATTTTAACTGCATTATGTCCTTTGGATATAAAAGCCCAATCACATAGGTTTTCTGGTAAGCGGATTTCTGTTGAATCTACGATATTTAATTGACCGATTTCCTTTGATATTCCTTCAAATCCTTGTGTAAGAGAACGAACTTTTGCCACAACTTTCTCAAACATTTTTTGAACCATTTCTGTTGGTAAATCATTGATTCGCCGGCACAATTGGGAACCACTAATGCCTTCAATATTAAGTTCTTTTCGCAATTCGGGATGTGCTCTTAATTTTTCCTCCATGTGACTGTACGAATGCCATTGATCTAGTTGTGCAGCCACAAAGATTTTTAATAAAGCTTTCGTAGTTAGTTTCTTCCCATAATCAATCAACGGACAATCAAAGTCCTCGGTCGGTAGAATGGATAAGCATTGACAAATTAGCTTTTCATTGCCTATACTTTTATTATTCAATGTTAAAACTCCTTTGTAGAAGACTTGTGTGTTTAGGGAACATAACAAGGTCTATACCTTCTACAATAGGAGTTTTTTTATGTTCAGTAAATACTTTTTATTACATTTTTGCAATATTTTTCAACCTATGCAAGGCTAGTGGG
>NZ_CCAS010000138.1 GCF_000612625.1 Neobacillus jeddahensis
AATTCTCGACTCTATACAAACATCTTGCGTTTCTCGACATTTTTCACATAACAAAAACGAAGAATACCCCCATAGCATCCTCCGTAGAATTTCTTTTTCATTGATATCTACTACTATTTATATCTTAATTATCTTTAAAAGAGTGAATATTGTGTATCACCATGTATTCTCATTTTCAGCCCTATACTTCCGAATATAATTAGGAATATATTCCTATTTATATAAAAATGTTGAGAATAGGATAAATAATTTATTCTCAATGGAAGAAAAAAATGTATTCACTATATAGATAATTACTCCTTTTATAGATGTTATGAAGATTTTCACATTCACAATATTGTTGAGCATTTCGGTGAATTGTTGGAACCCTTTTTTAATAAACCCGTACTTGGGCTCATGTTGAGTGGAAAGACCAAGATGGCATTTCGAAGAAAATTGAGGAATTTGAAAATTCAGCAGACTGCAGTGTAAACGAAATGGGACTAATGTCGGTTTGTGCGTACAACTCATCGAAATTTACAGCCTTCTTTCAGACTGCAATGATGAGAAGCCATGAATATATAATGATTGACCGAGAGTTTGTGAAATCCTCTTTATTTAGAAAAATGCATGATAATTTTCCACAAAATAATTTCCTGACAAAATTTCTGCCCGTGTGAAATATTAAAAAAACCTGAAATACAATTGTTTCGGTAGGATTCACTCCGAAATAGAGGCTGATGAAATATCCTGCTGGATAATATTGAATTATGCCAGAAAAAAGCCCGGATTTGTATTGGATCAAACCCGGGATGATGTTTAATCAGAACTAGAATTCGGAATTGTTTATTTTGGGCTACACTTTTAAAATCAGTTGTGATACACACTCCACATGGCTTGGATGGTGATGGCAGATAAATATAGATGTAGTAGTGTTTACCTTATGCTTATTAATTATTTTATCACGTAAAAGGCTATATTACATCATGCTGTCCGTAAGCTGTGAGAGTATAATATCGTTAACGAGAGGTCCAAAAAGCGCGGTAAATCAACGTTTGGGATATTCTTGGTTGTAACATCTTTAACGTCGATTTACCGTTTTTTATGAAATTGCGTTAGCAAAATGTTAGCAAGACTAGTCATGATTTCTCACCACTGAAAATAGCCTACCCGTTTCAAGCTCCTTGACAAAGGTAAAGCCGGTTTCAATTAAAAGACTTTGTACTTTTGTAAACGAGCACTTTATTTCAGGCTCCAGATTTCAAATTAATCCGGGCTTTTATCTGAAATAATGTGCTAATTTTTTTACTTTATTTCAGATTAGCAT
>NZ_CCAS010000139.1 GCF_000612625.1 Neobacillus jeddahensis
TTATAAACTAAGGTCACTAAGTCAAAATGAACTTTGGAGCGTTTTCCTGTTCGATAACGAACATTGTCTAGTTGAAAGTATAACTTGAGATAAGCATTTACACGTTCTACAGCAGTACGACGCTTAAAGATGGTTTTCCAAGCTTTTGATCCTCGGGCTGGTGCGGTATATTTCCTGAGATCTGTTGTGATTTTTACTTTATATATCTTTTGGCAAAGACCTTCATTGGCTAAAGGGCAGTCTTTACATTCCTTTGGTCTTGTGTATTTGAGTGTTTCGTATTTTGTGTCGAAACTATCATATCGATACGAGTGTTCCCTGAAACAAGTAGGGGCGAAGTGTTTATCAAAACCTTCCGGTTTAGGCTCATTACGCTTGTTATAGGCAATAACCGATTGGTGACCCATTCGGTGAATTTGTTCGTAAATTGGTTCGAAATCATAACCTGCATCCAATGTTTCGTAACGTAGAGTTGATAGTTGAACGTGTTCTTGGATTCCTTTTAGTAAAGGAATCGCTGCTTTTCCGTCATTCAAATTTCCAGAAGAAAAGAGAGATTGAAGAATGTATTGGCTTTTTGTTCCAACAGCTAAATGTGCTTTATAGCCAAACCAAAATACGTTTTTTCCTTCGCTATTTTTCTTTACACCCCACTCTGGGTTTTGGGGGATTTCAGAACGAAGTTGATCTAAAGGAACGTCTAACTGGTCTTCAATTTTCTTTTCAAAAAGAGGTAAATTGGCTTCGCGTTCGGCTTTTTCAATCAACCATTGTTCTCTTTCTTCTTTTGATTTACGCCCACGTTTCTTAGGTTCAGTTTTTGGTTTTTCCTCTTTTGGAGGTGCTTGATCTTTTGCTTCAAAGTGTGTCGCATCGATAGCTACTGTATCATCGGTGATAAATCCTTCTGTAATGGCTTGATAAACAATCGTTTCCTTCACATCTTCAAGAACGTTAGATTCACAGAGAATTGTCACCATTCTTGAATAAGCAGCTTCTGATGGAACAGTATCAGAAACCAAAAATCCGCAGTCTAGACGGAAAACCATGTCATTTTTTAATCGCTTCACCAAATCTTTAATGAACGGAATTCGTTCCGTTAATCGAGCAACCAAAGAGTAAATCATAGCTGCATAGTTTAGTTCAACAGGCCTACCAAAACGAGATTTCTTCGTTGCCACAGCGAAGAT
>NZ_CCAS010000140.1 GCF_000612625.1 Neobacillus jeddahensis
GCATTCTACTGGAAGCCCAAATTGCGCATCCCTGATATCTATGAAAATAAGTACAATCAAAAAGCATTTGGTCGTTTTTTAAAGGCTTGTTTGGAAACAACTAGTCCTGAAAAGGTATTGGCGGAAATTTATCAATTAGACTCATTAAAAATAAAGGGACTGGGACCAGCTGTTGCAAATATTTTATATTTTTTACACCCTACTCTGTTTCCTCCTTTTAACACAGCAATCGTAAAAGGGTTCAATTTTTTATTTAATGAGAAGATTAAATTAGGCATTTGGGAAGAGTATCTTAAAATGCGTGAAAAAATGCTCCAAATAAATGAGCAATATCGTCATGTTCTTTCAAAAGATCAAGGCGCCTTGGCTGGACTTTTATTCGAAATTGGAAGTAATCGGATCATTATTGAAAATAATGCAGAACACTTTGTAAAAACGGAAATGGAAAAAATCGAAAAAGTAAAAAGGCGGCGCCAAAAAGATGTCTTTGAGGATCTGATTGAGGAAAATACTCATACAGAAATGCAGTATTACCTTGCGCTTTTAGGAAAATCACTCGGATACAAGATTTGGATCGCCAGGAATGACCATAAAAGAGAGTGGAATAATCAAAAATTAGGTGAATTTTCCTTAAGGAATTTTAATATTGGAAACTGTTCTCCCTCTGTGGCTGATACGATTGCTTTAATAGATGTATTATGGCTTGACCAAAGTGAAAAAGTAATCGCTGGCTTTGAGGTTGAAAAGAGTACCTCTATTTATTCCGGTATTTTACGCTTAACCGATTTGTTGTTATCTATTCAGAGTGAAGAATGTCAATTTTATTTAGTTGCACCTGAAAAGCGCGAAAAGGAGATACGCGCTCAATTATTAAGGCCCTCCATTCAAACACTTCCGACTAAGTCCATATCGTATCTGCTATTTCATGATTTGCGGTGCGACTGTGATGCAATGTGTAAATTTGGTAATGATATATCTGTATTAGAGAAAATAGCCAAAATAGTATAGAGTTTATAGAAGAAGGCAAGAATATTCTCAATATTAATTGTAAAAAGGCATCGAGAGGCCTGCCTTTCGGTGTCTTTTGTCATTTTTGGATAGGATTGCGGTTAAAATACGTTGATTTCCT
>NZ_CCAS010000141.1 GCF_000612625.1 Neobacillus jeddahensis
GAACAGATCATCGCAAAACTGGGGGTATGATCGAATGGATGTAAAATATATTCCGTCCGACTGGGATAAGATGAAGGACGGGATTGGTGATTTGATTGGTCTAGGGCGTTGGGGCAAAGGGATGATCGATAATCTGAAAGATGTAAGTGATAATTTGGAGGATGCTGAGGAGACAATAGCGAATTATGATAGTGACGGGGTTATAACATTTCAACATACCAGTCAAAAGAGTAAATATCAAGGGTTGTATGAAGACTTCGAGATTTTACATGACTTTGCCGGCAAGGTCGGTGATATAGTCGATCGTACAATTGACCAGCCTTTTTATGAAGATATGGACGCGTTTGTTGAAGCGATGCGTGATTTATCGATTTCAAATTATACAACGGAAAATCGCCTCGGAGTAACGGAAACACAGTTTGTCTATGCGGGTTACGGTCCAGCGCAATCGTTTGAAGTCCCCAAAACCGAAGTGAGCCTGGATGATTTATTTAGTGGCGATAATTTTTATGCAGAACAAATGAAGCTTGAATATGATGCCTGGCATGAGCTGAATCCAGACGAGGATTTCTCGCAAGCAGAATATCAACAGGCGATAGTAAATACGCGTGCCTTTGAGTACGAATCGATTCGGAACCAACAAGAAGACAAGGAATTCTGGGGGCAAATTGGGGCATTGGTTGTCATTGTCGGGGCAACACTGATCTGCCCTCCAGCAGGCTTGGCCTTAGGGGCAGCCTATGGTGCAATGGAATTGAGTTCTGCCGTGTCGGGGAAAGACTGGATCTCTGGCCGGGAGCTTGGTACAGGAGAACGCTGGTTTCGGGGACTATTAGCGCCATTGGATATTGTTCCTGGTGTCAGTGGCTTGACCAAATTCAGCAGCACGGTCCGACTCGCGCATCTTGGGGAGAATATCGGTGGAATCGGGTTGCGGACAGGAGTTAAGCAGAGCTTCTCCGAAGGGGTCAATCATATCGATAATATGGTAAGGACCGCAGGCCAGCAGTCGGTGACACGATTGAAGAGTGCCTCAGCGGCGATAAAAGATGGAACAAATGTAGTGAAAAACAAGCTGG
>NZ_CCAS010000142.1 GCF_000612625.1 Neobacillus jeddahensis
TAAAGTAGGGAAACCTCTCACGAGGCTTCCCCCTTATCAAACCGCACGTGCCCTATTAAGGCATACGGCTTACCAACATGTTACATTGAATGCTTTGATTTTCCCTGTGCACAGTTAATCATCTGGACTCTTTTCGGGGTGAAGTATTCTTCCCCACGTTCTTTAGCTCTTTGTAGTGCTCTATTATATTTCTTTGCTTGTTTTTCCTTCATGTATCGAAGGTAGTCATATATGGTATGTCCATATTGCTTTCCATAATAATATTGAAATGCTGGAACTAATCCAATTTTGGCAAAGAACTCTATTCCCCATTTTGTCTTCATCTTATGTCCCTTATTTTGACTTGGGTGGTCATGTATCATCGCCACTCTTAGCCTTCTTCTTATATAGCCATCAATGGCTAATAATTCGTCTTTGATTACGTTGAAGAAACATGAAAATTCTCTTCCATACTTTTTATTCTCGTTTATCGCATTCCAAAGGGTTAAAAAGTAATTTACTTTTCCACGGATTACTTGATTCACACGCTCAACCCAAACTTCTTTGCTGAAAGTCAGGGATTTCTTTGTTTTATCTTTTATCTTTTGGCGAAAGTCTTTCCATGTGGAATCCTTTGGTTTAGCTATGTAGTATGGTTTGCCATCTTTCTTTCTTTTCCTCCAGTGCTCAAATGTAAACCCAAGGAAATCAAAATCATCGTGGTTAAAATCTATGATTTTCGTTTTCTCGATGGATATTTCAAGCCCTAGCTCTGCGAGCTTTTGTTTTGTAATTGATTCTGCACGTACAATTTCCTCTTTTGTTTTGGCAAACAAAAGAAAATCGTCGGCATATCTGACGAAATGAATTCCATGAGCTTCAAGTTCCCAATCTAGTTCATTGAGGAAGAGATTCGCAAGTAGCGGCGAAATTACACCACCTTGCGGAGTCCCCGCGTCAACTTGATGATACTTCCCCTCTTCCATGAAACCAGCTTTAAGCCATTTCCAAATTAGGTCGAGTACAGTTCCATCAGCTATATATTTATTGA
>NZ_CCAS010000143.1 GCF_000612625.1 Neobacillus jeddahensis
CCGTTAGCTGTTATCAGTTTAGTCTTAGCTGTTTGGAAGCTTGAGAATGTCATGGAACAAAACAAAAATGCCAAGCTTGATTATCTATCGGTGGTCTTGTCGTCAATTGGTTTTGGTGGATTATTATATGGCTGTAGTTCTGCAAGTTCTGATGGCTGGTCCGATTCCATCGTCTTAACGACGTTAATCGTTGGTGGAATTGCCTTAATTGTCTTCATTGTTCGTCAATTAAAAATGGAAGAACCTTTATTGGATTTACGTGTATACAAGTATCCGATGTTTGCACTAGGATCTGTGATTGCGATTGTCAACGCCGTCGCCATGTTCTCTGGCATGATTTTAACACCAGCCTATGTTCAAAGCGTACGCGGTATTTCACCACTTGATTCTGGTTTGATGATGTTACCAGGGGCGATCATCATGGGGATTATGTCGCCGATTACGGGTAAGTTATTCGATAAGTTTGGCCCACGAATGCTTGCGGTTGTGGGATTGTTGATTACAGCAGGTTCGACCTTTATGTTAACTCATTTACAAGTCGATTCTAGTCACACCTATATTATCCTATCGTATACAATCCGGATGCTCGGGATGTCCATGGTCATGATGCCGATTATGACGAATGGGTTAAATCAGTTGCCAACGCGCTTAAATCCGCATGGTACTGCGGTCAATAATACAGCCCAGCAAGTGTCAGGTTCAATTGGTACAGCTGTTTTGGTTACGATCATGAACTCTGTTACTAAAACGGAAGCTGGGAACCTGATGAAAGGCGTCGATCCAACTACTTTGACGGAATCTTCAACGGCTTTATTAACGCAGAAGGCTCTATTAGCAGGAATTCAATATTCCTTCTATATCGCCCTTGCTATCAACATTGTCGCCCTTGTCTTAGCATTGTTCGTGAAACGAGTGGACACAAGAGAAGAGGCTGTGAAACAGGTTGAAAAAGAAGGAGCAGTACAAGTGAAAATGGAGGGGGCCTG
>NZ_CCAS010000144.1 GCF_000612625.1 Neobacillus jeddahensis
CTTCTTCTGCATTATTTAGTTTTGAGAGAATGATCTCTCAATAATTAGTCTGGTAATTATGGCGAGAAGGTCACACCCGTTCCCATACCGAACACGGAAGTTAAGCTTCTCAGCGCCGATGGTAGTTGGGGCATGCGCCCCTGTGAGAGTAGGACGTTGCCAGGCTAAGCCCCAATTTGGGGCTATTATTTTGTCGAATTTCTATTTTTGGCCCCTTGGTCAAGCGGTTAAGACACCTCCCTTTCACGGAGGTAACACGGGTTCGAGTCCCGTAGGGGTCACCATTTTTCGGAGGATTAGCTCAGCTGGGAGAGCATCTGCCTTACAAGCAGAGGGTCGGCGGTTCGATCCCGTCATCCTCCACCATTTAAATATATTTTTAAACTACGCCGGGGTAGCTC
Source organism: Neobacillus jeddahensis (assembly GCF_000612625.1). GTDB lineage: Bacteria > Bacillota > Bacilli > Bacillales > Cytobacillaceae > Neobacillus > Neobacillus jeddahensis. The sequence goes on from NZ_CCAS010000144.1 coordinate 402, forward strand.
AATTGGTAGAGCACGATCGAATAAGCCCCTTGAAAAATCTTCAGCATACTGACTGAGCTGCTACTTGCATAAGCTTTCTGAGGTCAGGATGACGGCAACAAAAACGGCGTGTTCAAAATAAATAATTTTCCAAACTATTTGCCGGGGTAGCTCAATTGGTAGAGCAACTGACTTGTAATCAGTAGGTTGGGGGTTCAAGTCCTCTCGCCGGCACCATGTTT
>NZ_CCAS010000145.1 GCF_000612625.1 Neobacillus jeddahensis
GTTGCCAGGCACTGCCCCTTTGGGGCTATTATTTTGTCAAAATATGATTGATGGCCCCTTGGTCAAGCGGTTAAGACACCTCCCTTTCACGGAGGTAACACGGGTTCGAGTCCCGTAGGGGTCACCATTTTTCGGAGGATTAGCTCAGCTGGGAGAGCATCTGCCTTACAAGCAGAGGGTCGGCGGTTCGATCCCGTCATCCTCCACCATATAAGTTTTGCGCCCGTAGCTCAATTGGATAGAGCGTCTGACTACGGATCAGAAGGTTGTGGATTCGACTTCTTCCGGGCGCGCCATATTTCGGGAAGTAGCTCAGCTTGGTAGAGCACTTGGTTTGGGACCAAGGGGTCGCAGGTTCGAATCCTGTCTTCCCGACCAGTCGAAGGTTTACAATAATATATGTATTTGGCGGTGTAGCTCAGCTGGCTAGAGCGTACGGTTCATACCCGTAAGGTCGGGGGTTCGATCCCCTCCGCCGCTACCAATAATGGAGGAATACCCAAGTTTGGCTGAAGGGATCGGTCTTGAAAACCGACAGGCGGGTAACACCGCGCGGGGGTTCGAATCCCTCTTCCTCCTCCATATGTAACCTTTATGATTTCTATAATTTCT
>NZ_CCAS010000146.1 GCF_000612625.1 Neobacillus jeddahensis
AACGGAAGGGGGAGCGACCTCGTGGCTCTACATTAATAAAAGTGTGCAATGACAACAGTAAACGTTACCTCGGTAGAAACGAACTGAATGTGCACAATGAAAGGTGTGGAATAAGCATTGAATCAAGAACTAAAGTTCAAATGGCACAGTGTATATGGACAGATTCTTTTCGATAGAAAACTCAAAACAGCTTGGAAAAAGGTCGAAAGCAATAATGGAGCAGGAGGCATAGATGGAGAAACAGTACAAAGTTACGCAAGTAACGAGGATGAGAATCTCTGTAGATTACTCCAGAAACTAAGACTTAAAGAATACAAACCCTCACCAGTACGGAGAAAATACATTCCCAAAAAGAACGGTAAACTTCGCCCGCTGGGCATTCCAAATATTGAAGACCGTATTGTCCAACAAGCTGTAGTTAATGTGCTGGAACCAAAATGTGAAGAACTCATTTTCCATAAATGGTCATGTGGCTACCGCCCAAATCTTGGAGCTAAAAGGGTAATGCAAATTATCACTTGGAATATTGAGAGTGGTTACAACTTTATATACGATTGTGACATTAAGGGATTCTTTGATAATATTCCCCACAAAAAGTTGATGAAGATAC
>NZ_CCAS010000147.1 GCF_000612625.1 Neobacillus jeddahensis
GGTAGTCATCCATGCTAACGTAGAAACAATGCTGAGGGGCCACGGCTTGCTTATCAATCAAATAGCGAATCAGACATTTCATGATAGTTGTCTTCCCGACGCGGCGTAAGCCTGTGAGTAGGATGATTTCGGGCGTGTTCATCAGCTGCTGCAAAGAGGATAAAATTTGCTTACGATCGACCACGGAATCCAAAAAAAATCGGTCTTCCCACCAAGGGTTGTATTGATACAATAATGGTTCGATTTCCATCTGGCTTCTTTACGATAGTATCGGATAATTTTTTATATACGATATAATCGTATATCGCAAAGTTTTTTTTCTTATCTCTCGAGCCTATTGATAACTGATATGACCTTGCCTCCCCCCTTGAAAATCTATATACTCGCGAAAATTGTAACCGTGTTCCGGCGGAGAGGGTTCGTGCGTCAAAAGTCGTCTGGTGATTCGGCGACACGCTATGCTCGCGGTATCGCCTACCGGTTTGTTGGACTGCAAGCATTGGTGGTTATCATCATTGCAGCGGGTTGGTGGATTAGCGGTGCAACAGAGGCGTTCTCTGCGTTGCTGGGCGGCGCAGCTTGTGTCATTCC
>NZ_CCAS010000148.1 GCF_000612625.1 Neobacillus jeddahensis
TGATAAATAGCTTTTCTCAGCTTCTTAGAACGGTCCATCAGTATTTCTCTAGGTGCCATTTGATTGTAGCGAGCTTTTGTATGGGTGGCATCTACAATAATAGATTTACTTTTGATAATTTCTTTTTCAATGGCAATTTCAACGGTTTTATTGATGAGCAGATCCAAAAGGTTTACATCTTTTAAACGAAGTTTTCGAAACTTAGTTAAAGAGCTTGGCTCGATTACGGGCTCCTCCGGAGCCATGTGAAGAAAATACTTAAATGACATATCATATTTCGACCGATCAACTATATCAACATCAGACAGGTCATAAATAGTTTTTAACAATAAATATTTGAACATGCGAATAGGATCGATAGCATTTCGACCATTAACATGACAATATTTATCCTTAAGTTCATCGTAAACGAAAGAGAAATCAACCAAATCATTAAGTTTGCGCAGAAGATTTTCCTTTGGAACAACTAAATCATAAATACCCATATAAGGGCTAAAAATCATGGATTGTTGATTTTGTATCATAGTACCCACCCATTTGAAATTGATACTAT
>NZ_CCAS010000149.1 GCF_000612625.1 Neobacillus jeddahensis
GTGCGACGGGCAGTCGCACCTTTTGCTATATATAAGCATGAATCTACTGTTAAAGGTTGAGTTATGTTACTTCGGTAATAACAAGCTCCGAATCCTGGAAGGCAGATTCTCACGGAGGTGCAAGTCCTCCCGTAGGAATACTGGTATAACCTACGAAGACTAATCTAGGGCATTATCGTGAGGTAGTGTCTGAAGGAGATGCGGAGTATCGAGAGATCCGTAGTCGGATGAGCAGACCCAAATGCGAAAGCGTGAAGTACAACGGCAGGATAAGTTGGCGACCGTGCGAAAATAACGGGAAGTCCTATTTATAATGCTTCTTAGCCAATGAACCAGTCGACTAAGAAGGACTTATTAAGTGATGGTACTGGGTATGTTCAGAAGGAAAGTGCGATGACCCCGTGAGGTCTCCACTTTAACTTTAGGTGTTGATATATAAGGGAAATCCGAAGTTATCAATACAAGTGGAGAAGTCAGACGCCCTCATAGTACGGAAGTAAGATTGTGACCAAACGCAATCTG